>NZ_FQTQ01000069.1 GCF_900128525.1 methanotrophic endosymbiont of Bathymodiolus puteoserpentis (Logatchev)
TTCTCGCATCTGCGCTTCAATTTCTTTTGAGTAAGGTTTTATCTTGGGTCGATTTTAAATAAAGTTTATGAGTTGCATCATTATAATTCTTAAATTGAACTTGCCTAAATTAATTTGTGCTCATTCCTAAGTACATAGAAAAATATTTAGTTACTAGAGTGATGTTCTATTTTGGCGAAGATATTAACTTAATGAACAGGATATTTACGATGAAAAAAAATACTCAGAAATTTCCACCACCACTGGATGCAGATAAAGTCAGATTATTAGAGGCTAATGCTATTTTAGAATATCTGAATAGTGATGTGAACGGTCTTTCAGAAGCAGATGCAAAAGCACGACTCGCATTCTATGGCCTAAATACCATTCAGGAGAAACACAAGAGTAATATCATAAAATTTCTGTCTTATTTCTGGGGGCCAATTGCTTGGATGATAGAAATAGCGGCAATTTTGTCTGCTATTGTTCACCATACTGAAGATTTAGTCATTATTCTTATCTTGTTATTTTTTAATGCCATCGTCGGTTTCTGGCAGGAATATCAGGCCGGCAACGCTATTGCTCAATTAAAAAAGAACCTGGCATTAAAAGCTCGTGTACTCAGGGATGGACAATGGCTTAGTATTGATGCCTCACATCTAGTACCAGGTGATCAGGTTAAAATACGCTTGGGTGATGTGGTGCCTGCGGATATTGCCTTGCTAGCGGGTGATTATCTCAGCATCGATCAATCGGCATTGACTGGTGAATCTTTGCCTGTTGATAAACGTAGCGGGGATTTAATTTATTCTAGTACGATTGCCAAACAAGGTGAAATGACGGGCGTGGTGACGAGTACTGGAGCCAATACTTATTTTGGTAAAACTGCAAAACTAGTAAATTCAGCCAAAAGTGCATCGCACTTTCAAAAAGCTGTTATGCAGATTGGTGATTATCTGATTTTTATCAGTTTAGCACTGGTAGTCGTATTGATACTGGTTGGATTTGAACGACAATTACCGATGATGGAGTTGGTGCAATTTGCATTAATTCTGACGGTGGCTTCAATTCCTGTTGCTTTGCCTGCTGTGCTCTCGGTCACTATGGCAGTAGGAGCCATCAAGCTAGCTAAATTGAAAGCGATCGTTTCTCGGCTGGAATCCATTGAAGAATTAGCAGGTATGGATATTCTTTGTTCCGATAAAACGGGGACATTAACCCAGAATAAGTTAACGCTGGGGGAGCCGGTAGTATTTGACGGTGCCAATGAACATGGGGTGATTCTAGCAGCAGCCTTAGCTTCTGATTCGGAAAATCCTGATGCAATTGATAGTGCTATTCTGCTGACACTAAACGATAAAAAAATACTGGCAGACTTTCAGCAACAACATTTCATCCCTTTTGATCCTATTCAAAAACGTACTGAAGTCACCATAAAACCTTTGGAAGGACACCTTTTTAAAGTGAGTAAAGGTGCGCCACAGGTAGTTTTGGATTTGTGCCTTCCTGATGTTAATATGCGTAAACGAGCCGATCAAACCGTTAATGAATTTGCCCTAAAAGGTTATCGTGCCTTAGGTGTTGCTAAAACAGATGAGACTGGACGCTGGATATTTCTAGGTATTTTGCCATTATTTGACCCGCCACGCGAAGATGCAGCTAGTACGATACAAGAAGCAAAAGAGCATGGTGTCGATATTAAAATGGTCACGGGCGATAATATTGCGATTGCTAAACAAATAGCCGATGAACTGGGTCTGGGACAAAATATTTTATTGGCTGAGCAAATCATCAAAGCCAAAGATAAAGACGATATTATTCATAATGTAGCACAGTGTGCTGAACGCGCAGATGGTTTTGCGCAAGTATTTCCCGAGCACAAATACTGGCTAGTGAAAGACTTGCAGGCCAATAACCATTTGGTCGGCATGACAGGAGATGGCGTTAATGACGCACCCGCTTTAAAACAAGCCGATGTGGGGATTGCCGTTTCTGGTGCCACAGATGCTGCTCGTGCAGCAGCTGATTTGGTGCTGACAGGAACCGGATTAAGTGTCATTATTAATGCGATTGAAGAAGCACGGCGTATTTTTGAACGCATGAATGCTTATGCGATTTACCGGATCACCGAAACCATTCGGATTATGTTATTTATGGTCACTGCTATGCTGGTATATAACTTTTATCCGATTACCGCAGTGATGATTATCTTATTAGCATTATTGAATGATCTACCAATCTTGACTATTGCTAAAGATAATACCTGGCTCTCTCCTACCCCTGTACGCTGGGATATGCGGAAAGTATTAACAGTTGCCACAATACTAGGTGTACTAGGTGTCGGAGAAACCTTTTTATTATTAATTATTGCACGTGACCATTTTCATGTCAGTATTGATCAGCTACAAACCATTATTTTTCTAAAGCTGGCTATTGCTGGGCATTTAACACTGTTTGTTGCACGTACCCGAAATTGTTTTCTTACCCGTCCGTTTCCTGCTCCGGTCCTTTTATTTGCAATTATTAGTACGCAAATCGCCGCGGCACTGATTGCTGGATTCGGCTGGTTTGTGACCCCTATTTCTTGGGAATATATTGGATTAATCTGGGCTTATTGTCTATTTTGGGTCTTTATTGAAGACGGCCTAAAATTATTAGTTTATCGTCATTTAGAGTATAGAACTAAAAGACACAGTCGCTTCCTTAGCCACCTTAGAGGCTCCTTGCATAACCAACAGCATAAATCATAAATTTACAGGATATTAGCGATGACATCTCCTTACTTACCTCGTACTCTTCCCGCCAAGTTGGAAATATTAATTGAACTTGCTCTAGATTTGCGCTGGACTTGGAGCCATGCGGGAGATGCCTTATGGAAATTTATAGCACCAGAAATATGGAAAAAAACTCAAAACCCGTGGATGCTGTTACAAAATGTTAGCAAGGAACGGCTCGAAATGCTCGCTCAAGAGCAACCGTTTCTAAATAAACTAGACGCATTAAAGCAAGAGCGAGCTGATTACTACAGTCAAGATGGCTGGCTGCAAAATGAATACCCAAAATCTCAATTAGGCACTATTGCTTATTTCAGCATGGAATATGGATTGGGTGAAGCGCTACCCATTTATGCCGGCGGTTTGGGTATCCTGGCGGGTGATTTATTAAAGTCAGCCAGTGATTTAAACCTACCTTTGGTCGGTATTGGCTTACTATATCAACAGGGATATTTTCGACAAATGCTTGATGCTCAAGGAGCTCAACAAGCTTTCTACCCTTATAATGAACCCGCCAGCCTACCTATCCGACACGCATTGGATAAACAAGGCAATCGTTTGAGGATTACACTAGAATTACCTGGCCGACAACTCTTTCTTCGTGTCTGGGAAGTTCAAGTAGGTCGTGTTTCCTTGTATCTACTGGATAGCAATGACTTAATGAATAGCCCTGTAGATCAAGCAATTACCGCTGAATTATATGGTGGCGGCAAAGAAATGCGGTTATTGCAGGAAATTGTACTGGGCATTGGTGGCTGGCGCTTACTTGAAGCCTTAGAAATTAAACCAGAAATCTGTCATTTAAATGAAGGCCACGCAGCATTTGTGGCTTTAGAACGCATTCGTGCCTATCAAAAAACACATCAGCTAACGTTTTCAGAAGCACTTTGGGCGACACGAGCAGGCAATGTATTTACTACCCATACACCAGTGGCTGCTGGATTTGACTGTTTTAGCCCAGAATTGATACAACAATACTTAAGCGAGATAATACAATCACTCGGCATCTCCTTTCAGCAATTTTTAGCATTAGGACAAGATTCACTGGAGAATCCCAGTAAAAGCTTTAATATGACCTATTTTGCTTTGCGTACTTGCGCCGCTGCTAATGGTGTCAGCCGTTTGCATAGCCAAGTCAGCCAAACACTGTTCCATCAACTGTATCCACATTGGCCTATAACAGAAATTCCCGTTGGCTATGTCACCAATGGCGTACATGTACCTACTTGGGATTCTAGTTTTTCTGATGCCTTATGGACATGTTTCTGTGGCAAAGGACGTTGGTCAGGAAAAGTAGATGACCTACGTAAACAAATAGAGTCTATTGAAGATGAAGTTTTATGGACTTTTCGTAGTGAAAGCCGAGGCAAATTAGTTCAGTATGTCCGGCAACGGATTATTGAAAAATTAAGCTTACGCCGAGCTTCAGATGAAGAGCAGTCTTTAGTGCAAAATATATTCGATCCCAATACATTAACATTGGGATTCGCACGCCGCTTTGCCGAATACAAACGCCCCAACCTATTACTGCATGACCCAGAACGTTTAATACGCCTACTAACAAATTGCCATTATCCTGTACAACTGGTCATCGCAGGAAAAGCGCATCCAGCAGATAAAGACGGCCAACGATTAGTTCAGGAAATGGCTAACTTTGTGCGCAGGCCTGAAGTGCGTGGGCATATGGTATTTCTAGCTGATTATGATATGGCTATGGCTGAACAATTCGTACAGGGCGTGGATGTCTGGATTAACACCCCGCGCAGACCTTGGGAAGCTTGTGGCACTAGTGGCATGAAACTATTGGCTAATGGCGGGCTTAATCTATCTGAACTGGATGGTTGGTGGGTTGAAGCGTATAGCCCTGATGTCGGCTGGGCATTGGGCGATGGACAAACCCATACAGAACCAGAGTGGGATGCGGTCGAAGCGGATGCACTTTATCGTATACTGGAAGAACAGGTTATTCCTGAATTCTACCAGCGAAATGAACGCGGCATCCCTGAACAATGGATTGCCCGCATTCGAGCCAGCATGGCGACATTAGCACCTGAATTTAGCAGCAATCGAATGTTGCGCGATTATGTGGAACAATATTATCTTCCCGCAAGTACTCAATATCAGCAACGTATCATTAATAATGCTGTACTCGCAAAGGAATTGGCAGTATGGCAATTAAAATTAGTCGAACACTGGCCAGCTATTTATATGCAAAATTTACATATCGAATCATCCGGTTCAGAGTATCATATTAGTTTGCATGTATACCTAGATGATTTATCGGCCGCCAGTGTCAGAGTCGAAGTTTATGCTGATGGGCTAGACGACAACGCTCCTTTTTGTCAACTTATGGAACGCAAAGCGGCTTTGCCGGGAGCTGTTAATGGTTATTTATATGAAACTATCATCTCCGCAGATCGCCCTGCCGATGATTACACGCCTCGACTAGTCGCAGAACACAGTTATGCCAATATTCCTGCCGAAGAGGCGCATATAAAATGGTATCGCTAAGATTATTTTCGATGCCAATAGCGGCCACCTATTTGAGACGGGGCAACTTATAAATCGTGGGCAATCTTTTCTACCAACCGTGCTGCAGCCTTCATGGTGGGCAAAAACTGCCTCCCCCTTTTCACATAAATATTTGGCACCCTTCATATAGTGCCCAAAATAGCTTACACTTTTAATGCCTATTTAATATGTTTCGTGGGAGTGGCTTTAGCCACGATAGTTCATGTCTGCATCGCAGCTAAAGTCACTCCCACTTAAAGTGGTAAACTGAATAATGAAAGATGCCGAATATTTGTCTCGCTTTAAGTTGAGCCTGTTTATTGTATTCAGAGCCAACTACGGTTAAAAGATAAATTCATATTGGGTGAATCAGAGCCCGCTTATTTGGAGAAAAGAAATGACTGACGACCGGCCACAACAAAGAACCTATACTGGAAGTATAGATCCCGAAAAATTTCAGAAAATGATTGCAGTACGTGCTTATTATAAAGCTGAAAAAAGAGATTTTGCTACTGGTCATGAAGTAGATGACTGGCTTGCAGCCGAGCGAGAACTTAATAAGCAATATTTTTACTGGTTTCAAGAAGAATGGTAAATGAAAAATTGTAACGCTAGTCACTACATTTTAAATATTAGATAAAACTGAATTAAACTAGCCTGATTTCGAAAGCTAAACTGATGCAAGCTATTCAAAATAGCATAAAAAACGCCCCTGTTTTCGAGGTGAAAACCATAACCCTTGCCGGAAATTGACCGCCGTATGGCACGTTGATTAATCGTTTGCTTGTTGCGCTTCTAGCTTGAATCTAGGAAATTAAACATTATGACAATCCTAAAAAGAAAAAAGTGACCGAAGCTATCCCGCCCTTATTAATTCAATTTATCATGACGATAAGCTTTTCCTTTATCGTCGGCCTAGAATTTCATAGCTATCTGCGCATAAATCAATACCAATATGGTTTTGGTAGTGTACGGACTTTTATCTTAGTTGGAATACTAGGCTTTCTGCTATATCAGCTTAATTCACAGGGATTATTTTTTGCTATTGGCATAGGAACACTTGGCGCAATGTTATTGGTTTTTTACTGGCATCAATCTGCGGAAAAACAGTATTCGCTACTTGAAATTATATTGACACTACTGGTTTTCTTAATAGGCCCTGTCGCTATACATTTTCCTGGCTGGTTTCTAGTGCTATTTGTGGTGATATTAATTTTAATGCTGGGTGAAAAGCCACTGATCCACCATTTTTCTGAAAGTCTGGCTAATAATGAAATCGTCACTTTAGCTAAGTTTCTTATTCTGTCGGGTGTTATTTTACCACTGCTGCCTGATAAACAGATTGCCCCGAGCTTACCTGTCACCTATTATAAGGTCTGGCTAGCAGTCATCGTAGTATCTGGCTTTTCTTATCTCAGTTATCTCGCACAAACTTATTTTTTTAAAACTCGTGGGCTATTACTTACTGGGGTGTTAGGCGGCCTTTATTCTAGCACCGCAACCTCTGTGGTGATTAGTCGCCGTGCCCGCTTAATGAAAGATGACCGCAGTCATGTGTCTTCGGCTTTAATCATGGCCACTGCGATGATGTATCTTAGGTTATTAGCGATTATTTTCTTTCTCGATAGTACGGCTGGTAAAACCTTGTTATTACCTTTTGCTGTTTTAATTATCCTTTGCTGTTTAGTCGTTATGGGTTTACTACATATGGATAACAATGGCGCAGTTATTCCAGCAACTAATAGCAACGAGCACCCACTGGAACTTTCAACGGCTATACTATTTGCTTTTATGTTTGTATTGTTTGCCTTTATTACCAATTATGTTGTAGGAAACTATGGTAATAACGGGCTTAACTTTCTCTCTATTGTGGTCGGTTTTACTGATATAGATCCTTTCATTTTATCATTGTTATCTGGGAAATTTTCTGTACCAGAAAACGCAATGGTCTCTGCCATTATTGTCGCTAGTGGCAGTAATAACTTATTAAAAGCAAGCTATGCCGCTATATTAGCCCACAACCGTTCAGTTCTCGCGGCTGTTATTTGGCTGCTTCTGTTGTTTGTTATTTCACTTTTTTATGCTTTTTACCTTGTTTAAATTAGAACACCGTCACTAATAAACCTATCTCACAGGATAATTAATATCATGTCAGAGCAAAAGAACAATCAATTAATCTTAAAAACATTCATTATAGGCATACTTATTGCTGCGCTAGTGTACTCTTTTCATCCAAGCGTCGGGCAGTTTAGTCTAAGCATCAATGGCGAGCCAGTCGCTGATCCATTAATTCGTTTGGCAGCTATTCCAACATTACTGTTCACTATGGTGCTCACCGGTATACTGATGATTTTAGCTTTTTTAGGCATCAGCGCGTTTATGTTTATAGCAGCGTTCATATTTGTCTTCCTAGGTATTTTGCTGCTTGCCCCTTATTTCTGGCCAATGCTAGTGATTATTTACCTGCTAATACTACTTATGTCTATTGGCGAAGCTAAAAAATAAATACCCCAGTATTATGATTTTTTTAAAACGCGCGAGGACTCGATATACTCTGCATCGTTATGCTATTAAGCATAAGCTCTGGGTAGCCGTCACAAGTCAATTGCAAGTATTACAAGGCATGAGTTCAGTAGAAAAAGCGCATTTACGTGAATTGAGTACACTCTTTGTGCATGAAAAAAACATCTTCGGTGCGCAGGATTTTCAACTTACCGAGGAAATGCGAGTGATGATTGCTGTTCAGGCATGTCTGCCTATACTTGCTTTAGGAATAGAGTTAGTGAGTACCTGGAGCGATATTATTGTCTATCCCGATGCGTTTCAAGTGAGTCGAGATGAAAGAGATGAATTTGGTATCGTACATCATGAAACGCACCTGTTAAGTGGTGAATCATGGCAAAGAGGCCCGCTGATTTTATCATGGCAGGATATCGAAATGGATAGGCAACGATGGCAACAAGGACATAATGTGGTTATACATGAAATTGCTCATAAACTGGATTCTTTGAACGGCAGTGCTAATGGTATGCCTCCGCTACATGTTGCTATGCACCCGGAGCAATGGGCGACTACTTTTAGTGCAGCTTATCAGCTATTTACCCAGCGTCTTGAACATCATCAACGAGTTTGCGTTAACCCTTATGCTGCAACTAACCCGGCCGAGTTTTTTGCGGTATTTAGTGAGTATTTCTTTTGTGCGCCTGATATTTTAAAAAACCACTTTGCTGATGTTTACCAACTGCTACAGTTGTATTATCGACAAGACCCGCTGAGACGTTGTCAAATAAGGCAATAAAAGCATGGCGAATTTAACTCTACTTAAGTCTTGATTTAAAAAATAGGCGCGCGGGGTAGCGCGCCTACCTTGATTTTTATATCCCTATGCTAAGTTAATACCTAGCAGTCCCGCTGTATCAATTCCTAGAAATACAGTTGCACCTAACATTAGGTAACAAGTGACTGCCAATAAAATATGCACAAGCAAAATTCCTTTAGGAACAATACCTGTTTTATGGCGTTTTATTGCAGCAAGTACACCCAGTACAATAATAACCACTGCCATAACAATATTGATGTAGATAGCTGTTTCACCCAGTAACGCGGCACCAATAGCAAGGACCGACCCTAGCAATGCAGATGCGCCATGTAAAATACTAGAAGAACGTGCAACAAATTTTCCACGAAATAAATTAAACGCAATCATTAAACCTAAAACAGCAGTTAGTGTAAATGCGCAAAATGCAGCAGTCATTAAAATCATAAATTTTCCTTATTTATTATTAAAAAATATTACTCATTATTATAGATAACTGAAGCTTGTCACTTCAGACGGCAGAATATACAACGACTTACTTTATAAGTAAATACCCTTGCCACTCTTAACCCAGTCACCGGAAATAGTGGTGAAACCTAATAGCCTTTATAACAAATTGAAACGTAAGGATTCAAAAACATTTCAAGCAATACCACAATATCTATTTATAGATATTTCAATTGCTTACAGTATGATTATGCACTTAAACAGGTAAAGGTGATAATCTGAGCCAATACAACAACAAAAATAGCACTTTCTCACATCAGCTAGCTATTTTTCTGCGATAACTAAAGCATTGACTTCACAACGCTCACTCAAATGTACCACCGAAAAACCAACTTGTTGTAATTGCCGGAGCGAAAATGATTCGCGCATCACATGATTTTCTGATTCATCAGAAAACAAATGTACAATCCAATGCTCTAGGACATCAAGTTTATTGATCGCAATCAATGCCTTAAAATAGCCACTAACTTCTTTTTGAATCATACGTGTATGTAATGAGATATCATCTAAACCGTAGCGATCACCATTAATAAACTGTCCACTTGGTTTTAATACACGATAAATTTCTGTGATAACTTGAGCACGGTAGCTATCTAAAAAATTATGTAAGGTATAAGCCGAAGCAACGATATCCATACTCGCTGTCGCGGTATTTTGTAAAACTGTTAGAGCATCACGCCCATCAAAATCTAGTCGCCCCTGTTCAGTCCATTTACGTAAGCTTTGTTTTGCTTGAACTTGCATTAATGGCTCACTATCTACCGAAAGTACACGAACTGACTCGTAAGCCAATAGAATAGCCAAAGTAGTAATCCCTGTACCACCTCCTAACTCTAAAATTGATAGCGTTTTCTGCGGCCGAGCTTGCGCATAATGCTCAACGCCTGCACCCACTAGCTGAGACATTTTAGCTGCTAAGGGACAAATTAACTTCAAGGTATCATATTCTTGACCAATCACGCCGGAAAACATTGCGTCTAATTGCTTATCATCCATAATTTATATTTGTGCCTTCGCTGCTTTTTTACTCTCAAATAAAGCCATTTGTTCGGCCGTTGCTTTTAATTGAAATTGATCTTTCCACTCACTATAGGGCATTCCATAAACATAAGTACGAGCCGACTCATAATCCATGGTTATACCCTGCTCTTCCGCAGCAGCTAGATACCATTTAGCTAAACAATTGCGGCAAAAATCGGCAAGATTCATTAAATCTATATTTTGCACTTCAGTGTGCGCTTGTAAATGCGCTAATAGCTGCCTAAAAGCGGCTGCCTCGAGTTCAGTTTGTGTTGTGGTATTCATCAGTTCCTCCTAAAAATACAAGTATTCTAGCAGAAAGCCTTCTTGATACATGTACAAAAGTAAAAAAAGCACCTACAATTAGACAATTATTTGCCTCCCTTTTCAGCTTAGACTTTATTGTGGAAATTCATAGTTCATCCCTTTATATTGCGCCTAGCGGCCAAACTACACAGAGCACCAGTCGCTCTAGTAATGCCGCGCAGCTGGATAATACCTTAGATAAACCTAACAATGTGCAGCAACGTTTATCAAAAAGTGATGAATTTGCCACAGCAACACAAAAAAAACAAACTCAACAATTATTGGTTTCAGCTCCACCCAACAATGAAGCTCTCAGCACACGAACTGCAAAAGCACTAGGTACTTACGCCAGTACTTACAACCAAATTCCACAACAACAAATCGCCTCAACTATTACAGGCATTGATTTTTACGTATAACGCCCCACATCTACTTTCATGAATAAAATACTTTTTGATTTCTTTCCCATTGTCCTATTTTTTATTGCCTATAAAAACTATGACCTTTATGTTGCAACAGCTGTCGTTATCGGTGCAACCTTTGTCCAAGTCGCTTATAGCTGGTTTAAGTTGCGTAAAGTAGAAACTATGCAATGGGTAACTTTAGGTTTAATGGTTGTTATGGGCGGCGCAACACTCTATTTACAAGATGAGCAATTTATCAAATGGAAATTAACGATTATTGAATGGTTATTTGGCGCAGTCTTATTAGGTAGCCAGTTTATTGGTAAAAAAACCATTATGGAAAAAATGATGGGTGCTAATTTAGAATTGCCTAAAAAAGTCTGGAGTATTTTAAATACTGTCTGGGCCTTATTTTTTATCAGTATTGGCGTGATCAATATTTATGTTATGTTTAATTATGATACTGAGACTTGGGTTGATTTTAAGACCTTCGGCGTACCGGCATTAATGGCTGTCTTTATCCTATTGCAACTTGCATTTTTATATAAATATATGCCTGAACCTGCCGATTCAGAGGATTAATTCATGTTATATGCCATCCTTAGTGTCGATGTAGCTAATAGCCTAGAAAAAAGAATGGCTGCTCGCCCAGCGCATTTAGAGCGTTTACAAATCTTACAAGACGAAGCACGCTTAATTATTGCCGGACCACATCCGGCAATTGATAGTAATGATCCAGGCAAAGCAGGCTTTACCGGTAGTTTAGTCATCGCTGCCTTTGATTGCTTAACCGATGCTCAAAGCTGGGCTAATTCTGACCCTTATTTAATTGCTGGGGTTTACACCTCTGTAACCGTAAAACCTTTCAAGCAGGTATTTCCACAATGACGATTGATTTAATTAAAACACTATTAACTAATGCCTTAGCGCCAGAAAGCCTTGAGCTCGCTGACAATAGCCATGCACACGCAGGTCATGCAGGCGCACAAAGTGGTGGCGGTCATTATCATGTGCGCATTGTTTCTAGCGCATTTGACGGCAAGTCTATGGTGCAACGTCATCAATTAATTTATAACGCCTTAGGCGACCTCATGAAACATGAGATTCACGCATTAGGCATAGAAGCTTTCACCCCAACTGAGTTAAACTAAAGGAATAAACAACATGAAATTAAAACTAATCCCTTTTTTACTTGCAGGCACAGCACTCGTTTCTGGTTGTCAACAAAATGCCAATACTATATCAGCGCCTAGCATTCAAAAAGAGGATGCTATTGCTGTTGTTAATGGTCAATTTATCAGCAAAGCAGACCTTGAAACACTAACTAAAGAAGTTAGTGCGCGTGCTCGCGGTCAAAAAATACCCACGGACAAATTAGTTGATGAATTAGTTAAACGTGAATTATTAGTACAAGAGGCAAAAAACAAACACCTTGACCAATCAGCTGAGATTATAGAGCGCCTTAATATGATGAAAAATGCGCTGTTATCACAAGCAGCCATTGAAGATTTTATAAAATCAAACCCAGTGACTGAAGCTGAGTTAAAAGCTGAATATGATAAACAAATAGGCAGAGTGGCTGGCGGTACGGAATTCAAAGCACGCCATATTTTAGTTAAAACAGAAGATGAAGCAAAAGCTATTATCGCTGAATTAGATAAAGATGCAGATTTTGCTAAGCTTGCGACAACGAAATCAACGGGTCCATCAAAAGCACAAGGTGGTGATTTAGGTTGGTTTGGTGCAGCACAAATGGTTGCTCCTTTTTCAGAAGCCGTTGCAAAACTAGAAAATGGTAAATATACAACAACACCTGTAAAAACTCAGTTTGGCTGGCACGTTATTTTACGCGAAGATTCTAGACAGCAAACACCTCCTCCTTTTGAGGCAGTAAAAGCACAACTAGAACCCATGGTAAAAAGACAAAAATTAACCGCTTATCTTGATGCACTACGTAAAGGCGCACAAGTTGAAATTTTAGTGCCTTTAACTGAAGAAAAACCCGCTGAAGTTATTGAAGCAGTCGAAGTAACTGAATCTGCTGATGGAAAAACCGCTGAAGTTATTGAAGCCGTTGAAATAATCGAGCCAGCTAAGTAATTATTAAGGCAGGTAGGCTCTAAATTAGTTTAGAGCCTACTGACTATTTTACTTGGACTATTAATGTTTGCATCATGGCTTCTGCCTGGTGCAAATATCCACTACCAAATAAATTCAAATGATTAAGAATATGATAAAGATTATATAAATTTTTCCGCGCCTTATAGCCCGAATCTAAAGGCCAAACATTTTCATAAGCAACATAAAAATCATAACTATAGCCACCAAATAATTCGGTCATTGCTATATCAGCCTCTCGATCACCATAGTAGCAAGCAGGATCATAAATAATTGCCTGCCCCTGTTCATCTGCTGCTGCATTACCTGACCATAAATCTCCATGCAATAAAGACGCTTGAGTTTGGTAACTAGAAAAAAACTGTGGCACTAGTCCATATAATTCAGCACCTAGAGTTTGAAGTTTTCCGGCATAACCATTTTGCGCAGCTAGCTCAAGTTGTACAGCTAAGCGCTGCTCTTGCCAAAAATGTACCCAGTCATTTTCACGAGTATTTTTCTGTAAGTTACTGCCAATATAATTATCATGGTGCCAGCCAAAATAGCTCTGCTGCACTTGATGTAACTGCGCCAATTGCTCACCTAATTGTTGCTGAGAACGGCTAGATAACGACTGTAAAGCCACATATTCTAATACTAGAAATGCATCTTCACCCACTATACCGGAGCAAATCGGCTTAGGGGTACGCAAGGTATGCGTACTTGCCAAATCATGCAAACCTAAAGCCTCAACTTCGAACATAGCCAATAAGCTAGCTTTATTTAATTTTACAAAATAGCTTTGTGTGGACCCTTGCAAACGATAGACACGATTAATATCACCACCCTGCATTGCTTCGACTTTTTGCAACCCAAAAGTCTGACCCGTTACCTGCTCTATTTTACTAACAACGACTGACCAAAGTTTCATTACTTAAATTACCCGCTGATCAAAACTGCTGAGCTTTCTGCCTTGCTACATTAGCATTTGCAAGGTCACCTTGTTGCTCATATATATCAGCAATTAATAACCAGTTTTTCTTTTTCAAGCCACTATTGCCTTCAGCTAATAAAGCAGATTTTTTAGCCAAATTAATTGCCTGCTCAGGCTCTTCTTGCGCCAATTTTAAAACCGCTAACTTATATAATAACAATGCATTTCTTGGCTCTATACGTAAGGCACGTTCAATAGTAGCGACAGACTCATCTACATTTCCCTGCTGATACGAGTTATCAGCATCAGCAAGTAAAGCAATAACAACATTGGCTGATTTTGCTTGAGGTTTAATTTCAACGTCCTGCTGATTAAGAATAGTGGATTCTTGTACCGTGATTGGTTTAGTCGTGACCGGGGTACTGATAACGGCATTATCATTCCTGCCAGCCAATCTTCCAGATGAATCAATTTGTCCATAAACAGGGGCAGGTTTTTGTTTATTACTAAAACTACTACAACCCACTAATAAGCTTGTGCCACAAATTAATATTCCAATTTTTTTTATCATTTTTTACAATGTAGCTTTTAGGTGACTAGTTAATAGGTATGTTTAATATACAAGGATGTGCTGAGGTACGAAGCGCATCACATAAACGATGCGCTTCGTACCTCAGCACACCCTACGCTATGGCGTTAATATCTGAAATACCTGTGAATAATGAGAAGTTACACTATTATTCAAAAATAATGTGCTGTGAAAGGATGGAAGGTAATCACAACTTGACAAGTTACGACTAAAATCTCATCTCACAAGTACTTTTCTAAATAAAGGCGCTAAAAATAATATTAAATTAAAATAACTCAATATCATCATCGTCGTATTCATTACTATTGACATGCTCTGCAGCTAATTGCATCGCGTGCTCTATCGTTTTTCCCTGTAAAATCGCATCAAACATGACTTTTTCAGATTCCATCGTATAACCTTTACGAATTTTATCTTGCAATTTCCCCCATTCTATTGGGTTATAAAGTAATTGTGGGCTATCAACGATGTCTGATAAACCTGTTAGATTTTCTGTTACATGCTGTAAGCACTGCTGCATACGGTCATAAAATTGAAAAGCAATAATAGAGGACTGCACTTTTTCATTAGTCTGCTTATAATGGTGCAAAATTTTATCTTTTGCCGAGCTATCGTCTATATCAGCAAGTGCCTTATTTATTTCCGACAAGTTATTAACCATACTTGTAAACGACTCTGTTAACGTCGTCACAGACTGCTCACCTTCACGCATACTAGATTGCACTTGCGTAACAGATAAGTACTCATGAAAAATTAATTTAACTAAAAGTGTATAATAAGAATCCCATTATTTTAATCCCCATGGTTTTTGATGATTTACATAGAAGAGCTCA
>NZ_FQTQ01000070.1 GCF_900128525.1 methanotrophic endosymbiont of Bathymodiolus puteoserpentis (Logatchev)
GGGCTGTTCAGCAAAAAGCTATTTGCAATAGCGGAATTCATCTCAAAGGGTAAACCGGGCTTGTCCAACAAACGGTTCAGATTGTGGCTCGCTTCGCGATCACAATCTAACCTTATTCGTTAGGTTTGGTTACAACAAATGCTGGAGTTCACTCCTCACTCCAATCTACTGAGCTCCTTTAGAAGGATGATGTCGCAAATTACCGTTAATAAAAAGAAAAGCGACGAAGGAGTTAGCTTTTTACTGCTCAAGTAAATTTATCTTGTAGGCTACTTACCTGCAAACATAGGGACTAGAATTGCTGCAATGATGCCTATGATGCTTATCACAAGCATTGCATTGCAAACCAAAATTACCCATGTATTTACCCCACCTTTGTACTTTAGAAATTCAAGCAATTTATCTTCATCATCAATTTCATTTTTTGCTTTTGTTATTTTCTTAACTATTTTTTTGTGATAAAGGGAGTTAGAAAATATTGCAAACAGAACAGCTGGTATACCTAAGATTATTGCACTTAAATCTGATGCTCCAGATTTTTCAAGTATATTAGAAATAATTGAAAGCCCCAAAAACAAAAAGAACCAGCCATACATTTTTCGGTATAAAGCCCAAATGCCAGAAAAAAAGAAAGCAGACCAATTCCAGCTTACAAGCATCCCTTCCCCTTTTTGATCAAATTGATAAAATTTAGTTTGATAGTAAATTCGATTCTTTTTCCCAAGAATTGCTTCGTAAAGTTGTTGCATTATCGTCTCCTTTGAAAGCCTAACGCCATGGTCACTTGACGTTGGCAGAGGTTCGGTGAACTATGCAAAAAACACTGAACTTTGATAAAAAGTGACCTTCAAAAAAGAACTGCGCTGCCAACGGTCAAGTGGACCAAATTGTTACATTTCGATATTCGACAACCTTCAATCCATGCGTAGTCACTCAACCCACGACTTTTAAAGCCTTTGACTGTCGCAGGGCTGGCTTAATAATGCCACTGGCTTTTGATGTAGTCCTGCTAACAAGTCATGTCTTGCAAACAGAATGCAAGAACTTATCTAAGCTACATCGCTTATAACATAAAGCCCTTCCAAATAGTAAAATGCCTGATACTTTTAGCCCTGCTACCTCATACTCAACCGTTCCAGCCAATGATAAGGGGTGGTGAAACAGCGAGGAAAGGATACACAACAACTTACCACAAGCGATTACGCCCAAGCCAAGCAAACCAGAAAACCCTCAATGGATTTTGAAATGTAACGCCAACATCACCGGCAAAACAAAGCGTAGTGAGGAACGAACGTAGCTTTATTTTGTCCGAGTGCATGTTTTTGTTAGGCTATATCTTTTAAATTTAAATCTTTTTCTGCGATATTTTCAGTGATTTTTATAATTTCATGAAGCTTCTCTCGTGTTTTAATTCCACTTGATATATGTCTATCAACAAATGAACCAAAATCCTCACCTTCTGCTTGAGAAATATTTTTTTCAAATATATTCTTAATTATTTCATCAAGAGGGTTGTTAATTTTTTGAATATTAGTGTGCAAATATATTAACCTTTTGCTAATTATTTTTTTAATCACTTTTAATTTTATTTTAACCTCTGATCTCATGACATTTCGCTTTTTTAAGGCTTCTTCAGATTCATACTTATTCGAGAATTCTTGACGAACATCATCAACATACGAGTTATAAGAGTTCATGTTTTCTTCACCTTGTTCAAAATCAGTTGTATGTTTCATAACTACATGGGCTTCAAAATATTCTGAATCATACCTAAATCCTGCAAGCCCTTATTTTGACTCTCATTAACCTTACTCTATTCAAATGGTTATTAGGTTTTTACTGCCG
>NZ_FQTQ01000071.1 GCF_900128525.1 methanotrophic endosymbiont of Bathymodiolus puteoserpentis (Logatchev)
CAGAGCGAGTTTCTCGACTTATTATAGCGGCAGCTTTAGCTTATATATGGATGGTTTATTTAGGGGAGCTGACGAAGAAAAAGGGCTGGGATAAAATTATCCATCGCAAAGATCGTTGTGACTTGAGTTTGTTTACACTGGGAATGCGGTTATTAAAGCGCCTGCTAAGAGAAGAAAAAGCACTTCCTCAGTTCTGCCTCGCTTTATCGGGTAAGGCTTTTCTGTAAGGTAGGAAAAAGTGTACGGTAGTGAAGCGGAAAGTAACAGTTCCGCTTCTATCAAAGCTAAAGTTTTAAACTAATGAAATAGTTTCAGTACGGCCATTCATTTCAAAGCTGAGTTTGCCTTCGCAAGCTAACCAGCCTATGCCGCGTTGCAAATTATTTTTGCTTAAGCCTGTTTCGGTGCTAATTTTGTTTGCACTTGACGGACCGTTGTCATTTAAAAATTTCCAGATTATTCCAGCAGAATTTCCAATTGAATCACTCATAGGTACACCTTATTAAGATAAGAAAAATAAAAATTAAAAAAATAAAAATTAATTATTCGTGTGCTCAGGAAGAACAATATTAAGCTCTAGTGTTTCTTGCTCATCATCACTGTCAAAGTTGACGGATATAGCATCTTGATCAACTTTAATATATTTTTGTATTACTTTTAATAACTCTTGCTGTAATGCAGGCAGATAAGAAGGTTGGTTGCGTACATTTCTCTCATGTGCAACGAGAATCTGTAAGCGTTCTTTCGCAACTTTAGCAGAGTTGGGTTTAGTGGTTTTAAAGTAATCAAGTAAGCTCATGATTAACTCCTAAATAGGCGTCCAAAGAGGCCTTTTTTTTCTTCATCAATAAATCTGTGAGGCTTATCTTCGCCTAAATAACGGTCAACAATATCTGCATAGGCTTGTCCAGCATCGCTAGTTTCATCAAGAATAATGGGTTCTCCAGCGTTTGATGCACTGAGTACTGATTGTGACTCGGGAATAACACCCAGCAAATGCAAAGAAAGAATATCCTGTACATCCTCAACACTTAGCATAGCGCCTAATTTAACACGCTTAGGGTCGTAGCGAGAGAGCAAAAGGTATTCTTTTATGGGATCTTCGCCGAGTTCTGCGCGTTTTGATTTGCTAGATAAAATACCTAGCATGCGATCTGAATCACGCACTGATGAAACTTCAGGGTTGGTTACAACAAAAGCATCATCAGCAAAATACATCGCTAGATTTGCTCCGCGTTCAATGCCAGCCGGCGAATCACAAACAATATATTTAAAAGTTTTTGATAATTCCTCTAGTACTTTACCTACACCTTCTTTAGTTAAGGCATCTTTGTCGCGAGTTTGGGAGGCAGGAAGAATATAGAGCTGGTTGCAGCGCTTGTCTTTTATTAAGGCTTGATTTAAATTTGCTTCGTTATTAATAACATTGACAAAGTCATAAACAACGCGACGCTCACAGCCTAAAACAAGATCTAAATTACGTAGGCCTACATCGAAGTCGATAACGGCTGTTTTGTGTCCTTTTTTTGCAAGTCCCATGGCAATTGCGGCACTGGTGGTGGTTTTACCCACCCCGCCTTTTCCAGATGTTACAACGATAATTCTAGCCAATGGATTGTCTCCTAAATATTTTTAATAATTAATGCTTGGTCATTTAGATAAATTTGTACCGGTGTCTTACGGTTTGAGTCATCTAAGTCTTCGCTGATACGATAATTACCTGCCACAGAGACTAATTCAGCTTGCAAGTCTGAGCAGAAAATTTGAGCACTTTCATCGCCTTGTACACCGGCTAAAGCACGACCTCTTAAAGAGCCATAAATATGTATGTTACCTTCAGCCATGACTTCAGCGCCAGCACTCACTTGGGCAATGATAATTAAATCCCCTTTAACATAGATACGTTGGCCGGAGCGTATAGGTTGATTGATGACCGTACTCGCAATCGTGGTGCTTGCTACTGGTTCAGAGCTTTCTTGCGTCGGTATTTCTACTTTTACCGGGGCTGCTTGTTTGCTGCTGATACTGTTTTGAGAAGTCATAATGGGCAGCATTAAATCTTTAGCATCTTGATGCTGGCTAGTCGTGCCACCCCGAACGCCAATGGGGCGCATGCCTGAGTTACGAATGGCATCAACCAGTAAGGCAAGGTTTAGCTCTTGATCTTGTAGTGGACTAAGATCAAGCAACAGCGAAGAATTAGTAAAGAATTCAGGTGCTTGCTTTATTTTTTCGCGTAGTTGATGAGTAATTACATTGATATCGGTACTAAATAGGTTGAGTACCGGAATGGTAATTACGCCACTTTTGAATTCAAAAGCAGGGGAACTTGCAGAAATGGGTTGGGAGTCAGTGGACATGATTTATAAAAATTACCATTACTAATGCTTTGATTCTATCATTGCTGTTTAAAAAAAACACGTTACCTGACAAAATAGTTTTATTTCTTAAGTGGCTCATGCAATGGGCAAAAAAGTTAGCCACAAAAACTATGGATAATTTTGTTAATAAGATTGGGAAAAGCTTATCTAGGGCTTGGTTTTAGTATACCTGCTTAGGTTGCTTGAAAAATCATTCAGGCTTGATAAATTTTAAGGTCATGCGGTCACTTTCCCCAATAGCGATAAAATTTGTTTTATTTGTTGCGTCACCTCTTAAGGAGGGTGGCAACGACCATACTCCATGCGGATGGATATGGGTATCTTTTGGGTTGGCATTTATTTCGGATTTAGCAGCTAATTTGAAACCAGCTTTATTTGCTAGTTGAATGACATAGGCTTCAGTTACGTAACCTGAAGGTGCTGTTAGGTCTTGTTCGATGTTTTCAGGGTTGCGGTGCTCGACTACGCCTAATATTCCGCCTGGCTTTAAGGCTTGATACATGGTTTTAAAGACATTTTTAGCTCGACCGCTGTTCATCCAGTTATGGACATTGCGAAAAGTAAGTATTCGATCTGCTGAATTATCAGGGGCAATTTTTAGTTGTCCAGAGGTTGTCAGCGTGGTGGTGATAACTTTGTCATAGATTTCAGGATTTGCGGCTATCTTTTGTTTGAATTGCGCTAAACTTTTGACCAAGTAAGGGCTAGTTGAATTCTTGTCAAAGTGCGCAGCATAGAGTTTGCCGTGATCTTTTAAGTAAGGCGCTAGAATTTCTGTATACCAAGCTTGGCTACCTGGCCATATTTCTACTACCGTCATATTGGGTTGTAGTGCAAAAAACTCTAGTGTTTTTTCTGGGTGTCTGTAAATATCTCGCGCCTTATGTTCTGCTGAACGGTGTGAGCTGTTAATTGCTTGTTGTAAGTCTGTGCTTTCTGCAAAGCTATTAAGACTGAGTGCTAATAAAGCCAGTAGAGTGATTTTTTTATACATAGAATTACGCCTTATTAATGAGTTGATATAAGCTAACACAGGCTAAACCAATAAAGGCAATGAAGGTCCAGGCGGGTATACTAAGTCCTAAAAATGTCCATAATACATCAGCGCATTCGCCGGTACCATTGACCATAAGTTTAAGTGTATCGGTTAATGGGAAATTATCAAAAATATAGGAGAGCCCTGGGCTGCATTCCGGTACTTCTTCAGGGGGTAAATTTTGTAACCAGACATGACGTGCGGAAACAGCTGCCCCCGCTAAGGCAAATAATGCTCCGAGAATTGCGTAAATATGTATGCCTTTTTGTGCTGGGTTATGTAACGCGGCAATAAGAAAAGTAATGCCGGTTATCAATATGGCAATACGTTGCGAGATGCATAAAGGGCAAGGTTCTAGCTCATCGATGAATTGAAAGTATGCACCTACCGCAAGCATGGAAAAGCAAGCAATAAAACCGAGGAAAAACCAAGTTCTGGGTTTAAATTGAATCATTCAATAACTCCTATTTCTTTTTTAAAATTTTTAATATCTCGGCTAGAGCCTAGTACCACTAAAATATCACCTGTATCGAGTACATGGTCTTGTTCACCTAAGGAAAAGTATAACTTTTCTCCGAGCTCTTTATCGACGACGCCAATTAGAAAGAGATTATATAACTCATTTAAGTGTAATTCGCTAATGAGTGTCCTGTCTAAGTAAGAATTTTTAGGAATGAGGATTTCTGCCATATGTAAATCGGCACGGCCAAAAACAGCTTCATCTAAAAGCCAGGTAATGCTGGGTTTAGTGAGCAATTGATAGGCTTTTTTACTACATATTTCGAACGGGTCAATAATTTTATTAGCCCCAGCTGCCAATAATTTTTCAGCAGATTCAGGTTGATTGACGACAGAGATGATTTTAAGTTTTTTATCGAGTACGCGTGCCGAAAGTGTCAGGAATACATTTTCTGAATCAGACTCTAAAAAGCAAAAAATAGTTTCTACTGATGACCCGATACCAAGTGTAATAAGGTTTTCGTCTTGGCGGCAGTCCATAAGTTGCGCGGGCAATTCTTTTTGCAAGGCTTGTTCTATTTTTACTGGGTCTGCATCTAGTATTATCAGCTTTTTCTCTTTTCCGTTAAGTTGACTTACTAGCTCAAAGGACATGCTGTTGTAACCAAAAATAGCAATCTTGTTATTGTTCATAATGGTTTCTCTAGGGTTTTCTGTAGGCGGCTGGTAATAATTAAGTCATGTAGATGTTCAATACCTAATTGCCTGCCTAATAAAACCAAAATGTCGCCTTCATAGAGAATAAAACTAGGGTCTGGATTAAAGTAAAAATGTTGGTTGTGCAATTTATAGCGGTTTCTGCGTTTGGCATGAAGGGGGTTTTTACTAATAACGCCAATGAGGCGAATTTTATATTGACTAAAGTTTACCTTTGCTAAAGGTAGGCCCGTCAGAAAGCAGTCTCCACAGATACTTAATGCTTCCATTTGTATATCTTTCTGATCGTGCAGGATGCCATGTATTGCTTCGAATGCTACTGGGTGTCCGATATACTCCGCCGCTAAAAGTCCAGCGATATTAAATGATTGGACAATATAGCTTGCTCCAGCCTGGAGCATTTTTTTTGCATTCTCTTCATGATTGGCGCGTGAAATGATGGTGATGCTTGGATTTAAATAGCGACTGGTTAGAGTAATATAAACATTAGTTATATCGTTGTCCGTTGTACATAAAACGGCCTTAGCGCCACTGTTAATACCTGCTTGCTCTAAAATAGAATTTTTGCTGGCATCAGCAAATAGTGTGATATAGCCCTGTTGTTTGGCTAGGGAGACATGCTGTTCATTGTTGTCTATGATGACAAAATGATGTTTATTGGCGTGTAGTTGCCGTGCAATATCTTGCCCTACGCGACCAAAGCCACAAAGAATGGTGGTGTCAGTGAGTTTTTCAATGCGCGCCTTAATTCTTTCTTCTTGAAATTCGCTCATTTTTTCATTGAAAGCGGCAACGATAATGGAAGTGAAAAAGGCAAGAACCCCTAAACCAGCGATAATAAGCGCACTAGTGACTAAACGCCCTCCTGTTGTTACCGGTGTTATATCGCCATAGCCTACGGTTGATACGGTGACAATGGCCCAATAAAAAGCATCATAAAGGTCATTGACTTTGCCCCCTGTGTTTTGATTTTCAAACATGTATATAGCAGTGCTTGCAATGAAAATCAAAAAACTCATAAAGATTGCTAATGTCGTCAGTTCAAAGCGTTTATTTTTCAGTACGCCGGTGAACATTTGCATACTTTGTGAGTAGCGAAATAATTTGAATAAGCGAAAGATCAGGAAAATGCGCAGAATACGCAGTGGCCTGTAACTGGGCAGGATAGCGAGCAAATCAATAATTGCGCTTGGAGAAAATAAGTAGCTAAGTTTGTTAGTAATAATTAGTTTTACAACTTTATGTAAATGAAACGTCGAACCTAAGTATTCCGTTTTTTCATGCTGTTTGATGATTAGGTTATGTATGTCTGAGTATATCCAGCCGCGCAATAGGTATTCGCAGATAAACACAGTGACGACAAAGTTTTCAAATAAAATAGCCCACTCTGATGTTTTGTGTTCTATCTCGTAAAGTAGCAATGATACGCTGCTAATAACTAACAGAATCATGAAAATATCAAAGAATGGTTTGATTTTGCTTTGTGGGTTTTTTAATAAATTGTAGAAAAATCTCTTTAAGCTTTGATAGCGCGTTGAGGTTTTCAGGCTGTAGGCAATATAAAGAGTTAGACGAGTTAGCATAGGGGCTATGAAGTGGGGAACAGTCGGTAGTATTGTTAAATTATAAAGTCTAATAATTTTTGAACTTAGTTAAATGTTTGATTTTAGCTGATATTATTGACGCTTATAGAAAACTGCTTAATTTCCTTAGTGCTTGCCCGCGGTGGCTTAACTGATTTTTTTTACTTGCTGGTAATTCCGCTGAGCTACAGTTTTCAGTCGGAATCCAGAAAATAGGATCATAACCAAAGCCATTTGTGCCTTGCGCCTTATCTAGAATGATACCTTCCCAGCTAGCTTGGGTAATAATTGGAAAAGGATCGTTAACATGGCGCATGAGCACGATAACGCAAATAAAGCGTGCTGTTCGTTGTGCTTCAGGGGTGCCTTCCATGTCTTTAAGTAATTTTTGTAGATTTTCTTGGTCGTTGGCTTGTGGGCCTGCAAAGCGAGCTGACCTGACACCGGGCGCGCCATTTAATGCATCAACAACAAGGCCTGAATCATCCGCAATGGCAGGTAAATTGCTCTGGTGTGCAGCGTTTCTTGCCTTAATAATGGCATTTTCGACAAAAGTGCTGCCTGTTTCCTCGGCTTCTTGAATGTTAAATTCTTGCTGGGTAACTATCGTGTAGTCCTTTAAAAGAGCTTGAATCTCTCTTATCTTTCCTTTGTTGCCGCTGGCTAAGATGATTTTTTGAGAATTAGGCAATAGCATAGTTAATTATTCTAATGTAAAAATGAGTAAAATTTGCAGCGTTTGCAGTATTGATGCTACAAACGCAGTGCATTATTTATCGGTGGTTTGTTAAGGCTATCGATTGTTTGGCTAATAAATCAGTAATGCCTGATTTAGCTAACGCTAGCATGGCGTTAAGTTCTTCTTGGTGGAAGGCGTGTCCTTCCGCGGTGCCCTGAACTTCAATAAAAGCTGCGGCATCATTCATGACTACGTTCATGTCTGTTTCTGCATTGCTATCTTCTTTATAGTCTAAATCCAGAACGGGGATGCCGTTATAAATGCCTACTGAAATTGAGGCAACTTGTCCGTGGAGCGGATTTTTTCTGATTTTCTTTTGTTTGAGCATTTTTTCTATAGCAATAGAAAGTGCGACAAACCCGCCTGTAATCGAGGCAGTGCGAGTCCCTCCATCAGCTTGAATGACGTCACAATCGATAGTAATGGTGTGCTCGCCTAGAGCCGATAAATCAACTGCGGCACGTAGAGACCTACCGATAAGGCGTTGAATTTCTTGGGTTCTTCCGCCTTGTTTGCCTTGGCTTGCTTCGCGCCCCATACGCGTATGTGTCGAGCGAGGGAGCATGCCATATTCAGCAGTGACCCAGCCTTGACCTTTTCCTTTTAAGAAGCGCGGTACTCTGTTTTCAACGCTGGCAGTACATAGTACGCGGGTATCGCCGAACTCAACCAAGACAGATCCTTCAGCGTGTTTGGTGAATCCACAAGTAAATTTAACTTCTCTCAGTTGTTCGGGAGCGCGTCCGCTAGGTCTCATGATTATCTCTATATATAAATTAAAAAAAGGTAGAGTATACCTGATTAAGTTATTTGAAGTAGGCAGGAGAAAGGGCTATTGCATAATATTTAAGATGACACCTTTGAGGGGGAGCTATACATTTAACACAGAATAAATTTTTACCATGAAGAGTATGAAGAAAAAAGTTAACCTTTTATTGTCTTTATGTCCTTTATGCTCTTTATGTCCTTTATGTCCTTTATGTCCTTTATGCCCTTTATGCCCTTTATGTCCTTTATGGCAAAAAATAATGTTCACTTGGGCTGCTATTTTTCAAGTGCTTTTCCTTAAAACTGTCGTCGAAATTTTGTATAGTTAAAGGGGGTAAAAGAATGGGATGCCATCTTATTTAGGTGAGCTTGTGCGGTTTATGCCTTTTCGTTTATAAGTGAACCAAGCATATTCTTTTCTGCATTGAGCAATTTTACGCCGGCAGAAGTCTCGAATTCTGCTTCTTTTAGGCTCAGTATTGGCTTGATGATATCTTGTTGGTTGAAATTAGAGCTGCCTGTTTCGTTGCTTTGGATGGAAGATTTAGCTATTTGTATGGCCGCATCATTCGATTTCTGTTGGGCACTGCTAAATAATTGGATGGCACTGCTATCGGGTGAAATGTTCATTAATGACCTCCATTTGGATTGAACGCTTTGGCTCTAAATTATAGTGAGTATAAAGAGTTTATTTTGTGAAAAGCTGGATGTTTTTGATTAAAAAATATTTTTTAACACCGCTGAAAGAGTCGCTAGTAGGTGTGACTTTGCTATACAAAAGTGAAATTTTTATTTGTATTTATAAAAAAGGCGGTTATAATTGCTATTCAAATTAAGTTTGCGAGCGTGGCGGAATTGGTAGACGCGCTGGTTTTAGGTACCAGTATCTATGATGTGAGAGTTCGAGTCTCTCCGCTCGCACCACTTATTGCCAGATAAATAATATTAACGATAATCATCGTTAACTCTCCGAAATATACTTCCCAACGTGGGTATTCATAAGTAATTCATTTATACAATTGAGGATAATCAATGCAAGTTTCTGTCGAAAAGACATCAGAATTAAGCAGAAAAATGACTGTTATCATACCTGAAGACGTTGTCCAGGGAAAGGTTAATGAGCGTTTAAAAACTTTGGCGCGTGAAGTCAAAATAGACGGATTCCGTCCTGGGAAAGTTCCTCAAAACGTTGTAAAAAAAATGTACGGGACGCGTGTAAGAGAGGAAATTACCGGTGACTTGATTCAAACGAATTATTTTAAAGCATTACAAGATAATGATTTGCGTCCTGCTGGAGCACCTCAAATAGAGCCTGTGCAAGCTGATGAGGGTTTTCATTTTACTGCGACTTTTGAGGTTTATCCTGAGGTTTCTTTAGATGCTATTGATTCGGCTGCTATCACTAAGCCAGTCTCTGTTGTTGAAGCATCTGATGTTGATGCGATGATTGAAAAGCTTAAAGAGCAGCGTAAAATATGGGAAGCATCTGAGCAAGACGCTCAAGAGGGGGATCGGGTTACTATTAAATTTTCTGGCGTATGTGAGGGTGAAAATTTCACCGACGGTACAGTCGAGGATTTCCAAGTAGAAATTGGCTCTAACCGCATGATTCCTGGCTTTGAAGATCAGGTGAAAGGTCTATCTGTAGGTGCAACTAAGACTTTTGAAATCACTTTTCCAGAAGATTATGGCAATGAAAAACTAGCAGGTAAAACAGCTGAATTTGCAATAGAAGTACTTAAGATTGAATCATCTGTTTTACCTGAAATTGATGCTGAGTTTATTAAAGCGTACGGTATTGAGAGTGGTGATGAGCAAGAATTCCGTGCTGATGTGCAGACAAATATGCAGCGTGAATTGGATCAAGCGCTCAAGTCAAGGCTTAAAAATGCAGTGATGGATGCGTTGTATGCGAGTGTTCCGGTAACGTTACCTGCGGTATTGATTGATCAAGAAATCGAAAGTTTGATGAAGCCTTATTATGAAAGTGCAAAAAAACGTAATATGGATGTTAATGATGTAAAGCCTGCGAATGCTGATTTTGAAGATCAAGCCAAGCGTAGGGTTGCTTTAGGTTTGATTTTGGCTGAAATTATTCAGAAAAATGAAATTAAAACGGATGCCAAGCAGGTGCGCGCGGTTATTGATGAAATGGCAGCAAGCTATGAAGATCCTGAGCAAGTTATTAGTTGGTATTATGGTGATAAGCAGCGTTTAGCTGAAGTTGAGCAGTTAGTGCTTGAAGATGCAACTGTTGAATGGGTGTTAGGTAAAGTTAAAGTTACCGATGAGAATGTAGCATTTAACGATGTGATGGATACTGCAGCATAACAATAAGGACAAACATAATGAATAGCCATAACGGAATAGGGGATATTATCACGCCGCAAGCGGCCGGTGGCCTAGTGCCTATGGTTGTGGAGCAAACTGCGCGTGGTGAGCGATCTTATGATATTTACTCGCGACTATTAAAAGAGCGCGTTATTTTTTTGGTGGGTCAAGTAGAGGATTATATGGCCAACCTTGTGGTGGCTCAGTTGTTATTTTTGGAGTCTGAAAACCCTGACAAAGATATTCATTTATATATTAATTCGCCAGGTGGGTCGGTGACTGCTGGAATGGCAATATACGACACTATGCAGTTTATTAAGCCGGATGTCAGTACTATGTGTATTGGTCAAGCAGCGAGTATGGGGTCATTGTTATTAACGGGGGGGGCGGCAGGTAAAAGATATTGTTTACCTCACTCAAGAGTCATGATTCATCAGCCATTAGGCGGTTTTCAAGGCCAAGCTTCTGATTTTGATATTCATGCGCGCGAGATCCTAACAATACGTGAAAAGTTAAATAAAATTCTATCGCATCATACTGGTCAGGATATGGAAAAAATTCAGGCAGATACTGATAGAGACAACTTTTTAAGTGCGCAAGAGTCTGTTGAGTATGGGTTGATTGACAAAGTATTGTCTAACAGAACAGAATCTTGATAAAAATCTACAAAATTATTTTAAGGTTAAGCAATGAGCAAAAAAAGTGATAGTGATAAAATTTTATATTGTTCATTTTGTGGTAAGAGCCAAAGTGAAGTAAAAAAACTTATTGCTGGCCCTTCTGTTTATGTTTGTGATGAGTGTGTTGATCTATGTAATGACATCATTAAGGAAGAGTTTGCCAATGATGATCTAGCAGAAGAAGGTGAGCAAAGGTTACCGAAACCGAAGGAAATTAAGCAAACCCTAGATGAGTATGTCATTGGCCAGGATCGGGCGAAGAAGATATTGTCGGTTGCGGTTTATAATCATTATAAGCGTCTGAGAAGTCGTCTTAAAAAAGGTGATGAAGTTGAGCTAAGTAAAAGTAATATTTTACTGATTGGTCCAACTGGCTCAGGTAAAACTTTATTAGCTGAGACTTTAGCAAAAGTTTTGGATGTGCCTTTTACTATTGCTGATGCAACAACGTTGACCGAAGCAGGGTATGTTGGTGAAGATGTTGAGAATATCATTCAAAAGATCTTGCAAAAGTGTGATTTTGATGTAGAAAAGGCTGAGTCTGGCATTGTTTATATTGATGAGATTGATAAAATTTCTCGTAAATCTGAAAACCCATCGATTACTCGTGATGTTTCTGGAGAAGGTGTTCAGCAAGCTTTATTGAAGCTAATTGAAGGTACGATTGCATCTGTTTCACCTCAAGGTGGTCGGAAAAATCCACAGCAAGAATTTATTCAAGTCAATACTGCGAACATACTATTTATTGTTGGTGGTGCTTTTGCTGGGTTGGACAAAGTTATTAAGCAGCGCTCTGAGAAAGGTGGGATTGGTTTTTCGGCTGAAGTGAAAACTAAAGATGATGCTAAAAATATTGGTGAGTTATTTGCCGAGGTTGAGGCGGAAGATTTGATTCGCTATGGCTTGATTCCAGAGTTTGTCGGTCGTTTGCCAGTCGTTGCTACGCTTGAGGAATTAAGTGAGGAGGCGCTGATTCAAGTATTGACCGAACCTAAAAATGCGCTAGTTAAGCAGTATAAAAAACTGTTTGAGATGGAAGGCACTGAACTTGAATTTCGTGATGACTCCTTGTCTGCAATTGCACAAAAATCTATGCAACGAAAAACTGGAGCAAGAGGCTTAAGAACTATTGTAGAGAATGTTTTGTTAGATACGATGTATGAAATCCCATCGGCTGATAATGTCTCAAAGGTTGTTATAGATAAGTTGGTTATTGATGGTGATAATGATCCTTATTTTGTTTATGAGAATGAAAAGAAGGTTGCTGCATCTGAGTAGAT
Source organism: methanotrophic endosymbiont of Bathymodiolus puteoserpentis (Logatchev) (assembly GCF_900128525.1). Taxonomy (GTDB): domain Bacteria; phylum Pseudomonadota; class Gammaproteobacteria; order Methylococcales; family Methylomonadaceae; genus Methyloprofundus. The sequence continues at coordinate 11,975 of NZ_FQTQ01000071.1, forward strand.
TCGTATAAGTATTTTTTAGCGACTGTTGAAAGCGGGGGTTTATTGTTAAGCCTCCGCTTTTTTTATGCCTTATGCCTTGTTATATAAAATAAGCACCCTTATATTATAAAGATATTTTTAGAAAATAAATAAAGGTTCCGTGTATGGAAACGAATGAAATAATAGATATAGTTGTTGATGAGAATTTAATTCCAGTCTTGCCATTAAGGGACGTGGTGGTTTACCCGCATATGGTTATCCCTCTGTTTGTTGGGCGTGAAAAGTCAATTGAAGCCTTAGATAAGGCGATGGTGGAAGATAAGCAAATTTTTCTTGCGACGCAAAAAGAAGCAGATCTTGATGATCCTAGTTTTGAGGAGTTACACCAAGTAGGGACTTTGGCTAATATTTTGCAGCTATTAAAACTGCCTGACGGAACAGTAAAAGTTTTAGTTGAAGGTGAACAGCGTAGCCAGGTGTTGCAGTATCATGAGCGAGAAGGCTGTATATTTGCTGAGGTGATTGAAATTGAAGATATTTTTACGCTATCTGATAAAGAACTTGATGTCATGGTGCGAGCGGCCGTGGACTCATTTGGTCGCTATGTGAAGTTGAATAGTAAGATCCCGCCAGAGGTTTTAAATGCCTTGTCTGGGATCGATGAGCCGGGTCGTCTTGCCGATACGATGGCGGCACATATGAGTTTAAAAGTCTCAGAAAAACAAGAATTGCTTGAACTGTCTGATGTTGTGGCGCGTCTTGAAAAATTAATGTTGCTAATGGAAAGCGAGGCAGATTTATTTGAGCTAGAAAAGAATATTCGTGTTCGTGTAAAGCAGCAAATGGAAAAGAACCAAAGAGAGTATTACCTGAATGAGCAAATGAAAGCGATTCAGAAAGAATTAGGTGATATGGAGGATGCGGTAAGTGAGGTTGAAGAGCTAGAGCAAAAGATCGCTCAGGCGGGTATGTCTAAGGATGCTAAGGAAAAGGCAGGAGCTGAATTAAACAAGCTTAAGATGATGTCCTCTATGTCCGCTGAAGCATCTGTCGTACGTAATTATATAGACTGGATGTTAAATGTGCCTTGGAAAAAGAAAACCAAAGTACGTCATGATTTAAAATTGGCTGAAGAAATCTTAGATGCAGATCATTATGGTTTAGAGAAGGTCAAAGAGCGCATTTTAGAATACCTTGCAGTGCAGCAACGAGTTAAGTCGCTAAATGGACCTATTTTATGCTTAGTTGGGCCGCCCGGGGTAGGTAAGACATCTTTAGGGCAATCTATAGCGCGAGCAACCAATAGAAAATATATAAGAATGGCTTTAGGTGGTGTGCGTGACGAGGCAGAAATAAGAGGTCACCGCCGTACCTATATTGGTTCAATGCCAGGTAAAATTTTACAGAACTTAGCAAAAATAAAGGTTCGTAATCCTTTGTTTTTACTTGATGAAATAGATAAGATGTCGGGTGATTTTCGTGGCGACCCAGCATCAGCATTATTAGAGGTGCTAGATCCAGAACAAAATAAAGCTTTTGCTGATCATTACTTAGAAGTTGACTTTGATTTATCAGATGTCATGTTTGTCGCAACAGCAAATACTATGAATATTCCAGGTCCTTTACTGGATAGAATGGAAGTTATCCGTTTGGCGGGATATACTGAAGATGAAAAAATTAATATTGCCATGCGTTATTTAGTGCCTAAGCAGTTAAAAAAGAACGGCTTGTTAGATTCGGAAGTGCAGATTACGGAAGAGGTTATCCAGGATATTGTTCGCTATTATACGCGCGAGGCTGGGGTACGTAGTTTAGAACGGGAAATTTCTAAAATCTGTCGTAAAGTTGTTAAGCAATTATTGCTAAAAGAGAAACAAGAAATTGTTAATATTGGGTCGGATAATTTAGCGGATTATTTAGGTGTGCGTCGTTTTAACTATGGTCTTGCGGAAGAAAAAGATCAAGTAGGCCAAGTGACTGGGTTAGCGTGGACTGAGGTTGGTGGTGAGATGTTAACCATTGAATCAGCTGTTATGCCTGGCAAAGGAAAGCAGGTATCGACGGGTAAGCTTGGTGATGTAATGAAAGAATCGATTGCGGCGGCTATGACTGTTGTGCGTGCGCGTGCTGGTATTCTAGGTATCAGTGATGAAGCATTTCAGACACAGGATTTACATATACATGTGCCCGAAGGAGCAACGCCAAAAGATGGGCCTAGTGCAGGTGTCGGCATGTGTACGGCGATTGTTTCAGCGTTAACATCGATTCCAGTACGAGCTGATGTAGCCATGACGGGTGAAATTACTTTGCGTGGTGAAGTGCTTGCTATTGGAGGGCTAAAAGAGAAATTACTGGCAGCGCATCGAGGTGGAATTAAGACAGTACTCATTCCGCATGAGAATGAAAAGGACTTGGTTGATATTCCAGATAATGTGAAGCAGAACCTTACAATTAAGCCGGTACGCTGGATTGATGAGGTTTTAGACATTGCTTTACAATACCAGCCAGAACCGATAAAAAAAGCCAGTATTCAGGCAGAAAAGAAAGGTATTAAGTCAAAGGTGAAATCAGTCACAGCTCATTAATTTTTTGTATTAAGCTGTAACGCTTGACATGTCTGGTGTGTAGTTGATATAAATACGCACGGTTTGAGGGTTTTATTTTTAGGCCGCGCGACAAAAATTGTATGCTGTGTAAATTACCTATGGAGAAAATAAATGAATAAATCTGAACTTATCGATGCAATGGCGGACGCCTCAGAATTAACTAAAGCAGATGCTGGCCGTGCACTTGATGCATTTATGTCGTCAGTTACTACGGCCTTACAAGATGGTGACTCAGTCGCATTAGTTGGCTTTGGGACTTTTACTGTAAAAGATAGGGCAGAGCGAAAAGGACGTAACCCACAGACAGGTGCTGAAATTACTATTAAAGCGGCAAAAATTCCTTCTTTTAAAGCAGGTAAAGGTTTAAAAGATAGCGTGAACGGTTAATCAAAACATTTTTAATAAAATGTTGCTTAATTATAAAAAAGCATTATAATACTATTTCTTGAGTCGGGTGCTTAGCTCAGCTGGGAGAGCATCGCCCTTACAAGGCGAGGGTCGGGGGTTCGAACCCCTCAGCACCCACCACAGACTTGGAGCGGTAGTTCAGTTGGTTAGAATGCTGGCCTGTCACGCCGGAGGTCGCGGGTTCGAATCCCGTCCGCTCCGCCATATTAAAAAACCTCGACCTATATTGTAGATCGGGGTTTTTTTTTGTTTAAAATAAGTGTTTGTAAAAAGAGGAATGAGATATCATTCGTTCAAAGGACCTGTTTAGATAATCCTAGGAAACAAAAAACAGGCGTCATATATAGTTCAATCAATCGGTTAAGGTTAGTCAAATGCTGTCAAAAATAAGAGAAAAAACACAAGGTACTTTTGCTTGGGTAATCTTGATATTGATTTGTGTCCCTTTTGCATTATGGGGGTTGCAAAATTATACTGAAGGCGGTCAAGAAAGTGCTGTTGTTATTGTGGGTGATAAAGAGTTTGTGCAGCGAGATGTGAACCAAGCTTACGCTCAATTCAAGCAGCAGTATGCTGATATGCAATTACCTGAAGAGATGTTAAAAAAACAGGCAATTGAGAAATTAATTCGTGATGAACTTTTATTGCAGCATGTGACCGCTGAGAAGTTATCAATTACCGATGAGACGGTACGTAAATTTATAGCCTCGCTACAGTATTTTCAGCGTGATGGACGGTTCGATAAGAAGCAATATGAGACCCTTCTAGCGACTCAAGGCATGACCTCTGCACAATTTGTTAATCGTATTCGTAAAGCATTGTTAATGGAGCAGTATCAAAAAGCGATAACTGAAAGCAGTTTTGTTTCTCAGCATGATATTGATAGTTTTTTCAAAATACAAAACCAAACTAGACATATTGAGTATGTAACAGTTAACGTGCAGCCGGTTAGTGACTTACCTACAAGTGATGAAATTAATGCTTATTACCAGCAGCATATTAATGAATACCAATCAGCTGAACAGGTTTCAGTTGAGTATGTAGAGCTATTAATAGATGATTTGATGGCTGATATTGCGCCTACAGAAGAGCAGTTAAAGGCCTATTACGAAGAAAATAAAGAGTTATATTCCACAAAAGAACGTAGAAAAATAAGCCATATTTTATTTGCTAAAACGAAAGATACGACTGAAGAGCAGGCCTTAGCTAAGGCAGAGGCTGCGCAAGCACGATTAGCAAGTGAAAAGTTTGCTGATTTAGCTGCCACTTTATCTGATGATTCATTAACGGCAAAAAACGGGGGTGATTTAGGCTTATTTGAAGTTGGTGTTATGGAGCCTGATTTTGAAAAAGCAGCAGCGAAATTAGCATTAGGCGAAGTCTCTAAACCTGTTAAATCTGCTTTTGGTTATCACCTAATTACTGTTACTGAGTTGGTTCCTGCGCAAACTAAAACTTTTTCTGAGGTTAAAAATGAAGTCCAGCAAGCAGTGCAACGTGTTGAAGCAGAAACACAATTTTATCAGTTAGCGGAATCCCTAACGGATATCAGTTTTGAGAACTCAGATAACTTACAGATTGTGTCAGATGACTTAGGGTTAACTATTAAACGTAGTGGTCTTTTTGGGCGTAGTGCGGGTGAGGGTATTGCGAGTGAAGAGAGTATCAGAAATATCGCTTTTTCTGAGTCTGTTTTACAAGGTCATAATAGTGAGCCGGTTGAACTAGGTGATAGTCGTTTAGTTGTTTTGCGCCTATTAGAGCACCTACCTTCTGAAGCCAAGCCTTTAGCGTCCGTACAGAAAGAAATTATTGCTGCTATTCAAAGTAATAAAGCTAAAGCGCAGGCACGTACAGTCGCTAAGAGTATTAAGGCGCAGCTAGAGTCAGGTGTATCTTTAAGCGATGCAGCTAAAGAGCAAGGTTTAGTTGTTACTGAAATGACTGAGTTAAAGCGTAATAATGGCGATTTACCTTGGCAGGTTAGCCAAGCTGTATTTAAAGCGGCTAAGCCTATTGCTGGAAAACCAACAGTATTGGTTGTTGACTCTATTGAAGGCGATCAAACAGTAGTTAGTTTATTATCGGTCTCTGATGGCACAAAAGATGACGAGGCTGAGCAGGTTAAACTAGCTGCAGCAAATATTGCCAGAGCTTTAGGACAGGCTGATTACAGTGCTGTGATTGAAGGTATACGTGCAGTGACTAAGGTGATTGTTAAGGATTAAATTTTTCTTGCTAATTTTGGCATAAAAAAGGGGCGATCATCGCCCCTTTTTTGTTGCTGCCGTATTATGCTATGGTCAAACAGTTTACTTTAAAAGTTTAAGATGAAGCAATGCCGGCGATATTGTAACCACCATCAACATAAGTGATTTCTCCGGTTATACCAGACGCTAAATCGGAACAAAGAAAAGCAGATACATTGCCCACTTCTCCAATTGTTACATTTTTCTTTAATGGTGCGGTATCCGCTGCTTTACTCAGCATGGATTTGAAATTATTAATGCCTGCTGAGGCGAGTGTTTTGATTGGGCCTGCAGAGACAGCATTAACGCGAGTGCCTTCGGCACCTAAAGCAACTGCCATATAACGAACGTTAGCTTCTAAACTGGCTTTAGCAACCCCCATAACATTATAGTTGGGAATGGCACGCTCAGCACCTAGGTAGCTGAGTGTTAGTAATGAGCCATTGCGTCCAGCCATCATTTCTCTACCGGCTTTAGCGAGAGCTGTGAAACTATATGAGCTAATGTCATGGGCGATTCTAAAGTTTTCACGTGTTGTGGCGTTGACAAAGTCACCATCCAGTGCATCTCTAGGGGCGAATGCTACAGAATGTACAATACAGTCTAAACCATCCCAGTGCTTACCTAGCTCTATGAATACATTATCGATTTGTTCATCACTGCTTACATCACATTCGATAGTGATATTAGAATTACATTCTGCGGCCATTTTCTCTACACGACTTTGTAGCTTTTCATTTTGAAAAGTAAAAGCGATATCAGCACCTTCGCGATGCATTGCTTGTGCAATACCCCACGCAATTGAGCGGTTACTGGCTAAGCCAACAATAAGGACACGTTTGCCTTGCATAAAACCCATTTTTATTTCTCCAGTGAGTGTGATAAGTTTATTTAACTCGCTAAGTATCTACGAGCTATTTACATAAGTCCAGCTTTTATAGGAGCTGGCGGGTTGGTTAATAATCTTTCTTTTGACGTATTTGTGAGCGTTCAACTAAGGCAAAAAATTGCTCTAGTTGATTTTGTTCTTTAGGTGACTTAAGCTGGTCAAAATGCCCGCCTATTAGTAATTTTGTGCGGCTATTACTGTAGGGTTTAGAGGAGCGGATAAGTAACTCAAAGTGAATGTTTATTTCATTGGGAAGGGTTAGCGTGCAGTTTTTTAATAGGTCGCCACGCATTAATCTTGAATTGCTGCTACTAATAATAAGTCCAATGCCGCCGCGAGATATATCACAGACAATTCCGCCAACGGTAAAGTTAGTTCGGTTAGAGGTTCCTTGGAAGGTTAGATTATAAGCGCTGATAGATATTCGAGGTGAGGTTCGGCGTTGAGGGTAGTAAATACGTTCTGGTAAGGGGGCCTTAAAGTACTGCTCTCCAAGAGATTCAGCGGGTGTTATATTTGTTATGGCAATAGATAGATGTATATTGTTTAGGTGCGTGGTTAGTTTTAATTCCTTGCATTGCCTAAGTAATTCATTACCTGAATTAGGGACTAGCGCATCTAGTAGAATTTGTTGCTTAGCCGCTTGCACTTCAATGATATGTGAGGTGTATATTTCATCCGAATTCTTTAGCTCAATTGTACAAAAAGCAGTGTCAGCTTCAATGGCGCTAAGTAAGTGTATGACTTTAGAGGGGTCAGTCACAAAATTTGGGTTACGATTTTCTACTGCTGGGACTACTTCTTGCGTAATTTTCTTTTTAGCGAAGATTTTTTTTATCAGTGTGAGCATAAATAAAGGTCTTTAGAAAAATAGAATTATATTGATTTAAATATCTTTTTCATTGGAGGTGGCTTCCTCTTTAGCGCTGTGATGAGTGCTGGGTAAACTTAAGTTTTTACGGACATCCAAGCTAAATTTTACACCAATAGGTGAAATGACATCTTTCCCTATCGAATTAAGTGTTAGTGCAGTCATCATTGCTGCTTTTTGGAAGCTGGAGCATTTACGCATGAGTAAAGACAAAATAAATAAGGCCTCATCTTCGCTAATTTCATTCGTTTTAATCATGTAGTCAGCTATCTTTGTTATTTGTATATAGGCTTTGATTCTCTTTTTTCGGTTGATAAAACCGATACTAGGCATGTTTTTCAGTAGCTTCTCGTAGGCTTCCGCCGTTTTTCTTTCTTGCTCATCTTCTTGGTGCATAAAATAGCCTTGCTGTTTATTTCTTAAATGGAAACAATTAGTTTAATATTTTGGGTATTGTTAGCTAATAAAAACAGAGTAAAATACTCAGCATCAGAGAAATAAAGTTCTCTCCCTTTTTTAATATATTTTAACAGGATATTAACATGACAAACCTTAATAGAGATATTGCAACCGGTATTTTATTTGTGGTTGGGCTTTGGGGTTTTATTTCTGGTCAGTTTATTATTTCAACAGTTTTGTTTGCTAGCGCAACGGTGCTAAGTAATATCATGCCCAAAACAGAGCTAAATTAATTTTTAAGCGTTTTATTCAGTAGTAGATGTAAAGTTTTTCACCTCCTCGTGTTACAAGAGCTGTTTTATCAGCTCTACTTTGTGCCCTTTTTGTCTTTGAGACTTTGAGGGCTTTTTTTTGTCTGAAGATAAGGGGTATACTTATTAACTATGTTAAATAAACAACTGCTTGCGCTAGAGAAGAGCTTAGGCGTTTCAGCATTAACTCAAATTATTGAGCCATTTATACAAGAGCAGAAAATTGAACTTTACTTAAAACGAGATGATTTATTGCATCCTATTATTTCTGGCAATAAATGGCGTAAACTTAAATATATATTGGAGCATGTACTCGCATTAAATGCGCAGAAAATTATTTCTATGGGGGGCGCGTATTCCAATCATTTACATACTTTAGCTTATATTGGAAAAGTATTAGGTATACAGACAGAAGCATATATTCGTGGTGAACGTCCTAAGATATTGAACCCCACTCTAAGCGATCTGCAGGATTGGGGGATGCACTTGGAATTTGTTTCCCGTAGTGATTATCGTTTGCTTAGGAAGCATAAAGCATACGATACTTTACCTAGTTTGCAGAAAGGTGAATATTGGTTGCCTGAAGGTGGGGCGGTGAACTTGGCCTTGCTAGGCGTGGCTGAGTTAGTCACAGAAATTGATTTAGATTATGATGTTTTATGTGTGCCTTGCGGTACTGCAACGACTTTGGCGGGAATAGTAAGCGCCACATCCAATAAGCAGGTGATTGGCTTTGCTGCGTTGAAAGGTGCTGAGTATTTAAATCAAGAGGTAAACGCTTTATTAAAAAGTACTGCGTGTCATAATGATAGATGGTTGATCCAGCACCAATACCACTTTGGTGGCTTTGCTAAAATAAAGCCCGAGTTACTGCACTTTATACGGCAGTTTGAGCAAGTGCAGCAGATAAAATTAGAACCGATTTATACCGGGAAAATGCTGTATGGTATTTATGATTTAATTAGCCAGGGCTACTTTAAGTCAGGACAAAAAATTATTGCTATCCATACGGGTGGTTTGCAGGGCAATCGAGGTTTTAGCTCTTGATAAATTAGGCATATTAAAGATTAAGGGAAACGGTGAATAAAACGATGACAGAAAATAAAGTAAAGATAGGGAGCGTTGAAAATACTGAGATAGAAGGTGTTATTGATCTTAATGACTCAGCCTTATATTTTAATCGTGAACTCAGTCTTTTAGAGTTTAATGATCGTGTTTTAGCCCAAGCAAAAAATGAAAACTTACCTCTATTAGAACGCTTAAATTATTTATGTATCTCTTGTTCTAATTTAGATGAATTTTATGAAGTTAGGGTGGCAAGTGTTATTCAATTAGCTTCTCTAGATCCACTAGCCACAATGTGTGATGGTCTTAACGCACAAGAGCAGTTAGATGCCATTGCTCCTAAGGCGCATGAGTTGGTGAGTGAGCAGTACCGTGTTTTGAATGAGTTACTTATCCCACAATTGGCTGAACAGAATATTCGGTTTATTCGCCGTCATGACTGGACAGATCGTCAACAACAATGGCTGAAAACATTTTTTCAGGAAGAATTGCTACCTATTCTAACCCCGGTTGGTTTGGATTCTGCACACCCGTTCCCACGTATTTTAAATAAAAGTTTAAACTTCATTATTTCCTTAACGGGTAAAGATGCATTTGGCCGTAATAGTGGCCGCGCTATTTTGCAAGCACCTAGAGCACTACCAAGAATTGTGCAACTACCCAGTGATGAAACAGAAAGCGGTGAATATGATTTTGTCTTTTTATCTTCGATTATCCATGCCTTTGTAGACCAATTATTTAATGGCATGAGCGTCAAGTGTTGTCACCAGTTTAGGGTGACGCGAAATAGTGATCTTTTTGTTGATGATGATGCCATTGATGATTTGCTGAATGCGGTAGAAGGCGAATTAGCTATGCGTAATTACGGCGATGAGGTACGTTTGGAAATTGATGCAAACTGTTCTGAAGGCACGGTTCAGTTTTTGGCGGAACGTTTTGGAATTACTCAGGGTCAAGTTTTTTTAGTCGATGGGCCTGTTAATTTGAACCGAGTACAAGAGATATCTAGTTTGGTTGATCGCCCAGATTTAAAGTTCGCGCCTTATCAACCGTCGACTCCAGCTGCGCTTTCGCGTAATAAAAATTTTTTTGACGCGATAAAAAAGCAAGATATTTTACTGCACCATCCTTACGAGTCCTTTGTGCCAGTGATTGAGTTTGTGCGTCAGGCTGCGGCAGACCCTAATGTTTTAGCTATTAAGCAAACGCTATACCGAACGAGTGCTGATTCACCTATTGTCAATGCTTTGTTAAAGGCAGCTCGAGCAGGAAAAGAGGTGACTGTTGTGATTGAGTTGCGTGCTCGCTTTGATGAAAAAGCCAATATTACGTTAGCGGCTAAATTACAAGATGCGGCTGTCCATGTTGTCTACGGTGTTGTTGGTTATAAAACTCATGCCAAGATGTGCCTAGTGATTCGTAAGGAAGGTAAAAAATTCCGCGATTATGTACATTTGGGAACGGGTAATTATCATCCTAATACGGCCCGCTTTTATACGGATTATGGTTTATTCACCAGTAATAACGAGCTAGGTGAGGATGTTAGAAAAATTTTTTGGCAATTAACTAGCCTGGGCAAAGTGATTAAGCTTAATAAATTATTACAATCGCCATTCACCTTACATAAAGGCTTATTAGATAAGATTGAGCGGGAAATTGATTTGGCTAAAAAGGGGAGGCCTGCCAAAATTATTTTTAAAGTCAATTCGGTGGTTGAGGAGAAAATTATGCAAGCTTTATATAGAGCATCTCAAGCAGATGTAGAAGTGAAGCTTATTGTCCGTGGTATTTGCTCCTTGCGCCCCGGTATTAAAGGTGTTTCTGATAATATAGAGGTGCGTTCTATTATTGGTCGATTCTTAGAGCATACACGTGTTTATATGTTTACAAATGATGGACATCCAGAGGTCTATGCAGCAAGCGCGGATATTATGAATCGCAATATGTTTAGGCGAGTGGAGGCTTGCTTTCCTATCGAAAATAAAGCTTTAAAAGCGCGTGTATTAGCTGATTTAGACCTGTATTTAAAAGATAATGCTGGGTCGTGGATTATGCAGAGTGATGGCAGTTATGTGCAAAGTGTTCCTGAGGGTGAGGCTTGTCAGGCGCAAGTGGCATTGATGGAACAGTTTTCGGCGAAGTAGAATGAAGCGGTTTAGGTTTTATAAAAAAATAGCAAAATTATTTTTTAGTGGTTGTGGCGATAAGAGCCATAAAGCTGGGTAAGTGACTCGTGTTCCCAGTATTTGAAAGGTAAAGATAGGTAAACTACGGTAGCGGCAATATGAAATATGCCAAAAATTATAGGCAGGAGTTAAGGCAATCAATGATCGTATGGCAAAAAATCATTTTTTTTATTTTTTTCTCAGTGCTATTGTCCGCTTGTAATGAGTCGGTACTTAATAATCCTTACCCTAAGGGGATTGAAGGTAAACAGTCTGTTTTATATTCTTCTTTTTCTGAGCGACCTAAGCATTTAGATCCTGCAAAAGCCTATAGCTCTAATGAATATGCCTTTATTGGTCAAATCTATGAGCCTCCCTTTCAATATCACTTTTTAAAGCGTCCTTATGAGCTAGAACCATTAACGGCCAAGCATATGCCAGAGGTCCACTATTTTGATGCGTTGGGACAGCCAGTAGCGGAAACCAGTACAAGTGATGAAGTGGCCTATTCAGACTATATTATTGAGATCAGGTCAGGCATTAAATTTCAGCCACATCCAGCTTTAGCTATTAATAAGCAAGGGCAATATCTTTATCACCAATTAGGTACAGAAGAATTGGCAGATATTCAATTGCTAGCTGATTTTAAACAAACGGGAACTCGTGAATTAACAGCGGCTGATTATGTGCAGCAAATTAAACGCCTCGTGCACCCAGAAATTTCATCGCCGATTGCTGAGTTAATGAAGCAGTATATTGTCGGGCTAGGTGACTATGCTCAGATTATAAAAGATAAGCCGCGAACTGCGTTAAGAGACAACCCTATTAAGGGGGTTGAAGTGCTTGATAAATATCGTTATAAAATTCGTATCAAAGGTAAATACCCGCAATTTATATTTTGGTTGGCGATGCCATTTTTTGCACCTATGCCTTGGGAAGCTGATGCGTTTTATTCGCAAAAGGGCTTGATTGATAAAAATATTACTTTAGATTGGCAGCCTTTAGGAACTGGGCCTTATATGTTAGAGGAAAATAATCCTAACTTACGTATGATCATGCTTAAAAATCCAAATTTCCATATTGAGTTTTATCCGAGTGAAGGTGAGCCTGAGGATAAAGAAAGTGGCCTATTAGAGGATGCGGGTAAACGCTTGCCTTTTATTGACAAAGCGATTTATTTATTAGAAAAAGAAACCATTCCTTACTGGAATAAATTCTTGCAAGGCTATTATGATGGCTCTGGTATTGCTTCTGATAGTTTTGATCAGGCCGTGCAATTTACGGGAGATGGTGAAGCGGCATTGACTGAAAGCATGCAAGCTCAAGGCATACAGTTGCAAACGGCAGTTAATAGCTCAACCTTTTATATGGGCTTTAATATGCTTGACTCAATCATTGGTGGTAGCAGCGAGCAAGCACGGAAATTACGTCAAGCAATTGCTATTGCTGTTGATTATGAAGAATATATCTCCATTTTTAATAATGGCCGCGGCGTCTCCGCACAAGGCGTTATACCGCCGGGTATTTTTGGTTATAGCGCTGGTGAGCGAGGCGTTAATCACTATGTCTATGATTGGCATAATGGTCAAATACAGCGCAAGCCTTTGGCTGCTGCTATAAAGCTGATGCAAGAAGCAGGCTATGCTAATGGTATAGACCCTATAACAGGCGAGTCTTTAGTTTTATATTTAGATACGGCAGCAAGTGGGCCGGATGATCGTGCGCGTTTAAATTGGTATCGTAAGCAGTTTGCCAAATTAGGTATACAGTTGGTGATTAGAGCAACAGATTACAATCGATTTCAGCAGAAAATGCGTAATGGAAATGCGCAGATTTTTATGTGGGGCTGGAATGCTGATTACCCTGATCCAGAAAATTTCTTTTTCTTATTATATGGACCGAATGCGAAAGCCGTTCATGGGGGAGAAAATGCAGGTAATTATCAAAACCCTGAGTTTGACCGACTCTTTAAGCAAATGAGCTATATGAGTAACGGCCCTGAGCGACTCGCTGTGATTCGACAAATGCAAGAACTGATACGTTACGATGCTCCCTGGGTTTTTGGCTTACATCCAAAAAGCTTTTCTCTGTACCATAGTTGGTATCATAATTTAAAGCCTAACTTAATGGCGAATAATAGTTTGAAATACAGACGTATAGAAGCGCAAAAACGCAAACAATTAAGACGTCAGTGGAATCAGCCAGTATTGTGGCCGGTTGTGTTAATTATTTTATTGTTGATAGCGCTTATTTTACCTGCTATGCGGAGTTTTCAGCGTAGAGCAAAGGAGACTATTAAGTAATGTTTAATTATATCCTGCGCCGTATTTTGTATGCTTTTCCTTTATTATTAGGGGTTAATATTCTTACCTTTGTACTCTTTTTTATTGTCAATAGTCCTGATGATATGGCACGTATGCAATTAGGACAAAAACATGTGACAGAGCAAGCGATAGATAATTGGAAGCTGCAGCGCGGTTATCAGTTGCCTTTATTTATTAATCAGCAGGAAACAGGGCTAAATAAAATAAAACAGACGATTTTTTATCAAAAATCCTTGCGCTTATTTGTCTTTGATTTTGGTATATCAGATAGTGGGCGGCATATTGGTGCAGATATACAGCAACGTATGTGGCCAAGTTTAGCTATTGCTTTGCCTTCGTTATTAGTGGGCTTGTTGGTCAATATTAGCGTGGCATTAATGATGGTTTTATTTCGCCAGAGTTATTTAGAGTTTGGTGCGATTGTGCTATGCATCATTATTATGTCTATTTCCTCATTATTCTATATTATTGGCGGGCAATTTATCATGGGTAAATTGCTGATGTTAGTGCCGATTTCTGGCTATGATACTGGCGTTAATGCCTTTAAATTTTTAATTTTGCCAGTATTGATTAGTGTTATATCAGGTGTGGGAGCTGGCGCACGTTGGTATCGTACCTTATTTTTAGAGGAGATTGAGCAAGATTATGTGCGCACTGCGCGCGCTAAAGGTTTAACAGAAACTCAAGTGCTTTTTAAACATGTTTTAAAAAATGCCATGATTCCAATTTTAACGGGCGTTGTGGTCGTCTTGCCGCTATTATTTATGGGCAGCCTGATTACCGAATCATTTTTTAGTATTCCTGGCTTAGGTAGTTATACAATTGATGCGATTAATAGCCAAGATTTTGCCATTGTCAGGGCTATGGTTTTTCTGGGGTCAGTGCTTTATATTATTGGTTTACTATTAACAGATATTTCTTATACGTTAGTTGATCCGCGAGTACGCTTGTCTTGAAGAAATAATAGACCAAGCACCGAGCGTGGATTTAGCTTATGGATTATTTCGTTATTAGTCAGCTAAAGCCATGTTCTATTGTTTTTAAATCCTGTTTATATAAAATACGAGCATATTAGAAATATGCTATTAATAATCCCGCCTTTTTAGTAAGATAAGGACAAAATTTAATTCACGTTAGGATATTTCTTATGAATAAAAAAATGATCGCATTAGCTTTAGGTATCACTGCATTTTCAAGTGTCCCTATCATGGCACAAGCAGGTAGTGTTGAGGCAGGTAGAGATGCTTTTGAAGCGTGTCGGGGATGTCATACTTCACCAGGTACAAGTAATGTTTACCCAACTTATTATGTGCCTAAAGTGGGTGGTCAGGTTCCAGCTTATACGGTAGCCGCTTTAAAAGCTTATCAAAAATCAGAGCGACCTCATCGCACAATGATGGCGAATGTTTATGATTTATCTGACCAAACGCTCGAAGATATTGCGACTTATTTAGCAACAGTTGATGGCTCTAAGCGTGCTAATGCAAATGGTGGTAGCGCTGCAAATGGTAAGAAATTGGCAGAGTCTTGTATGGCTTGCCATAACGATGATGCCAGTACAAACCCTCGTTTAGCGGGTCAGCACCAAAACTACTTAGAAAAAGCGATGCAAGATTATCAGTCTGGTGCGCGTAAAAATGTGTTGATGCAGTCTATGGTGCAAGATTTATCAGAAGATGAAATTAAAGATATAGCTGCGTATTTTACGAGCTTGAAAGGCTTAACTTCCGTTGAGTAAGTCGGTAGGGGGTGAGTTTTTATAAACTACCTTTCTCGCTTGTAAGGTAATTATTGGCTGTATGTTTAAGGCGAAATATTACGCTAGGGTACGCAATGCGTACCTTTGGGTTTGTAAAGGGGTGGTTACCTTGTATATTAAATTACAACTCTACATAAATAGGTGTAGGCTAAGTGGTCGCCTAACTATCGAGGTATTATTTTACAAGCTTCTTTTTGTATAGAATTAATCAGTTTTTACATTACCAAATCTAAAAATTGAAGATTTAACTCTGCCATCATTTTGGCTAAACCTGTATCTTCTAGCATATCGCTTAACCCAATCTTCGCAAATAGTGATTAAACCTGATATTCTGCGTAATAAGTTGAAAAGTAAGAATTAAAAGGTATGGCAAAATATGCTAAGCAGTGTCGTAATGTCTATTTATGCGTATCTTGCAATTGCTTACAAATTTAAATTTGCAAGCTGGGCTAAGATGTGACTTTGTTTTCAGCTATGTAAATATAAATAGCGCAATAATTTAATTGAGAGAGAAAAATGGCAGAAACAGTAGAAGAACTAACCGTTACTTATGAGGACGGTGGCATAGAAACAGTTAAAGAGTTAGATAAAAAAGTATTAACTAAAGGTGCTTGGGCGACGGTTATTTATCGTTACCAAGATTGGAATAGAGCAAAAGAAGAATATAGCCCGGATAAATTTACGATTCGTCGTTACCAAAAACGTGATGGTGAATATCAGCAAAAATCTAAATTTAATATCTCTAGCGAGAAGCAAGCAAAAGAAATTATAGCGGCTTTAGAAGGTTGGTTAGCTGAGTAATTGGCCTTTTAAGGTGGGGTAAATAGTAGGAATAATAGGCTTTAGCTGTTTTAAACTAGTAACAGCTAAAGCCTTACCACTTAGGCTGGCTCAAATGCATGGCTAAAACATAATAATATTAAAGTGGTGTGTAGCTTTAACCGTACTATTTGTCGTTGGTGCGCACAGGTAAAGTTTCAGCCTCTTTAAGCTGCCACATAAAAATTAGCAATACACAGGCTAAGGTCAACAGCATTAGCTGTAATGGTAATTTTCCGTGTAGTACTCCGATAGACACAGAAAAAGTAAACACAATCATAAGCATGGCTTTAATCTTTGCGGTTCTGCTAATAGCTCGATTTTCTTCCCACTGTTTTAATGCCGCACCAAACCAGCGATTGTTTAATAACATCTGATGAAAGTGTGGGGAGCTGTTGGCAAAACAAGCGAGTGCGAGAATAAGAAAGGGGGTGGTGGGTAAAATGGGTAATACCGCACCAACAATGCCTAGGGTCAGAAATAACAGTCCAGAAACAAGTAATAGATATTTTTTAATACGTTTGCGCATAGACAGCTACTCCTAATACAGAAATATTTAGTTTATATCTTTCGCGGCGAGTGGTTTAGCAACCCAATAGCCTTGAACCATATCACAGCCACTTTCAGCCAAAAACTGTAATTGCTCTTGGGTTTCTACACCTTCTGCGATGACTTTTTTACCTAATGCGTGCGACATGGCTAATACCGCATGAATTACCGCTTGATCTTCCTTGCTATTGAGTAAATTACGGATAAAGGAGCGGTCGATTTTGATAAATGATGCAGGTAAGTTTTTCATATAAGACAGGGATGAATAGCCTGTGCCAAAATCATCAATAGCAATCAAAATCCCTGCTTCTACTAACTGACTCATAACTTTAGTCGCGATCTCTGGCGTTTTCATTAAGGCACTTTCAGTAATTTCAACTTCAATACATTCTTTCTGGGCACCAGAGCTATTAATTTGGTTTATGATTTTGTTGGCTAAATCCAAGTTAATCAGTTCTACAGCAGAAATATTCACGGCTATTTTGCCAAAATCAAAATCAAGTTGTGACCAGTGCACTGTTTGTAAACAAATGGCAGTCATTACCCAGTGACTTAGCTCGACAATTAGGCCGGTTTCTTCCGCTAATGGAATAAATTCAATGGGTGATATTGCACCTAATTCAGTATGATGCCAGCGCATTAAAGCTTCATAGCCAATTGTTTTGTTAGTTTTTAAGCAAAGTTTCGCTTGATAGAACATTTGTAATTCAAAATCCTGCGTATAACAATCTTGTGCTAATGCCTTACGTAAAGATTGCTCCAGTATCAGTCGACGGCTATTCGCATGAATTTGCTCAGAAGAACAAAAGGCATAACCTTGTTTTGCTTTTTTTGCACAATACATGGCGCTATCAGCTTGCTGCAATAACGTTTTTACGTTGTTGCCATCACTAGGATAAATGGCGATACCAATACTAGCGCCTAAAATAAACTGCTGCTCATTAAGTGTGTAAGGTTTTAATAGGTGCTGTAATACTTTTTTGGCTACGATTTCAGCAGCATCAGCGTCTGTATCTGGTAAAATTAGTGTAAACTCATCCCCACCAACTCGTGCGGCAAGATCCGAGTCACGTAAGTCTGTGAGTAGGCGGTTAGCCGTTTCTTTTAGCACCTCATCGCCTGCCGCATGACCGAGATTATCATTAACAATTTTAAACCGGTTAATGTCCAGAAATAGCAGGGCAGTAGAGTTAGTATGTCGGTGCGCTAAAATAAGCGTTTGCTCAAACCGGTCTAAAAATAAGCGGCGATTAGCTAAACCAGTTAAATCATCATAATAAGAGAGCCAACTGAGCCGGTCTTGGGCTTGTTTTAATAGAGTAATATCATGAGCAATACCTTCGATGCCAATGCATTGTCCGGCATCATTATAGACAGGGCTTTCCAAAACCTCGATACAACGTTTATTACCTTGTTTATCAAATAACTCAACTTCATACGCGGGTATTTTTTCACCGTTTAAACAGCGCTTTGTATAGTCGTCAATTAAGGCATTATTAGGGTGATCGGTTTGATAGGTACTGTAATGCTGTAGAAACTCAGTAATACTATAGCCTAAAATTGTCGTGATTGAAGGGCTTAAATAAGAAAATACACCTTCTAAGTCATGTTGATAAAAAAAGTACTCATCGTTTAAATTTTCCACCAAACTACGGTATTTTTGTTCACTTTTGTGTAGTTGTTCGGTGCGCTGAAACACTTTATTTTCTAAGTTTTCTTTTAGATTTTTAAGCGCATTATTAGATTTTAAAAGTTTATTTTTGGTGTTGTTAATGCGCTTATTTTGGTGACGTATTTGTCTAATCCATAACAACAAAACAATAACAATGAATAGCAACGGGGTGATAAACTTAGTGATGGTTGCATAATCAATAGGTAATTCGAGTTGAGTATGCCATTTTTCCCTAATCGTTTGTTTTTCTTCTGGCGTTAATATATTTAAGCCTTTTTGTAAAATCGTGGCTAAAATCGGCCAATCACCACGTACAGCAATACTCTCGTTAGCACTATTGCGATCATAAAAAGCACCAAATTTTAGCTGCGTTAGTTGATGTTTATTTTGTAGGTAAGCGCTAGTGGCAAAGAAGCTGATAGCCGCATCAGCTTGTTCACTTTCGACAGCCTCTAAAGCATCGTGCATGCTATTGACATAAAAAGGTGTGATACTGGGGAATTCGTTCAGGATGCGAGTTGAATATTGATAGTCTTTGACTAACGCTACGATTTTTTCAGGAAGCTGGTTACGGTTAGTTATTTGTGTGCCATTTTTATTGGTAATAATGACTAATGATTTGAATATATAAGGTTGGCTGAAGGCAAAGAATTGTAGACGTTCTGGCCTGTTAACCATAGTGGCAACGACATCAACTTCTTTGTTGATTGCAGCTATATAAATCTCTTTCCAAGCAGTGAGTTTATCTATTTTAAATTGAATATCGAGTTTCTGACTGATTAATTGCAGTGTATCATAAGCGATCCCGGTCAATTTTCCATTGTCTATAAAGCTATATGGAGGGAAATTGCCGTCAAAAGCAATGCGAATAGGCTGGTGCGTATCCAGCCATAATCGTTCTTCGACTGTTAATTCAACAGCTTGAGTCGTGCTTTCTGTAACTCTATTTTGTTGAGCAATGCTCTGAGGAATTGCTGAGATAGGTAGCAGAGTTAGGAGTAACGCGAATGGACGTAAGAATAATGAGTTCAAAGATCTCAGTGTATTTAATTATTAACACTTTGAGTATAGACTAACGCTTTAGTTTAGGCAAAAAAACGACTAGCCTATAGTGATGCCTGCTTTATGACACCTTTATTTCAATGGCTTTTAACGCTAAAGGCAGAATGAATTTTATTGTTGGACTTTTTAAGGATATTTGACAGTAGCTGAAGGTTTTTCTGCGTACCATATATGATGACTGGTTAGATTGCGCTTAATCCGTGAAATGCTGAAAAATATTGAAGATTTAAGTGACTGAAGTTTCCCAGTTTTTATTCAAAGAAACATTAGGAAATGCTAATTTTCGAAAATATTAGCATCTCCTAATGTTTCTTTCTGAAATGAATTTTATTTCTTTTAAAACAATAACTTATTGGTGAATGAGGCCTCGAAACCCTGTATAATACATTGTTCTAAGCAATTGATTATACAAACAAAAGACCTCATTCATGTTCATTTTACGCGATCTTCTTCTCCC
>NZ_FQTQ01000072.1 GCF_900128525.1 methanotrophic endosymbiont of Bathymodiolus puteoserpentis (Logatchev)
TGCAGAGGGTTTTAAAGAGTCAATGCGAATTGTATTTGATGAGCACCTGAGGCAATGGAATTATACTGCCATTCCTGACGCAACAACTTTATAAGTTGCCTAAGTTATTTCATGCACATTCCTAAGTTGTCTAAATTTGATCTAATAAAAGGCTTTAAGCGAATGTTTGGCATGCAAGGCTTGGTCGAATTACTTAAAGCATTATTGAAAACCAGCTTGATTTTATTTGTCGCTAAAATTTTATACGATATTTATTTGCCTGAATTTATGGGGTTAAGTAATGAATCCGTTAACAGTGCTATTTATCATAGCGCTGATATTCTGATGTATTGTTTATTGATTTTAAGTTCATCTTTATTTTTATTAGTCATGATAGATGTACCTTATCAGCTGTGGAAATATAAAAAAGACATGATGATGACTAAGCAGGAGGTTAAGGATGAGCATAAAGAATCAGATGGAAACCCACAAGTAAAAGGCCGAATTCGTCAATTACAAACGGCAATGGCACAAGGCCGAATGATGAATGACGTACCTGAAGCTGATGTTGTGGTGACGAACCCCGCACATTTTGCTGTGGCACTAAAATATGATGCTGGCGGTTCTGGTGCTCCCATTTTAGTGGCTAAAGGAACAGATTTAATCGCTGCTCAAATTCGTAATATTGCGACCGGTGCCGATGTTCCTCTCGTAGCAGTACCCCCTTTAGCTAGAGCCTTATACTACTCGACGGAAATAGGTGAAGAGATCCCATCTGGCTTATTTTTGGTGGTTGCTCAAGTTTTATCCTATGTCTTTCAGTTAAAAGCAGCTAAAACAGGTTTTGGAGAAAAGCCTAGTATGCCTGCTAACTTAAAAGTGCCTGATGAGTTCAGGCAGAGTTAAATAGAGCATATTAAAATGAAATTAATAAAAGGCATCATTAGTATTTTAGTTGTTAATTTAATGGCTTGTACGCAACAGGTGGCCGTTAAACCTGCTTGTTTGTTTTCTGGCCAGCAAATAGCACCCAGCTGGATTTGTGATAAAGCTTATGCTGATTTAGCGATTCAGGCAGTAGGTCAGTTTGAGCGGTCATTTGGTGGGCGTAATTATATGCTAGATATGGCTGAAATTGCGGCAAAAAAGCAGCTGGTTAAGCGCTTTAGGTCTGAAGTTGCAGATAAAATTAGTTTGTATGCACAAAGATATGAGCTAAATAGTAAGCTTATTGATGCGTTAATTGTTAGTGCAAATAAACATATTGATAGTGGATGCTTAGCAGGAGCTAAAGTCTATCTAACGGAGACAGGGCCAGAAGGCGAGGTTTATGTTTTAGTCGGTTTGAATCGTTCTGCCGCGAAAGCTTTAATAGAGCAGGTCGTTGTGAATAGCATGCAGAGCGAAAAAGATCTATGGCAGATACTTAAAACTCAAAAGTTAGATATACAATTAGCTAATGCTATAGCGACAATTACAGATTAATTATTCTTTTGGTGTAAAAACTCTAGTCATAGTAATGGCTGAAGCTTATATATTATCAAGAAAAAACAAGGGAAGCATTGCGCTTCCCTTTTTATTGTTTAGAATGTCTTATCGAAGTGCTTTTTAATTTTTTAGAAGATATAGATTGATGGATATTTCAAATTCAAATTCACGGCAACCTGATTTAGACTGGAGCCAAGTACGAGAAACGGTTAAATTATTAACGCTAAGTACCCATGTAAAATTAATTTAACCTTTATGAAAAAGCCACTTTATGACTTCCGCCAATATTTTTAAGCACATTGAACAGCTCTCGCTCTAACGACTGATAAGATTCATAGGCTGAAAAAGG
>NZ_FQTQ01000073.1 GCF_900128525.1 methanotrophic endosymbiont of Bathymodiolus puteoserpentis (Logatchev)
GCAATGGAATTATACTGCCATTCCTGACGCAACAACTTTATAAGTTGCCTAAGTTATTTCATGCACATTCCTTACTATAATACTAATAATAACTTTCAAACAGCTTTTAGCGTAAGAAATACAACTAGTGATTATAAAGCACTTAAAGTACGTTTACGTGAGTCAGGTAATTCAAATGACGTTTTAGATTTTAATGTCTATATGTCACCGCAAGATGTTTTTACTTTCACAGTTACAGCTGACGGTGTAAATAGCCCAAGGTTAAGTACAGATGATAAAACATGTACTTTTCCAGCTATCCCAGCGGGCGGTGTGCCTTTAAAAGGCGATGTTTATAAAGCAACATCAGTAGTTGATGCGCGTGAAGGTTATGTTGAAATTATTGAAATGGGTGTTATAGATAGCACTGTGACACTGACTACCGCCACAACAAATGTTAGTGCAGGTGGAACAGTTGTGTCTGGGTTGCTTCATGATTCAACAGGTACGCCTAAAGATTGTGGTGTTATAGCTCAAGCGTTGGCAGATGGTGTATGGACTAGAGGTGGATCAGTATCTTCAGTTGCGCCGACTACAATAGCTTATCATGCCACTAACGCTAGTCCGGCTGGATTTTTTACTCCAACAGGTGGTCTATCTGGCAGCTCAATTCTTTTAGATTTGGCTAATGGTGCGGCTTTTGTTGCTGACCCTATTGCCTTGGTTAACTACGCGGCTAACCACACTACTGCGGTTTCTGGTAGTACAGCAGCAGGTGTAAATGTGACCTATCCAGGTACAACTGCTGCCTCAAGTGGTAACGGTGCTCAGTACTATTTACCAAACGATAAAGATTATTTCTTATTACCTTCTCTAG
>NZ_FQTQ01000074.1 GCF_900128525.1 methanotrophic endosymbiont of Bathymodiolus puteoserpentis (Logatchev)
CGGTGAAACCTTACGAAAAGTTGGTTCCTAGATATTGTTATCATTGGCTCCAAAGTATGCAACAACAGTTGCATGAAATGCAAAGTGGTGGTGGTGTTCCCCATGTTTATCCACGAAACATTTCACCACTCCAAATCCCAATACCCTGCCCAAACAACCCTGAGAAATCGCTGGCGATCCAAGCGGAAATCGTCCGCATCTTGGACACCTTCACCGAGCTTACAGCCGAGCTTACAGCCCGAAAAAAGCAATACAACTACTATCGTGAGCAACTCTTTACTTTTGATGAAGGCAACGTTGATCATCTACCTATGGGGTCGGAAGGCGTTGGTAAATTTATTAGAGGCGGCGGATTACAGAAGAAAGATTTTACTGAAGCGGGGGTTGGCTGCATCCACTATGGTCAAATTTATACGCATTACGGCACATATGCCGATAAAACAAAAACATTTGTTTCAGAAGAGTTCGCAAAGAAAGCACGCATGGCTAAGTCAGGAGACTTAGTTATAGCAACAACAAGTGAAACAGATGAAGATGTCTGTAAGGCTGTTGCTTGGATAGGCAATGAAAATATCGCGGTAAGTAGTGATGCTTGCTTTTATACGCATAGCTTAAATCCTAAATATGTAGCTTACTTTTTTCAAACAGAGCAGTTTCAAAAACAGAAAAGAAAATATATTACTGGTGCAAAAGTAAGGCGGGTCAATGCTGATAGTTTGGCTAAAATGTTGATCCCTGTTCCATCGCCAGAAGAACAAGCCCGCATCGTCGCCATCCTCGACAAATTCGACACCCTAACCAGTTCAATCAGCGAAGGTCTGCCACGGGAAATCGAACTGCGCCAGAAGCAATACGGCTATTACCGCGACTTGTTGCTGAACTTCTCACCACCCCGTCAGGCTACGCCTGCCACCCCTCCAAAGGAGGGGAATAACCCCACCACCCCTCCAAAGGAGGGGAATAACCCCACCACCCCTCCAAAGGAGGGGAATAAGTGTATACCTAGCCGCAATAGTAATTCCCCTCCTCTGGAGGGGTGCCCGTAGGGTGGGGTGGTCCTTTATGAGAAAAACAAAAGCCTACAAAGCGCTTCCTTACAATCCCGCATTAAAAGATAACGCTAAAGCGCTACGTAAAGCCGGAATATTGCACGAAGCCTTGCTTTGGCTTGAGTTAAAAAACAAAAAGCTGTAAAAGAA
>NZ_FQTQ01000075.1 GCF_900128525.1 methanotrophic endosymbiont of Bathymodiolus puteoserpentis (Logatchev)
TTGCAGAGGGTTTTAAAGAGTCAATGCGAATTGTATTTGATGAGCACCTGAGGCAATGGAATTATACTGCCATTCCTGACGCAACAACTTTATAAGTTGCCTAAGTTATTTCATGCACATTCCTAGGTGGTCTGTAATACGTTTATTAGCATACTCCACAGTTGTTCCTGTCTGCATAATAAAAGGCCAATCGGATGCCTGAGCTAATAATAATGAGCGTACCGCTTGGTTTAATACCCTTTCCTGCAACGGATTAACTTTGCTATTCTGTAGAGTTAATACAAATTTCTCCAAATCTGTAGCGGCTTTGTGTAATAACGGATAAATCCAATCATTGCTTTCATTGATCCAAAAATGGGAATAACCTTGATCGCCCCAAGTTGATGCAGAAGGTGTTGCAATTTGTTGGGGAGCGACTTGTTTTAAATAATCAGCACAGCTAACTGTCTGTAGCGCATTTTCATTACTATCAGCTAAGCGTAACACACATTCTAACCATTGCGGCCCCTCATACCACCAGTGCCCGAAAAGTTCCGCATCATAAGGAGCAACAATCATCGGCGGACGCTCCATCTCTGTACTCAAACGATTAATTTGTAATTGACGTTTATTGATAAAATCTTGCGCATGGAGCTGTGCTTTGTAGTGCGCCTGCTTAGGTTGATAAATTTCTTTAGGAAGGTTTTGACCTGTTATGCGATGATATTTTATACCCGTGTTTATACGTGTATGACCATCCAAAATATAAGGAGCAATATAATCTAGCTCCAACTCAAAGCCAATGTCACTGTAATATTCACGGTAATCATAATCACCAGGATAACCTTCTGTAGAATTCCAGACTTGGCGTGATGATTCAGGATCTCGAGCAAACGCCATAACATCATTGCCGCAGTTCAGCGGTGCATAAACACCGTTTTTTGGCGGCTCACTTGCATTCTCGATACCATGTGTATCGACAAAAAAATAATTGATTCCGGCATTTTTAAGATGCTTTTCCAAACCAGGATAATAACCGCATTCCGGCAACCAAAATCCTTCTGGTGCAAAACCAAAATGAGTGATAAACGTTTCCATACCAATATTAATCTGGCTGCGTACTGCGGCTTCACTTTTATTTAACAATGGTAAAAAACCATGCGTTGCAGCACAAGTGATGAGTTCAAGATAACCTAAGTGATTAAACTTCTTAAAAGCAGTTAATAAATTACTATCATACTGGCTAAAAATATCCAATGTATTCAAGTATAAACGTCGATATAGTCGTGCCAGTCGTTGATATTCAGGGTTACCAACTGTTCTGATAATTTCCTTTTCCGTCAGTTCAATCTGTTTATTAAGATGTGCGATGTAACGTGCCTGTAATAGCTCGTTACTTAACATTGAAATGAGTGGCGGCGAAAGTGAAAGCGTTAGCTTAAAGTTAACATGATCTTGATGCAGTTTTTCTAGCGAGCGAATTAATGGAATATAACATTCCGTTATTGCCTCAAATAACCAGATTTCTTCAAAAAAATTATCGTATTCTGGGTGCCTTACGAAAGGCAGGTGCGCATGCAGAACTATACTAAGAAAGCCTTTTTGCATAATCACTATAAATAAAATCCTAGTCCAGAACTATTCTGCTTAGTTGTAGTCGTTTTATTAGGGATAATATAAAAACCAGACACTTGCTTGGCTAATAGGTCAGCAAATTCAGAGTCGCTGTTATTTGCATATACTTTTAAATCGTAGCCTTGATTATTAAAGTTTTTTAAAATAAAGGGTTCAGTGTTCAGGGCTGTATTAGTGTTAGTAGAAGTGTGCTGATTTTTCGCGGCATTGCTGTTCGATTCAAATTGCGCACTCTCTCGTGGCACATAAATAACATCAGGCGTGTTATTGATTTCAGTAGCAAACAGATGGTCAAACATTGGAACTTTTTGTATGGGCTGTTCACTATTGCTTATACTATGCTCTGAAGTTTTTTTTTGCTCCATAACATAAGTATGTTCATCTCCAGCACTAACATTCACGCTAACAGGGTCAATATTTGGAGCGTTTAGCACAGTTTTATGCGTAAGTGCTGGACTCTCTCGTGGCACATGAATGATCTCGGAAGTAGCTAAAACACTAAAACTGGAATCTGCATTAATTGTACCGATAACAGCTGAATAAGCTGTTGCTGCAATTGGCGCAGCCACTGTTTGTTGCCCTTGAAAACTCGACAATTTTATATCAAAACTTAATCTCAAATGACTTGAATGCTCACTGAGTGTAGGCTCAGAGTACACTCTTAAAATTAGCTCTGTATCTGTTGCGCTAGTACTATTATTTTGTATATTCCAATACGCATGAAGCGTAACTGGATCAACGGGCATAAGCACTAACTCAGATTGCACATAACTATTATCAGGTGCATATGCTTGAGTTATTTCCTCGCTAATATCAATTAAATCTTGTTGAGAAAGCTTTAATTGAGGGTTATATCGTGATTGCCAAAACGTCATTATTAGTCAGCTCGTGCGCTAAGGAATGGGAATAAAATAACTTATGCATTATGACGCAGGATTTTTGTTTGTCTTCAAGGCGTAGCAACAGGCGCATAGCAAGCTATAAACTTATTGCTGAACACAGAAGACGAACAAAAAAGGAAGTACCACGTAAACGATGCGCTTCGTTTCTCAGCACATCCTACGATACTCTTTGTACCTGTTAAAAATGAAAAGTTACACATTTTTTACTAAGGTTTAGATTATAACTGCTATCCAGTTAACTGCCAGCAGGAATAGAGAGAATCTGACCTATTTTAATCGAATTAGCACTAGCAATCATATTCGCCTGTTTAAGCTGATCTAAAGTAACACCATATTTTAAGGCAATCCCTAATAAAGTCTCCCCTTTAGATATTTTATGTACAGGCTTATCAACACTGGTTGCCAATGCAATATTATGATTTTTAGCATAAGAAACAATGCCTTTCTGAATGGCTTTAGCCATTTTTAACTGATAAATCCCACTTTTTAGTCGGCGCTCTTCTTTAGGATTGGATATGAAAGCTGTTTCCACCAAAATTGATGGAATATCAGGCGATTTCAGCACTACAAAGCCCGCTTTTTGCACGGTATGAGAGTGCAACTCACCAATACGACTAAAATTATTTAACACCTCTTTAGCAACTAACTGACTAATATCTTGCGTTGCTGTTTGCGATAAATCCAATAACACTGAAGCTAAAATATCATCCTTATCATCAAGACTTATACCGCCAACTAAATCTGCAGCATTTTCATTTTTAGCCAACCATCGTGCTGCAACACTAGTCGCCCCACGGCGAGATAAAGTATACACTGATGCACCTGTGACATTAGACTTATTAAAAGCATCTGCATGAATAGATACAAATAAATCCGCATTAGCTTTGCGAGCAATTTTTCTGCGCTGACTTAAAGGTACAAAATAGTCCCCTTTACGTACCATAATAGCTTTCATACCAGGCTGTTTATTAATTAATACTGCTAGCTTTTGCGCAATTTCAAAAACCACCTTTTTCTCTAAAGTACCATGAGCTCCTCTTGCTCCGGGATCTTTACCCCCATGTCCCGCATCGACAGCCACGACAAAAAGTTTTGCTTTGCCTCTATTGGTTTTTACGACTTTATTATTTTTTTTAGTCCACTTTTTAACGAATGACTGGGTCGATTTAGCAGGTAAATCAATCACCAATCGAGGACCATATTTATTCTTTGCTGGTAAAACAAAACTCTTAGGCGCAACCTTTGATTGCAAGTCAATAACAACACGTAAATCTTTTTTATTTCTATGTGCAGAGCGTAACCTTACTAAAATAGGATGATTTTTAGGTGGCTGCTTAAGGCTTTTCTCTAAATAAGCATTATTAAAATCAATCACTAAACGATTTGGATTTTTAAGTTGAAAAATCTGGTGTTCAGGAATAGAAGAGACATCAAAAACTAAACGTGTATACTCATTTGTCGATTGAATGCGTAGTTTTTTTACTTTTATTTGCGCCGCAGAGATAACTGAGGTATTTAAAATCAATAATAAACATAAAATTATAAATTTTCTCACGACCTCACCTATGTTAATAACTTCAGTTAGATTATAGCAGTATGTGTTTGTTTTTCAATTAGAAACTTATCCATTATATGTTCTGGCATTCGCTCTACAAGTAACTTACGCATATTATCGCTTGTTGTTAAAGATAAAATAACATCAGGCTCACTTAAAAAACCCTGCCCTTTCTCAGGCCATTCTATAAAACAGGTCGCTGTTTCTTGTAAATAATCAGCAATCCCTATCCACTCCAACTCCTCAGGATCTACTAATCGATATAAATCAAAATGAAAAAATAACCGCTTATCAATTTTATATTCTTCGACAATATTATAAGTAGGGCTTTTTACTGCACCGATATGCCCTGCTGCACGCATAAAACCTCGCACTAGTGTTGTTTTCCCTGCCCCCAAATCGCCCAATAAAAAAACAAGACATTTTTCCGGTAATATCTGAAATAATTTCGCACCAAAGGCTTCAGTTTCTTCCGCCGTATTCAATATAAATTGCATCATTAATTAACAACTTCCCGTAAGTACTGTACAACATCCGTAGCGCGCAGACCGCGCTCCCCTAGGCTAACAGCCGCCTTATCTGCGGCCAAGCCATGCACATAAACACCTATTTTTGCCGCATCCAGCAAAGCATATTGCTGAGCGAGCAACGCGCCAATGGTGCCCGACAAAACATCTCCCATACCGCCTGCTGCCATTCCTGGATTGCCTGTGGTATTAACATAAACCTGTTTTTTATCATCACAAATCAGTGTACCTGCACCTTTTAGTACACAAACACCGCCATATTTTGTCTGCAATGCGCGTACGGCTTTAAACCTATCTTGTAAAATATCTGCAGTAGAACACTGCAATAAGCGAGCTGCTTCGCCTGGATGTGGCGTTAAAATCCATTGTTCTGAATAGACAGGAAAATCTGCCAATAAATTCAAAGCATCGGCATCAATCACTCGCGGTAAATTTAAACCAATCAAGGTAGGCCACAGTTTTTTTGCCCATGTTCGCTGCGCTAGCCCAGGCCCAAAAACTAAGACCGTCGCTTTTTCTAGTAAACCCTCTATATCTGTCAGCTGATCGAGTGCATGTCCCATTAATTCTGGGCAGCTAAGATACATCTGGTTAGCATGCTCTTTGCGTGTCGCCACACTAACTAAACCTGCCCCACAATTTAAAGCGGCTTCGGCTGCTAATTTGGCAGCCCCTGCATAACCATAATCACCTCCTACCACTAAAACATGACCAAACAAGCCTTTATGTGCACTGCGCGGTCGTTTAGCGAGTGTTACGGTTTGCAACAGGCTTTCTTGATTTGCTTCTCGTTCGATAACCGAGTTTGGAACCTCTAAGTCAGCAAAAAGTACAATACCGCAATAATCCGCTGCTAACCCGGTAAAAAGTCCCTTTTTTAAGACGATAAAAGTAATAGTAAAATCAGCATGTACTGCACAAGCCATAATATTACCGGTATCCGCATTTAAGCCCGAAGGAATATCTACCGCCAAAACAGGGCTATCTATACTATTAATAGTCTGGATAACGGCTGCAAATTTACCTATCACTGGACGGTCAAGCCCTGTCCCTAATAAGGCATCTATGATTAAATCTGCATGATGACTTAATAACTGTAAATTATGTAGAATCACACCGCCTGCTGCCATATAAGATTGCTGTGCTAATGCAGCATCTCCACTTAATTTACCCTCCCCAACAGCAGAAAATAACTGCAATTTGTAACCTGCCTCTAAAGCAAGTTTGGCAATTAAATAGCCATCTCCAGCATTATTGCCAGCACCACAAAAAACAGTGATTTTTTTAGCTTCAGGGTAATGTTTTTTAATGACTTGAAAGCTAGCTTCCGCTGCCTTAGCCATTAGTTGCAAGCCTGTGACTTGTGTTTGCTCTTGAGCTATACGATCTATTTCTCTTGCTTGTTGTGCTGAGTACAGCTTTGTTGGTAAAGTTTGCATAGTTATAAAAGTAAGCGCTCAAATATAAATATAAACATTATAGAATGGATAAAGCAATGAATGAACTGTCCCAACAAATAAAACACTGGGGCTTAGAGCTGGGCTTTCAACAAGTAGGTATCACTGACACGGATTTGCACCAAGCAGAGCAGCGCCTACAGCACTGGCTAGCCCAAGGCTATCATGCGGATATGGAGTATATGCATAAACATGGTTTAAAGCGGTCTCGCCCTGCCCTTTTACAGCCAGAAACGGTCAGCATTATCTCGGTGCGTATGGATTATTTACCTGAAGCACAAGAACCGATAGAAAATACACTTAATAACCCAGTAGCTGGCTTTATATCACGTTATGCACTAGGTCGAGATTACCATAAAGTACTGCGTAAACGCTTACAAAAACTAGCGCAACGTATCGAACAAGAAATCGGTATATTCGGTTATCGCGCTTTTGTCGATTCAGCGCCTGTACTGGAAAAAGCCATTGCTGAAAAAGCCGGTTTAGGCTGGATTGGAAAACACAGTAATATTATTAATAAAAAAGCCGGGTCTTGGTTTTTTCTAGGCGAAATTTATACCTCCATCCCTTTGACTATCGATTCACCAAGTCATAATCATTGTGGACAATGTACTGCCTGTATTAACATTTGTCCGACTCAAGCCATTATTGCGCCCTATCAGGTCGATGCACGAAAATGTATTTCTTATTTAACGATAGAGCTGAAAGGCTCCATACCTGAAGCGTTAAGGTCGTTAATGGGCAATCGAATCTATGGCTGTGATGATTGTCAATTAATTTGTCCTTGGAATCGTTTTGCACGACTCAGTACCGAAACTGACTTTAGCCCTAGATATAACCTCAACGCTCAACATTTAATTGAATTATTTAATTGGTCTGAAACAGAGTTTTTAACTAAAACCGAAGGCTCAGCAATTAGACGTATAGGTTATGAACAATGGCAACGCAATATTGCCGTAGCACTTGGAAATGCGCCTGCATCTACTGAAATCAAAGCTGTATTAAATCATAAAATCAGTTATCATTCGGAATTAGTAAAAGAGCATGTCCTCTGGGCTTTAAAGCAAGAGCATGTTTTGAAGCAGTAAAAAAACTACAGATTTTTCTCATTACTCTATAATTAATAATACACTCGTCTTTACCCTTGGAAAACGTTTATGAAAAAAACGGCACTCTCATTTATTTTTTTATTTTCAGGTACGCTGCAAGCACAAAACTTAGTAGAAACCTATGACCTTGCCTTGCAAAACGATCCCGTTTTACGCGAATCACTCGCAAATAAAATGGCCGTGGGCGAAACTAAAGACCAGAGCATCGCGCGACTATTACCTCAAATAAATGCAGGTGCTTCAACTACTTATAACTGGCTTAACCAAAAATCATTATTTAATGAACGTTTTCCCGGTCAGGCACGTACCAATGAATTCTGGGATCATCAGTTCAGTATTAATTTAGTTCAACCTGTTTTTCATTGGGATATGTGGGTACAACTCTCACAATCTGAAAAGCAAATAGCTCAAGCAGAGGCCAGTTACCTCGCTGAGCAACAGCGCCTTATGCTAAAAACCACAAACGCCTATTTTAATGTTTTAGCTGCTCAAGATAACCTTATCTTTTCCCGTGCCGAACAAAAAACGATTGCCAGACAACTGGAACAAGCGCAACAACGCTTTGATGTCGGACTTATTGCTATAACAGATGTTTATGAAGCACAAGCAGGTTATGATCAAAGTCGAGCAAATGTGATTGCGGCAGAAAATGCAGTATCAAATGCAAAAGAAGCACTACAGGTTATTATTGGCTCTCATTTAGATGAACTAAACAACTTAGGTGAAGAGTTACCCTTACCAGAGCCTCAGCCTAACAATATAGAAGAGTGGAATAGTCAGGCACAAAACCAGAATTTACAAATTTTGGTTGCTCAGAGTGAAACTGAAATCGCCCAAGAAAACATTCATTTTCAACGTAGCGGTCATTACCCTACTTTAGATATAGTGGGGCAATTTGGTCTTAATCAAACAACGGGAAACCTTTATACAAAAGGCAATACCGAAAATATCGGTCTACAATTAAATATTCCACTTTTTGAAGGCGGCGCTGTTACTTCTCGAACACGCCAAGCAGAATATCAACACACCCAGGCACAAGAAGCTTTAACCGCAACACGAAGAGCAGTAACCCAAGAAGTTAAAGATTCTTACCGCGCTGTCATTGACAGTATTAGCCAAGTTAAAGCGCTACAGTCTGCTGTTAAATCAGGTAAAAGCGCCTTAGAAGCAACGGAAGCAGGCTTCGAGGTGGGGACAAGAACGATGGTTGATGTATTATCTGCAACTAGGAACTATACCAGTGCGCAAAGTCGATACGCGCAAGCTCGCTACGCTTACTTAGTGAGTGGTGTACGTTTAAAAAATGCAGCAAGTACATTAAGTGCTACAGATCTTGAGGCAATTAACCGTTATTTAAAATAACAACAGGCTTTAAGGGCGAGAATTTTATAAAACCTGAAGCTGACTTATCTTTTTGCCCAGTTTTGGGTTTTATTTCATCCTCAGTCCTAAAGAATGTAGCTTTATAACGTCCAATATTTTAGCTTATATAACACTACTAGCCTTCAAAGGACTGGCAGTGCATTTAAATATTATTGCAGGCCTAAGTATGTATCCAAACATGCACACCGATATTTACTTGATTGAATAAATCTAGCACATCAGCATTATGCATTCTAATACAGCCATGAGACTCAGGCTTTCCTTGCATTAAATGATCGGGGCAGCCATGAATATAAATATAACGCCAAGTGCTATCTACTACACCATAGCGGTTAAAGCCAGCTTCCAAGCCACCTAGCCAGAGAATACGCGTTAAAATCCAATCACGATCTGGATTTTCTTGGCCCAGTTCAGCCGTATAAATTTCACCCGTTGCCCGCCGTCCCACAAAAACAGTATTTAAAGGTTGACCGGCACCAATCTTGGCTCTAATTTTATGCCAGCCTCTTGGCGTACATTCAGAACCCATAAGCTCACCGGCACCATTTTTAGCTGTTGAAATAGGGTAACTTTGGATGACAACACGGTCTGCAATCAAATCTAAAGTTTGTGTTGCAATACAAACTTCAATATAGCGCTTGGGCAGAGTATCGCAATGCATGGTTTTATTTTCTAAATAAAGCAATAGATTCTACATGCCCCGTTTGTGGAAACATATCCATAACCCCCGCTTTAACTAATGTATAGCCCATATCATTGACTAAAATACCGGCATCTCTAGCCAGTGTAGAGGGGTTACAAGAAACATACATAATTAACTCTGGGTGCCATTTTTTCAGATTGGGCAAAACATCCGCAGCACCCGCCCGTGAAGGATCTAACATAACTTTATTGTAGCTCTGTTGCGCCCATGCTTGACTGCTAACATCCTTACTTAAATCAGCAGCAAAAAATTCAACATTCGTTAAATTATTTAATTGGGCATTGTCTTTAGCATGATTAACCAACGGCTGATCACCTTCAACACCGACTACATGCCCTGCTTTGGTTGCAATAGGTAAAGTAAAGTTACCCAGACCACAGAATAAATCTAAAACACGATCATTTTCGTTAAAATCCATTGTCTGCATAACGCGGCTAATCATTTTACGATTAATCTCATAGTTCACTTGGGTAAACATAGCTGGTTTAAAGCGGAAATGCACACCTTGGTCGGGCAAAGAATAAGTAAGCATCACTTCGGGCTCGCCTTCAATCGGTACTATGGTATCAGGGCCTTTAGACTGTAAGCACAGAGAAAGCTTATGCTCATGCCCAAAGCTACGCATAATTTCTTTATCTTCGGCAGTTGCAGGTTCTAAAACACGAAAGGCTAAAACACAATCTTTATCGCCAATAGCAACTTCAATTTGTGGAATCTTATCTTTAATGGTTAATTTACCTATCATTTCAGATAGAGCCATTAACTTTTCACCGACAATCGGATTCATCACTTTGCAGCTTTCAATTTCAGCTAAGAACTGATTTCGACGCTCACGAAACCCAACTAATACACGACCTTTTTTAGCGACATACTTCACGCCCATACGGGCTTTTTGACGATACCCCCAATGTGGCCCTGTAAGTGGTTCCCAAACTTCAGGGATAGTCACCTTACCAATACGTTGAAACTGATCAACTAATAACGCTTGCTTGAAGCTTATCTGGGCCGCATCTTCTACATGCTGAAAACTACAACCTCCACACTTGCCAAAGTGTTCACACTTCGCATCAACACGCTCAGGTGCACGCGTAAATAGTGTTTCCACTCTACCTTCAGCATAATCTTTACGACTATCGGTATAAATAAATTCTAGCTCTTCACCCGGTAAAGCTTCATCAATAAAAATGACTTTGCCATCAACATGAGCAACACCACGCCCATCATGGGCCAAGGATTCAATAGTTACTTTTACTGCTGCTTCAGGTAATTTCTTTTTTCTAGGGGAACGTCTACGTGCCATGTTTTTCTTTTTGAGTTATATAAGTAAATGGGCTACGAACTTAAAATGCTACGTTCACCCTATTTGTAGGACGGACTTCAGTCCGCTTTTTTAGCAATGGAGGGCTGAAGTCCACCCTACGAGTTATTATCTGTTTCGCCTTACGCGAGATTAACTAGGAAATACCCCAGTAGATAGGTAACGGTCGCCACGATCACAGATAATCGCAACTATGGTTGCATTTTCAACTTCTTGTGCGAGCCTTAATGCCGCCGCAACAGCACCACCGGATGAAACGCCACCAAAAATTCCTTCTTGAGTCGCTAAATCACGCATGGTTTGCTCGGCTGTTTGTTGATCCATATTCATGATTTTATCAACGCGTGTTGCTTGATAGATTTTAGGTAAATATTCTACAGGCCACCGGCGTATACCAGGAATTTTAGCACCATCTTCAGGCTGTACGCCTACTATCTGTACTTCTGGATTTTGTTCTTTTAAAAATTTCGATGTGCCCATAATAGTACCCGTTGTTCCCATGGCGCTGACAAAATGCGTGATTTGGCCTTGTGTATCACGCCAAATTTCAGGGCCTGTTCCTTCATAATGCGCTCTAGGATTATCAGGGTTAGAAAACTGATCTAGAATACGACCTTTACCTTCTGCTTCCATTTCCCTAGCAAAATCAATAGCCGCTTCCATACTACCTACAGCAGGCGTTAAGATAATTTCGGCACCATAAGCTTTCATTGATGCTCGGCGCTCACTACTCATATTATCTGGCATAATTAAGGTCATTTTATAACCTTTAATTGCCGCAGCCATAGCTAATGCAATACCCGTATTGCCGCTAGTTGCTTCAATTAAACGATCACCTGGCTTAATCTCACCACGTGCTTCTGCATGTTTAATCATGCTTATGGCTGGACGGTCTTTTACTGACCCCGCGGGATTATTGCCTTCGAGTTTAACTAAAACGGTATTAGAACTTTGCTTGATCAAGCGCTGCAATTTAACTAAAGGCGTATTACCTATAAAGGCTTCGATGGTTGAATAAGTCATGGTAAAAGATGTAAATAACGATAAATATTAAATATAAGTGAATATGTCGAAGGTTTTAGCCACGACTTGTATCAATGCTGCAGTTAAAAGTCCCTTCCACTAATGGTAAGAAAAACTCTATGCACGACTCTACTACCGAGCAAACATAGTCACTAATCCTGTTAATTTAGCCACTTTATCTTCTGTTAATTGATCCCAAGAAAATTGCCATTGCCAGTTCCCTTCTGTCGTACCTGGCGTATTCATACGGTCAGCACTGCCTAATTCTAAAATATCTTGCATCGGTACAATAGCTAAATTGGCAACTGAAGAAAAAGCTGTACCAATCAACAAATAAGGCATTGATGCTTGGGAATATCCTAAATAATGATAAATACGTTGTTTATCATGGTCATTGAGAGCGTTAAACCAGCCTAAAGTCGTATCATTATCATGTGTTCCGGTATAGACAACATAGTTACGCTCGTAATTATGTGGTAAATATGGGTTGGCGGCAGTATCACCAAAGGCAAATTGTAATATTTTCATGCCAGGCAAGTTAAAATCCGTTCTAAGAGCCTCTACCTTTGCGGTAATAATACCTAAATCTTCGGCTACCAGTGGGATATTGCCAAATTCTTTTATTAAAGCGGTTAATAATTCTTTGCCTGGAGCTTCAACCCATGCGCCATTAATAGCCGTTTCTTCAGTCGCTGGAATTTCCCAAGCGGCCTCAAAACCGCGAAAATGGTCAATACGTAAAATATCAAACATTTCCAATTGGCTTTCTAGGCGTTTTTTCCACCATGTAAAACGTGTTCTTTTTAAGTATTTCCAATCATAGTGAGGATTGCCCCAGCGTTGACCTGTGACAGAAAAATAATCAGGTGGAACGCCTGCAACAACCAGCATTTCGCCATTTTCATCTAATTTAAAAACACGTCGGTTTGCCCAAACATCCGCACTATCGTAAGAAACGAAAATAGGAATATCACCAAATAATAAAACATTTCTTTCATTAGCATAAGTTTTAAGTGCCATCCATTGCGAATAGAAAATAAATTGCTCAAACTTAATGATTTCTATTGCTAAACCGAGCCTACGGCGCGCCTCTGTAATAGACTTAGTCTCTCGTTCTTTTAAATGTTGAGGCCATTGGCTCCAGCTTTGCCCAGAAAATTCATTACGTAAAGCAACAAATAATGAAAAATCATCTAACCAGCTCGCTTTATCTTTACAGAAATCTAGGTAGGCCTGCTTTTCTTGGCTATCAGCTAAATTGATAAAGCCGGTGTAAGCCTTGGCAATTAAACAGTGCAAATCAAAACTATTATCTGCTCTGCACATATCACATTGCTCAGTTTCTTGTAACCAGCCCTTCTGTTTAAGGCTCTCAAGGCAGATTAATGCTGGATTCCCCGCATGTGCTGATAAACATTGATAAGGCGACCCATCGGCATGAGGCACGCCTAACGGCAAAGTTTGCCATACTTTAATGCCGGCATTATGCAGAAAATCGACAAAATGATAGGCCTCTTTGCCTAAGTTACCACGACCGTTATTATTAGGTAACGAGGTAATATGCAAGAGTACGCCTGCGCGTCTTTGGGATAATAAATTAATATCAGTCACATTACGTCCTTTAAGAGAGTCACTTAATCAGTACCTTTACGCATAGTACCGCCCATAGCGGGTGCGCCTGAACCCTGAGTAAAAGATAACGCTAAATAGGCAGGCACTTCTTCACCTAAAATAGAGTATAAATTAGCTAAATTTAAGCGAAATTGTTTTTCAAAACTACTGACGGCTTGCCCAGGATTATAATCCCCGAACCACCAAAACCAATCTGAGCCTTCACAAACCGCTAACTGGAATTCAGCTTCCATCACTTGCATTTTCGATAAACGCCCTGTTGCTCGCACCTTATCAAAAGCCCATTTGGCATCCCCTAACATATCCCAGCCACGATTTTTGTCAGGATCACCGATCCAAGTAGAAAAAGTACCATACACCCAGCTTCCTGCCATCAGTTTTGGTAGCTCTTTAACTGTCACTTGGGCTGCTAAACATTCTGAAAATGTAGTTAACTCTATATCAGAATGATTAGCTAGGCGCTGATAAAATGCACTTAAAAAATGATAGGCATTATCTGGATAATATTCCCATGCATTTTCACCATCCATAATAATCGACACAACACTATCATCCGATTCATTTTTAGCAATTGTTTCTAGGTGATGAATCATATCATTCACGGCATCATCCGCATGCCATTTAGAATATTTAAAGCCAATTAAATCAGATAAGCCATCATCACGAAAAAAACAGGGAATTTTTGTCCCTTTTACTTGAAAAGGATGATGTACGCCAATATCACTGCCAAGCCCTGATAGGCTTAAACTATTATGTAAAACTTGTCCACCTGTTGCAGTCCACGAGAACCCAGCCTCTTGGATTATTTTTAAAGTAGGCGTACTAATTGCGCCTTCTGCCGGCCAGCAGCCTTCAGGAATAAAGCCAAAAAAGCGCTTAAAAGTCACAAGCCCTTGTTTAATATGCCATTTCGCTCTTTCTTCTCCACCAGGGTAAGTATCCAGCTCGGGAAGCGGTGCTCCTGGCATCGCTTCATGCGTGGATTTGATATCCAAGAGTAAAGGTATAATCGGATGTGCATAAGGCGTGACTGAAAGTTCAATTCTACCTTTAGTTGCCAAGGATTTATAACGACAAATCACTGTAGATAACAATTCCCCAATAACTTCAATAATTTCTAAGCGATCATGCAAGGTAAAATTGCGCTCTTTAGCAATTAGTCGCTGTATTCTGGCATCTGATAATTTAACCGTCTCCCCCATCCAAGCAAGATGATACCAAACTAAAAAATCATCGATAAACTGCGCATTAATATACTGCATGGTATCCGCATGACTTTGCACCCATTCTGCCATTTGTACCAAGTTTTTAAACGCCGGGTAACGATCAATCTGGCGCTCTCGATTAGCACGCATACAGTTACTGATTAATTCTTGCCGATCATCAATATTAGCTGGAATGGCTGAAGTAGCAAGTGCAGCTAATAAAGGGTCTTTCATTTCTATATGATCATGCAAAAAACAATTGACTTGTTTTGCATAATCTTCAATTTGCTCCAATAAAATAGGTGCAAAATTAACCACGGCTTTAGCATTAGGCACGGCTTCTAAGTGTGCAACCATATCTACATAATCTTTGATAACATGTAGATAAGTCCACGGCAATTGAAACTCTCCCGTTTGTAAATTTCGATATTCTGGCTGGTGCATATGCCAGCATAAAACGAGTTTCAATTTTTTCTTATCTGACATAGTGACGTCTTTGCCCCAACATATCTGGAGTTACTAAGACAATACCGCCAGGACTTACATGAAAGCGCCGTTCATCTTCTGCCCGATCTTCGCCAATAATCGTCCCTTCGGGTACTTGACAGCCTTTTTCAATAATTGCTTTAGTAATACGACAGTGCCGTGCAATATTGACTTCAGGTAATAGCAATGAGTCTTGAATAGTACTATAAGAGTTAACTCTCACCTCTGAGAATAATAGCGAATGCCGAATGGTTGACCCAGAGATAACACAACCTCCAGAAACCATCGAATCAACGGCTTGGCCGCGCCTATCATCATCATCAAAAACAAATTTTGCTGGCGGTGTTTGCACTTGATGCGTCCAAATAGGCCATGTTTGGTCATATAAATTGAGGTCAGGTTTAACGCCAATTAATTCCATATTAGCTGCCCAGTAAGCATCAATCGTACCTACATCGCGCCAGTAACTTTGTTCGCCACTTTGCAAGTCTAAGAATGGATACGCATTAACATTATATTCTTCAATAACAGAAGGAATAATGTCATGCCCAAAATCATGAGTAGACGCTGAATTATCAGCATCCTTTAATAATTGTTCAAACAAAAAATCAGTATTGAATATATAAATCCCCATCGAAGCTAGGGCTCTATCTGATTTATGCGGCATAGTCGGCGGATTAGCAGGTTTTTCAACAAAAGCTTTGACGCGCCTATTTTCATCAACGGCCATGACACCAAAATCTTTAGCTTCCTCTAAAGAAACCTCCAAACAGCCAATAGTTAACTCAGCCCCCTGTTCAACATGATCTGCCAGCATTGCGCCATAGTCCATTTTATAAATATGATCGCCCGCCAAAATAACAATATGGTCAGGCGTGCGACTGCGTAATATATCAATATTTTG
This sequence comes from methanotrophic endosymbiont of Bathymodiolus puteoserpentis (Logatchev), assembly GCF_900128525.1. GTDB lineage: Bacteria > Pseudomonadota > Gammaproteobacteria > Methylococcales > Methylomonadaceae > Methyloprofundus. The sequence goes on from NZ_FQTQ01000075.1 coordinate 15,819, forward strand.
ATAAATAGCATCAGCAGTGCCTTGATACCAAGAACCCTCGCTATGCCTTTGCTGTGCTGGCATTAAATCAACATATTCACCAAATTCACCACGTAAAAATCCCCAACCTTGTTGTATGTGTCGAATCAAAGAATCTGATTTATACTGTGTTAAAACTCCAACTTTACGAATACCAGAATTAATGCAATTTGATAAAGGAAAATCGATAATACGAAACTTTCCGCCAAAAGGAACAGCAGGCTTAGCACGCCAATCTGTCATATTTTTCAGCCGAGAGCCGCGCCCACCTGCTAAAATTAAAGCAATCGTATTACGCGTTAAATGGCTGACAAAACGATCATGATGTTGCGATTTTTCGTACGACATAGATTTCCTCTTTTATTAAATAGGTTATTACATTCGAACTTTAATTTGTTACTATTCTAAGAAAACTAATTCTACTATACCTGAGGCATTGCAAAATGAACAAGCTAAACAAGCCAACAAAAACAAATCCGCTTGATTCTGAATTGTTAAAAATATCTGAAGCAAAGCATCATGACCCGTTTTCCATTCTTGGACGGCATAAAAAAAATGGCAAAACAACCGTCACAGTTTATTTGCCTTATGTTGAAACCGTAGAAATTGCTATCCCTAAAATTCAACTACAACGTATACCTGATACTGATTTTTTTCAAGCCCATATTATAAACGACACAGCATTACCACAATATTACCAGTTAAAGTGTATTGATAAAGCCGGCAATCAACACACGCAATATGACCCCTATTCTTTCGGTTCTCAGCTTCCTGAATTTGATCAACACCTATTTTCTGAAGGCCGACATTGGCATATTTATAAAAAATTAGGTGCCCATTTACACACAGTTGATAACATCGAAGGCGTGCTATTTACTGTTTGGGCACCCAATGCGGGTCGCGTCAGTGTTATTTCTGAGTTTAATTCTTGGGATGGTCGCTGTCACCCCATGCGCATTTTAGGTGGCAGCGGTATATGGGAAATTTTTATCCCAGGGGTAGAGGTTGGCTGCTTATATAAATATGAAATCTTAAACCGCAATACCAACCAAATTTCGGTTAAAACTGACCCTTATGCACAACAGTTTGAGTTTCGCCCACAAACAGCCTCAGTCGTTGTCGATGAAGCTGAATATACTTGGAACGATGATACTTGGATGACTAAGCGCCCTAAGCATGACTGGCTACATGAAGCTATGTCAACTTATGAAGTACACCTAGGATCATGGAAACGCGATGCGCAAGGGAATTTCCTAAACTACCGAGACCTAGCTCATGAATTAGTTGATTATGTCACCTATATGGGATTCACTCATATCGAGCTATTACCGATTACCGAGCACCCTCTTGATGCTTCATGGGGCTATCAAACGACGGGGTATTTCGCACCTACTAGTCGCCATGGTAGTTCAGATGATTTCCGTTATTTTATTGATTATTGCCACCAACATAATATTAGTATTATTCTCGACTGGGTTCCTGCTCACTTTCCCAAAGATGATTTTGCCTTAGCACGTTTTGATGGCAGTGCGCTGTACGAGCATGAAGACCCACGTAAGGGTGAACATCGTGACTGGGGGACATTGATTTATAATTACAGTCGCAATGAAGTACGCAACTTTTTATTATCCAGTGCTTATTTTTGGCTAGAAGAATTTCACTTAGACGGCTTACGTGTTGATGCCGTCGCATCTATGCTTTACCTCGATTATTCTCGTGAAGAAGATGACTGGGTGCCCAATCAGTATGGTGGTAATGAAAACCTAGAAGCCATTGATTTTCTACGTGAATTAAATACCGTTACTCACGAGCAACACCCTGGAACGGTCGTTATTGCTGAAGAATCAACGTCTTGGCCACAGGTAACCCGCCCTACTTGGACGGGCGGCTTAGGTTTTTCTATGAAGTGGAATATGGGCTGGATGCACGATATACTGTCCTATATGCAGCAAGACCCTATACATCGCCGCCACCATCATGATCAGTTAACTTTCGGTATGCTCTATGCTTTTACCGAAAATTTCATGTTACCTTTTTCACATGATGAAGTCGTTCATGGTAAAGGCTCTATGCTAAATAAAATGCCAGGCGACGAATGGCAGAAATTTGCCAACTTACGTTTGCTTTATACCTTTATGTTTACTTACCCAGGTAAGAAATTACTGTTTATGGGCTGTGATATTGCACAGGGAACTGAGTGGAATTTCAATCAATCTTTAGATTGGTATGTCCTGGATTATTCTTACCATAAAGGCATACAAACTCTAGTCAAAGACTTAAATAAACTCTATGTCAAACACCCTGCGTTGTTTCAGCATGACTTTGATAACCAGGGTTTTGAATGGATTGACTGTCATGATGTTGAGCAATCCGTTATTAGTTTTACCCGTAAAACTGAACAAGAAACGTTAATTGTTATTTTAAATTTCACTCCTGTACCTAGAGAGAACTACCGTATTGGTGTACCAAGACCAGGTACTTATCATGAAATTTTTAATTCTGATTCCGAGTATTATGCAGGTAGTAATACAGGTAATGGTTATATCGTGTCTGAGGATACGCCTTGGATGAATCAAGAACAATCACTCAATCTAACCATTCCCCCTTTAGCAGGCATTGTTTTAAAATTATAGTTATGAAAAAAATACTTTTTGTTACTAGTGAAGTACACCCTTTGATTAAAACGGGCGGTTTGGCCGATGTTGCAGGAAGCCTACCTATTGCATTATCTGAGTTAGATCAAGATATTCGTATTATTGTCCCTAAATATTATGGCATTAAACTAACCGAGGAGCCTCTATACCGCAGTACCATTAGAATCAATAATCGTGATGTCAATATCTTTGAAACACAGCTACCTAATAGTCATGTTATCGTCTGGTTAGTAGATTGCCCTGAGTTTTTTTCTATCCCAGGTAATCCATATACTGATGAATTTGGTAACGCCTGGTCTAATAGTGCCGAGAAATTTGCACTATTCTGTCGTGCTGCAGTTGAAGTTGCGCAGAACCGAGCTTATTTAGACTGGAAAGCCGATATTGTCCATTGTAATGATTGGCAAAGTGGTCTAGTGCCTGCCTTATTAACACTAGAACCTTTACGCCCCTCTACTGTTTTTACCATACACAATATGGCTTACCAAGGCATCTTCCCGCAAGAAACTTTTCATGCGCTGGGGCTCCCCGGACAACTATGGCAACCGTCTGCACTGGAATATCATAATAGACTGTCCTTTATTAAAGGGGGGATCTCTTGTGCTGACCATATCACAACGGTCAGCCCTAACTATGCACTAGAAATTCAAACCGCTGACTTTGGCTACGGATTAGAAGGACTGCTGCAACACCGTAGACATGACCTGAATGGTATTATCAATGGTATTGATTTAGAACAATGGAATCCTGCCATAGATAAGCGTATAGCACAAACCTATACCGTAGAAACTTTGGCTAAAAAAACACTGAATAAAACAGCCATACAACAAAAGTTATCTTTACCAGAAGAGTCATCTATACCCATGATTGCTCTTATTAGCCGTTTAGTAGAACAAAAAGGTATTGATTTAGTTATTCAATGTTTAGAAAACTTAGTTCAATACCCACTACAGTTTGTTTTATTAGGTGCTGGCAATAAAAGCTATGAACACCAATTGAAAAACCTAAGCTTGCTACACCCAGAAAAAATTTCCGTCACTATTGGCTATGATGAAGATTTTGCGCATTTAATTGAAGCAGGAGCCGATATGTTTTTAATGCCATCACGCTTTGAACCTTGTGGACTGAATCAAATGTACAGTCAGCGCTATGGCACACTGCCAATTGTAAGAAGGACTGGTGGCTTGGCAGATACCGTCGTGGATGCAATGCCTGACTCTATCGCGCAACAAACTGCCTCAGGATTTGTCTTTGATGAAGCCTCAGTCAGTGCCATGTTAGAAGCCATTAAGCGGGCTTTATTTGTTTATGACAATAAAAAAACGTGGCAAAAGATACAAAAAATCGCGATGCAGAAAGATTTTTCTTGGCAACAGAGTGCAGAGCAATATCTAGCTCTGTATCGTACACTGTAGGCTAAAAAAGGCTTAAAAGAGGACTTACCCACGTTCTATAAAAATCAGTTAATCACAGTTTCCAAGTTTAATTATCAATTGTAAATGGGGGCGGTAACAACGCCTCTAATTTTTTAGTCGCTGCGTCACAATTATCCAAGGAACGAATAACTTGCTGCTGAGCTAGGAAATCAACCATTGAGAAGTTATCACTACTCATGGATCGAATCACATATGCATTAAGCTTAGCGCAAGCTTCTTGCATCGCAAGTTCAGCATCCGATAAAATAGTATTCTCTTCATCCATTGTCAAAATCATAACCTGACTGCTTGCTATATTTTGACGTTTAAAAATCGACTCTGCTTTTTGCCTAAGTTGCTCTATTTTTTTTTGGCCTAAGGGGTCTTGAATAAAAGCACAACCCGAAAATAATAAAAAAGCGATAATTATTACGGAAAATTTTATAACTTTCTGGTTAAATAGCAGCATATTTTCAACATCACTCTTTAATATTATGAATCAAGTACGTAAACCTGTAGTGCTTTGCTTTTCTGGACATGATCCCAGTGGTGGAGCTGGTATACAAGCTGATATTGAAACACTTATTAGCCATCAATGTCATGCCGCCAGTGTCATAACAGCCTTAACTGAACAAGATACTTGCAATGTAAAAAAAATGCTGCCGCAACCTGCCTCGGCTATTATTTCTCAGGCGCGCACTATTTTAGAAGATTTACCGGTTAAAGCTATTAAAATTGGCTTAATTGGACATATTGAAACCGCTAAAGCAATTCATACTATCCTAACTGAATATTCTTCATTACCTGTTATTTTAGATCCCGTTCTAGCGGCTGGTGGCGGTACAATATTATCTAATAATGGATTAATTGATAGCATCATAGAGTTACTATTGCCCCGTACCACAATCCTCACCCCAAACAGTGTAGAAGCAAGGCAACTGGCGAAGTGTGATGACTTACAATTAGCCGGTATCAAATTATTAGAACTAGGCAGTGATTATGTTTTACTCACAGGCTCACACGAAGCAAGCCCGACAGTTAATAACTTATTATTTAATGAAGGTAAATGCATAGAAACCTATACTTGGGATAGATTAGCACATAGCTATCATGGATCAGGTTGCACTTTAGCATCCAGTATTGCCGCTATGCTGGCGCACGGATTAGAGGTCGAAACCTGTATACTAGAAGCGCAAGAATATACTTGGAGTAGCTTAAATGAAGGCTACAAACCCGGCAAAGGACAATATATTCCAAATCGTTTATTTTGGATGCAAGAAAATACATGATATTACCAAAAACGGGACTGTATGCTATTACTCAAACAGTAAACAAAATGCCTAACCAAGTTATAAGTGAAGTCAGTGCCGCACTTAAAGCAGGTATTAGCCTACTACAATATCGTGATAAACAGCCTGTTAATGCTATTTATTTAGCGGGCGCATTAAAAGAGCTGTGTCATAGTCATAATATCCCTTTAATTATCAATGATGACATTAACCTCGCCAAACTAATTGGTGCCGATGGCGTGCATATAGGGCAAGAAGATGGACAGCTCAGTTATGCACGTGAAATCTTAGGCAAAAATGCGCTCATAGGCGTTTCTTGTTATGACAGCTTAGATAGAGCATTAGAAGCCGAACAGAACTCTGCAGATTATGTTGCTTTTGGGCGTTTTTTTCCTTCTCATTCAAAGCCACTTGCCGCCCCTGCCCATATTTCTACCTTACAGAAGGCAAAAAATAGCATTAAAGTTCCTATTATTGCTATTGGCGGTATATTGCCCACTAATGGCGCTGAGTTATTAACGGCTGGGGCAGATATATTAGCTGTGATAGGAGGAATTTTTGATCAAACGCCATATCAATCAGCTTTAGCCTACCAAGCTTTATTTAAATGAAAAAAACCGTCAGTCTATTTTTGCTTGTCCTGATCACGGCATGTACTTACCCTAAAATACAACAGGACCTCAGCATAGGCAAACAGCTGAGCTTTCAACGTAACAAGGGCAATTGCCTCGCTTGTCATGTTATAGAAGATGGCGAAGCACCCGGCAATATAGGGCCTGCTTTAGTTAATATACCAACACGCTTTACAAGCAAAGAAGATTTAAAGGCATTTATCTGGGATGCCACACAATTTAATGCGCACACTAGCATGCCACCTTTTGGCAAAAATAAGATTTTAACAGCTGATGAATTAGACCATGTCGTCGATTATATATGGTCACTTAAATAACCTGAGATACAGACTTATGCTTACAACACGTCGTCGTTTCGTAAAAAAACTACTCGCATTAAGTAGCTATGCTTTAAGTTTAGGCTTCTCTCACATTAGCTTAGCTAACTGGTTAGCTAGTAACTTCAGCAGACAAACCATCAGCCAATCCATTGCCCAGCTATTTCCCAATCAAACACTACAAACGAGTGACCGTATTAGTTTAAAATTGCCCAACACGGCAGAAAATGGTTCCGTTGTCCCTATTACAATTAGTAGTACAATCCCTGATGTTGATACCATCTATATCTTATCGGAGAAAAACCCTGTTCCACTGATTGCTCAATTCAGTATTGATCCTGATTTAGAAACCTACTTAGGAGCGCGCTTTAAAATGCAAGAAACTTGCGATGTGATTGTCGTATTGAAAGCAAAAGATCAATACTTCCAGGTACGACAAAAGGTAAAAGTCACTTTAGGCGGTTGTGGAGGTTAAGATGTCAACTATAAAAATTCGTAGTAAACGCTTTGCTGATCATACGCTTGTACGTACTTTAATCGCTCACCCGATGGAAACAGGGCACAATAAAAATAATACGACAGGCGAATTAATTCCTGCACATTTTATACAAACTTTAACCTTTAAACATAATGGCAAAGTATTAAGCCAATGCCAAATGGGCTACGGCGTATCAAAGAATCCTTTTTTCTCCTTTAAGATAAAATCAGCAAAAGCAGGTGATAAAGTCAGCATCAGTTGGCAAGATAATTTAGCTTATAGCGATACTCAAGAGCATATTATTTCATGAACTCACCCTTATTTATTTTTTGCCTCTGGATAAACTTGCTGATATCCAGCTCATTAACCTGGGCAAGTCCCGAGCAAGATAGAAAACAAATACTGACTTTTTATCAGCAACTATTCCCACAATTACAATTCGCTGATTATGCACAAGGCGTTTATGCAATTGACAGTGACGCTAAGAGTTCTTGGCAAGCTATTGAAGAATTTCCTCCTTATGAATTTGCCCTAGAAGAAGGTAAGACACTATTTAATCGCCCTTTTAATAATGGCGCTCGCTATGCCGATTGTTTTCCTAATCAAGGTATAGCAATTGCCCAAAATTACCCTTATTGGGATGAGCACAAGCAAAGCATTATTACCTTAGCCAGTGCACTTAATGATTGCCGTTTACAGAATCACCTTCCTGCGCTGCCTTATGCCAAAGGCAAAATAACCAAACTGTTAGCTTATATGGCTTTTACCTCACGTGGCCAGCTAATTCGTACCATAATCCCTGAACATTCCCCGCAGGCACTTAATGCTTATGAACAAGGCAAAGCCTATTTTTATCAACGTCGTGGGCAACTTAATTTTTCCTGCGCCAGTTGCCATATAGACAATGCTGGAAAATTTATACGCTCAGAAATACTAAGCCCCGCCTTAGGGCATACGACACACTGGCCAGCTTATCGTTTAAATACAGGCGAAATGGGTACTTTACACCGCCGTTTTATGGCTTGTAATAAATTAATTCGCGCGCCAATAGACGCTGCTCAAAGTCCAGCATTACGCCAACTTGAATTTTTCTTAAGCTATATAGCAAATGGCTTGCCACTTAACGGCCCTTCAACACGCAAATGATCAAAACCCAAGCAAACTGCTCTGATGGCAATGAATCTGATTTAATCCATTTTGAACTCGCAAAAAAAATGATTTTGGATCATATTAGTGCCATTCAAGATCAACAACAAATTCCCATAGAAAAAGCCAAAGGTCGCTGCTTAGCAAAAGCCATTATTAGCCCGATCAATGTTCCTGCACATACGAATTCTGCCGTTGATGGTTATGCATTACATAGCAGCGATTTACCCATCGAGAATGAGACGTCTACTCTAACCGTTCAAGCGACAGTATTAGCGGGGCAATTCCTGAGTACAGAATGTTTACCTAAGCATTGCATACGCATTATGACGGGCGCACCGATGCCTAATAGTTTAGATACCGTCATCATGCAAGAACACTGTCAACGCGAAGCAGAAACTATTCATATTGATGCACGCCATAAAGCAGGACAAAATGTCCGAATAGCTGGCGAAGATATTAGCCAAGGTGCAACGATATTAGCCGCTGGCAAAAAACTAACCCCGCCAGACATCGGTTTATTGGCTTCATTAGGGCTACCAGAAATCAAAGTCAAACGTAAATTACGTATTGCTATTGCGTCTACTGGAGATGAAATTTACAGCCTTGCGCAAACGCCTCCCCTAGGCGGACTTTATGATAGTAATCGCTACAGCTTGCTTGCAGCACTCGATAGGCCTGATATTGAGATAATTAATTTAGGTATTATTAGAGACCAAGAAAATGACTTATTAAACAGCTTTAATAGTGCCGCTAATTATGCCGATATTATTATTTCCACTGGCGGCGTATCCGTTGGTGAAGCTGATTTCACCAAAGCAGCCTTGCAATCTAGTGGCGAAATTAATTTTTGGAAAGTCGCTATAAAGCCTGGAAGGCCTATCGCTTTTGGCAAAATTAAACAAAGCACCTTCTTTGGTCTACCTGGCAACCCCGTTGCCGTACTACTTACTTTTTATCAGTTTGTGCTCCCTGCCATAGACAAAATGCTAGGTATTATTGATCAACCTATTGCCCCCATTATAAAAGCACGTAGCCTAGAAGCACTACGTAAAAAGCCAGGAAGAACTGAGTTTCCACGCGGTATTGTCAGGCTAACTAAAAATGGCGAATGGCAAGTTAAAACGGCGGGAAAGCAAGGCTCAGGCATTTTAAGCTCCATGAGCATGGCTAATGCGTTTATTATTTTAGAGCACGATAGAAGTACTGTAAAAAAAGGTGAATGGGTTGATGTGCAGCTATTTTCAGGGCTATTTTAATTAAACAAAATACGACCCATTCCAATAGCCCCCCATTAGAAAGACTTATAAACTTATATAGATAGCTCTATATAGCTAGGAAATTTCTTAAAACCCTGCACTACAGCTATAATAATCAATCCTCTATCGCTTATAACGAATCAGCTTTGCCTAGCAAGTAATCCAGCAATGATACTTTATTTTCGTTTTTTTTCACCGTCTTATACCCGCCCTCAACCTTATGTCTAAACAAAAAAACTACGATGTTCTTATCATAGGCAGTGGTGGTGCAGGACTCAGTTTAGCCCTTAAATTAGCAGATCACTGTCAAGTTGCTGTTTTATCTAAATTTGCCCTAACGGAAGGAAGTACTTTCTATGCTCAAGGCGGTATTTCTGCCGTTTTAGATGCACAAGAATCCTCGATAGAATCGCATATTGAAGACACTTTAATGTCTGGAGTCGGCTTATGCGACCCTGATATAGTTCGACTAACGGTCAACTATGGAAAAAAAAGCATTGATTTCTTGCATCAGCAAGGTATGGAATTTACCGAACGAAAAAATAAAAAAGGCGAATCGGAATTACACCTTAATCAAGAAGGCGGACATTCAGAAAGACGTATTGTGCATCATGCTGATGCCACTGGAAAAGAGCTTTCTTTATCTTTAATCGCTCAAGCAAAACAACACCCCAATATTGAGTTATTAGAACATCATAATGTAGTAGATTTAATCACTACCCAGAAACTAGGTTTAAGCGAACAACGCGTAGTCGGTGCTTATGTTTTAGATACACTCAATAATCAAATTAAAACAATGGCTGCCAATACTGTTGCCATTGCTACTGGTGGTGCAAGTAAAGTGTATTTGTATACCACTAATCCGCAAATTTCTACAGGAGATGGTATCGCACTGGCTTGGCGAGCGGGATGCCGTGTTGCTAATATGGAATTTATGCAATTTCATCCAACTTGCTTATATCATCCCGATGCCCGCTCCTTTTTAATTAGTGAAGCAGTACGCGGTGAAGGCGCTAAACTTATCTTGCCGAATGGCTCGCCGTTTATGCAGAACTATGACGAGCGCGCTGAGCTTGCTCCACGTGATATAGTCGCTCGCGCCATTGATCATGAAATTAAAAAACACGGTATAGACTGCGTTTACCTAGATATTAGCTATAAACCAGCTGATTTTATTAAAAGCCACTTTCCCTCTATTTATCAGCAATGCCTTAAATTTAATATTGACATTACTCAGTCCCCTATTCCTGTTGTTCCTGCTGCTCACTATACCTGTGGAGGTGTAATGACCGATGATTATGCCCGTACAGATATTTCAGGTCTATATGCCCTCGGTGAAGTTGCTCATACAGGTTTACATGGCGCAAACCGCATGGCCAGCAATTCCTTATTAGAATGTTTAGTCTTTGCCGACCGCGCTTGCGAAGATATTTTAAGACGAAACCTTACCCAAGCTTTACCTGAAATTCCCGATTGGGATGACTCTCAAGTTATTGAATCAAAAGAAGAGATAATGATTGCACACAATTGGGATGAAGTACGCCGCTTTATGTGGAATTATGTGGGTATTGTACGCACGACGCAGCGGTTAAAAAGAGCGGCTCGGCGGCTAGAATTACTAAAAAGTGAAATTGCTGAATATTATCAAAATTATCGCGTTAGCAGTGATTTATTAGAATTACGTAACTTAGTCATTGTCGCTGACTTAATTATTCAAAGTGCCTTAGCACGCAAAGAAAGTCGAGGTTTGCACTATACCTTAGATTATCCAGAGTTAGACAATAGCCAACCAGCACAAAATACGATTATTCAACCCTTGCCCTAATGTTAAGTACACGTTTCACCCAACATTCATTAGTCACTGAAGCTCATAAAACGATTCAAGACACACTATCAGCAGATAGCATAACGCTTGATGCCACTATGGGTAACGGTCACGATACTCTATTTCTAGCCAGACACAGCGCTAAAGTCTATGCTTTTGATATACAACAAGTAGCGCTTGATAGCACTTATCAGCAAATAGAAAAACATCACTTTACTGATAAAGTCGTGTTGATTCATGATAGTCATGAACATATGTGCCTACATATTCAAGCTGACGAACAAGTAGATGTCATTATGTTTAATCTTGGCTATTTACCACGCGGCAATGTAGCCATTATCACCAAAACGATAACGACGCTAAACGCTTTAAATCAGGCGCTTAAAATACTCTCATCCAGCGGTATCATCAGTATTTTATGTTACCCAGGTCATCCGGGTGGGCAGGAAGAAATGAACGCTGTTACTGATTGGTATGAACAGTTAGACAGTGATCAATTTGCTATTACTATTATTCATAGTATGCAAGAAACCGAGCAATCTCCTCGGCTACTGATTATCCAAGCACTCGCTCAAACATAACACAAGACTGTCAACTTAAATGCTTAAAAAAATTAAACTCTCGTTTTCTGGTCAAGTTTTATTAGCTCTGAGTGTAGGGATTTTTACAGGGTTATTTTTTGGTGAAAAAGTGGCTTGGCTTAACATAATCGGCATGGCTTTTATTAAGCTGCTTCAAGTCGCCATCATTCCTTATATTGTTTTATCACTAGTTATCGGTGTTGGCTCTTTAAGTTATGAGCAATCTCGAGAGATTGCTAAGAAATTTATTATGATGCTGCTTGCTTTATGGGCATTAACCATTTTTACTATTTTTGCAATGGCTCATGCTTTTCCCTTATGGGAAAGTAAAGATTTTTTTAGCACATCTCAGATAGTAATCCCCCCTCCAATAAACTATCTCGACTTATATATCCCCTCCAATCCCTTTAAATCACTTTCTGAAAATACCGTTCCGGCAATTGTGGTATTTAGCTTATTGCTGGGAATATCCTTAGTGACTATCAAAGAAAAACAGCAATTTCTTAATCCAGCCGCGGTATTACTAGAAGCCTTTAATAAAATAACCAAAGGCATTGTACGCTTTTTACCGATGGGTGTTTTTGCTATTTCTGCCTCTGCTGCAGGCACAATAGCAGCAGATGATTTTGAAAAGTTACAAATTTATTTTGCGGTTTATATCGTCACAGCTTTAATTTTATCCCTTTGGGTTATTCCCTTTTTTATCAGCGCGATAACCCCGTTTAAATATGCTGATATTATCCAAGGCTGCCGCAGTATTTTAGTGACTGCCTTCGCCTCGGGGAATTTGTTTATTCTTATCCCTATCATGTCCGAAGCCTGTAATGACATTTTTGAAAAACATAAGCTGCGTACGGAAGACAGTGATAAGTACAATGAAATTATTATTCCCATTGCCTTTAACTTTCCAGCTGTAGGTAAGTTATTAGCCTTTATCTTTATCTTATTTTCTGCTTGGTTCACTAATACTGAATTAGATACAGGGCAACAGGCATTACTAGCATTTAATGGTTTATTTAGTTTATTTGCCAGCGTACATATCAGCATTCCTTTTTTGCTTAATTATCTACACCTACCCAGTGATATGTATCAGCTTTATTTATCGGGTGATGTTTTAACCAAGCGCTTTTCTACACTCGCTTCTGCTGTTTTTCTAATCTCCTTTACCTTATCTACAACAGCCTATTTACTCGGCCTTATTGAGATTAAAATTAAAAAAGTCTTATTATTTCTTGGCTCTACTATACTGATTATTGGCTTGTCAGTATTGCTAACACAAACTTTCTTCGCTCATTTTTTTACAAAAAAAATAGATGTCAGTGAAAAATTAAAGCAAATGCAAGTAGACTGGGAAGCCCCCCAGAAAATTGTATACAACTTACACGACACAGATAAAAATCAATTTTTTATGCCGACTCCGGAAGCGATAGTAAAGCGTGGAACTATACGTATCGGCTACAACCCAAGTCGCGTGCCCTTTTCTTTTTATAATAATGCGCACAAACTGGTCGGCTTTGATATAGAAATGATGAATCACTTGTCGTCTGCATTAGGTGTGAATTTAGACTTTATTCCCTTTACTAAGGCTAAAAACCTGTATCAAGCCTTGGATAACTTACAAATTGATATTGTTATTTCAGGCGTACAGATCAGTAGCGAACATTTAAAATCGGTACTTTATACGCAACCCATCTTAAATTTAACAACCGCCCTGATTGTCAAAGATTACCGTCAAAAAGAGTTTTCTGACTACTCGAAGTTTACCAAGTCCACACATTTAAAATTTGCCACGATAGATCATTACCCACGCTTAACTTATATTAAGCAAGCATTCCCAAACATTGAAATTAAAAAAATTGCTAACCCTGATATATTTTTTAATGCCCCAGAGAATACTTTTGATGGATTTATTAGTAGCATAGAAGAAGGCATGACATTAGTCATGCTACATCCAGCATACTCTGTCAGCTTTGACTCAACAAGAATACACCAGTTTCCAATCAGTTATGCAGTCCACAAAAATAACCTAACCTTACAAGCCATGTTGAATAGTTGGCTAGAGATCCAAAAATCGACTGGCAATATAGAACATTTATACGACTATTGGATTCAAGGCAAAGGCGCTAGTAAACACCAAGCACGCTGGTCAATCTTACAAAATATTATTAACAACCCTGAGAAACATTAATATGGCTTTATTACTCTTTTCTTTACGCCACGTACCTGATGATGAAGCCGATGATATTCGCGATTTATTAGTAGAAAATCAACTAAATTTTTATGAAACAAGTGCCGGTAACTGGGGAATTTCAATGCCCGCCATCTGGCTATCTGATGATCAACAATATGCCAAAGCACGAAGCTTAATTGATGAATATCAAGAGCAACGACGCATTACCTTGCAGGAGGAATATCAACAACTAAAACAAAGTGGCCAAGCAAATACTTTTTACAAAAACTTATGGCGCAACCCAACACAGACGATTGTCTTTATTGCGGCAATGATTTTAGTCATCTATGTATCCATTAAAATGGTTTTGGAGTTTGGTTTGTAGGCATAAAAAGCTCCAACTAATCCATGACCCTAAATAACATTTCTTTTACTGTTTGCGGCTCAAAAGGTTTATCGCAAATAGCAGATACGCCTGATTGCTGTATATTATTTAAGCGTAGTTCATTATCTTCGCTGGTGACCATCAGAATGGGGATAAGTGTATTTCCCATATCGTGACGAATAAACCGAATAAGCTCTTGACCATCCATAACCGGCATATTGTAATCAGTCACAATTAAATCGAATGCATCTTGGTTCGCACTAAATATATCGACACCTTGTTTGCCGTCATTGGCTGTAATAATCTCGTTAATGCCCATATTATTTAAAACACGAGTAATATGTTTTCTGGCCATCAAACTGTCATCAACAACCAGTACTCTTAATGCTTCGACATCATAATGTGTTAGGCTAAGTTCTTCAGGGTCTATGAATTCAATCGTTGCTTTTAAAGCACGTTTTAAGTCTGCATGATTAAACGGTTTAGGTAAAATAGCGACCACGCCAGCCTGGCGAATTGGGTCTAGGGCTTTAAAATCAGTTTCACTGGAAATTAACATAAAGGGAACATTTTGACCGGCTTCTGACTGCTTCATAGCCATCACCAATTCCGTGGCTGTCATGTCAGGAAGGTACATGCTGCTCATGACTAAATCAGGCGGATAAGCATGAATACTTTCTAGCGCCTCTGAACCATTAGTAGTCCCCTCAATTGATGTAATGCCCTCTTGCTGCAAATGTTTAATAATAACTTTTAATTGAGTTGGTGACGGCTCTACCAGTAAGATAGATAATTCTGAAATATTAAGCGTAGACATAAATACCTGATAATTTTATAAACTCGATAATGCTAACTATACCGCTTGTAAGTTTTCATATATAGCCTATAAGCCATATTTTTTAATACGTTTTAAAAAAGATAATTAAAACCTATGAACAAGCAAAATATTTATGTAACTGGGGCCGAGCAAGGCAGTGGCAAGTCCATTATCATGCTGGCAATGATGGATATGTTAGCTGGTTATGCGGGGAAAATTGGTTTCTTTCGACCTATTATTTATGCACAAGAAGATAAAGATGAGTTAATTCAATTAGTCCGACATCGTTATCAAATTGACCTGCCTTATAGTTCCATGTACGGCTGCTCAATGGAAGAGGCTCAAGATTTAATTGAAAAAGATAATTACCAGGAATTATTAAAACGGATTTTAAGTAAATATCGTACACTCACTAAGCAATGCGATCATGTACTTTGCCTTGGGTCTGATTATGTCGGTGATAATTCTATTTTTGAATTTGATTTTAATGCTGAAGTAGCGAATAACCTAGGCTGCTTAATTATGCCGGTTGTTCAAGGCCAAGGGCGAAATAATATACAAATTGTTGATGCCGTCAATCGACTTAAACATGCTTTAAATGAATTTGATTGTGATTTATTAGCGGGGGTTATTAATGGTGTCGCGATGGATCAAATTGAAACATTGCGCATGCGCTTTAAGCACAATCCAGAAAATCACTTTCCTGTTTATATAGTGCCAGCCGAGCCTTTATTAGAAAAACCCAGTGTGGGCAATATTGTGCGTCAACTTAATGCGGAGCTTATATTAGGTGAAAAACAAACCTTAAACCGTTTAGTTAGCCAATATAAAGTTGCAGCCATGCAAGTACCCAGTTTTTTAGATTATCTTGAGGCAGGCGACCTAGTGATTACGCCAAGTGACCGAGCAGATATTATTCTCGCTTGCTTTATGGCCTATACCTCGACCAATTACCCGCAAATTGCGGGTTTATTATTAACTGGGAAGAAAAATACTGCCAAGCAAATAAGGCATTTACTAGAGGGCTTTGATGATACGCCTTTTGCCGTATTATCAATCGAAGAAGATACTTTTAGTGCTGCTATGAAAGTAAAAGAAATAAAAGCTCAAATTTACTCGCAAGACGAACGAAAAATTGCTACCGCTTTAGGTTTAGTTGAAAGTAATTTAAACTTTGATGAACTAAAACAGCGACTTACCGATCAACACTCTGATCGGGTTACCCCTTTAATGTTTGAGTATGAGCAAATGCAACGCGCCCAAGCTAATCAGCAGCATATTGTTTTACCTGAAGGGATAGAAGAACGTATTTTGCATGCCGCAGAAATTCTCTTATTAAGAAATGTCGTTAAACTAACGCTATTAGGTAATGTCGAAGAGATACAGCAAAAGATCAAAAAATTAGGTCTGCACTTAGACGACGTTAATATTATTGACCCTCTGCACTCTGAGTTACGGGATCTTTATGCAGAGCAATATTATGAATTACGCAAAGAAAAAGGCGTTACTTATGATATGGCTTTTGATACCTTATCGGATGTCAGTTATTTCGGCACAATGATGATTCATATGGGCGATGCTGATGGTATGGTTTCCGGCGCAGTACATACCACCCAACATACGATTCGCCCTGCTTTTCAAATTATTAAAACTAAACCGGGCACATCGATTGTTTCCAGTGTCTTTTTTATGTGTTTAGAGGATAGGGTTTTAGTCTATGGTGATTGCGCAGTTAACCCCGACCCTAACGCTCAAGAACTGGCAGACATTGCGATCAGTGCAGCACAAACGGCTGAAATGTTTAATATTACGCCACGTATAGCCATGCTCTCATATTCCACAGGTGAATCAGGTAAAGGCGAAGCGGTTGATAAAGTAAGACAAGCAGTCAAACTAGCTAAACAAGCGCACCCTGAACTAAAACTAGAAGGCCCTATGCAATATGATGCTGCAGTCGATGCTGAGGTTGCTAAAACCAAACTCCCAAACAGCGAAGTTGCGGGCCATGCGAATGTCTTTATTTTCCCTGACCTGAATACCGGCAATAATACCTATAAAGCAGTACAGCGCTCTTCTGGCGCTATTGCTATCGGACCTATTTTACAAGGTTTAAATAAGCCGGTTAATGATTTAAGCCGAGGCTGCACAGTTACAGATATAGTAAATACCGTCGTTATGACCGCGATCCAAGCCCAAGCAAACCACTTATCTAAATAAATATTATGTTTGAACTCTACCTCGATTCTGCAGATGCCCTGCAAGTTGCCGACCTTAACCAATCCTTACCTATTTTTGGTGTCACGACTAATCCCTCCATTTTAGCCAAATCTGGACTGGGTGTTAACCAAGTTTTGCCTGCTTTAGCCAAAGCGCTTGGTGGACACGCTCGGTTTCATGTGCAAGTAGTCAGTAAAACCGCTGAAGACATGTTGGCAGAAGCCATAAAACTGCATGCCTTACCTTATGATATTGTCGTCAAAGTGCCGACAACACGTATTGGTTTAGCAGCGATAAAACTTATGAAAGCACAAGGAATTACCGTATTAGCCACTGCCATTTACAGTGTACAGCAAGGATTTTTTGCTGCTTTATGCGGTGCCGATTATTTAGCGCCCTATGTTAATCGCATAGATGCAATGGGCGCGAATGGCATTGCTGTGGTTGCTGATTTACAGAAGCTAATCAATCAACAAGGCTTATCGACAAAACTACTTCCAGCCAGTTTTAAAAACACACAGCAAGTATTAGATATATTACAACTAGGAGTTGCCTCAATTACTTTGCCTGTAGATATAGCGGAACAAATGATGAGTCACCCTGCCGTTCAGCCTGCAGTTGATCAGTTTAGTCGTGATTGGCAAGCCAGTTTTGGTGAGCAATTATCTTTTGAAAGCTGAGACTTAAAAATAGAGCTAGGGTTCAAGATGGTACGGATTCCATCTTGAACAGACCTATTTTTTGCTTACTTATTCTCGCCACACTTGCCTTCTACCGCTTTTTCTACATCAGTCACCATTTTTTTATCACCGCATGTGCCTTCTTTTACTTTTTCCTTATCACTCATCATCTTCCCACCACACTTACCTTCACCACATGCGCCATCCTTTACCTTTGTTACAGCCTCCTCTTTTGCTGAATCAGCTTGATTCATATAGCCAGATGATAGCTCTTCTTGTCCAAAAAGGTTAGTGTCAGAAGTAGTACAGCCCGTGACTAGCCCCGCAACTAATGATGTACCAATAGCAAATTTAGTTTTATTAATCATTTTCATCAGTGTTCCTTTAATTTAGTGGATTTTTACTTTAAATGCGTCAAAATGACGAAATTCATTTATCAGTCGATACAACAACACAAACCTTACAAAATTAATCGGCATCCTTTAGTTTACACTTTAAGTGGGAGTGTCTTTAGCCGTGATAGTGGCATAAACTGTCGTAGCTAAAGCTACTCCCACAGAACGCGACATTCGCATACTATCTCTTAATTCAACCTTCCCGCTTACGCACTTTCTCTCTTTGCTGTGCTTTATCCTGCTGTTTTAATGCACGACGCTCTGCCGATGCTTGCCGTGCTGCTGAGCCTATGTGCTCTTCACCGCGCTGCTTTGCAAGCTGCACCTGTTTTTCTCGTTCTTGAAAGCGTTGACGCTGTAGCTCATTTGCCTTGTGATAACAATGTGGGCAACTCACGCCTTTTTGATAATGTACACTTTGCTTATCTTGCTCAGTAATGGGGTAACGACAAGCATAACACTGATCATACTGACCTTTTTCTAAGTTATGATTAACCGCGACGCGATTATCAAATACAAAACACTCCCCCTCCCAAAGTGATTTTTCAACAGGTACTTCTTCTAAATACTTTAATACACCACCCTGTAAATGATAAACATCCTCAAAGCCTTGCTCTTTTAAATAAGCGGTTGATTTTTCGCAGCGAATCCCACCAGTACAGTACATCGCGACTTTTTTATGTTTACTAGGATCTAAATTCTCTTTTACATACTGAGGAAATTCACGAAATGTCTCAGTGGCTGGATTAACTGCATTTTTAAATCCGCCGATTTGAACTTCGTAATCATTACGCGTGTCGATTAAGATCACATCAGGGTCAGAAATCAAAGCATTCCAATCTTGTGGCTTAACATAAGTACCGACGATTTTTTTCGGGTCAATGTTTTCCACGCCCATCGTGACAATTTCTTTTTTAAGCTTCACCTTAGTCCGGTAAAACGGCATTTTTAATTCATAAGACTCCTTACTCTCAAGATCGGCTAAACGTAGATCAGAACGCAACCAATGAAGCACAGCATCAATACCCGCACGATCACCGGCAATCGTGCCATTAATACCTTCTTTAGCAAGCAATAAAGTCCCTTTAACCTGGTGATCCTCCATCAGTTGTAATAAAGGTTTCTTGAGTTCTGTAAAATCTTCGAGCGTAGCAAATTTATATAAAGCGGAGACAACAATTTTAGACATATAACACCTATCTGCGAACCGAACCGTAAATCCGGAGCAATATTAAAAAACCGATTATTTTAGCGTATTTCTTTGAAATTATTTAGCTTTTTACAGTCAAATACCTCCGGCAAAGCCGGAGGCTTGAAAACCGTGAACCGCTCGAAGCGGGTTAATTCATTTACCACCTAA
>NZ_FQTQ01000076.1 GCF_900128525.1 methanotrophic endosymbiont of Bathymodiolus puteoserpentis (Logatchev)
TGGCGAATTTCCCTGTCGCCTACTGCGGACTAAAAATCATCACTTCGCTATCGCTCCGTTTCCCTGATTTTCAGCGTTGGCGGCCCGATCCGTGTTGTAAAATATATTGGGCGGCTAACTTAGCAATTGTCGTCGTTTTACCAACACCTGTTGGCCCCACTAAAGCGACTACACCACCATTTTGTATTATATCATCACTCGTTACCGGCAATACCCTCTGCATCATATCTAGTGCTTTATCCCAGCCCTCATCAGGATCTGATTGATTATCCAAGCGATTAGCAATTTTAATGCTTAACTTTTTCGAAATCCCTATCCCAGCTAAACGGCGTAACAAATCCAAGCGTATAGGATTACTTTCAGATTGGCCGCCCCAGCTCGATTCAGATAAGCGAGTATCCATTGCCGTTCTTAAGTAACGCAGTTCTTTGCGCATTTCTAACAACATATCATTAGAAGTATTCATTGCACTTTCTTTGCCTTGCTGAAAAGTCCGTTGTAAGCTACTCGCCTGCGTTGTTGGTTCAGGCTTATGAACCACTTTAGCTTTTTCCGTTACTTTCGACTTAGAAAATTGAGCGGGGGTCTCTGTGAACTTACGCTTGTTCAGAGCCATTTTCTCTGCATACCCCACATATTCATCTAATTTTCGGCGTACTGCAGGGCGAATAGCCGACTGAGGCGTTGAATCATCTTTTCTGGCACTGCTGACGATATGTAACTTATTTTTCTCTGCTTCAAAATCAGGTAATTTAGTATTTTTTCTAGAAACTTCAGCCTTTTTTTGTTGCTGCTGTTTCTGTAAATTATCATGCACCATTTGCTCATCAAAATCTTGAGCAGCGACAATCTCCACTCCACCATCAACCGAACGATTGGACATAATAACCGCATCAGCACCCAGCTCATCTTTAACCATGCGCATTACTTGACGAATATCAGCTGCAAAAAATCGTTTTATTTTCATCGTGCTTCCTCTTTTAAAACATTATGCACGTTGTCCTACAGTAGAAACTACCTTCGCTGAAAATCAGGGAAACGGAGCGATAGCGAAGTGATGATTTTTAGTCCGCAGTAGGCGACAGGGAAATTC
>NZ_FQTQ01000077.1 GCF_900128525.1 methanotrophic endosymbiont of Bathymodiolus puteoserpentis (Logatchev)
CTAATAACTATATCTAAATGTGTTGATCGTAGTTATAAGCACTATTATCTTGAAGCCCTTACCCTGGCAGGAACTCAATGTATTCATATTCATTTTGAGCCATACTATGTCCCTTTCTTTTGCATCTAACGCCTGCCTCAGTCGCACGTCGAAGGTGCGTCGGCTGGAGGCAATTGTTAAGCACCTATCTTATCGGTACAGCTTATTCAACAGGATTGATGTGGTCGTGGGGGTGGTGCAGTTCACGCTTTTGAAACGACAGAATAGAGGGGTTCTGAATTACGCCACTATCAAGATTTATAGCCTTCTTAATGGTCTGATCTTGCTTCCACCCATCACGGCCTGCGAGAACAGTCGGTAAATAAACAATGAGTGCGGCAGAGATTGAGCGCGTTGCACTTTCCCAGAAATAACTAGGCGTGTGATCTACGGCGTAGTAATCGATGGTTTTATATTTAAACATCGGATTCTTGAATGTGGTTGGTTTAGCAAAAAAGAATCCCATACCTTCGTCGCAACTGATATCAATAATCAGGCTATTGGGCTTGAGGCATGAGCCTTCTGCTTCAGTCACAAAGTCAGTAGGATTGTCTGTATCCTGAAATATTCCATTTACGATTATATCTGCTTCACTAATCAGGTTTACCAGCGGCCGTACCGTTCCATCATGCTCTACCACCATCATGCGCTCTTCGACCTCGTTACCAGCCAGAACTCTGACATAGTTACAATCGAGCACCTCTTCACGCACTTCATGATCAGGGCGTTGAATGCAGATGGTGATATCTCTAAAACCATGTGCCTTGAGGGCGTAAATAGCGCCACGGCTGACGGCACCAAAACCGAAAATGATTACTTTACGTTGGTTGCCGTAGTGCCCATCGATACCTTTAAGTTGCAAGGCATGTATGACGGCGCAATAACCAGCCATTTCATTATTCTTATAAAATGTGTGGCGGCCTATAAAGCCATCAGGGGACCAAACAAACATGTCTTCAAAAGCAATGAGCGTTAACTTACGATCGATTGCAGCCTGAGTAATTTCCCGTTGCTGCACGCAATGCACATAACCCCAAAGTGTTCCTCCTTCGCGAAATTCCAGGAAGTCAGCTAAGACTGGTTTGTTAATTATAACCGTGTCAATGTCGGCTAATATATCGTGGCGTGTGGCAACACCACCCGCCTGAGCAGCCATTTCCGTATCGGTTATACCGAATGGAGTTCCATAACCCTCTTCAAATATCAGCTGGCGACGAAGCTCTTCAGGAATGCGTGGCAAATGCTCAGGATGGATTGGAAAACGTCGCTCATCTTCCTTTCTTGATGTCCCGATGACTCCTAGTGTTAATTTACTCATGCCGTTTTCCTTTTATTAATAAAATCAATACAAGTGACACCATGAACGAATTATCAGTTTCGTCAATAGGCTTGCTTTTTTATGCTCTGGTCAGAGTACGGGTGTTTCAGAAAGTGAAACACTGTACAAATTAACGGTGTATCAAGCCTGAACGCCCCACTAAGGCTAAAAATTATCGGCTAAAATAAGTGAGGCACGAGCAATCTATTCATCTTATTACACATTTTGATTCTGTCAATAAGGTTTGATGAAGGTTCATGCTTAAGGATTTTTCTCGTTCCCACTCTGGAGCGTGGGAATGAGAAATGTAGTATTATAACCTATATAAATAAC
>NZ_FQTQ01000078.1 GCF_900128525.1 methanotrophic endosymbiont of Bathymodiolus puteoserpentis (Logatchev)
CACGTTCCTTGCCGAGTTTGGTGTTGGAAAAATGAGTTTGTAGGGGGAGTAGAAGATCGCGTAAAATGAACATGAATAAGGTCTTTTTATTTGTATAATCAATTGCTTAGAATAATATATTATATAGTATTTTAAGGCTTAATTCACCAATAAATGGTTGTTTTTAAAGAGATAATTGTGATTTTACGGAGGAGTATATTAGATAATGCTAATGTTTTCAAAAATTAGCACCTACTAATGTTTCTTCGTGTAAAAAAACTGGGAAACTTCAGCTTACCCATAAATGCGACATAAAAACCACAATTAACCTTCCCTTGCGACAGAGCCTTTTGTCAGCTTAGACTCATTCCATATTAGAATACGAGGCTCTTTTCAGACTCATTTCGTATTGGAGAAGGCTTATTCTTGCGACAGAACTCGAAATACGGTATGATTACGACTTAAACATCAGGAAAATACCAATGGGAATTGTACGATTGTTTGCCGTATCGCTTGTTGCTTTGATACTCACAACTGGAACAGCCTACCCCTCGAGACTGTCTATTCCCGAAGCTGAAAAGCAAGCTCAGGTTATGCGAGATACTGCGTATGCGAAAGCGGCTGAATTGCGTGAATTACGCAAAACCCTGCATTCTTGGTGGGGCGCACAGGAGACAGTCAATAGATTGCAAGCACTTTATTACAAGATTGCCACGATAAAGTATCTCGCACAACTGACTTTCGAAAACGAGAACAGCAGCGCCAATGCTGTTTACGACTCGAAACATGTTGAAAAACAGCTCTTAGAGTCGATGAAGCACGTAGCGGCAAGGATATCTGTCGCCTTAGCGAGTGTTAAGCCAACGATAAGCCATACAGAGTTGTTAAGAGCCGATGCCCACTGGTCCTGGGCCAAGAATTACCTAATACGAGCGGTACGCTTACAGGCGTTGGTCACAGCTAACCATAAGACAAACTTGTACCATCAGAAAATATCTGAGACCGTCGAGGACGCACGCATTGAAGAAGGTTGGGCGCATGACGAATACGTGGCTATGCTAGGGGTACTGAGGTATACGGATGATATTAGTATCGATACGGGCTTATATTACTCACTACAGGCGGCAGATGATTATCTAGCGCAGGTGGTACGCGACGAGGAAGAGCGCATCGAGGCGTTAAAGTCGGCGGAACGGAACGGTGCAGATGAGGTGTTCAATAGTTATTTAGTCGTGCTGATGAAAAGTTTCTGTCGCAAGGATTGTTAAAAGCAAAGAAGGCGTTATGATTCTGTCGCAAGCATAGATTAATTGTGGGGTTCCTGTCGCATTAATGGGTAAATTCTGAGATAATTCCCCCTTATTTCCCAATGTACATAAAATAAAATCATGATCAGCTTTAAAGGGACACACTTTCCCAAAGACGTTATTCTTTATGCGGTTTTCTTTTATGTCAGGTATGGCGTTTCGTATCGCGACCTTGAAGAGATCATGGAAGAAAG
>NZ_FQTQ01000079.1:0-21700 GCF_900128525.1 methanotrophic endosymbiont of Bathymodiolus puteoserpentis (Logatchev)
TTCTCGCATCTGCGCTTCAATTTCTTTTGAGTAAGGTTTTATCTTGGGTCGATTTTAAATAAAGTTTATGAGTTGCATCATTATAATTCTTAAATTGAACTTGCCTAAATTAATTTGTGCTCATTCCATAGGTAAGCGCAATTTTAACTCCGCTATGCTTAATTTTTTATCGCGATCAGGAACCTCTTCATGACAATAGGTGCATTGTTTTTTCTTAATTTCGCCGTGCTCATCGAGCAGGATATGAATATTCTCACGCTGAGTCTTTTGCTCATCATGACATTGATAGCAAAGCCCTGTAAGGTTTCGGTAATGCCCACCGACTAGAAAGTCTGCCGCTTCTTTATCAACTTCATCGATAGGCGTTTTATCTATATCTTTTAAGCCATGACAAGTAGCACAAATTAATTCACCTTTATCACCCAGTTTAAATTTATTCGGCACCTTAATAGCATCAGAAGGCTTAACGCCAACAATATGATGAAAAGGAGGCAATTCTATTTTATCTTCCGCCATTAAAGGGCTTACTGCTAAAGCTGCTAGTGCCAATATGTAGGACAAATAGCGCATCATAACCCTGTTTGCGCAGCCATGCCATGCACATGACAGACTCGACAATCCGAACTCACTTGATGTACACCCGATAAACCGTTACCCGTATCTTCATCTCCTTGCTCTACGATATCGCTCATTTGATGGCAGGTAACACATAGCTGCGAATAATCACCATTCAGGGGCACATTAATCAGCACTGGCTGTAAGCGCAGCCCAGCCTTTAACTGCTTCATTCCCGCATCCGTACGATCAACAATCAATTTTGTATTATGCGTACCATGCATTGCATGACAATCCGTGCAATCAACTACACTCGGATACTGATAATGACTACGCAAACCTGAATATGTCCGCTGACCACTCCCTTCAGGGTACCCATGCATATCAATAAACCGGTAATTCTTCTCCATCATGACTAAAGGATCACGCAAAAACCGAGGCTTCATTGCAAACCCAACTGGCTGATGATCTTCATTATGACAACGCAAACAGAATTCGCTATTATTTTGATATGGCAAATCAAGTCCTACCCCCTTAAAATGCGTTAAATCAACTGCCGGTTCAAATTTCTTATCCATGTCAGAATGATCATGACAAATGATACAGTTCTCATCTGTTAAGGGCGCATCTTGTTTAACTGTAAAGTTATGATTTTTCTCAGCATGTTGCAAAGGCGACTTAGGTAATCTCTCTGAGTTATGACAAACAATACATTCTCTCTGCACATTCGTACCATTTTGCCCATGACATCCCGTACAAGACCTATAACCTACATCTTGCACAATCCCTTTAATTGCTGGCACTGTTTTATGAATATTGCGTAACACATGGCAGTTAATACAATTACTTTGCCCCCATGCACTCCCATCCCCTCCATGTGTAGGGGTTAATAATATTTGATTGTTCGCTAATGACACATCCCGTGCAAATACAGGCTGAGTCGCCATATTTAGCCAAGCAAACAAAACAATAAAAATACAGAGTAATTTTTTAAACATAGTTATTGATTATGACA
This sequence comes from methanotrophic endosymbiont of Bathymodiolus puteoserpentis (Logatchev), assembly GCF_900128525.1. Classification (GTDB taxonomy): domain Bacteria; phylum Pseudomonadota; class Gammaproteobacteria; order Methylococcales; family Methylomonadaceae; genus Methyloprofundus. Next base: position 1,571 of record NZ_FQTQ01000079.1, read on the forward strand.
ATCTTGGCAATAAAAACTGTTATGACATTTACTGCAATTCTCAGGCATCATGCGCGATTCCAAACCGTGTCGATTTATATAGTTCAAAGGATGATAGCCCGTTCCTAATGTATCTCGTCGAAAATGGCAATTGGTACAAAATTTACGATCTAAATGACAGGTTTCGCAAATAGCCGTGCCCTGCTTACTATCGGCTGCATGATTCTGAATATAACCTGAGTTATGATCCGCTGGCCAAATTTTCTTAGGATCATCATGACAAATATCACAGCGCCACGGCCCGCGCTTTTCATCGACATGGCAGTCATGGCAAATCCCCATTAACGGTTCATTAGCAATTACATTTAAGGGTTTACGCTTGGTTTCATCATGCTCGTCATTTTTCTGAAACGCATGACAAAGCAAACAACTGTCACCCTCTTCTTCCATAACTTCATAATGCACTTTATGTGGGTAATAAATATCACTACGCACATCACGTTTTTCCCACCAGGTTTTTTCTTTTTTATCGCCCGTTTCGGCAGCCACGCCCAAAACTGACACAAACAGCAAAAAGCTCGCTATAAACCAACGCATTAATGACTCACCTTTGCTTGAAAATTGTCAAAATACCAAGTGGCTTGTAAACCAACCAAGTACTCATTGTTTAAGCGCGAATTAACAATATAACTCCCCGCCAAATCCAGAAAAATATCACTATATAATTTATAACGAAATTTTAGCTCTGTCCCTGCCCCTCTATTTTTACCATATAGAGGACTGGTATCCCAAGAATAAGCCAAGTTCAAATTGAGTAATGAATTAGCGCCAATAGAATATTGACTACTAAAATACATGTTATAGGTGCTACTTTTGCCAAACTCAAGCATATCAAAGTCAGCTGTCACAACTAAATCACGGAAATAATTACTTTTTACCCCCATATCAAAACCATAGCCTATATCATGCTCAGACTTACGCGCCGCACGCTTCCCGCCTACATGATAACTAAACGTATCGGTTAATTGCTGATCAAAATTTAAACCTAATAAATCTTGTCGCCCTTGATAATACTGGCTATAAAATTTTTCTTTAAACGTAGGAAAAAAACCTTTAGGCTCATACAAAGAGTAATTAATACTGATTCGACTACCTTCAGTAATATCCAACATAAAATTCATAAATACTTGTTCAAAAACACCGCTTTCTGTTTCTAGCGTACTTGTAAAAGATAATTCATAAGCATGTAAAAAATCATTTTTAAATTCACCAGAAATAGTATTGGCTAGCGTTAATCGAGTTGAAGTATGATCATCATGAAATTGTTGAAAACCAAAACGCAACAACCACAGATCAATAGGTAAAATATTATTGCGCCAGTTAAGCTGTTGCTGACTCAGCATATCAACACCATACAACCAATCACCCGAAACTGAGCGCACATCTTCTTGTCGTGTTGGCCTGCCCCCATAGATACTAAAAGATAGGCCCTGCTCTGGAAGCTGGTATAACAAAGAAGCACCATCCAAGTTATAAAAGCCCAAACTATCTGAACGCTGAAAGCGACCCGCTTTTATTGTGCTATGCCACTCTTTTATCTGTTTTTCCGCATACAACTGATAAATATCACCTTGAAAACCATATTTACTACTTTCACGCGCCACAAAATCTATTGCCGTTCGCCAACCATCATGATCGAAAGCCTCAAAACTACCCCATACTTCACCTAATACCTGAGGGTGATCAACATAGCGCGTATAGCGGTTATCGGCCTGTACTTTTGACTTTAGCACACCGCTCCAATTCCAAGCACTGTATACATTAGATGCAGGCATTAACAAACAGATAGATAAAAAAAAAGCTTTCAACTTCATGACAAGGTCAGGTCTCAGATTATTTATTCTTGATTATAAAAATCATCGCCTTGGCGTTTTTTTAGCATTGCCCAGCCCACTAAAGAACCTAGTGCAACGACACAACCACCACACACTGCACACCGACCTTGTTGCGGAATAGTACAGCTTGATGAAGTTAGCAGATGACCCGCCGCTATGCCCGCACCAAACATCCAGGGCATCGTTTTATCCAATAAGGTACTGGTGTCACTTTCTTGCGCTAATTCACTTATTTTCTTCATTACTTTTCACTTTCCTAATAAAACAAAAGGAGCGCCCTTTGCAGAGCGCTCCTTTTAGAAACAGAGTCCTTAAAATTAATCCATCACATCAGGCATCTACAATAGTCAATTAACCCTATCCGCTCTTAATACAAAAATCGCAAGTTTATAAAATCCCTCCAAAACCAACGATTAACGTCATCCTTCCCTAGCCATCATCCTTGATTACACCCCTTAGCATTAAGCTAAGGTTCGTCGTCCATTTTTCCCGAATAAATCTCCTTGTTAATTCACCTTTTACTTATTCCTTTATCTTCCTAAAAAGCCAAAACTCATCCTTTTGCTTTGCAACAACTCTCCTTTGTCTGCTTGCTTATACTGCTTATCCAAACAGCTCCCTAACTCCCTGCACAGCATCATGCCCTGCTTTTTCCCTATAAGTTCCTTCTTCTGCATATACACCTTATGCGCTTTTATATCTTCTGCATTTAATCAAAAAATATAAATATCCTTATATTTTATAAAGCACAAGTCATGCCATAAAAAAAATCCTTAGAAATAAGTAACTTTACTTACCGAACAAACGCTTCTTAATAAAAAATAAGGCATATAACACATTTAACTGTGTTATATGCCACGAATATGTATTTCATACAGCCAGGACTAAACTCCCTCAGACTAAATTTATGTCATGACACTTATATTTAAAGGAACCTTAAAGGAATGAACTTACCCGATTGAGAGCCTCACTGCCATTAAGTTAAGAGTAATACAATAAATGGGGCGCAGTGCTTTAGCCTGCCTTCGTAGCCTAAAATAGCAGGCTAAAGCACTGCGCCCCGATAAGCCCATTCTTTACAGCCAAATTATAATGATTGGGTATGAACATTTTATGAGATTCCTAACGCCTCATTTTTAAGGAATGAAGTGCGTTATTTACGTGATGCTCTTAACACTCCAGATACCCACAGACAATAAAAGAGGTACCCATTTTAATTAGGCAAAAAAAAGGAGCGATAAAATCGCTCCTTCTCTTAATCAGTAAAACCAAGCAAAGCTTGACGACAAAACCCAATCACCTCTTATACGATAAAGAAGCCTATCTTGCCGCCAAGCGAATAATTCGCTTGGCGAACTTTTCTAAGTCATTTGCAATGCCTTACTTATCAGCAATAACAAAATAACCTAGCGAATCCGTTTTCAAAATAACGAACCCTTCACCACTATCATTCGCAGGCTGTATCATTAAGATATTTTCTGCAGGAAGCATCGTAACCGCAGTGACCGCCATATCAGCCGTTACTACGTTAACTGAAGCAGTGCTAGTAGCAGTCCCTTTGTAGGCCACCTTGACGTACATAGGCGCACCATTAAGCGACTTCACAGACGTTTTAGTACTATCCTGAACATCAAAATAGAAGACATCAGAACGTAGTTTGCCATAATTACGCGCATCAAGGATACCTTGCACCCCTGATTCAGCACCATCCACTTTACCCATGATACCGCGGTAAGTTGGAAATAAGATACTATTCACCGTATTACCATCAATAACAGCAACCATATTACGCAAGCTTACGGCACCCTTATTAACATTAAACAAATAGCTATTTGGACTAACAAAGTCAGCCGCCATCTTAGCCCCAAGCTCAGATCCTACCGACGCCATTAGGCTCTCAGTAGATATTGCCTTAAATTTACCCAATATCTCACTAGAACTTGAGTTTTTCAGCAAAGACATAAACGGGTCAATTTTGGTCGCATACAAAATATCAGCTACGTTCTCTGTAATATCACCATTTTCTTGTAGCTTCATATAAGGCAATTCAAGCGTAACAATACCTTCCTCAACTAATCGAACATCAGGCAAGGTAGTTATCGTTTGGACATTTGCAGCCCCCATAATGCCATCCTGCGACAATAATGCGCTATACGCACCACTTTGCTTACGAGCATGACACTCTTCACATTGCACTGAACTTGTAGAAGGCCTAGTATTATGTGATATCACATACTCATTTGACTCCGACCACATCATCGTCGTATTAGGATTAGTGTATCCTATTTTAGACAGTAAGCTGTCGTAAGCTGTTTTCACAGCAACAAAGGCTTCATAAGTATCAGGTCCCTTAGCTCTTCCACGTTTATCCACACCAACGCGACCTAGCTCTGCACCACTTATAGGGTCAACAATAGAGCCATAAAGATTACCTTCCGCATCAGTAGTTTTAACAAAGATTGAATTACGCTCTGTTTTACTTAAAACACGACCTGTCGTTTTATCCAACCAGCGATAGCGTAAACGTGGATTATACGGCATCATCTTATACTTACCATCTTCAGCCTGACGGTAACGATACATAATCTGAAGTTTAGCACCTCTTCTGCCTGTTTTAGATGAAATATGACAAGCTTGGCAAGCAACAACATCAAAGTGAGTCTGAGTAATCCGCGTTAAAGTCTTTTCACTATAACCCGCCATATACCCCTTACCTTTCCATAGCTCACGATGCGCTGCTAATTGCGAATCATGGCCGGAGGGAATAATAGGGTTCTTTGAATTAACATGACAATATTCACAAGACTTTGCATCTGGCGCATAATCTAAATCATTACGCACATCCATATCTGAATTTCCTTTAGGAAAATCATGATTGGCATTCAAATCAACACTATCTAACTTAGATTTGAAATATTGCTTAGAATGACAGGCATTACAATTATTAATCGTACGTTTCTCACCATTACTATCGGTAAACACCTTACCTTTATGCACATCATCTTGGTAATCTTCCTGTATTGTTCCACCATCCTCTTTACTAAGCTCTGTCTTTCACTACCGTACACTTTTTAAAACAGGTATTGCCAAGCATGAAAAAGGTGATAATGTAAAAATTTTTCATTGAGAATACCTTATAATGTCAGACTCTTACAATATTTACCGTACTATCTATAGCGCTCTTCAGAAGGCTTGGGATTTTGATCCCAGTAAACGTCAAAGTAACAGCTTAAATATTTTAACAGGCTTTATCTGCGGCATTGTACAGAGTAAATCTGTTAAGTTAGCCAATGTGGCAGGTGATATTCCAGGCTCCAGCAAAGAAGAAAGCCAAATCATGCGGTTGCGTCGTTGGCTAAGTAATGAAAAGGTAAGCGTTGATTTATTTTATTTACCTTTTATAGAGGTGCTTATTAAGTGTTTAGCCAAACAAACGCTCGTGCTTGCTATTGATGGTAGTACGACAGCGAAAGGTTGTATTACATTAATGGTCAGTATGATTTATAAAGGCAGGTCTCTGCCATTACTGTGGGTAACCCGTCAAGGTAAAAAAGGGCATTTCCCTCAGGATATGCATATTGAGCTGATTAAATCAGTTCAGGCGATTATTCCAGAAGGGACGGCAGTTATTTGCTTGGGTGATGGAGAATTTGATGGGGCAGATTGGCTGAAAACCCTTAGTGATTATGGCTGGGAATATGCGTGCCGAACAGCTAATAATGCGGTACTGTATGAAAATGGTGAGGAGTTTACCTTTAAAGATATTTGTCCCGAACAAGGTGGTATGACTGAAATACCGGCAGTTGAATTCACTCGCAAACGCAGTATTATCGTCAGGGCGGTTGTTTATTGGGGGGAAAAATATAAGGACCCTATTTACTTAGTGACTAACCTCCCTACAGGGGGTGAAGCATTTAATTGGTATCGAAAACGTTTCCGTATAGAAACCCTTTTTTCAGATCTTAAAGGCCGAGGGTTTAATTTACAGAAAAGTGGGTTAAGAGCCCCAGAGCGAGTTTCTCGACTTATTATAGCGGCAGCTTTAGCTTATATATGGATGGTTTATTTAGGGGAGCTGACGAAGAAAAAGGGCTGGGATAAAATTATCCATCGCAAAGATCGTTGTGACTTGAGCTTGTTTACACTGGGAATGCGGTTATTAAAGCGCCTGCTAAGAGAAGAAAAAGCACTTCCTCAGTTCTGCCTCGCTTTATCGGGTAAGGCTTTGCTGTAAGGTAGGAAAAAGTGTACGGTAGTGAAATCTTTCATATCAAAAATCAATGGTCTTACCCCAGAAATCCTTTTTATTTGGTGTTTAATTTCTTTTTCACCAAATCTATATGCAGCAGTAAATTATAGACCTGGTCTGCATAAGATAATGGCGTTTTAACTTTATTTACCTCATTTTCAATTTTTTTCAAATCCTGATTTAAGTTATTAATTTGTTCTGCTGAAAGCGGATGTTGGTGGATTGCATCATCTACTCGCTGAAGGTCGTTATACCAGCGATAAATTTTTGAGCGAATGCGCCAGCGGTAAAGCGGTGGCATTATTTTACCCAGCGGAATAAGCAATGCTAATAAAGGAATGATCATTACAATCATACGGTCAATAAAGACTGCGGGCCAAAAAGGAAGGTAGCGCATCAAAAAGGGAGGCCCTACTTTGTAAAAGCGCTGAGCTACTTCGTTAATAGGGAAGGCCGTAAACTGTTCAGAAGGAAAAGCATCAGCAGCTGAAAAAAGGCTGGTTTTATGGTGAATGGAATCGGCCGCTCTTAGCAGTAATACAATTAGTGCAGAATTAAAGTCTTCATTCACGACTAAATTAGCGGTGGGCGACAGTAAATTAACAGACTGCGGTGGAAAATTATTTTCCAGATCAGCAATACCTTCAGGTAATGTTATTTTTGACAAGTAGGGAAGTAGGCGGGTATAAGCATCAAGGCGGCTTAATTGCAATAGCTTAACTTTATCGTTGTGAAGCAGTTTCTGCACGGTTTCTGAATCGCCAGAAGCAACCATTAACGCAACATCGCATTGGTCTTGAGCAAGTGCGGTGGCTGCATCACTTGCAGGAAGTGGTAGCAACTTGGCCGATAGCGGATCAATATGGTTAAGCCGTAATAGTTCTGTTGCCAATACACGTGTGCCACTGCCTTCTTTTCCGATTGCAATGCGCAGTCCAGATAAATCAGTTAGCTTTTCGGCAATAATGTCTTTTTTTATAAAAATCCACAGAGGTTCATAATAAAGGCTGCCTAATGATTGAAAGGTGGCTTCATTATTGCCTGTACCTCCTTGGATAAAGGCAATATCGGCCTGAGCTTTTAATAAACGGCTAATATTTTCTTTAGAGCCGGAGGAGGTAAGAATTTCAAGCTCTATGCCTTCTTTAGCAAGCTCCGCCTGGTATTGCTGTGCTAATTTATAGTAGGTACCAGTGCTGGAGCCTGTGGTGATTACAATTTTTTTAGGCGGAGGAGGCGAGACAAACTGATAGGCTACCCAGAAACCGGCAATAATTAATAAAATGGCTGGCCCTAGAGTGACCAGTAGTTCTTTATAAGGTTTTTTTGAGTTACTTTTAGACATTAATTTAGCTTTAGTTACTGTGCATTATGATGATTCTATCAACTGCTGAAGATTATAAATAATTTCAGCAACATTTTATACTGCATAGGGCTTACACATTGATGGTGGGGTTGGATTTTAGCAGAAGGTTATGCGCTTATTATACGAATTCAGGAAATTTGAAATAATGCTATTAAATAAGCCCCTTTATAATGCCTAATTTTAAGCTACTGATTCTGCCAGTGCGATGCAAATAGGCTCAGCCGTTCCAGAGCGTAAAAGCTTGTAAAACTCTCCTCTGAATCCGTCAAGGTATAGAGGAGAATAAAATGAGAGAATGGTAAAGTTAGTCCCATGCAAGGTGGTATTGTAGCTGCCACACAGTAATCGTACCTAAATATTGAAAAAAGGCAATATAGGGTGCTTTGAGAAAAATATTAGGAGGGAAGAGCTCGTAATATTGGTTAGTTAATCAACAATATATTTCTTAGCGGTACGTCGGTCTAGTTGGGTGATTCTAGCGACGGCTTCATAACTATTGTGGCGCTCATAAAGAAAGCGACAATAGTTTTGTAGTAGCGACTGAGCACTGGATTCGCCTGAGTTTTCAATTAAAATAAATTGCTTGTGATTGCCCTCTTGCTTGAGCTGTTGCATAAAAGGGTAGTTTCCAGTTAAGCAAATACGCCGTATGCATTGCTCCAGCTCCCTCACATTGCCCGGCCAAGCATAGTGCTTAGGCGCAGTGATATGAATATGCTTGGCAATCCGTGAGACTAAATGTGGTGCGGGAGTGTCAGTAACCCGCTTAAGTAAACTGGCGATTAAATGTTTTAGTTCTTCAGGGTTTTCCTGTAAGCGCTGTTGTAAGCTAGGTACTTCGATCACGTCGGAGCATAAGCGATAATATAGGTCATCTCTAAAATGCCCGTCTTTGCGTAGTTGTTCAATATTGCGATTAGTCGCGCTGATCACTCTTCCAGAAAAACGCATTTTTTCATGACTGCCCACTGGGCAAAAAGTTCTATCCTGAATAACATTGAGTAATTTTACTTGGGTGGGGATGTCTATATCACCAATCTCATCAATAAAGACTGCACCATGTTCGCTGCAACGCGCAAATAAGCCTTGATGATGCTCAATAGCACCTGTAAATGCCCCTTTTTTATGACCGAATAATTCTGACTCTAATAAGGAGTCAGGGTACTGTGCTAAATTGATTGCTTGAAAAGAGCGAGTGAAGCTTTCTTTAAAGCAGCGTTTAGATAAATTAAAAGGGATAAAGCCCGAACAGCCAATACTATGAGCAACTAAACTTTTACCTGTACCGGTTGCGCCGAGCAATAGCGTGGAAAAGTCTTCCATTTTTCCACATAAATAATCCATATACCACTGGGGATTAAACGTGAAAATATTATTCCACAAACGCATTCGCAATTCGATAATTGATGGGCAATCACCTGAAATCGCAGTGCTAATAAAATAAAATCCACGATGTAACTGGTAAAATAAAGCAATGAAGTTTTCTGTTTCAGGAATGCTGAAATTAGCGTGCTGAAAGCATTGGCTTAAGGCTTTGGCGCAGGGTAGTTCAATCGGTTTATCACCCGCTAAGCGCTGATCTTCAATAAATTGATTAAATTGCGTCTGAAATTCATGGAATTGATAAAACAGCCAAGCGAATTTTATGTGTTCTTGAGTGCTGCCTTGGTAATCCGTAATACGGAAATTATTGAGTGGCAATTGTTCTAGCAGTAGCGCCTGAATTAGCTCACTACGCTGATAGATATCTAATGTGCCTAGTGAAATATTAAGTAGTGCACAGTCCTGTCGCTCTCTTTCTTGGCTAAATGGATTGGTAAAAGCTAGCTCAGCGATTTGTTTAAAAAAGGCGCGTTGTTCAGGAGGTGGTTTTTGCATAAGTCGAGTGCGAGTAGTGGTGAGAACTTCAGGTGTTTTTATGGCACTTACTTTAATAAACGGCACTATGATCGCCGATGTTGATTAGAATGATTTGTTCATCTTTTATTAATAATTCCAAGGTAATTCGGTAGGAAAGGTTGATAGAGATGGAGTGCAAATGCTTTAGTTCTCCTTGTAAAGGGTGAAGGTGTAAAGATGGATGTGTAGGGTTAATTTCTAGTAGCTGTAAAGTCTTAAGGTATTGATTTTTTAGCTCAGGATGCCGTTTTATAAAGCACAAAGCTCGGCGGCCGTATTGTTCGGTGAAAATTAAGCGGTAACTCATTCCATATTTTCCAATCGAGTCAAATGCGCTTCCGCTGACTCTTCAATATAACGTCCCGCTTCCATGTCGGCTTTGGATTCAATGATGGCAGTGCTCAGTTCGCATTCTCGTAAATATTGATAATGTGCAAGGTCCATTACTACAAAGCGTTGCTTGCCACGGACGGAAATAACAGCCTCAGTTTGTTGGTCTAGTGCTGATTGGATTATGGATATGCCTTTAGTTTTTAAATCATTTGCAGTGATATTATTCATTTGCTATCTCCTTAATAGAGCTTAAATAGTACCCTTAATAGTGTGATTAATAAAGCAGTAAAGGTGTTTTGTTTTTAAAAGGTTTTATAGGTCAATATATGTATGTGGTGTATTCATAAAATGTACATTTGTTTTAAAGTTAAATAACTTATCTATTTGATTTTTAATGATAAATATAGATGGCACGGTGATTGCTATAGTGAAGATGACTTTACACTAAACAGGATAATCACTATGAACAGTTTAAAACGCATATTTCTCAGTCTTAAAGGCCAAATTGATCATGTAGCTGATGAGTTTGAGAACCATGAAGCATTAGCAAGTGCAGCGCTTCAAGATTTACAAGCGATTGCTAGTAAAACACGCTTACATTTACATCGTGTTAGCAAAATGTCAGAGCAATACCAACAGCAATTAGCAAAACAACAAGAGCAAGTGTATTTATGGTCTGAAAGAGCGATCAAAGTACGTGCGGAAGATGAGCAAAAAGCTTTGCAATGCGTCAAACGTTTACGCGTAGCACAGCAACAGGTAAATTTGCTTGAACAGCAATATCAACAAAGCACTGCGCAAGAAGAAAAAGTACGCGATGATTTGAGTGCTATTTCTGAGCAATTGTGGGTTTTGAAAAATAAAAAAGAAATCTTAGCCGCTAGACAAAATAGGGTCGGCATACAGCGTGAACATCAAGGTGACTCTATGCAAGATGTGCAAAGTGTTTTTGAACGCTGGGAAGGGGCGGTTGTGAGTACGGAATATGAAATACCGGATGCGACTGTCGATACTGATAATTTTGCGAATGAATTTGAGCAGGAAGAGGATCAGTTAGCCTTAAAAATGATGTTAGATGAGCTGACTGAAACCAGCCAAACTCCAGCAACTAAAAACTAGGAGACGATCATGTATGCAATTGAAACCCAAGAAATGCCTGACCAAGCGTTTGAACAAACAGAGGTATTAAAAAACAGCAAAAGCATGACTGCTAAAATTACCACTTATTTACGCTGGGTGGGTTCTGTATTGATTGTACTTTCGGCCATCAGTTTTATGCTACAAGGACATGATGAAATATTACCCGCTTATCGTTATTGGATCGGTTTAGGGCTAACTTTATTATTGTGTGGCGGTGGTTTGGTTTGTGCCTATTTATTTCATGAAACGAAAGGCGCGCGGATATTTTTTGGTTTGGGTACGGCTTTTTTATCCGTTCAAGTGTCACAAGTTAGTGCCATGATCTATGCATACTGGCATGGTCGGGATGCTTTACAGCCAGAATATACTTGGTTGCAATTTATGGAGGTGAGCCCTACTGTCATTGTGATTGACCTTGTCATTACTGGCTTATTATTATTCATAGTGAGCTATGCCAGCTATTCTATATTGGCGCGTAAATACCTTAAAACGCTTTTAACTGCATCAATTATCGGTAGTGTGTTATTGATCATTCCAGTACGCGATGCGACTTTTGTGCCGTTGATTGTTGCAGGGTTATTTGTCTTTTTAAGGCGGACGGAACAGTATTTACATAATGATAGTAGCATGCGTTTAGCTGAAGGTATGGCGGCTAGAGTTTTGGTGAGTTTACCTTTATGGATTATCGTTGGCCGTAGTTTATTGCATCCCGCTTCTTATTTATTAGCGGTTGTTGTTTCTGCTATCGTGCTTGTGTATTGTATTTACGATATTAAACGCTATACCCAATCGGCTTTTATAACTTATATTTCTCAGTGGGTCGGTACTTTGGCCGCGATGGCTATCTGGGTGATTGTCTTAGCTGAATTTGGAGTTGTTGGCGATCAGTTAAGTGCTTTATTGCCGGTTGCTATTATTTTATTCGCTTTGTCAGGGCAGGTGAGTTATCACGCACGTTTGTACCGTTTAGTCAGCGCCTTAATGACGGTAGCTTTAACGTATGCCGCTATGTTAGATGGACAAACAATGGCTCCAGTGATTACTATTGCGGCGGGTATGTTGTTGACCATTGCAGGTATTAAGCACCGGGAAAAAGCGCCGTTTATCATGGGTAATATTTGTGTTTTAGGTGGTTTCTTATTTTACTGGGAATATGCGGTTAACTTTTACTCTAGTGCGCCGTGGATCAGTTCTATCGTATTAGGTTTAGTAGTGATCTTATTGGCTTCGTATATAGAAAACAAAGAGAAGCAAATTATGGCAAAATCACGATATTACTTTAATGAATTGAAAAGTTGGAATTAATATACCGGACTACTGCTGAGCTAATAGTTTGATCAACTTGTGATTTTAATTGCTCTGTTACAGTGGACTATTCTAAGGTAGGATGTAAATTATCAATTTAGGATGGACTTTAGTCCACACCATGGAATGTTCTCAGGTAGAATTTTTGGGTGAGGTAACGAGGTAAAATACCATTAAATTTAAGATCAAGTGTATTCATGCAAATACAACCCACATTTAAACCCGCATGGTGGCTAAATAATCCACATTTGCAAACAATTTATCCTTCTTTATTGCGTAAACCACCGGAACCTGTTGTAAAACGCGAACGTTTAATGACTGAGGATCATGATTTTATTGATATAGATTTTTGTGGTGTAGGTAAGCAGCCTCTGGTTATTTTATTGCATGGCTTAACGGGAAGTTCGCAGTCTGGTTATATTAAAGGTTTGCAGCAGGCATTGCTTGAGCAAGGACTGCGTAGTGCGGCGTTAAATTTTAGAGGGTGTAGCGGTGAATATAATAATTCATCACGTTGTTATCATTCTGGTGAAACTGGCGATATAGATTTTTTATACCGTACTTTACGTGCACGTGAGCCACAAACACCTATGGCGGCGGTAGGTTTTTCGATAGGGGGTAATGTTTTATTAAAATGGCTGGGCGAGCAGGGCAGTAATATTCAGCTATTTGCCGCCGTTGCCGTGTCTGTGCCTTTGGTTTTAAGTGCTTGTGCGACTAAGTTAGACAATGGATTTTCTAAAATTTATCGAGCCAGTTTATTACGTGAATTAAAAGATTATGTGCGCTTAAAGCAGGTGCACTTAGAATCTTTAGGTAAAACTGAGGAAGCTGAATTATTAAGGCGAATAGGTGATTTGGAGGATATTAAATCGTTTTGGCAATATGATGATCGAGTGATTGCTTCTTTGTATGATTTTGCTAATGTAGCAGATTATTATCAACGATCTAGTTCTCGACAATTTTTACAAGCGATTAGGGTGCCAACTTTATTAATTCAAGCAGCAGATGATCCGTTTATGACTCCAGAAGTGATCCCTGAGTTAAAAGAGCTATCTGCTTCTGTTTTTTTGGAGATAACTGAGGCAGGGGGGCATGTAGGATTTGTTGCTGGGAATAATCCTTGGCATCCTGAGTACTGGCTAGAACGACGCATTCCTGAGTTTTTACTACGGCGGTTAGATTATGTATAAAATATGTTTTTTCGTGCCTGAGACTCATGTTGAGGCTGTAAAAGAGGCTTTATTTGCACAAGGAGCAGGACGAATAGGGGATTATGAGTGTTGCTCGTGGCAGACTTTAGGCACAGGACAATTTAAACCTCTGCAAGGGAGTCAGCCTTTTCTGGGAAGTACAGGAAAAATTACTCAGCTTGCAGAATATAAAGTGGAAATGGTATGTGCTGAAAAACTAATTAAGCCCGTTGTCAGTGCATTATTACTCGCACACCCTTACCAAGAACCCGCTTATGAAGTGTATAAAATATTAACAGCTGAAAACTTTAGTGATTACCATTGATCAAGTTCGATAATTAAACAATAATTGCATAAGGAAAGAAATGAATACGTTAGAGGCAATACAGGCGCGTAGATCAGTTAAATATTATGATGTTAATCATCAGATGACAGAAGTAGAAATCAACCAGCTACTTTCTTTAGCGATGCTTTCACCGACAGCGTTTAATATTCAGCACTGGCGCTTTGTCAATGTGACTGAGCCGGAATTAAGACAAAAAATTAGAGCTGTAGCTTGGGATCAAGCACAAGTAACAGATGCTTCTTTATTTTTAGTGATTTGTGCAGATTTAAAAGCATGGGAAAAACAGCCTGAACGCTATTGGAAGAATGCCGATCAAGCGGTGCAAGATTTTATAGTGCCTGCGATTGACCAGTATTATCGAGGTAAAGATCAAGTACAAAGAGATGAAGCAATGCGCTCATGTGGTATTGCCGCGCAAACTTTAATGCTGGCTGCTAAAGATATGGGTTACGACTCTTGCCCGATGGATGGCTTTGACTTTGAGCAAGTAGGGCAACTCATCAATTTACCAGAAGATCATGTGATTGCGCTGTGTTTAGCGGTAGGTAAAGGTGTGCAGGCCGCTAGCCCGCGAGCTGGTCAACTGGCTAAAGATGAAGTTATTGTCCTGAATCGGTTTGCAGCGTTAGATTAAGCATTCAGGAGAGCTTTTTTGAAAATATAGACACTATTTCTTATTCAATGTTAACCTTAAAAGTTATGTGACCTATTTAAGGTTTAGTCACCGAGTATCTCACTAGCATATTACTTTGTTGTATTCACGCTATGGTAAGAGTGATTTCGCTTGAAAGTAATGAATCGTTTTAACTAAAAAATGGCATCCATCTCCATGAATAAATTATATGAAATTTCCGCCGGATCGCCGTACCCTATAGGTACGCGAATTAAATCTAATGGTGTTAATTTTTCCATTTTTAGTCGTCATGCAACAGCGGTTGAGCTTTTACTATATGCTAGTTCTACCAGTCTCAAACCTTTTCAGGTGATTCCTTTAACGGCAAAAATGAATAAAACATTTTATTCATGGCATGTACTTATTCATGAGCTACCAAGAGGCACTTGGTATACATGGCGTATGGATGGGCCATGTAATACTTCGGAAAGTGGGCTTTGTTTTGATAAGGAAAAGCAATTATTAGACCCTTGGGCGCGTGCGATCAGTGATAAATTGTGGCAGCGAAGTGTAGCCTGCTTACCAGGTGATAATGGTCATGCCGCTATGCGTAATTTAGTGCCTGATGAACGTTATGAGTGGGAAGGGGATACTCCTTTTTCTTATAAAAGTGAAAATGCTATTATTTATGAGTTACATGTGGGAGGTTTTACTAAACATAAAATGTCTGGGGTGCAACACCCTGGCACTTTTTCAGCTTTAATTGAAAAAATACCTTACCTTAAAGCCTTAGGTATTACCCATGTTGAACTAATGCCGGTCATGGCTTTTGATGAGCAGGATGTGCCTAGAGGTACGGCCGAACTTGGCTTGAAAAATTACTGGGGATACAGTACGCATAGCTTTTTTAGTCCACACCCTGGTTATTGTGTAACGCCCGAACAAGGTACGCATTTACAGGAATTTCGTGATTTAGTGAAAGCACTGCATAAGGCTGAAATTGGCGTTATTATGGACGTAGTATTTAATCACACGTCAGAGGCAGGTGAAGATGGGCCGATCATTAATTTCAGAGGGCTGGGTACGGATATTGTTTATCATTTAGATGCTCATGATAAAAGTAAGTTTCGTGATTATACGGGGTGCGGTAATACGGTAAATGCCAACCACCCCGTTATCGCTAATTTTATTATTGGCTGTTTGGAATATTGGGTCAGAGAAATGCATATTGATGGTTTCCGTTTTGACCTTGCCAGTACGATGGCGCGCGGACAAAATGGCGAAGTGCTACAAGACCCACCTGTTTTATGGGGGATTGAACTATCCGAACAGCTGGCTAAAACTAAATTAATCGCTGAGGCTTGGGATGCTGCTGGGCTCTATCAAGTTGGCAGCTTTCCAGGGTATCGCTGGGGTGAATGGAACGGTAAATATCGTGATAGTATGCGTTGTTTTCTTCGTGGTGATAAAGGCATCATTTCAGAAGTGGCAACGCGGCTTTGTGCAAGTAGTGACCTGTACCAACATCAAGGCCGATTACCGATCAACAGTATTAATTTTATTACTTGTCATGATGGTTTTACACTTAATGATTTGGTGAGCTATAACCATAAACATAATTTAGCTAACGGTGAAGACAACCGCGATGGTGGTAACCATAATTTCAGCTATAACTGTGGTGTTGAAGGTGAAACTGACGATACTAGAGTCTTGGCATTACGTAGAAAACAGGCAAAGAATGGGGTTGCGTTATTATTATTGAGCCAAGGTGTGCCTATGTTGCTTGCCGGTGATGAAGTGCTTAATACTCAGCAAGGTAATAATAATGGTTACTGCCAAGATAATGAGTTAACTTGGTTTGATTGGAGCTTAACTGAGAAAAATGCAGATATGCTGCGTTTTGTTCAGCAAATGATCGCCTTACGTAAGCGACATAAATCTTTAATGCGACGTCGTTTTCTAACAGGTGAAAAAGTTGCAGGGCGGCATATTGCAGATATTCAATGGTATGGTGCTGATGGTGAGCCGCAATGGTTAGATCCTGAGGCGCAAGTACTCGCTTTTACATTGGCAGCCGTTGATAAGCAAGAGGCAGATTTACATGTTATTTTGAATATGTCAGAAGCAGAGTTGGTGATGCATTTACCAATCATTGAAGGGCGTGAGTGGTATCTCGCTATTAATACAGCGTTAAGTTCGCCTCTAGATATAGTTCTGCCAGACCAGCAAGTGCCTTTAGGGCATCATGATTATTTAGTGTTGCCTAGGTCAGTTGTGGTTTTTGAGGGGCGCTAATTCTAGCACAGAAACCTCGAATTATACTTTAAGTAGAGAGGCTTTAGTCGCGATAATGGCATACCCGGTCGTGGCTCAGCTCTTCCTCTACAGAACAGGTTAAGTAAACAGTAAACTATTTTTTTTGCGCTGTATAAGTAGACGTATAGCCAGCGACGTCACTGTTTTCATAATACTGAATAAGGACAAAAAGATACCTTGGAATATATAAGTTATAAAGCTCTTATTCTTTAGCTGACTGTGAAATAAACTGAGTTTCAAGAAATCGGTTACACAAACTGGCTACCGTTTCTTGCTCATGTAAAATAAAATCCACAAAAGCTTGTGCTGCGGGTGATAAGCGTTTACCGTTATGATGAACAACATACCAGTCACGCATCAGAGGGAAACCCTGAACATCCAATTCTATTAGGCTATTTGTTGCCAATTCCAGCGTAATACTGTGGCGTGAAAGTGCTGAAATGCCGAGGTCTGCTATAACGGCTTGTTTAATGGTTTCACTACTGCCGAGTACCATGCTGGGCGATAATTTCATTTGTTGGGAAGATAAGAAATCTACCAGTGCCTTACGTGTGCCAGAGCCCTGTTCACGAAAAATAAAGTCATATTTAAGTAATTCACTGACAGGAATATTTTTTTGTGTTGCTAAGGGGTGGGATGGACTTGCTGTGATAACGATGGGATTATCAATAATGGGGTAATAGGTTAGTGGCAATTCTTTAGGTATTAATCCCATGATGATTAAATCATCTTCATTATTTTTCAAACGCTGAATAATTTGTTTGCGATTAACCACGTCCAGATATAGACTAATCTTAGGATAGAGTTTATGAAAAGCACCTAATAAGTGTGGTGTGAAATATTTTGCACTCGTTACAGCAGATAGGTGAAAATCACCTTCTAACTGACCTTTCATGGCACTCAATTTCATATCCATATTATCAATTTGGGTAAAAATATCCATGCAAAACGCGTTAAACTCTTTACCCGCTGAGGTAAGAAAAATCTGTTTACCTATTTTTTCAAAGAGAGGTAAACCTAAATTTTCTTCTAGTTGTTTAATTTGAATGCTGATGGCTGGCTGCGTCAGGTTTAATTTATTGGCTGCAGCCGAATAATTCATCAAAGCAGCGACTTGCTGAAATATTTTTAATTGGTGTAGTGTGGCGCGCATATTAGCTACTATAAGGAAAAATTAATACTATACATTAAATAAGTTAATTGTCTTTAATGAGATTGTTCAGATAACATATTTTAATTAAGGGGCAGTTTCTGCACCGGAAAACAATGAAGGCTATAAAGTCTTTTTTATTTAGTACCAAGGGTCAATATTATGTTAACCAAGATACTTATAGCGAATCGTGGTGAAATTGCGGTACGTATTATCAGAGCATGCCGAGAGTTAGGTATCCGCTCAGTGGCAGTGTATTCAGAAGCAGACCGTCATGCTTTACACGTTAAAAAAGCAGATGAAGCGTATTGTATTGGGGAAGATCCACTTGCAGGGTATTTGAACCCTCAGCAATTAGTCAATATAGCTAAATCAGTGGGGTGCGATGGTTTACACCCGGGCTACGGTTTTTTATCAGAAAATGCCTTGCTGGCTGAAATTTGTACTCAACAAGGTATCGCTTTTGTTGGTCCTAGTGCTGAAGTAATTAGTCGAATGGGGGATAAAACCGAGGCGCGTAAAAGCATGACTGCGGCGGGCGTTCCCGTTACGCCAGGTACGGATGGAAACTTGTCAGGATTGGATGATGCGCTAATTAAAGCCAGTGAAATTGGCTATCCTATTATGCTAAAAGCGACGTCAGGCGGTGGCGGTCGAGGTATTCGGCGTTGTGATAATGAACCTGAGTTACGTCAAAATTATGATCGCGTGATTTCTGAAGCAACGAAAGCTTTTGGTCGAGCAGATGTGTTTATGGAAAAATGTGTGGTGAATCCACGCCATATCGAAGTACAGATATTAGGTAACGGTGTCCGCAACAATACATAAGATGGTAGACATACATCAAATCTATGGGTGATAATAAGTTTCCTAAGGTGTAAAAACCAACTTTTACGGAATTCAATTGCACGAAAAAGTGGCGCTCAGAGGGAAGGACAGGCGTTCTAATTGATTGAAAATAATGCAAAAAAAGGCTTGACAGGTCGAATAGGATTTGTTTGCGTATTACCATTTATAATCAGTCACTTACGCTTAAATAATGTCAAAAAGATTAGATAGCTTGCAATCCACACTGATGGATAACACCGTTTTGGGAGAATGGTTCTTGCCCATGCAAAAAGCCCTAGATAAAGTTCGCTTTTCACGCCAAAAATATTCTGTACTCTCTGCTGAGTTTTTTATTTTATTAGGCTGCTTACGTCAATTTCAGGGAACAAAGATACTACGAGAACAAATTCAATCTTTATTCGACATTGATGACACCGCTGAAAAAGCCCCCTTAGCCCGCTCAACATGGTCAGATGCATTAGCCAATTCATCACGCAGCAAAATATTGAAACAGGCTGTCCAAGTCTTGGTGACTTCTGCAAGAAATGAACTGCCCGACAGGTTTTCGGGAAAAGAAGAGTTGGGGATGCGCTCTATTTTTGCCATAGATGCGAGTTATCAAAATGAATCAAGTCATTATCAACCGATTTATCCAGGCCAGGGTGGGACTGATAATAAGAAAGGGCACATGAATATGACGACCTATGATATGCGAGCAGGGATTGCCATTGATAGTCAGACAGAAACTCGCTCTATTGATGAAATGCGCTTTATCAAAGAAAGCTGGGAAGGTTCTCACTGGACTTGCAAAAAAAATGCACTTTTTGTGGTTGACCGCGCCTTTATTGAAGCGCGTTATTGGGATTTACGTAAAACAAAATACGATGTGACAGTGATTACACGAATGAAATCGACTTTCAAATATCAAATTCTTGAGGAAAGTCATGTTGAACAGTCGGCAGTTAATGAGAATATTGTGTCTGATAGGAAAATTCAACTTAATAGCTCAAAACAAGTTTGGCGATTAATACAATTCGTATCGCCTGACGGCAAAGTTTATGAATATCTCAGTAATGATTTTACATTGTCACCTGGTATGATTGCTTTTCTTTATCACCGACGCTGGGATGAAGAAAAATATTTTGATAATTACAAAACAGATATGGCTAATGCCAAAGCATGGGGGAAATCACCTATTGCTATTGAGCAACAAGCTTTATTGGCATTGGTTACACATATACTCATGCGCTTATTTCTAAATAAAAAGGGACAGGAGATGGGCTTGGAAGAAGACCATCAAACACAACAAAAACGCCATGAAGCAAAAGAAACCGCATACTGTATTGACTGGGAAGGCAATTATAATCGTGCTTTTTTTAGAAAACTATCTAAGATTACCAAACAAGCTTGGCGGTTCTTAAAAAACAATTTCCTAAAGAAAAGCGCCACATGGCTCTTTGAGCGCAAGCTCCGACCTGTTTTGATGGCATATCTGTAATAAAATGTCGGACACCGTTA
>NZ_FQTQ01000079.1:21909-39176 GCF_900128525.1 methanotrophic endosymbiont of Bathymodiolus puteoserpentis (Logatchev)
TAACGGTGTCCGCAACAATACATAAGATGGTAGACATACATCAAATCTATGGGTGATAATAAGTTTCCTAAGGTGTAAAAACCAACTTTTACGGAATTCAATTGCACGAAAAAGTGGCGCTCAGAGGGAAGGACAGGCGTTCTAATTGATTGAAAATAATGCAAAAAAAGGCTTGACAGGTCGAATAGGATTTGTTTGCGTATTACCATTTATAATCAGTCACTTACGCTTAAATAATGTCAAAAAGATTAGATAGCTTGCAATCCACACTGATGGATAACACCGTTTTGGGAGAATGGTTCTTGCCCATGCAAAAAGCCCTAGATAAAGTTCGCTTTTCACGCCAAAAATATTCTGTACTCTCTGCTGAGTTTTTTATTTTATTAGGCTGCTTACGTCAATTTCAGGGAACAAAGATACTACGAGAACAAATTCAATCTTTATTCGACATTGATGACACCGCTGAAAAAGCCCCCTTAGCCCGCTCAACATGGTCAGATGCATTAGCCAATTCATCACGCAGCAAAATATTGAAACAGGCTGTCCAAGTCTTGGTGACTTCTGCAAGAAATGAACTGCCCGACAGGTTTTCGGGAAAAGAAGAGTTGGGGATGCGCTCTATTTTTGCCATAGATGCGAGTTATCAAAATGAATCAAGTCATTATCAACCGATTTATCCAGGCCAGGGTGGGACTGATAATAAGAAAGGGCACATGAATATGACGACCTATGATATGCGAGCAGGGATTGCCATTGATAGTCAGACAGAAACTCGCTCTATTGATGAAATGCGCTTTATCAAAGAAAGCTGGGAAGGTTCTCACTGGACTTGCAAAAAAAATGCACTTTTTGTGGTTGACCGCGCCTTTATTGAAGCGCGTTATTGGGATTTACGTAAAACAAAATACGATGTGACAGTGATTACACGAATGAAATCGACTTTCAAATATCAAATTCTTGAGGAAAGTCATGTTGAACAGTCGGCAGTTAATGAGAATATTGTGTCTGATAGGAAAATTCAACTTAATAGCTCAAAACAAGTTTGGCGATTAATACAATTCGTATCGCCTGACGGCAAAGTTTATGAATATCTCAGTAATGATTTTACATTGTCACCTGGTATGATTGCTTTTCTTTATCACCGACGCTGGGATGAAGAAAAATATTTTGATAATTACAAAACAGATATGGCTAATGCCAAAGCATGGGGGAAATCACCTATTGCTATTGAGCAACAAGCTTTATTGGCATTGGTTACACATATACTCATGCGCTTATTTCTAAATAAAAAGGGACAGGAGATGGGCTTGGAAGAAGACCATCAAACACAACAAAAACGCCATGAAGCAAAAGAAACCGCATACTGTATTGACTGGGAAGGCAATTATAATCGTGCTTTTTTTAGAAAACTATCTAAGATTACCAAACAAGCTTGGCGGTTCTTAAAAAACAATTTCCTAAAGAAAAGCGCCACATGGCTCTTTGAGCGCAAGCTCCGACCTGTTTTGATGGCATATCTGTAATAAAATGTCGGACACCGTTACTAATACAACGAGTGTCGCTATTGGAAAAATAGATCATATCTGCATGAAAGTTGAAGGATACAATTCTTTTTTGACTGGAGAGCTGGTTAATATTATGGATCACAACAGTTGTCGTTTTGGCTCATGGTTTAATCATGCCTCAAAAACAATATTAGAAAATAGTCGGCAAGAGCTTTCTACTATTGCCGAAGAACATAAAAAAGTACACTCTTGTTTACAATCTGCTGTTTCTATCTTTAATGATAACGCGCAAAATAACAGTCAAGGTGCTGAATTAATGGAGAGGGTGGAAGCTGCCAGTAAGAAAAGTTTTGAAGTGTTGTTGAGCGTTATTAAACGGACTTCTCATTAAGAGGCTCTAGGAAATGCAAAATGTAAGCTAATGCCTATCAGGGAAACGATTAAAGTGCGGGGAATTAGGCAGCTTTGAGCCAATTTCTCAATAATTATCCCACCTGAATTTAGGCCATTTATGATTTATTCTAATAATTCTTAATGTTAGCATTGACCCAACATTTTTCGGCGTCTAATAAGTAGCTGATAATTTTAGTTATTTTGAATAACGTAATGGAAGCTACTTTCTACTTCGCTAGAGCCAATCGGTATGTCCTTTTTCATCACTCCTTTATAATTGAGTTGATTAGGTCTGGTTACTTTATATATCGGTGACAAGCATGCTCGGCGCTTTAGTGTTCTCAATGTCCTTTGCTTCTAAATAATACTTAAAACATTAATCACAAGAGTATGCTCATTATTTTTGAAATGTTTTTTCTGAATCTCCAGCTAACCACAAATATCATTAGGTAAAATTTAGTCTCGGAAAATGAGGGTAGATTAAATCATTGTGGACTATTGTTAAGCTTTAATTAATACGGAAAAGACTAAATCTTCCAGAAAAGAAATAATTTCCAATTCATCTTTATGTACGCCGAAATCAGTTAATGAAGGCAAATTATGCATAAAGAAATTTTGAAAATGCGCCATTTCAATAATAGTAGAGGCTAATGATTTCGGGTATTTGTAATTTGGGTTACACTCTACAATCATATTGCCGATGATAGCGCACAAGTCTTTATAAGGCTTAAACAATTGGTCTTTATTATCTTCGGATACGTTTCTTGTTAAATAGGTCTTAGAGCCTTCGGTAATAATAACTTGATGTAGGGTGTTTTCATCAATATGGTCGGTTCTTACGTCATCCTCTACGGTGCTCGCTAATAACTTAATTACTCTTTTTAGCTTAACGGTGGGGTCATCAATATTATGAGTATGAAAGTTAAGCTGGTATTCAAGCCAACTCCAATACCAAGCTGTCAGATAAATGAGCAACTTATGCTTATTCTCGAAATACCGATAAATACCCGCCTCAGTAGATCCCATTTCCTTGGCCAGCTTTTTAAACGTGAAGTCTTCAAAACCATTTTTATGAATTAATTGAATGCTGTGAAAAATAATTTTTCTGCCCAGTTCAGATTGCTCTGGGTTTCTGAGAAATAATTTCTCATTCATTTTAATGTGTAATTGTATTTCCATCACGTCACCTAAGTTGGCTTGCTTCTTAGAGCATTAATTTATTTTAATGCCATAAGAGCAAAGCTGTGCCAAAAATTATCGTAAAAAACAGAACAGTTCTTTACAAACTAAAATGATAGTATTACTATCTTCTGTGAGTAGTGATACTATTTTACCTAAGTCTAAACCAACTACTTGGAGAAGTAAAAATGTTTAAAGAAATTAAAAATGACTTGCCTGCCAGTATTGTTGTGTTTTTTGTGGCACTTCCCCTGTGTCTTGGTATTGCTTTAGCGTCGGGTGCGCCTCTATTCTCCGGAATTATCGCGGGTATTGTTGGTGGTATTGTGGTCGGTATTGCCAGTGGGTCGACATTGGGCGTGAGTGGTCCTGCTGCTGGACTTGCGGTTATTGTTTTGACTGCAATTGAAACCTTGGGATCTTGGCCTGCATTTCTATTGGCAGGAGTTTTAGCAGGTGTTATTCAGCTTATTATGGGCTTTGCTAAAGCAGGTTTTATTGCCTATTTTTTCCCCTCGTCAGTCATTAAAGGCATGTTGACAGGTATTGGCCTATTGATTATTTTAAAGCAAATTCCGCATGCTCTAGGTTATGACAAAGATATGGAAGGAGATGATGCTTTTTGGCAAATGGATGGAGAAAATACCTTTACATCAATTATCAGCGCTTTTGATGCATTTTCTCCGGGTGCGGTATTGATTGCAGCGCTTTCCTTGGTCATTCTTATTTTATGGGATGCGGTTTTACTTAAAAAACATAAAATATTTCAATTAATTCAGGGGCCGATTGTGGTCGTGATATTAGGCATCATGATGAATATGGCCTATCAAAATGGGTTATTGAATTTTAGTTTGGATGCCGATCAGGTCGTTAAGTTACCCGTTCCTACTAGCTTGAGTGGTTTTTTAAATCAGTTTACCTTTCCTGATTTCTCAGCCATTAGCAATATTGAAATCTGGAAGATTGCGGCTGTTATGGCGATTGTCGCCAGTTTAGAAACCTTATTATGTGTTGAAGCAACCGATAAGCTGGACCCTGACAAAAAAGTGACTCCTACGAACAGAGAACTAAAAGCACAAGGCTTGGGCAATATTGTTTCGGGCTTGGTTGGTGGCTTGCCGGTGACTCAGGTGATTGTACGTAGTTCGGCTAATATTGCCTTTGGCGGCAAAACAAAAATGTCCGCAATACTTCATGGTCTATTTTTATTAATAAGCGTCATTAGCATAGCGGGCTTATTGAATAAAATTCCATTAGCTAGTTTAGCGGCTATTTTGCTAGTTGTCGGTTACAAATTAGCGAAACCGGGACTTTTTAAACAGATGTATAAATTGGGGTGGGAGCAGTTCGTGCCTTTTACGGCAACGATTATCGGTATTTTAGCGACTGATTTATTAGTCGGTATTTCAATCGGTATGGCATTTGGCATTTTCTTTACCTTACACCATAGTTATCGTAATTCGCACTATATGAAGAATGTCATTAGTTCAGAGAATGGACAAGAGGTGCATCACCTTGTTTTAGCAGAAGAGGTCTCGTTTATTAATAAGGCGGGCATATTAAAAACCTTAAATGAAATTCCTAATAATAGCAAAGTGATTATTGATTGCACTCATTCAAAGTCCATTGCTTATGATGTTGTTGAAATCATAAAAAATTATGAGAGCAATGCTAAAACTAAAAATATCACGGTTGAAAAAATAAATTTTATAGAGCCAGTTATGGCATAAGGTGAGGGGCACACAATAATACCCCAAGGTCGAATACCAAGAATTACCAGTCGCTTAGATTTTAATTATTAGTAATATAGGAACGATACATGAAAACATTAACCCAAGAAATGCAGGCTGCCATTACCCCCGCAATGGCTTTAGAGTTATTGACGGAGGGCAATAAGCGTTTTATTAATAACATAAAGGTTAATCGTAATTTATTGCAACAGGCGAATGAAACTTCTGATGGGCAACATCCTTTTGCCGTAATTTTAAGTTGTATAGATTCTCGTACTTCTGCCGAATTGATTTTTGACCAAGGTTTAGGCGATGTCTTTAGTGTGCGCATAGCTGGTAATATTATTAATGAAGATATTTTAGGCAGCATGGAGTTTGGCTGTAAAGTTGCCGGTTCTAAAATTATCGTGGTCTTAGGGCATACCAAATGCGGCGCAGTAAAAGGGGCTTGTGATCATGTAGAAATGGGTAATTTAACAGCCTTATTAAGTAAGCTACAGCCCGCGGTTTATGATGAAAAGACCGTTACTGAAAATCGCACTTCAAGTAATGAAGAGTTTGTAGAAAAAGTGTCTACGATTAATGTTAAACGAACAGTTCACGCCATTATGGAGCGCAGTCCGATTTTAAAGGAAATGATTGAAAGTGGGGAGTGTGGAATTATTGGCGGTAATCATAATATTACGACAGGTGAAGTTGGTTTTTATGATGACACCTTGATAATTAATTAGGCTTTGGTAGCTTCTCAGATTCTTTTAATTTCTATGACGGGGCGCTAGCAAGATATCTTGAGTTCCACTTTATTTATTATTGTGATTTTATTTTTCTAAATTCACCATTTTTTAATTCAGTGTAATTATGCTATATCGCTAATACTCAAAATTTTGACTTTGTAAGCTTTTATTTTCGATGACCGACAACGACTCTACAACATCGCCACTAAACACGCATATTGTTTGGACACTCTTTGATTATTTATTGTCTGAAATGGGTAGTTCTGCCCATGAAAAAGGCATGCGCCATGATCAGAAACTGGCGACGGGAGATTTATTTCAAAGTTTATGTAAATTGGGTGGCAGGATAGGTCTTACTGTCGGAGAAGTTACTGCTAATATAGAACAGGCGGTGATGGCATCAGGAAATTTAACGCCTTTAATAACGTCGCTGGAAAACGCAAGCTGGCTAGTATTGTCAGGATTTAGCAGGGGGCGTATCAAAGTTGCCGTGATTAAAGAAAATGATGTTGAGATTCGTTTACTAAAGATCCATCAGCTCTGCAAGCTATTGCAAACCAAACCAGATCAACTACTCGATTGGTATAGTGTTGAACTGACAGCTCCTATGGATGCCTCAACACATCATGATACGCATCACTTGCCGCCTTTACAGCGTTTATTTTCGATGATGAAAGTTGAGAAAACCGATTTGTGGCGTGTGATTGCCCTAGCGGTAGCTTCTGGCGTACTCAGCTTGGCAACACCTGCTGCGGTTCAGTCTTTGGTGAACACGGTAGCCTTGGGGAATATGCACCAACCTTTGGTGGTTTTGTCTTTATTATTATTCATTTTTCTAACATTTTATGGTGCTGTTTCGGTATTGCAATCCTATATAGTTGAGCTAATGCAACGCCGCGTATTTGTCAGAATGGCCGCTGATTTATCCTATCGTTTGCCTAAGGTAAAATGGGAAGTTTACGATGAAAAAAATGGTGTGGAACTCGTTAATCGATTTTTTGATGTGTTGACCGTACAGAAAGCCGGTGCTTTTTTATTGCTAGAAGGCTTTTCTACCGCATTGCAAGGCATCATAGGCTTACTGGTACTTGCTGCCTATCATCCGTTATTAATGTTATTTGATTTGATAGTCATTATTTGGCTGGGAGTGGTCATTTTTTATCAGGGGCGTAATGGTGTGAGCACATCGATTGAAGAATCGATCGCCAAGTATTCAGTCGTCGCCTGGCTGGCAACCCAAGCTAGAAATGGACAAACCTTCAAATTTTCCGGTGGCCCCGAATTGGCTAGGGAGCGCACTGATAAATTAGCCTATGATTATCTTAGTGCTCGCCAGCGGCATTACCGAATTTTAATCAAACAACATATTAGCTTGTATGCATTGTATGCGATTGCCAGTACTGCGATATTGGCGATTGGTGGACTATTAGTCATGGATGCTCAACTTAGCTTAGGTCAGTTAGTGGCTGCCGAAATCATTGTTTCTGGTGTTTTGTTATCGTTTGCTAGATTAAAGAAACACCTGGAAAGCTATTATGATCTGATGGCTGGGGTTGATAAGCTAGGGCACTTGTTGGATTTGCCGGTGGAACGCGAAGATGGTGAGCGGGTTACCTGGACTGGGCCGCTGGCAGTCAGTGTTTATAATCTCACCTTTCAGTATCCGAACCACTCTGTGCCGATACAAGCACTGAATTTTAGTATTAAGCCTAGCGAAAAAGTGGCTTTATATGGTGAACTGGGGAGTGGTAAATCAACGCTGACTAGTTTATTGACGGGCTTGCGATTACCGAGTGAAGGGCGTATTGAAATTAATCAGACCGATATCAGGGAATTGCAACTGGATAGTTTACGCAAGCAGATTGCCGTTATTAGTAGTAGCGAAATGATTGAAGATTCTATTCTGGAAAATATCCGTTTAGGTCGCCCTGAGATCAGTGTAACCGATGTGCGCGCGGTACTTAAGCGTCTAATGTTTGAACTGGATCATACCCCCGAAGGCATCTATACCCCGCTTAGCTTGATGGGGTCACCTTTATCGACCACACAAATTCGAAAACTATTAATTGCTAGAGCAATCGTTGGCCGACCTAGTTTGATCATTGTCGATAGTTTGTTGGATGAGTGGCAGAATTTTAGTCAAAGTGAAGCAAGCCATATTCTTTTTGATCCACAAGCAAATTGGACTTTATTGGTGTTAACCAGTGCTAGAAACATTTCAGAGCTTTGTCAACGTACTATTGAATTACCGGGTCACACCCCATGAAGCCTAGCCAGACTAACCAGCCTCAGTTTTCCGTCATTAGTGCCAGCCAGACACCAGGTATCGTTGGGCGAGCCGTGTCTTATATTGCTTGGCTTTTTGTTTTACTGCCCATTTTTACACTATTTTTGCCATGGCAACAAAATATTAATGGCAATGGCTATATTTCTGCTTATGCGCCTGCTGATCGACAACAAACCATCCAATCTCCTATTTCAGGGCGTATTGAGAAGTGGTATGTTAAAGAAGGCACTCAAGTTAAAAAAGGCGATTTATTAGTTAAAGTCAATGATATAGATCCAAAGCTGCCAGAAAGACTGAATCAGCAACGCGCCGCCAATCAAGCTAAATTAGCGGCTAAGCAACAGGAATTTGAAGCTTATCAAATTCAAATCGAGCGTTTAGAAACGGTACGCGATATGAAAGTTGCAACGGCGCAATATAAATTGGATATGGCTGAGCAAAAAATGCGCTCTGCAAGCGAGAACTTGGTGTCGGCACATGCTAGCTATGACACAGCGAAACAGCAGCAACAACGATTACAGCGCTTACTTAATGATGGTCTAGTTTCGCAACGCGCTTATGAACTAGCCGAACGGGATGCCATTATTGCTAGGCGTTCACTAAATAGTGCGCAGGCAAGTCTACAGTCGACTCAGGCAGGAAAGAATGGCGCAGAAGCAGATATCAACCAGTTTCGAGCTAATGCACAAGCTAAAATAGATTCGACCACTGCGACATTGAATAAAATAAGCAGTGAACTTGAAGATATCCGTAATAGCTTGGTGAGTAATGAATTAAATATCGCACGACAAAGTACGCAATGGATTAATGCACCACAAGACGGTACTGTTTTACGGCTTTTAAAAAATCCACAGGGGGATATTATTAAGCAAGGTGACCCATTGCTAGTGCTGGTACCGGATACTAGCTATCGTGCGGTTGAAGTCTGGGTTTCAGGTAACGATGCGCCTTTGATTCTACCCGGCCACCATGTTCGGCTGATGTTTGAAGGCTGGCCTGCGGTGCAATTTGTTGGCTGGCCGGAAGTTGCGGTAGGAACTTTTGGTGGCACGGTTGCATTTGTTGATGCCAGTGATAATGGGCAGGGGAAATTTCGGGTCTTGATTGTACCGGATGAGAGCGACCATCTTTGGCCTTCGGCACGTTTTTTGCGTCAGGGCGGTGCGGCAAAGGCGTGGATTCTGCTAGAAGAAGTGAGTATTGGCTTTGAAATTTGGCGACAATTAAATGGTTTTCCACCTATGTTAACGCCTGAGCACCCGAATAAAGATTTAAGTCGTCAGTCTACCTATCAATAATCCATGAGTTATTCTTTAGCGCCTGTCGATCTACAATTTTTGCGCTTTTTCCGGTGTATTGCCGTATCCAGTGTATTCTTTTTTTTGTCGGGTTGCGCCGCTTATTTTGATACCTCACCTAAGCCAGAATTGAGCGCAAAAGTAGTCCAACGCCTAAAAAGTGAAGAAAAACTACCTTTAGCGATGCTTTCAAAATCTACACCACAAACATTGAATGCTGCGCTTGCCGAAAAGGATGTTAGGTACAAAAAATTAAATTTAAGTTTGCCGTTATCAAATTTTTCGCAAACACCAGCTAAACCACCTGAAACAAACCGACAGCTTTCAATTGCTGAGGCGCGTGCAATGGGGTTAAGTAACAACCTAGACTTAAAAATAGCACTTATAGAGCCTAGTATTGCAGCCACTTATGTTAGTGAAGAGCAGGCTAAATTCGATGACCTAATCTTTGCTAATGTTAAATATGCCAATAAAGACACACCTAAACTGGACAGTGATGTGGTTAGCTTCACCTCTGTGAATGAAGGCTCTCCTTTGAATAATGAAGTGGCTAAACTTAATTTATTGGCGCAATCCACTGAGCAAGTGGACTTTGAAGCAGGCGTTATTATTCCTTTGCGTACTGGTGGAAAAGTCACCATTAGCACACCGTTTAATTACAAACAGACTGATTTGTATGTACCGTCGGAGCAATATCTTGCTGGCATGCGTTTTTCTATTAGTCAGCCGCTATTACGCAGTGCGGGTATCGATGCGAATG
Organism: methanotrophic endosymbiont of Bathymodiolus puteoserpentis (Logatchev); assembly: GCF_900128525.1. Taxonomy (GTDB): domain Bacteria; phylum Pseudomonadota; class Gammaproteobacteria; order Methylococcales; family Methylomonadaceae; genus Methyloprofundus. Next base: position 31,796 of record NZ_FQTQ01000079.1, read on the forward strand.
TTGCCAGTATCCGTATCGTCCGTTATCAGCAAAATATTGTTGATTTAAAAACTCGCTTGCAAAGTATTCGGGTACTTGCCGCTATTGATAAAGCCTATTGGGCACTCTACGTAGCTTGGGAAGAGCTGGATATCCAGCATCAGCAATACAAAATTGCTGAACAAAATCTCGCTATGGTGCAACGCCGTGTTAAAGAAGGGCTGACGGCTGCGATAGAGATTAATCGCGCAAAAATGGGCGTTGCCGAGCGTATGGCGAGTTTGATTATTGCTAAAACCAAATTGAAAGTGACTCAGCGTAAATTAATGTTGCTACTAAATGATGACCAGTATGACCTTGATACGCCGATTGTATTTAATACTACAACACCACCCACTTTGCTTAATTTTAATTTTGAGCGTAGTGCACTGGTTGAAAAAGCAATGTCAGGCCGTCTTGAGCTATTGGAAATGGAATTAAAACTAGCGGCTGATGCAACTAAAATTGATTACCTAGAAAACCAGACGCTGCCGCTTTTTATGCTGGATTATAGCTATGGTACGCAAGGACGCGGCGATGGTCTAGGTGGTGCTTATGCTAATTCATTTGACGGTCAGTACGATAATTGGTCGGTCGGTTTGAAAATGGAAATACCTTTAACGAATGAACTACGCCGTTCGCGTTTGTCCCGAGCTGTACAGCAAAGATTACAACGTCTGACTACACGTGAGCTGAAAATATTAACAGTGCGTAGGGAGATTTATGATGCTCTGGATCAAGTCGCACAAAACTGGCAATTGATTATTGCCAACCGGCAAAGTGTTGTTTTGGCGGGGATAAATTATACAGCAGAACTTAAGCAATTTAACGAAGGTCTTAGAACCATGACAGAAGTTTTAATGGCTTTGACTAAATTGGCGAAGACACAAATCAAAGAAGTGAAAGCCATAGCCAACTATCAAGTGGCACTGATTGATCTGGCCTATGCAACGGGCACATTACTAGGTTATGGTCGGGTTGACCTGGCTCAGTCTGTGGAAGAGTAATAACGAGATAAAGGAAGCTATGTATTGATAATATTAAAACAATTCATCTAAAAACTCATTCATTTTATATCACTCACCCCCTTTTATTATGAATAAAAAAAACATTATTTTTTTCTTTCTGAATTTATTGCTGTTATTTCCTATTTCCGCCTTTAGTGCGGAGATCAGTCATAATGCGTTGGATTTGACCTCGCATATATCGGGGTATCTAGTGTTATCAGTATTTTTGGTTGCTTATACTTTAGTGATCTTTGAAGAAAAGCTGCATTTACAAAAGTCCAAGCCTGTTTTGGTCGCTGCTGGGATTATCTGGGCAATTATTGCCTATGTTTATAAAATGCATGGCCTGAATGACCTTGCCAGACAGGCACTAGAACATAATTTTCTGGAATATACCGAGCTATTCTTTTTTCTGCTAGTGGCGATGACATATATCAGCGCGATGATTGAGCGCGGGGTATTTGAGGCGTTGCATTTTGCTCTCGTTTCAAGGAACTATAGCTATCGACAGATTTTCTGGATTACGGGTATCGTGGCATTTTTCATTTCACCGATTGCTGATAACCTGACCACTGCTTTGATTATGTGTACAGTGATTTTAACGATTGGTGCCGCTAAACCAGAATTTATTGCAATTGCTTGTGTGAATATTGTAGTTGCTGCGAATGCGGGGGGAGCTTTTAGTCCTTTTGGTGATATCACGACATTGATGGTTTGGCAAAAGGGCATTTTAGAGTTTACCACTTTCTTTAAGTTATTTATTCCTGCGGTATTAAATTTTGTTGTCCCCGCCACTATTATGTATTTTTATTTGCCTAAAGATAGTCCGGCCTTGCCGGAGAATGTAAGTGAAGAAATTAAGCATGGCGGCTTATTCATTGTTCTACTATTTCTAGCGACTATTGCGACTTCTATATTTTTTCATCAGTTCCTGCATTTGCCACCTGCTATTGGTATGTTAATGGGTTTAGGTTATCTAAAACTCTTTGGCTATTACTTACGCACTAAGTTTAGGCGTGAGCGCTCAGCGTTTGATATGGTCCCTGGGGCAGAAGGATCTGGCAGTGCATTCGATGTTTTCAGTCATATCGCTAAATCAGAGTGGGATACCTTGTTTTTCTTTTATGGCATTATTATGTCTGTGGGCGGTTTAGGTTTTATGGGCTATTTGTCTTTAACCTCTGAATTTATGTATGGTGAGCTGGGAGCTACGACCGCTAATATCTTGGTCGGGGTTGCATCAGCCCTTATTGATAATATTCCGGTTATGTTCGCGGTATTAACGATGAACCCTGAGATGTCTGAAACACAGTGGTTATTAGTGACGCTAACAGCGGGAACGGGGGGTAGTTTGTTATCGATTGGTTCAGCGGCAGGTGTTGCTTTAATGGGGCAAGCAAAAGGTTTTTATACCTTTTCCAGTCATTTGAAGTGGATGCCAGCAATCGCGTTGGGTTATATTGTTAGTATTTACGCACACTTATTGATTAATTGAGGTGTTAACTCGTGTCTATTGAACGTTGTTGGTTATGAAAACTTTCATCATTCCTGAAGTTTGTATTGATAATCTAAGCATCTTCAATAGATTTCTGCTATAAGCATAAGGTAACGAATATGAAAGAGTATTAACAAGAAACACATATTTCAAAGTGGATAGAGTTTATTTGGTTTATGGGATAGCCTGAACAATAAAACCTAGATAAGGAGGCTTAAATGGATATTGCTTTTAGTGATATTTTTACTGAAATAGCGGTTTTATTATTTTTAGCCACGACTTTTGGGGCGATTGGTTTGCGTTTAAAGCAACCACTGATTGTCTCCTTTATTGCGTTGGGCATTTTTGTTGGTCCATCAGGTTTAGGGTTAGTCAGTGCTAATGACCAGATTGATTTATTAGCTAAGCTGGGGATTGCTTTATTGCTATTTGTGGTTGGGCTAAAACTGGATATGCATATTATTCGCACGATGGGACCAGTCGCTTTAGCAACAGGCTTAGGGCAGGTGTTTTTTACTTCGGTATTGGGCTATTTTATTGCCCTTGTCTTGGGTGTGAAAGCGGTGGGTGCTATCTATATCGGTGCTGCATTAGCCTTTTCCAGTACTATTATTATCGTCAAACTATTATCAGACAAACGCGAAATGAATGCTTTGCACGGCCAGATTGCACTGGGTTTTTTGATTGTGCAGGATATTGTGGTTGTGCTGGTGATGATTGCTTTGACGGCTTTTGGTCAGGGTGGGGATGTTGAGTCTCTACAAAATGAAGCACTGAAAGTTCTGATTAATGGTACGGGGCTTTTAGTCGCTATCATGCTGCTAATGCGTTATGTATTACCGTACGTCTTGCGTTTATTGGCAAAATCTCAAGAGTTACTGTTATTGTTTGCTATTGCTTGGGCTGTTTCGCTAGCGACGATTGGTGTGATGCTCGGTTTTAGTAAAGAAGTAGGCGCATTTCTAGCGGGGATTTCGATAGCCTCTTCGCCTTATAAAGATCTGATTGCTGCGCGCATGGTGGGTTTGCGTGACTTTCTATTATTGTTTTTCTTTATTGACCTCGGGGCGCAGATGGATTTATCCATGATTGGATTGCAATTAACCCCCGCACTCATTTTTTCAGCATTTGTTTTGGTGGGGAATCCTATCATAGTGATGTCGATCATGGGTTTTTTAGGCTATCGTAAACGTACAGGGTTTCTGGCTGGACTAGCCGTTGCCCAGATCAGTGAGTTTTCTTTAATTCTGGGCGCATTAGGTGTTATGTTAGGGCATATTACACCAGAAATATTGGGTGTCATTACTTTGGTTGCTGTAATTACGATCAGTATCTCAACTTATATGATCATATATTCGCACCAACTGTATGAGCAGTTGGCACCTTGGTTGAATATTTTTGAACGTGCAATTCCCTATAGAGAACAACAAAAAGAAGACGAAGGAATAGGTTCTTCTGCTGATGTTATACTTTTTGGTTTAGGTAGGTTTGGTACGGGTATCGCTAAAATTCTAAGAGCTAATAATTATAAAGTACAAGGTATCGACTTTAACCCTGATTTAGTTCATAAATGTGGTAGCGCAGGTCATTCAGTTCATTATGGTGATGCTGAAGATCCTGAGTTTATTAGTGCATTGCCACTAGCCTCTGTAAAGTGGATTATTTGTACGGTAGATGATCCTCATGTGAGTTTATCTTTATTGCATGGCTTGAAAGCAATTAATTGTCAGTCAAAAATAGTGGTAACAGCTCATAATCAAACGATTGCAGATAAACTAAAGCAGGCAGGAGCTGATTTGGTATTAATTCCTTATGAAGATGCTGGCAAAGGGGCTGCAGCACAAATTATGGAGATGGCAGATATCGGGCACCACCAATTGCCTAAAATAGAAATTTAATGATTAGTTTGTTAAGTAAGAGCATATTTTTATGCGATTAAAAACCTTGCAAATTAAAGTGTTTGTCTGTATTAATTTAGCAGTTGAACTAGAATAATAAACAGTTCACTTTAAAGGAGTGAGACAGTATGAGTTATCAATATATACGTTTTTTCGATGAAATCAGTATTGACGATATTCCCCTAGTTGGCGGCAAGAATGCATCACTGGGAGAAATGTACCAAAAACTAGGGTCTCAGGGCGTTCAAGTACCTAATGGTTTTGCTATTACTGCCGAGGCTTATCGTTATATTCTTGATAGTAGTCATAGCTGGGATGCTTTACATGCTACGCTAGATGGCTTACAGATACATGATATGACAAACTTGGCGCAGTGTGGCAGAAAGGCGCGGGAAATTGTTTATGCCGCAGGTATTCCCGAGGACCTGCAAAGTGAAATCATCAGCGCTTATCAGCAATTGCAACAGCAGTATGGTGAAGGACTGAGTTTGGCTGTAAGGAGTTCGGCAACGGCTGAAGACTTACCAACGGCGAGTTTTGCTGGACAGCAAGATACTTATTTGAATATTGACAGTATTTCCGCATTGTTAGAATCATGTCGTCGTTGTTTTGCTAGCTTATTTACTGATCGTGCGATTCACTACCGCATGGATCATGGCTTTGATCATTTTAGCGTTGCTTTATCCATTGGCGTTATGAAAATGGTGCGTTCTGATCTAGCCAGTAGTGGTGTGATGTTTTCTTTAGATACAGAATCCGGTTTTCGTGATGTGGTGTTTATCACGGGTGCTTATGGTTTAGGTGAGAATGTGGTACAGGGAATGGTCGATCCTGATGAATTTTATGTGCATAAGCCGACGTTTATGCAAGGACATCACTGTATTTTACGCCGTTTATTAGGGGCTAAAAAAATCAAGATGGTTTATAGTCAAGGAACGACGCATGAAGCGACGAAAAATGTCATTACTTCAGCTAAAGAGCGCCAACAGTTTTGTTTGAGTGATGCGGATGTCCTAACCTTAGCGGACTATGCTATTAAAATTGAGCAGATGTATAGCCAGATAGCCGGTGAAAATCGCCCTATGGATATGGAGTGGGCAAAAGATGGTTTAGATGGCGAATTGTATATAGTGCAAGCGCGACCCGAGACGGTGAATTCGCAAAAACAAGGCATGTTACTGGAAGAGTATAAATTGCAGGGCAGTGCTAAGATTGCCACGACTGGGCATGCGGTAGGAGGAAAAATAGCACAGGGAGTGGCGCATGTTATAACCAGCACAGAAAATCTATCTGAATTTAAAGCAGGAGAGGTGCTGGTAGCAGATACCACCTCTCCTGACTGGGAGCCGATTATGAAAATTGCTTCGGCAATCGTTACAAATCGAGGAGGTCGAACCTGCCATGCGGCAATTATTGCACGAGAGCTTGGTATTCCCGCCGTTATTGGTTGCGACGATGCAACAGCGCAAATAAAAACAGGCGAAGCGCTGACTATTTCTTGTACATCGGGTGATACGGGTATTGTTTATCGGGGAAAAATTCCTTTTCATGTTGAGCGTACTGATTTAGCTGAATTGCCGCGTCCGAAAACACAATTGATGCTTAATTTAGGTAATCCTGATTTAGCCTTTAAGAGCAGCTTCTTACCGAATGATGGGGTAGGTTTGGCGCGTATGGAATTTATTATTACTGAATATATCAAAGTGCATCCGATGGCTTTGTTGTACCCCGATAAGGTGAAAAGCAGTAAAGAGCGCCAAGAAATAGCCCAGTTAGTGCAAGGCTATAACAGCCCAACGGATTATTTTGTCCAGCGTTTATCAGAGGGCGTGGGTATGATTGCTGCGGCTTTTTATCCTAAGCCTGTGGTTGTGCGTATGTCTGATTTCAAAAGTAATGAGTATGCATCGTTGTTAGGCGGTAGTGCTTTTGAAGCCAAAGAAGAAAATCCGATGATTGGTTTTCGTGGGGCTTCGCGTTATACGCACCCAGCTTATCAAGAAGGCTTTGAGTTGGAATGTGCTGCTATGAAGCGAGTGCGTGATGAAATGGGTTTAAATAATGTTATTTTAATGATTCCTTTTTGCCGCCGAATTGATGAAGGCAAGCGAGTATTAGCTAAGATGGCAGAGTGCGGTTTGCGGCAAGGTAAGAATGGCTTGAAAATTTATGTTATGTGCGAGATTCCCAATAATGTGATTCAAGTTGATGAATTTGCCAAATTATTCGATGGTTTTTCTATTGGTTCTAATGATTTAACTCAATTAACGTTGGGTGTAGATCGCGATTCTCAAATCGTTGCGTTTGATTTTGATGAACGTGATCCCGGGGTAAAAGCGTTTCTAAAAATGGCAGTAGAGGGCGCGAAGCGAAATGGCCGGCATTCGGGTATTTGTGGGCAAGCCCCTTCGGATTACCCTGAAATGGCCGAGTTTTTAGTGGAATGTGGTATTGAGTCGATGAGTTTAACGCCAGATACGATTATTAAGACGACTTTAAATGTATTGGAAGTGGAAAAGCGTTTGGCTGAGTAGGCTGTTTACACTATGAATGGGCAGCACTTTTGCGTTTGACATGAAATTTTCTAGTAGCGAGACGGTAAAGAGATGCACAAGTCAGCTTGCCCAATTTACAGGCTAACATTAACTTATCAAGGAAAATTGCTCTGATAATAAAAAATAGGGGAAAACTTTCCTGAATTGGTAGTAATATTAGGTTGTTAGGGGGAATGTGCGTGACTATAATATAGTTAGCCTTATAAGAATGAGGGGATAATGCTTCTAAAAATTCTGGTCAGTGGACTGTTAATTGCTTTTGGTGAAATTATAAATGGAAATGGCTCTTTTGAATTTTAAGTGGGTAAGCAATTAGCATTTATTTTAGAAAAGTCTAATTTCCCCGTTAATAAATAAGCGATTGTTTTGAAGTGCTGCATTTTATATCCTCTCGCTTTTCTTTTTGCT
>NZ_FQTQ01000080.1 GCF_900128525.1 methanotrophic endosymbiont of Bathymodiolus puteoserpentis (Logatchev)
ACTAGCGGCGTGCGATCTTCTTCATTTATCTCTGGCAGTTTCGGTTTAGGCGAGTTCATAGAATATATTGTAAAGCAATTTTTTAATATTTGCCTGTGGATAATGAGAAGTTACGCTTCATCTTGTGCCACAGTAACATCTGCTAACAAACTAAATGCTAGCAGTATAAGTATTTTTTTCATGCTTTTTCTCCAGTTAATAAAGGACATAACACAGCTCCCGGGGGAGTTGAGGGCTTTATTATAGGAAAGTTATATGTCTATCTAGTGTCAGTTATATGACATGTTTTTGACAGACAGACTGCATTTATCTAATGTCTTTGGGTTAAGAAAATTGGTTCTCTGTGACAGGAAGTTTAATCTGGACTTGAAGGACGGTAAGAATAATGACTTAACCATGATTGCAGAGTTAGCTAACTCTCATATGCCAATCCTTTATTAATGGGCCTATAATATTGGAAAAAAGTACGTTAGAAGCCTTATAAGTTGGGTTACATGATTTTCATAGCCCAAAATTTTACGAAGTATAACGAATTTTTTTATCTTTACGTGTCCATAAGAAAAACACCACCGCTGTACCAATCAACCCCATCATGCCGCCAGGTCCCCAGACGATAATGCCGCCTAGTTGCTGGTCAAGCATCATTGCAATATCTAAACGTCCGTTTAGTACATCATAAGCCGTATAAATAGGGTCTTTTTTTAAGGTAATGATGGCACCAATAATGGTATTAGGGATGGTCACTAGCCATAAAATAATGATGCGAACTCCAAAAGAGACGCGTGCTGATTTTTGTCTTGGATCACAAATCAACCACCAGAAAAAGAAGCCGGTAATAATCATGGTGGCGTGCATAGTATTGTGTAACGATTGATCGGCTAAAGCTTGATTGTGTAGGCTGGGTATTTGCCAGATTAATAACGTCGCTATAAAAAGTACAGAGGCAATAATAGGATGACCGAAAAAATGATATAGCCGCTGTATGAACTTGTTTCTAATAATTGGCGTGAGAATGCTGTGACGTATTGTTTTAGGCAGCCCTTGCAATAAGGGGGCAAGAGGCATGCTTAAAATCAGTAGCAAAGGCCCAAGGCCGCGCATCAATAAATGTTCAATTTGATGAAAAAATAGAAAATGTTCTGACAGAGGTTCTAGCGGAGATTGTAAGGCAATGACAAAGCAGAGCATGCCGAGTAAAAAGGTAATGGTTTGGCCGGTGCTTACTGGGCGGCCTATTTCGCGTCTTTTAGCACGGCCGCGAAAATAAACAACCACAGTGAGTAGCATAGGAATCGCAACATCCGGTGTATAAAGCCAAGCAGACCAAATAGACTGTCTGGGGTCAATTGAGCCGTGAGCAAAACTCAGTAGCGGGAAAAGAGTAAGACAGAGAGTGAAGAAGACTTTTATAGATAACACGGGGTTTTTTATCTAAGTGTGGAAGGTTGCTTGGGTTTGGCTTATTAAATTGGCTGCGCACTTAAAATGGGATGTTCACTTTTTAGCAATGGCGGACTGAAGTCCACCCTACGAGTTATTAGCTGTCCCGTCTTAAGTGCGTAGCCATTAAGCTAAGCCCATGTAAGGTTGTTGTTATGCGCAGAATGTTTCGATACTAGTCACAATACCTTGAGTATCTAAACCGCATTCTGTTAATAATTCTTCGCGTGTACCTTGCTCGACATAGGCATCAGGAAGAGCAATATTTAATACTGGCATAAGAATGCGTTGTGCCTGTAAAAACTCATTAACGGCACTACCAGCACCACCAGCAAGTGCATTCTCTTCAATAGTAACAAGGACATCATGCGTTTTAGCCATGGCTAAAATCATGTCTTTATCAATAGGTTTAATAAAGCGCATATTAATCACGGTTGCCCCCAGTTGTTTTCCAGCCTCAAGCCCTGGAGTTACCATGCTGCCCCAAGCAAGGATAGCAATGCGTCCACCTTGATGGCGAATCTCAGCTTTACCAATTTCTAAGGTATCTAAATCGGTATTAACAACTGTGCCTGGGCCTTTGCCACGAGGATAGCGAACTGATGCAGGGCCTTCATATTGATAGCCCGTGCTCAACATTTGGCGGCATTCATTTTCATCAGCAGGTGCCATAATCAGCATATTTGGAATGCAGCGTAGGAAGCTGTAATCAAAGCTTCCGGCATGCGTTGGCCCATCAGGACCAACTAAACCTGCACGATCAATGGCAAATAGTACGTCTAGGTTTTGAATGGCAACATCGTGAATCAGTTGGTCGTAAGCGCGTTGTAAAAAAGTAGAATAGATGGCGACAACGGGTTTTGCTCCTTGACAAGCTTGACCGGCTGCTAAAGTAACCGCATGTTGTTCGGCAATAGCGACATCGAAATAGCGTTTTGGAAAACGTTCCGAGTATTCCACCATGCCTGAACCTTCACGCATAGCAGGTGTGATTGCTAGTAGGCGCTTATCTTTTTCTGCCATATCACATAACCAGCGTCCAAAGACTTGAGTATAAGTGGGGTGGGGTGAGGGAGCAGATTTAGGTAGTGAGTCTTTAGTGCGGTCAAAGGAGGGGACACCGTGATAAGCTAAAGGGTCTTTTTCTGCTGGTGCATAGCCTTTACCTTTTTTGGTAACGATATGTAAAAATACCGGCCCAGAAAGCTCTTTTAGTTTTTCTAAGGTGGGGACTAGCATATCTAAATCGTGCCCATCAATTGGGCCAATATAATTAAACCCAAGTTCTTCAAATAAAGTGCCTGGGACAACCATACCTTTTACGTGCTCTTCTGTTTTACGTGCAAGTTCCCAGACAGCGGGTAGGCTGCTGAGTACTCTTTTGCTTTCTTCGCGTACTGTGGAATATAGTCTGCTAGAGATAACTTTGGTGAAGTAGTTATTCATGGCACCGACATTGGGCGAGATTGCCATATCGTTGTCGTTAAGAATAACTAATAGATTTGCATCGATAGCGCCTGCATGGTTCATCGCTTCAAAAGCCATGCCACCAGTAATACTCCCATCGCCAATAATGGCAACCATACGGCTGTCATCACCTTTGGATTCGGCAGCAATAGCCATGCCTAAGGCAGCACTGATAGATGTACTGGAATGACCTACACCAAAGGCATCGTATTCACTTTCTTTACGTTTAGGGAAGGCAGATACACCGTCTTTAGTACGAATAGTGGTCATGCGTTCTTTACGACCAGTCAAGATTTTATGCGGGTAAGCTTGATGACCTACATCCCAAACCAATTGGTCTTTAGGTGTGTTGTAGACATAGTGTAAAGCAACCGTTAATTCAACGGTGCCTAAGCCTGCAGAGAAATGACCTCCAGACAAGCTGACTGAATGAGTTAAAAATTCACGTAGCTCTTTAGCTAAAGGTTTTAATTGTTCTTTAGGTAGTTGGCGCACATCTTTCGGTAGGTTAATGGTATTTAACAGTGGGTAGTTTTCTTTAATATTCATAATGTGCGTTCCTTATGCCTCTTTTTTTGCTTTAAGTGCATGGCTGGCTAGGTTTTTACCTAGTGTCCAAATTGAGCCAGGGACTTTGTGAGTGTCAGCAATGGCGTGTTCGAATGAATTTACAATCCAGTCGCGATCTTTATTCGTTAAATTAAGTGGTGGTAATAATTTGACTACGTTCATGCCGTGTCCAGCCACTTGTGTAAGTAAATGATGTTCTTTAAATAAAGGAATGGTGACCATCTGGCAGAATAAGCCTTTATTTGCTGCTTCAAGAGCTGCCCATGCTGCTTTTAGTTTTAAACTTTTGGGTGCTTGGAATTCAATGGCAATCATTAGGCCTTTGCCGCGGGCTTCTTTTAGGAATTCATATTTAGGTGCCATGGCATTGATACTATTAATGATGTCGGTGCCGACTTGCGCGCAATTTTCAACTAAGCTCTCCTCTTCCATGACCTGAAGTGTAGCTAAGCCTGCGGCCATTGCCATATTGTTTTTTGAAAAGGTAGAACCATGTACTACTGCTCTATCCATACGGTTGAATACAGTATCCATAATTTTACTAGTTATGGCAACGCCGCCAACAGGTACAAAGCCACCGGATAAGGCTTTTGCCATGCATATCATATCGGGCTTAACGCCCCAGTGATCGATTGCCCAAAATTTCCCAGTACGTCCGATACCTGTCTGTACTTCATCAGCGACAAATAAAGTGCCGTATTTTTTACATAAGCGTTCAACTTCTGGTAAGTAGTTATCGTCAGGAATATTAACGCCTTTGCCTTGTATAGGCTCAACAATAAACGCGGCGACATCTTCATTGCTGAGGGCACTTTCTAATGCTTCAAGGTTATTAAAGGGGACGGAGCTGCAGCCAGGTAAAAAAGGACCAAAACCTTCACGGAAGACCTCTTCGCCTACCAAGGATAAAGATCCCATTGTTAGGCCGTGATAGCTATGATCGCAATAAACGATTTTTTCGCGTTTTGTGGTGTAGCGTGCAAATTTAATCGCGGCTTCTACAGATTCTGTCCCTGAATTACAGAAAAACATCTTGCTTAGATTATCTGGGGTGGTCTCGAGAATCTTTTTAGCTAATAAACCACTTAGCAAAGAAACATCCATCTGTACCAAATTAGGTAGCTCTAATGTCAGGGTTTCTTGTAATGCACTGACCACAGTAGGATGATTACGGCCTACTGCAAAAACGCCAAAGCCACTGAGGCAATCTAAATATTCTTGGTTGTCTTGATCGTACAAATATTGCCCGGTCGCCTTCGTGTAGGTACGATCATAACCAATTGTCTGCAATACCCGAACCATCTGATTGTTCAGGTGTTTTTCATGCAGCTCAAATTTTTCTTGGTTATGTTGAGTAAAAAGTTCAGTAATACTAAAGGCCATGGTAATCTTCGAATTTCAGTGTTAAAGAGTAATTGTTTTGTTACTAAATGCAGGCAGTACGATTAAGGTGCAAATTAAGGTAAAGCTAATGCCGACGGCTAAGGTGATACCCATGCTAGCTATGCCAAAATGAGGAATTAAAGCTAAACTGATAAAGCTGCTCATGGTGGTAATCGAGCTAAACATAACGCCTCGCGCGGTGCTGGACTGTAGTATATGCTGATTATCCTCAAGCTGCTCGTGTAGACAGTGCATAATATGGATGCCGCTATCCACACCCATGCCTAAAAGTAAGGGGAGGGCGATTATATTAGCAAAATTAAACGGAATGCCAAGTAAAACATTAACGCTACAAGTAAGTAAAGACGCTAAAATCAAAGGCCCTAGCACAAGTAATGTTTTGTAAAGGCTTTTTAATATTAACAATAATAATATTGTAATTAAGGCAAATGAGAAGCTAAAAGCCATTTTAAAGGCATTGACCACGGCTTGCCCTGATGCTAAATCACCGACAGGTAAACCAACAGCAGCGGGAGCAACGCTTTGTACATCTAAGGCGAATTGTTTTAAATTAGCTGGAATATTTAAGTCTTGTTTGGGTAATATCATGACGCGATAAATACCCGTAGGACTTAACCATTGATTACGTATGTAATCAGGCAGGCTGTCTAGGTTAAATTCATAGGCTGTTAAACTCTGGCTTAACGTACTGATTGTATGCGGTAGTAGACCTAAAATGCTGTCATCTAGTCTTTTGTTTAGTTGTGCTGGGTCAGTAGATTGTTGTAAGGCGGCTTGATACTGCCCGATACTGTGGCTAAGGGCCTGTAGAATTTCAGCACTTATACCGGATTGGTTGTTTTTCAGTACTGAACTTAGGGTGTTTTGAAACTCACTGAGCACTTTTGGGGTATCTGATGGTGCTAAGGTACTGTCGAATTGACTTAACTGTGGACCTAAGATCATATTTAGATCTTCGATGGTGAATAGTTTGTCTTCTTGGTCGCTAGGGACTAAATCTGTTAATGTTACTGTGTTACTAACAGTGGGGAGTTGTTTTAGTTTCTGTACTAGCGAGTGTGTTTCTTCTATATTTTTGCACAAAGCGTTGAGTGCATAGGGGGAGTCTGTTGTTGATTTTAATAAATTCTTAAAAGCAATAACAGAGGGTGAGTTTGGATTACGCATATCGACGGGGTTAGAGTCGAAAGTAATATAAGGAATAGCAAATAAGCAAGCAATTGCTAGGAGAATGCTGATACTGCGAATGGTTTTTTTATAGCGTAAAGGAACTGTTTTAATCCAGCTAGTTTGGTTGCTATTTTCGAATGCATGGGCTTTTTTTAAATTCAATAGACTTAATAGTGCAGGTAAGAACACTAAAGATAAGCCTAGGCTAATAAACATACTGACCCCTGAGATTAAACCAAGCTCTGATACGCCTTTATAATCAGTTGGGACAAACGCAAAAAAGGCAATCGAAGTGGTAAGAGCGCAAAGAAATAACGAGAACCCTACACTATGTAATGCTTTTTTTATGGCGATAAAATGACTATGTTTTTGTGCTATTCCTTCACGGTAGTGTAAGCAAACATGGATTGCGAAATCAACGCCTAGACCGATATAAAGAGCCGCAAAAGAGATAGAGATGACATTAAGATGGCCAATGGCAATTGCAGCAAAACCAGCCGTAAGTGACAGACCTATTAATAAGGTAATAATTGTTGCAAACAGTAGCTTAAAAGAGTGGAAGCAGCGAAAAAGAATAAGAAAAACCAGTATAAAGGAGCCTATACCACTTAAAACGGCGCCATCACCGATACTTTCTAGCTCTTCGTGTTGTAAGACTACATCACCGGTAATGCCAATTTTTAGATTGGCCATATTAGCGCTTAATTGTGCGGTAATTTCTCGTGCTTTTTTGACTGCCGCTGCAGCTGGCATCATTGAGTAAAAATCACGTTTTGGTTTAGCTATAACGATGCGCCGTGTTTTGTTTGCTAATTTGCTAGGGTTTAAAATTGTTTGCCATGAAACGTGATAGCTTTGATTGCGTATCGTATTGATAATGGCTTGGTTAATACTGTTTAGTAAGGCAGGTAAGCTTTGGCTGATAACGCTATCTTGCTGCTCTAGGGCTTGGGTTAAAATGGTAAATAAGCCAGTTAAACTATAATTTTGTGTAAGATAGCCAATAAAAGGTTGTGCGTCTGTTAAATTAGAGGCTAAATTCTCCAATTCCTCTGGTGACAAATAGAGGAGTGCTTGTTGACGGAAAAAGGCATTATCCTCCGGAATATAACTGGACTCAAAGTAGTGACTACTATTTTTCAGAGAATTTAATAATTGCTTAGATGCAATAGCTGTCTCTTCAGGTGTTGCTGCCTCAACGATAAAAATAATGGTATCAGCATTTTGTGGAAAAGCCGTATCAAAGCGCTTGGTATCTTTTTGGAACGGTAAATCAGGTGACAGCATTTCTGCTGAATTATTATTTACCCCTAAATGGTCTTTGACATAATAAAGACTTAGGCTACTAAGTAATAAAGTACTAATAACAAGAAGCCAGGCATAGCGGACAATAAAATGACCTAGCCATTCGAGTATTTTTGCTGAGCGTGACATATTGGGATTCATTGAGCTTGGGTTATTTGCGGAAGTTGTTGAGCAAGGTGCTTAAGTGTTTTGCTCGCGGCATGAAAGTTTAAACCTAATTTAATTAATCGGGGTAGTTCGTGCGGGTGATGGCATAAATAAAGCATAAGCTTAGGTATGGAGACTACCCCTGATTTAGTCATAGCATAATGGATTGCGTTGGGTAAATCTAAATTAGCAGGATCCACGATGCTACGTAAAGCAATAAAGGGTACTTGTGCCTCTTGAGCGATACGTGCAACTGCGCCTGACTCCATATCGATAGCTAATGCGTGGGTTGATTGATGAAGTCTGTTTTTTGCCTGCGCTAAAGCAACGACTGAATCACTTTCTAATAATGTACCTGTGTAATATTTTGTGCTGTTTGCTAAATTTGCTATTATTTTCTTGGACCATGACGTATGCGTAGCAATAAGGCGTTGGCTTTGAGTGTATATTGACTCTGGGATTAACAAGTCACCTGCTTTTAGGTATGGCGCGATAGCGCCAGCACAGCCCCAACTGATTAACTGCTTTGCACCTTGGTCTATTAAAGTTTGTGCCGCAATACGCGCATTTTCAGGGCCAGCCCCCGATAGGATAATGATTATATTTTTAGTCATCGTTATGCATTCCCCCTGCTTTATTTTTGTTTTTGTCAGGGTATGCAGTTCTTCAGGTAAAGCAACGAGAATACCAGTTATCACGTTTTATTTTGCTCGTTTCTATAGCGCGCTAAGGCCCATAGTGGAAAGAACTTATCATAGCCGTGGTACTTTAAATAAAAAACGCGTGGAAAGCCTGGTGCTGTATGACATTCGTCTGCCCATACACCTTCTTCGGTTTGGCTGTTTAATAAATAGCTAATGCCTGCTTTTACTTCTTGCGTATCAGTTTCGCCCGCTGCCATTAGAGCTAGGAGTGCCCACGCGGTTTGGAAGGCGGTGCTAGTATGGAATTGGCCGCGCAGGCTTTCATCCTCATAGCTTTGATTGTCTTCCCCCCAGCCGCCATCTTTATTTTGTACGCTTTTAATCCAGTGAGTCGCTTTGGTGTACATTGGGTCTGATTTAGAAATATCAGTATGTTCTAGTGCCATAAGGACTGACCATACACCATAAATATAATTGGTTCCCCAGCGACCAAACCATGAGCCGTCTGCTTCTTGTTCGCTGCGAATATAATTTATGCAACGTTGGTAAGCGGGTAAATATTCTTCATGGCCTTGTGAAACTTTAGCCATAAGCATAACGCAGCGTGCGCTAACATCAACTGTTGGTGGGTCTAGTAATGCGCCGTGGTCTGCAAAAGGGATTTCATTTAGATAGTAATAAATATTATCTACATCAAATGCACCGTAGCCGCCATTGGACGCTTGCATGCCTGCTATCCAGCGGGTCGCTCTGTGTATAGACTCATCCATATCGGGTAGGTCTGAAGTGGCCATGCCAAAGGCGACAACAGCGGTATCATCAACGTCAGGGTAGTGAGGGTTTTCAAATTGAAAAGCCCAGCCGCCACCTGCTAAATTAGGTCGCTGTATGCGCCAGTCACCTGGTTCGTCAGATAATTGTTTGGTTTTTAGCCAAGTATAAGCGCGTTCTCTATAGGCTTTTGAACCGGATAAATTAACCTCTTGTAAGGCTAGTAAAGTTAAACCCGTGTCCCAAACGGGAGACAGGCAAGGCTGGCAATAGGCTTCGTCTTCTTTGATAACTAATAGTTTATCAATGGCTTTACGAGCGGTAATGACGCGCTCATCATCTGCTGGGATACCAAGTAATAGCATAGCCTCATAAGCGTTGACCATCGCAGGGAAAATTCCTCCTAGGCCATCTTCACCATTTAATCTTTCGGTAAACCAAGTAAGTGCCTTATCAACTGCGCGGCGATGCATTTTATCGGTAACCAGTACCCTTGATTTACGCCCTAGTGCATCTAAAAATAAAAAGAATTTATTGAGTAGTCCTCTTTCGGAAAAATAATGTTGCTCTTTGTCGGGATGGGTAATAAATAGCTCTAAAATATCAATATTAAGTGGATTTTTAGCCTTTGCTTCAAGTGTGCAAAGAATAAATAACGGCACCATAACAGTTCTTGACCAGTAGGAAACCTTGTCAATATGGAAAGGAAACCATTTGGGTAATAACATGATTTCCACAGGAATAAACGGCACGCCACGCCAGGGGAGTTGTTCAAAAATAGCGAGGGCGATGCGGGTAAATACGTTTGCTTTTGCCGCGCCGCCTTGGCTGAGAATATAGTCGCGTAAGCGTGCCATATGCGGTTGCTCTGGTTGGTCGCCAGCCATTTTTAAAGCATAATAAACTTTGATACTACAACTGATGTCTCCAGTACCGCCATGGAATAAAGGATAGCTACCATCTTTAGCCTGGTTGGCACGTAAATAGTTCGCGATTTTAGCTTGCAGTTTTGCATCTATATCATCCAAGTAATGCATCATCATGATGTATTCAGCTGGGATTGTGCAGTCTGCTTCCAGTTCAAAAATCCAATAACCATCCTTGTGTTGCAAAGACAAAAGTTTGTCCTGTGCAACCTGTATGGCACACTCTAAAGTGCGAGTGTTAATCATGTTGTTGTAATTTTCAGTAAACATTCTATGAATTAGCTTTTTGCTTGATAGTGCCAGTCTGTGCAAATAAGCGCTTTGCTTTTGGCATTAAACACGTAGGTCAGTAAAAAATTACTTCGGCCAATGAGCTTGGTTGTCAGAATAGTTCTTTTAACGCTTTTTCGTGTTATTTTGACCTGATCAGAGTCATTAAAGTCTAAGTGCGCTTTGATTTCATTCAATGTAAGCACCGCCATGCCTAATGCCCACAGGCAAAAGTTACGCATGCCTGTTTCATGACTAGGAATAAGCAGAGTATAAGTTAAAGCGTTCTTTAAATGGCCTTGAGCAATGCTGATTAAATGCTCTAAGCCTAACTGAAATTCTTTAGTGCTGGTTGCAGTATTTAGGTCTTTTAGATCAAATCCTGTTTCTGTAAAAATATCTTGCGGTAGCCAGCAAACACCGCGCTGCGCATCATCCCAGATGTCTTTTAAGATATTGGTCATTTGCAGGCCTTGACCAAACGATGTGGAAAGCTTAAGCAGTTGGTCGTGATGTTTGTTGATTTCAGGTGAATAATGGCAAAATAATTTGGCTAACATTTCACCAACGCAGCCAGCAACATAATAACAGTATTCATCCATGTCTTTCAGAGTTGCCAAACCACCCTGTAAATCCATGCTTTGATACGCTGGCATGCCTTTAGCCATGGTTTCAACACAGCTAAGCAGGGCTTCAATTTGTTTAGGTGCAAAGCTATGTGTGATATCAATAACGCGTGGCGTTACTTTAATCAGAATGTGTTCTGCTGGAATTGTTTGTTCAGATAGTAGTGGTGCTAAGTCGGTAGCAAAGGCTTGAGCGTCTTTACCGGTTTTTACTACTTCTATAAAGCGACTAAGAAATTGTTCTTTTTGTTCAGCTGTGAGTGAGACTTCATCTTCAACGGTATCAACAATTCTGCACAGTAAGTATGCATTAGCAACGGCTTCGTATAGGCCTTTAGGTAATTGTGGGATAGTGAGTGCAAATGTCCGTGAAACACCTTCAAGTAATATGGCTTGAAATTCATCGACAGAAGCCGCTAAAAGCGACTCTGGATTATCAATAGATAGGTTGGTATCAGTCA
The DNA here is from genome assembly GCF_900128525.1 of methanotrophic endosymbiont of Bathymodiolus puteoserpentis (Logatchev). Taxonomy (GTDB): domain Bacteria; phylum Pseudomonadota; class Gammaproteobacteria; order Methylococcales; family Methylomonadaceae; genus Methyloprofundus. The sequence continues at coordinate 11,202 of NZ_FQTQ01000080.1, forward strand.
TACTCTTTAAAAATAATAGGTGATGTTGGCGGCAAAGTAAATCAAGTTAGTGACAAATTATAGACTGAATGTAGGCTAAATACAAAGTCTGTTGTTTTTTTGCAAATGTACTGCTTGTTTTGTGTGCTGAAGTCGTTAGTTAACGATGATTTATCATTTTTTGTAGGCGACTTATGGGGGCTATTTTGCTAAAAAATAAATCTGCTAACTGGTGTTCAGTGCTTAAAAATAGTATGCTTATCAATTATTAGCAATTGATAATGTGTCTTAAGTTAAGTGTTATTTAAGTCATTACATAGCTTGGTTTCAAGAATTGCTTTTTTTGTTGCATATTTGCAACTTTAGTTGATTTATCTATATAAAGTTTGGAGTAAACTGCATGGGCGTTCCTTTAAGACAGCAAATTGCTGTAGGTACTTATTTAATGAAGCAAAAATTCAAAGGGGTCGATAAGTACCCTTTAGTGTTAATGCTTGAGCCTTTATTTCGCTGTAATTTAGCATGTTCTGGCTGTGGTAAAATTGCTTATCCAGATGATATTTTAAATAAACGCTTATCGGTTGAAGAGTGTTTGCAAGCTGTTGATGAATGTGGCGCTCCTATGGTATCTATTCCAGGGGGCGAGCCTTTAATTCATAAAGAAATGCCAGAAATTGTTGCTGGGATTATCGAGCGTAAAAAATTCATTTATCTTTGTACCAATGCTTTGTTATTGAAAAAGAAAATTGATGATTATACGCCATCACCTTATTTAACTTTTTCTATTCATTTAGATGGTAATCAGCTGAGACATGATACATCTGTGTGCCAAGAGGGTGTTTTTGATATTGCTGTTGATGCCATTAAATTAGCTTTAGATAAAGGTTTTCGTGTCACTATTAACTGTACCTTGTTCCAAGGTGAAACACCGCAAGAAGTCGCTGAATTCTTAGATTATGCAACTGAATTAGGTGTTGAAGGTATTACCATTGCACCAGGGTTTAGTTATGAACATGCACCTGACCAAGATTCTTTTATTTCTAGCCATGCAGCCAAAGAGTTATTTCGGGGTATTTTTGCTATTGGCAAAAATAAAAGCTGGAAATTAAATCACTCGTCATTGTATTTAGATTATTTGGCAGGCAATCAAAATTATGACTGTACGCCATGGGGTAATCCAACACGCAATGTATTTGGCTGGCAAAAGCCGTGCTATTTACTGTCCGATGAAGGCTATGTTGATAGTTTTCAAGAGATGATGGATTCTACACCGTGGGATAAATACGGTGCAGGCAAAAATCCTAAGTGTGAAGGCTGTATGGCGCATTGTGGTTATGAAGCAACGGCGGTGTCGGATACTTTGGCACATCCTTTAAAAGCTTTAGGAGCTGCAATTCGTGGTCCTAAGGTTGATGGGCCTATGGTTGAGGCACCAAGCTATAAAGGTTCGTCATTAAGTGGTATTCCCGTTACAGTTGATTCGAGGAGCGCTTAATTTTTGTATGAGCGAATACCTAAGCGCATTAGCAGCCATTATTTGGTTAATTACTGCATTACTGCCGTGGCAACCTTGGCGAGCCAGAGAGATTTTAGAGGTAGATAAGTTAGGCACTGTTGATTTAAGTGATGTAACTGTGATTATCCCCGCACGAGATGAAGCACTGGTGATCGCGGATACTTTACAATCACTTAAAGTGCAAGGGCAGGGGTTGCACATCATTTTAGTGGATGATGAGTCAACAGATGGCACTGCTGAGATTGCATTAAAGCAAAAAGTGGTGGGTTTAACTATTATCCACTCCGAACCTTTACCTGAAGGCTGGACTGGAAAGTTATGGGCACAAGAGCAGGGCCTGCAAGCAGTTAAAACGCCAGTAACGTTGTTGTTAGATGCGGACATTCATTTAATGCCCGGTATTTTGGCGAGTTTAATTAATAAGCGTGATAGTGAGAACCTACAGTTTGTTTCACTGATGGCAATGCTAAAAGTAGATAGCTTTTGGGAAAAAATGTTAATGCCAGCCTTTATTTATTTTTTTAAAATGCTCTACCCTTTTGCTTTAGCGAATAATCCAAAAAGCAAGATGGCTGCGGCAGCGGGTGGTTGTATTTTGGTTGATACTGCAGCTTTACAGAAAATAGGCGGCATGGCGGCAATTAAAGGTGCAGTAATTGATGATTGCTCACTCGCTAAGAAAATTAAACAGGCTGGCTATAAAACCTGGGTAGGTTTGACCCATGGTGTAATTAGTCAGCGGCCTTATGTTTCTTTAATTGAAATATGGGATATGGTAGCGCGTACGGCTTATACTCAGTTACTATATTCCAATAGCTTGTTGTTGGCCTGTACTTTTATGATGACTTTAATGTATGTCTTGCCGCTTATTGGTTTAGTCTGCTTTTCAGGTAGTGCATGGTTTTTTTCGTTATTGTCTACCGTACTTATGTTAGGACTTTATCTTCCTACCTTACGTTTTTACGCGCTGAATAGTGCGTGGGCTTTATGTATGCCAGCCATTGCTGGATTATATTTATTAATGACCTGGACTTCTGCTATCCGTTACTGGCAGGGTGAGCGTTCGCGCTGGAAAGGTCGTATTTACCAGAAAGGTTGAATTATTATGATGTTATTAACAAAAATGATAACTGCGTTTTTTTTACTTTTTTTAAGTCAGTTAGCAGCTGCGGAGGAGGTTGCAGAAACCGAAATTGCTAGTCAAGTTGTACAAGGGTTTCAATCTGAGTTGTTACATGTTATGCAGCAAGGCGAGAAATTGAATTTTGACCAGCGTTTTGAACAGTTAAAACCGGTTGTTATTAAGACTCATGATTTAGCTAAAATTACTCGAATTATAGTTAGTAAAGAATGGAAAAAATTAACAAAAGAACAAAAGCAAGAGCTGATTCAAAAATTTAGTACTTTAAGTATTGCTTCTTATGCACATTATTTTAAGAGCTTTTCGGGGGAAAGTTTTAAAATAGAGTCAGTGAAGCAGCTATCTCCAGGGCAAATTTACGTACACACATTTTTAGTACTGCCGGATGATAAAGATGTCAGTATGGATTATTTATTGAAAAAAACTGGGCATGGTTGGCGCATTATCAATATCATTACCAATGGCGTGAGTGATTTGGCATTAAAGCGTTCTGAGTATGTTTCGGTGATTCGGAAATCGGGTTTTGATGCTTTAATCACCGAAATTTCTGCTAAAATTAAAAAATTCTCTCAGTAAAGTTAAGTGGAATATTTGTGAATAGTCGATTGATTTTTTGGGTTATTAGTCTTGTGGGTATTCTGCTATTAACAGCTTGTGCTAGTTCAGGGAGAGAGCTGGAAGTCAATGCGCAAGATCCGCATGAAGAGTTGAATCGTACTATCTATGCTTTTAATGATGGTGTGGATACTTATGTGGCATCACCACTCGTTACGGGATATCAATGGATTCTTCCTGATTTATTAGAAAGCGCAGTAACAAATTTTTTTAATAATTTAAAAGAACCTAAAACTATCCTTAACGATGGCTTGCAAGGCAAAGAGCAGCAGGCAGGTGTTGATTTTGAACGCTTTCTTATTAATACTTTGCTAGGTTTTGGCGGCTTGATTAATGTCGCTAGCTATGCGGATATTGAATATCATGAAGAAGACTTTGACCAAACCTTAGCGGTTTGGGGTGTGCCTAGAGGTGAGTATTTAGTACTTCCTTTATTGGGCCCTTCAGCTTATCGCACAATTCCAGGAGAGATTGTTGATGCTTTTTGCAGTCCAGCGAATTATGCCATTTGGCCTATACAATTATTAGGTGTTTTTAATGCACGTTCTAATGCTACGCAGTCTTTAAACTTTATTAATGAAGTGGCAGTTGATCCTTATGTCTTTATGCGTACTTCTTATCTACAGTGGCGTGATTATCAAATTACTGAAGGTGAAAATGCCTCAGATGACTTGTTAATACTTGATATGGAAGAGATATTTGATGAGGAGGAAGAGGAGTTGGAAATGTTGGAAATTGGACTATAAAGTAAATAGATGATAGCTCAAAATGAAAAAGTTATTAATCAAACAAAGGCTTGGTTAGAAAAGGTTGTTATTGGACTTAATTTTTGTCCTTTTGCCAAGCCTGTTTTTGAGCAGGGGAAAGTTCATTTTCAAGTCAGTGATGCGCAATCACTAGAGTGCTGTTTAGAGGATTTAGCGGCTGAGGCACTGAGGTTAGAGCAAGATAGCGAACTAGAAACTACGCTGCTTATTTACGAAAATTCCTTACAAGATTTCGAAAATTTTTTGGATGTAGTTGATATAGCTAATGATTTTATGGAGGAAAAAGGTTATGAAGGCGTTTATCAATTAGCCAGTTTTCACCCTGATTATTGCTTTGCTGATAGTGATGAGGATGACCCTGCTAACTATACCAATCGTTCGCCTTATCCTATGCTGCATTTGATTCGCGAAGCAAGTATAGAGCGAGCTTTGGCCAGTTATAAAAATCCGGAAAATATTCCAGAAACTAATATCAAGCTTGCAAGAGAGTTAGGTTTGGAGAAAATGCAAAGTCTCTTGAAAGATACTGTGACTTAGCTTAAATCCATGCCCAGAGAGTAGAAAAACTTTACGACTTAGGTTTTATTTTAAAATAATGAGGCGTAGTAGGGTACGCATTGCGTACCCTTCCTAATGTTTCGGCTTAAGTGTAAGCCCTGAATGTATAAGCTATTTAATCGATTAGCTTGGTTTTTTCTATTTCAGATAATAAAAACTCTACCTCTGCTAGAATCTTTCGTCTAAAAAAGATAAAACGCCAGCGACTGCCACCGCACTGTCTCCAGAGCATGGTCGAGCGGATTCCTGCGAGTAATAAGGCTCGTATTTGATTGATAATACCTGTCGAAGCTAAGTAAGATTGGTCGCCATTGACCATGATGCGTGGGTTTATTGTACTGATTGTTGTGTGGTAAATATCGGCTAAATTGGCAATGACATTTTCATGCATAATACCAAAATGTTCATTTTGAGCTTGGGCAACTTTTATTTTGTGTTGCACTTGCCTCTGCATATCTGGGTTGTCAGAAAATTTACTCTCTAAAAAGACTAAAGATGCTGCATACCGAGCTTGCTCAGGGTTAGTCATCTTATTGCTACTTAGTTGTGTTTGCAGCTCCTCTAAACCGACGCGTATACCGGCTAAGCCACCATAAGTATCTACAGGGTTGTCTACATCAATGGTTAATATGCTCTTTAAGCTGGCTTCAATGGCTTTGTTATCGGCTTTGCCTGTCGTGGCTAATTGTTGAACTAAATGCGCTACTTGGGCTATGCCTGCAAGAGCAATTGTTTGGTAAGTGGTTGTTTTAAATGACATGAATTAGCAAGTTTGAGTAGGTGAACACATTTTTTGTGTAGGGCGTTTTTCCTTTAACCAAGAGGCCATGCCATGAGCAAGATGTGCGATATGTGACATCTTGAGCTGGTTTGTTAAATAATGACCGACCTTGCCACTACGCCTACCTGATTGGCAAACTAAGATAATTTCTTGATTAGGTGATGTTTGTAGTTTTTTAACTTCAGTAAGCCATTGTTTTGCATTGTATTTTCCTTCTTTGTCGAAAAACATCAGTGGATGACTGCCGGGAATAATGCCTGTTTTTTGCCATTCTTGTGGCGTACGAATATCAATAACTAAGGCTTTATTATTTAGTTCATTACTTACATCATTAGCAGTCAAATCAATGAGTTCCGCTGCACTCAGGATTTTAGTAGAGAATAAAAAGAAAAGTATGAGCGCGTGTTTAATTAACATAATAATGACTTATATAGTGTGTGAGATTTATTTATTCAAACTGAACTTATTGTCAATTTATATCATGATTATTGTTTATTAGTCGAGTATGATGTAACGCTAATTTATCCATAATGTTAAGGAGACCATAATGAAAACATCAGTAAAATTAACCGTAACAGGCATGAAATGTGGTGGTTGTGAAAATACTATCAAAACAGAACTAGGTAATAAAGAGGGTATTGTATCTGTTGATGCCAGCCATGTTGACGACTATGTGGATGTGGTATTTGATGATGCAGTTATTAGTGCAGATGATGTTATTGAGTTGATTGAAAAAGCAGGTTTTACGGTAGAAGATTAAATAGTAAAAAAGTATGTAATAAAATGCAAGAGGTAAGCTATGAGTAAAGAAAATGCCACTCAAAATGAAGATAGCCCAGAACCTGAAGTTCGTTTATCCATACTGGGGATGCGTTGCGCTGGGTGTGTGGGCGCAGTAGAGTCTGCCTTAAATTCCGTTGCAGGCGTGACTTCTGTTGAGGTGAATTTTGCCGACCATTCCGCCGTAGTGAAAGGTGCAGTGGATCCTGAATTGATGAAAAAATCTTTGAAGGATTCTGGTTATGATGCCGCGGTTATGGAGGGTTTTGAAGACCCAGCAGAGCAAGAAGAACAAGAAATGGCACGTTATCGTCAGTTAGTTCGTAAGGCTACGGTTGCGGCTGTTTTTGGTATCCCGTTAATGCTTGTTGGTCATTTTGGTGGTGTTCCAGATATAGGTTCACCTACAGGTAATTGGTTTTGGCCTGAAGTTGCTTTAATTACCTTAGGTATTTTATTTTACTCAGGTGGACATTTTTTTGTTGGCGCTGTTAAAGCTTTAAAATCTGGCCAAGCAAATATGGATACTTTGATTGCATTGGGGACGGGTTCAGCTTGGTTGTATTCTTGTGTGGTGATTGATTATTCTGAATATTTACCGTCTTTATCGGCACATGCTTATTTTGAAGCCTCTATTATTATTCTTGCCTTTATTAATTTTGGTAGTGCATTAGAAACAAAGGCGCGTGGCAAAACTTCCAGTGCTATTCGTGCATTAATTGGCTTGCAGCCGCGTACTGCACGTGTAGTACGCGATGGGAAAGAAATAGACATCCCTATTGAAGAGGTTGGCTTAGGCGAAACATTGAGAGTGCGCCCAGGTGAAAAAATTGCTGTCGATGGTGTGTTGGTTGAAGGTCATTCTACAGTTGATGAGTCTATGTTGACGGGCGAGTCTTTACCGGTTGAAAAAGTAATAGGATCAAAGGTGGCGGCTGGAACAATGAACCAGCGAGGTAGCTTTATGTATCAAGCGACACGCATTGGCCGAGATACAGCGTTAGCTCAAATTATTAAAAGTGTGCGTCAAGCACAAGGCAGTAAGCCTGAGCTCGCTAAATTAGCTGATAAAATTGCCAGTATTTTTGTGCCGGTCGTGGTTATCATTTCGGTAATTACCTTTATTATCTGGAATACTTGGGGGCCTGATCCTTCTTTGGGCTATGCCTTTGTTACGGCTATGACTGTATTAGTGATTGCGTGCCCTTGTGCATTAGGGCTGGCAACACCAATATCGGTTATGGTGGCAGTGGGTCGTTCAGCACAGTCAGGTATTTTGATCCGTAATGGTGATGCTTTACAAACTGCTGGCAAAATAACGAGTTTAGTACTGGATAAAACAGGTACGGTGACAGAAGGTAAGCCAACGGTTGCTACTGTCGAAGCCTATGCAAACTATACACAGGATGATGTTTTACAGTTAGCAGCGAGTATCGAAAAAGGTTCTGAGCATCCTTTGGCATCAGCGATTATGAATGCTGCTGAAGCGAAAGAATTAAAATTAGTGCGTGCAAAAAAGTTTCATGCTGTTGCCGGTCACGGCGTTTCTGCTTTAATTAAAGAACAAACTGTATTGTTTGGCAATGAAGCTTTAATGCAAGAAGAAAATGTTGATTGTGAGGCATTTAAAGCGACTATGCTGAATTTAGCTGAGCAAGGACAAACGCCAATGCTGTTAGCAGTTAATGGTCAGGTTGCGGGCATTATTGCTGTTGCAGATCCGATCAAAGCTGATTCGGCCGCCGCTATAAAAAAATTACAAGAACAAGGCGTGCGTGTACTTATGGTGACGGGAGATAATACCGCGACTGCACAAGCCATTGCCAAACAAGCTGGAATTACTGAAGTACGTGCTCAAGTTTTGCCACAAGATAAAGCGGCTATTGTTAAAGAGCTACAACAAGCGGGTCAAGTGGTTGGCATGGTGGGTGATGGTATTAATGATGCGCCAGCCTTGGCTCAAGCGGATGTGGGTATTGCGATTGGTACAGGTACAGATGTCGCTATAGAAAGTGCTGATATTGTGATTTTGCAAGGTTCATTATTAAAAGTGCCTGAAGCAATGTTACTTTCCAGAGCAACAGTCACTAATATTCAACAAAACCTATTTGGTGCATTTATTTATAATTCACTGAGTATCCCTATTGCCGCAGGTTTGTTGTATCCCATGTTTGGTATCCTATTAAGCCCAATGATTGCTGGGGCAGCGATGGCTATGTCTTCTGTGACTGTGGTTGCAAATGCTAACCGCCTACGTTGGATGGACTTAAATGCGAGTGAAAAAATGGATTATAAACAGCAGATTTTAGATTTAGTCGCGGCTTTTAAAAAGAGCTTGGCTTAATTTAGTTTCAAATTAAAACATGATAGCTAACAGCGCTTATTAAGGTTGTTAGCTTTAAAAAACAGTTTTCAGAAAATGAAGTATATTTAAAGGTAAAAAGTGCAAAAACTCTCTCAATCACAAAAAATAGTTAAATTTCTGAAAGACAATCCAGATAAAAAATTTAATGCTCGTCAGATAGCAGAGAAAATTGTGGAGGCATACCCTGAAGATTACGCCGAGAAAAAATTAAATCCTCGTTTTGAAAATGAAAAATCATTTATTTCTCAAGTCGTTGCTGAAATTGGTTCACAAAAAGAAAATATTATAAAAAATGATAATCATATTTTTTGGCAAGACAAGCCAAGACCACGTATTTACTGGTATAGCACGAAAAATACTCAAGAGGTAAAAGAAAAGTATGAGTTAGCCGAAGAAGAAACAGGAAATATTGACACTGATATTGTCATTTCAAATAGCCCATACTCTGAACATGATTTATATCCAATTTTAATTACCTATCTAAAGTCTGAATTAAAATTATACTGTCAGCGTATAGATGAAAAGTGTTCAAAAAACTCTAGGGGCAGTGGTGGCAATCAATGGCTACACCCAGATATTGTCGCTATGCAAACAGTTGATAAAGAATGGAATGAATTAATAAGGAATTGTATTAAACAAGGTGCAGGGCAAAGTGTTCGCCTTTGGTCATTTGAGGTAAAAAAAGAATTAAATAGTTCAAATGTTAGAAAGAGCTTTTTTCAAACAGTTAGTAATTCTAGTTGGGCAAATGAAAGCTATTTAGTTGCAACCTCTATATCAGATGCTAATGTTGAGCAGGAACTAAGAATGCTCTCAGCTTTACATGGTGTAGGTATTATCTTGCTTAATGTGGAAAATCCAACTGAAAGTGAAATGATGCTTCCATCAAAAGCAAGAGCAGAAATTGATTGGCTGTCGGTTAATAGAATTTTAGTTGAAAATCCTGATTTCAAAGATTATATAGAACTTGTTTCTACTTATTATCAAACAGGTAGGGTTAGAGCAAAAGATTGGAATAAATTGTAAAAATTCACGTTTATTTCAGATCGTTTAGAATGAGCTTCTTGAGAGTAACAAAAAACAGAGTTAGCATAAGGGAAGTAAATATAGACAAATCTTTCCCTCGTGCAAAAGATCGCGAAGAAAGAGTGCTAACAAGTCTATCCTGAGGGGGAAAAGAAGTATGGCAAAACTAGGAACAGAAAAGAGACCAATTATTGTTCGTGTTCATTCAGATGAAAAGGCGAGGTATGTTGCAGAAAAATGCACAGAACATGGATGGCAGTATATCATCGGTTTTGAAACGGATAAACCAGAGGATATTTCTGATTTGGAAAAAATGTTAGACCCTCCAGCCCCAGTGACATTGAAAAAGATGGGTAGAAATGAACCCTGTCAATGTGGAAGTGGGAAGAAATATAAGAAATGTTGTGGCTCAGGTAGTGTGCTATCTGCATAAATAAAAGTATTAACAATTGCATCCACTTGACCGTAAAAAGCTTCATTTTTTTACTAAGGCAAAAAATGCCCCTTTTTACGTCAAATGATGCAGGCGTTAGCTATTTTTTTATAAGGAATAGAAGATGTTAATGCATTTGGCTGATATTCAGCAACAGGTGGGTGGTGAGTTAGTTGGGGATAAAAATACGGAAGTCACTGCGGTGAATTCTTTGGATTTGGCTGTTTCAGGTGAGATTTCATTTGCCGAAAATGATAAGTATTTAGCGGCAGCTCAACAAAGTAATGCGTCACTTCTTATTGTACCTAAAAGTTTTCCTGACTTGGCAGGTAAAAATATCTTGAAGGTCGATAAACCTAAAGAAACTTTTATTGGCATTATGATGATGTTTGATAAATCTGAAGCTAAGTTCTCCGGCATTCATAGCTCAGCGGTGATTTCTGAAGAGCAAGTGAGTCTTGCCGCTAATGTCGCGCTTGCGGCACATGTTTGTATTCAAGATCATGTCACTATTGGTGCAGGTACATCGATTGATGCGAATACCTTTATTGGTCATGATGTCGTGATTGGTGAGAGCTGTAGAATTGGCCCGAATGTTTCGATTTTGTCTAAAGTGACCTTGGGTAATCATGTCATTATTCATTCAGGCACTGTGATTGGCGGTGATGGCTTTGGTTATTTCTGGGATGGTCAACAACAGAAAAAAGTGCCGCAATTAGGCGGTGTCTTAATTGAGGATAACGTCGAGATTGGCTGTAATGTCTGTGTCGATAGAGCGACTTTTGGCATGACCCGTATTGGGAAAGGTACGAAAATCGATAACCTCGTGCAAATCGCCCATAACAATAATATTGGTGAACATTGTATTATCGTCTCCCATGTGGGTTTGTCAGGTAGTGTTACTTTAGGTAAACGTGTGACTTTGGCGGGGCAGGTGGGCATTGCCGATCATATTACGATGGGCGATGGCTCAACAGCTGCCGCAAGAACGGGCATATCCAAAGATGTACAGCCAAACCAGGTAGTCTGGGGCGCACCCAATCGACCGATTAAACAGGTCATGCGTGAAATGGCCTGTATTCCTAAATTACCCGCCTTATTAGGCCAAGTGAAAGCTATTTTAAAGCGTTTATCTGAAGTTGAGAAAAAGCTAGAAGGCTTGGATAAATAACGTAGGGCGGACTTTAGTCCGCCTTTCATGCTAAAGCCACACCCTCCTAGCTTAAAAATTAAACCCATCATTCGTTTACCCTAGCGGACTAAAGTCCACCCTACCTTAGAGTACTAAAAATGAGTTTAAAAACTCCGTGGTTACTGCCTATCTTATCTGGCATTTTAATTGGCACCAGCTATATCCCCTTTCCGCCTTGGGCTTCGTTATTTGCATTTATCCCGCTATGGATTTTCTGGGAGCAGCAAACACGGCTACGTAATGTCATACTTAGCGGTATTTTAGCCACGTTTGTATTTACTTTGATTGGCTTTAACTGGGTTGCTTATCTATTGCATGAGTTTGCTCATTTACCTTGGTTTGTTGCTGTCTTAGGGATGCTCTTGTTTGCGTTGATTGCACATTTATTCGTCCCTGTTGCTGGAATCTTATGGTTTATTGGCTATAAACAAAAACTCTATACTGGCTGGCAATCCATTTTAGTTATGAGCTTATGCACAGCTTTAAGTCTGTGGGCGCTACCCATGTTATTTAAATGGAATTTTGGCTATGCGTGGTATGGCGTGCAAATGCCAATTTATCAATTAGCAGAATATATAGGCTTTAGTGGCTTGAGTATGCTCACTATACTTGCAAATATGCCTTTATATTTTGCTTGGAAAAATAAGCATGATAAACCTGCAAGAAATAAAATACTGCTGCGTTTTGTTACTGTTTTTATGATGTTAAATGCGTTTGGTTTAAGCACTAAAGCATTCCTACCTAAGCCAGATGCTTCTTTCCATGCTTTATTGGTGCAAGCCAATATTGGTAATGCAGAAAAAGTTGCGGCAGAATTTGGTCGTGGTTTTTATAGCAAAATCATTCAACAATACCAAGATGTTACTGATGCAGGTTTGCGTGCACATATTGGTAAAAAAATTGATTTTATTCTATGGTCTGAAACAGCATTCCCCGTTTTGTTAAATGCCCCCTATCAGAGCAGCCATTACGCACAGCAATTAATCCAATATGTGAATGATCGACATGTCCCATTAATTACCGGCTCGTATGCCAAAGACTTGCAAACAGGTTTAATCACTAATTCCTTATTTACCTTAAATGAAAAAGGTGAAGTGCAGTCGCCTTATTACAGTAAATCGATTTTATTAGCTTTTGGTGAATTCCTACCAGGAGAAGAGTACTTTCCCGTCTTAAGAGAGTTGTTGCCGATGGTCGGTAACTTCGGTCGAGGTACAGGCCCAACGAAATTATTGACGTTAAATGACTATAAAATAGGCCCACAAATTTGCTATGAAAGCTTGTTTCCTGATTTCTCTGTCTCTCTAGCAGATTTAGGCGCGCAATTTATTGTTAATGTCACTAATGACTCTTGGTATGGTACATGGCAAGAACCCTATCAGCATATGATAATGACCTTAGCCCGTGCAGTAGAAATACGCCGCCCATTAGTGCGCGCGACCAATACCGGTATTTCTACAGTGGTACTGGCTTCGGGAGAGATATTACAGCAATCGCCTATGCAAGAAGCTTGGTCAGGGCTTTATGAAGTGCCGTATTTAAAAGAGCCTAAAGCGACTTATTATCAACAGAATTTTTGGTTAATGCCAAGTTTGTTGGGGGGGCTGTTATTATTTTTGCTATTGAATGGGGTGCGCGTGCGCGTAGTAAAGAATCGGGGTGGGTAGAGGGATTTTTGTGATAAGCCCTAATATGTATATTTCGCTACTAGTAGATTAGATACCAACCTTTAACTCTTTTTCTGAAATCTAAGATAAACAAACGGTTGATTATGCAAAAATATTAATCTCTGATATTGGGAGGTTTTTAGTAGACTCCCGTTACAGCCTATTTATTAGTTAACCAACCTCTCAACTTTAATTGTTTTAATCGCTCGTGCGGTCATGGAATGAATGATAAAGTTGTAACCACATTCATTAATGCTTTCCCCCGTTTTGGGTAAGTGATGCAAATGTGAGAGCATAAAACCACCTAATGAGTAGAATTCAGAGGCATTGATATTAATACCTAAAATATCATTAACTTCGGCTATTGGTAACTTAGCATCAATCATATAGCAGTCTTGCCCCAGTTCTTGAAATAACATTTTTTGATTATAACGACGGCGTGAGCTTTCTTCAGGGCTACTTTCAAGATCACCGACCACTTCTTCATATAAATCCTGTTTATCTATAATGCCAGTAGTAGAGCCGAACTCATCAACAACAATGGCCGTATTGCAGTTTTGTTGGTCAAATAAATGAAATAGTTCCTCTAAGTATTGATTTTCCGTAACGTATAAAGCAGGTTTAATAACCTGTAGTAACGTTTTCTGCTCTAAGTCTAGTTCCAATACTTCCCAAGGCTCTAGCGATAATATGCCGACAATATTGCTGATATTATTTTGGTACACAGGAATATCATGAAAATGCATACTTTGGGATAGTCTAACGGCATTTCCTAGCGAGGTATTTTGATCTAATGCAACCATATCTGGGACTGGGGTCATGACTTGACCGACGATGGTATCAGCAAAGTTAATGGCACGTTTAATACGGTTACGGTCGAAATCATCTAAATTACTACCCATTTCTGCCATTTCAACAATTGAGCGCATTTGTTCGCGCGAGATAAAAAGGCTAGAGTCAGGATTGCCGGCACCGACTATTTTTGCGACAGTGCGTGCAATGCGTGAAAAAATAAAAATAATGGGGTAAAACAGCAAAGAGAATAGACGTAACACACGCACAATAGCAGGTGCGATGGTGTTAGCATTTTGCTGGTAAATACTTTTAGGAACAATTTCACCAAAGATAAGAAAAATCGGTGAATAGATCAATAGAGCATATAAATCACCGTCATCACCAAAGTATTTCACCATTAATAAAGTCCCTAATGTAGTCAGTGCTACCGTAGCAATGTTAGTGCCCACCAGGGTTGTGCCCAATAAAATGTCCGGTGTTTTAAATAAGTCTAAAACGATTTGTGCACCTTTATGTCCCATGCGTGCTTTATGGCGCATTTTTATTTTATCAGAACTAACTAAAGCAATTTCTGAGCCGGAGAAGAAACCTTTTATCAGTAATAAAATAAGCATTAACACTAATGTTTCGATAACACCTGAATTCAGGACATTCATATTTGTTCTCTTTCATAGTTAGCAGTACCCTTAGCAGGAGCAGGAGGTTCTTTCATTTTTACGCCTTTAGCCAACTGTACGCGTGATATTCTATGACCATCCATTGCTAAAACTGTCATAAGTAAGTCTTCTAATTGCACTTGATCGCCCACCTTAGGTAATCGATCTAATTTTCGGAACACCACACCACCAATAGTGGTCATGCGATTATCTTTAATCACAAAGTGAGTTAAATCTTCTATATGAATTAGTTTCATATCTCCTGGTACGTCATAAATATTTGTTCTGGGATCGTGGTTGACATCTGGGAATGTATCTTTAGGGCATATTTCACCAAATACGAATTGCAGCACTTGTTCCAGAGTGACTAAGCCTTCAACACCACCGAACTCATTTAAAACGATGGCAGATTTAATTTCATGCGTTTTAAAAAAATCTAACATTTCATTTACTTTTTTAGTCGGTGGAATAACGATAGGGTCATATAATAGGCTTTTGATATTAAAATCATTTGCTTGTAATCCTGGATCTAAGAAAATTCCAGCTACATCGGCAGCATGAATAAAGCCAATAAAATTATCTCGGTCTTTCTTGTAGACAGGGAAGTGGTGCATTTTATTTTGGCAAATAAATTGTTTTAATTGCTGCTTATCCCAAGTAATATTGACAAAAGGGATTTGCGTGCGCGGAATCATGATCTCTATAACTTCGGTCGCGCCGGCCTCCAGCAAATTAAAAATCATTAGTTTTTCTGAGCTGCCTAATTCGCCATTTTTGACAACGTCGTCCACTAAAGTTCTAAACTCATCAATATGTAAAATATTGTCTGAGGATTTTTCCTTGCCAACCAAGAGCGTAGTCACCCGATCAGAAATTTTCCAGACTACCCAGCGTAAAGGCGCGACGAGTTTAATCCATATACGTATAACGGGCACAATAATGCGCGTACTAACCACAACAGGGTTGGAAACTGCAATAGTTTTGGGTGTAACTTCTCCAAAAACGAGCAGTAGCGGCACCATTAGCAATAGAGTAATCCAGCCAGCATCTTCTTGACCGTAGAGTTTGACTAATATAATTGTCATATTAGCGGCTGCTGCGATATTGAGTAATTCATTGCCGCATAAGATGGAGATAATTAAACGTCTAGGTTGCTCTAATAGATTATTAATTGTCGTTGCTAAGGGGTGCTTTTGCTTGAGTAGGTTTTGTAAATCAATTCGGGATAAAGAAAATAATGCAGTTTCTGAACTGGAAAATAATGCCGAACCGATTAACAAAAATACTTGAACCACTATTCTCACGAGTACTTCTGGGTCATCCATAGGTGAATTCTTTGGAGTAATAAATGTCCAAAAGGCCGCAGCTTGCTGAGTTATTTCCGTTAAGTAAGGTTCCATGCTGTATGCCAAAGTAAACGCTTAGTATTGAGGTTAAGTAAGGTGAGTCAGTTTGATCAGAGGTACCTAAATATCAAACTATAAGCTTAGCATATTGATTAAATGTAATGAGGTTTATTCTAGTTTAGCAAACCATACCTTATGGGTGATCGCTAGATCAAACGGATGTTTATTGAGTAGGTGAGGTTTTGTTCGATCTGAATTAAATAGCGATAAAAATATAATTTTGTATGATAAGTATTAATGTAATATTATAACATTTCATTTTTTTGTTTGTTTGGAGTAGTTCAGAATGGAGCGTAGACAGGTTTCCTTATTATTTTTTATCGGTGTTTCTAGTTCCCTGATGGCTGAAGAGGTGCAAGAATTAGAGCCTGTGATTGTTTCAGCGCCTTTGCATAAAAAGGCATCGGAAACGGTACACCCCGTTAATATTTTAGAAGGTGACGATTTAGCACTTAAGCAAGCGACGACTATTGGCGAGACTCTAAAACAAGAATTAGGTATACACAGTATGTCTTTTGGTTCTAGTGTAGGTCAGCCGGTGATTCGTGGGCAAGTAGGTAATCGCGTATTGGTACTGCAAAATGGCTTGGGTAGTCTTGATGTTTCAGGGGTTAGCCCTGATCATGCGAACAGTACCGAAGCTTTATTGGCAGAGCGAATTGAAGTATTACGCGGGCCGGCGAGTTTGTTATATGGCAGTGGCGCGATAGGTGGTATTGTGAATGTTATCGATAACCGTATCCCTATGTATATGCCAGAAGCTCTAAGTACGACTTTTGAGCAACGCTATAACTCAGTGTCGAATCAGTGGAGTAGTGCCCTAAAGCATGATGGTGGTTTGGATAAAGTCGCTTGGCATGTCGATGGTTTTTTTCGTGATAGCGGTAATTATGATGTGCCTACGGAGTCGAATGGTTTAGGCTATGTGTCGAATACGGATGCACAAAGCTGGAGTGGCACGATAGGGGCTTCTTGGGTTGACGATTGGGGGATGATCGGATTTTCATATAATCATTTGGATAATAATTACGGTGTACCGCCTGTTGATGAACTGGTACGTATTGATTTACAGCAAAATCGCTATGATTTAAAAGCTGAGTTGTATGAGCCGTTTTCTTGGGTAGAAGCGATAAAGCTACGTTTTGCCTATAATGATTATCAGCATGTGGAGTTAGAAGACGGCATAACGGTTGGAACGCAATTTGATAATCAGGGCATTGAAGGGCGAGCGGAATTAGTGCATAAGTCTCTAAGTTTTATTGATCATGGGGTTTTTGGGTTTCAGGCGCAGAGTAAAGACATTGAAGCGATAGGCGAAGAAGCGTTTATACCGCCTTCATCCGTACAAAATTATGCAGGTTTTATTGTTGAAGATATACATGCAGGCGCAGTGACTTATGAGCTGGGCTTACGAGTTGAGCATCAACAAGTTGATGCTGAAGGTTTTGCCCGTAAGCAGCATACGCCAGTAAGTGCCTCATTATCAGCTTTGTGGCATGTGACTGATGATGTGTTTATGAGTTTAGCATTCACTCATGCGCAACGCGCACCCGATGTACAAGAATTATTTTCTGATGGGGTGCATTTTGCCGCGCAAAGTTATGAGTTAGGTGATGAAAATCTGGGGCTAGAGACCTCTTATAATTTAGAGTTTAGTTTCAAAACTGATTTTGACTGGGTGAGTACCGAACTCAATTTATTCCATAATTGGAGTAATAATTATATTATCCAGAATAATACCGGTGATTGGTTTGATATGGGTAGTGAGTCTTTTGTCACGGTTTGCGCTGATGGAGCTTCTTGTTTACCTGTTTATCAAGCAATGCAAAAGGATGCACGTTTTTATGGTTTTGAAGCACAAGTGGTTTTTCCGGTTTGGGACGGGGAGAATAATCAGTTCGATATGACTTTATTTAGTGATTTTGTACGCGGTGAATTAAGTGGCGGTGGCAATGTGCCTCGTATGCCACCACTACGCTATGGTTTTCAGCTAGATTATACTGGCTATGATGCCTTTGCTGCTGGCTTACGTTTAACGCGAGCTGAGGCGCAAACGCATGCAGGTGAGAATGAATCTAATACGCCAGGTTATTTATTATTAGGTATGAATATCAATTACAGTGTGCGCCTTGCGGATAAAGTAGATGCTTTATTTTTTGTCAAAGCGAATAATTTATTAAATGAGACCATCCGTAATTCTACTTCGTTTTTAAAAGAGGTGGCACCAGAGCCGGGTCGAGGTGCGGAAGTTGGTATCAGAGTGAGCTTTTAATATGTCAGAGACTATCGATAACAAAGCGGTACAGCAGCCACATAACCATAAGGGTTGTATGCAGCATGCGCTACAAGCAGCAGAACAGATTTGTAGCCAAAAAGGCGTACGCTTGACAGCGATTAGAAAACGCATTCTGGAGTTAATTTGTACTAGCCATAAGGCTATTGGTGCGTATGAATTATTAGATCTGTTTAAGCTGGAAGACCCCAAAGCAAAACCGGTGACTATTTACCGTGCTTTGGATTTTTTAATGGCAGCTGGATTGGTGCATAAAATAGAATCACTGAATGCATTTATCGGCTGTTTACAAGCGGAAAAGCAGCATAAGTCAGTGATCTTGATTTGTGATAACTGTAAGAATGCTTATGAGGTGGATGCAACAGCAGTGTATGACAGCTTATTTGCTTTAAGTGAGTCCATGCAGTTTAAACCGCAGTGTCTAACTTTAGAATTGCATGGCTTGTGTGCGAGTTGTCGCTAAAAAATACATTGGATAAGTTGGAAGTCAACATCTTCAGTGACTTGTTTGGGGCGAGTTGTACCGCTTGCAGCATGCATAAAGCGTGCAGTAAAACGATGCCTTCCACCACTGATTTCGACAAAATAGGGCGCAGATCGTAACAGTTTTATGGTGATTATCTGGTATGGGAGTAAGGGTTCTAAATTAAATTGATAAAAACCTTTTTCAGCCGTATTGTTGCTGGTTTCACCGCTTAAACGAATAAAATTTAAAATCAGGTCAATGGCCCTGCGGATGGTTGCAAATTGATTGATCCACAAATTAAAATCTTGTTCTTGCAGTTCTGTATTCTGCTCTAGCCAAAAATGATAAGAGGGCAGATCAAATGAACAAGTGCCACCGGGAATGCTACTGCGCTGAGTGATGGTTTTGAATAAGTCACTTTCCATGCTGGAAAGGTCTATTTTTCCGTTGGTTGCATAGAGAATTTTGCTGGTAGAGTTTAATTCACTGATAATTTGACGTAGCCTTTTGGTATCTACGCCTTCATGAGTTGAAAGCTGGTTTAATCTATTGGAATGGCGCTCAAGCTCTTTAAGAGTTTCGGCTTTTAAATCATGGCGCGTGAAAATTTGTAAAATATCGACTAGCGTACTCACCGTCGTACGTTTATCCCAAATACTTGTACCTGCCAAGAAATGGTCGAGTTGTAAAAACAGTTGTTCTAGGCGAATGAAGACACGGATGCGTTCATTAAGAGGGAATTCATAACTAATATATTCTGTAGTCACTGTGCTTGTTTTAGAAATTGCTCGTGTAAGTGTTTGACTTGTTGGCTTAGCTTGAGTTGCTCTTGACTGTTGTCAATAATACTGTCTGCTTGTGCTAGACGTTCGCTTCGACTTACTTGGCTGTGGATAATCGCGGTAATTTGTGCCGCACTGAGTTTATCACGTAATTTTACCCGATTAATCTGTACTTCCATAGGGCAGTCAATCACTAAGATATGATCGACAAACGCTTGCATCTTGGTTTCTAGTAAAAGCGGGATAGATAGTATGGTATAAGGTGTAGTCAATTTACTAAGTTGCTGATTTATTTCTGCATAAATAAGAGGATGCATGATTTTTTCCAGCAAAGATTTTTTCTCACTATCACTGAAAATAGTTTCCCTGAGTTTATTACGGTCTAAGTTGCCATCGGGCAAAATATATGCTTTACCGAATTGCTGGCTGATTTTAGTGAGTGCTTCCCCACCAGGGATGACAAGTGCATGAGCAATTTCATCAGCATCAAGCACAGGTACGGAAAGCTGTTTAAATAAGTTGGATACGGTTGTTTTGCCACAGCCTATCCCGCCAGTAAGTCCTACTTTATACATACTGACTTATAAGCCTACACTGTTTAGGTACAGAGTATTGAGTTGATCACCCCATAATAATGCTATCCAACCAGCAATAGCGAGATAAGGACCAAAAGGAATAGGGATATTTTTATCACGACCGAGCACTAGAATCATAGACACGCCGATAATTGCGCCGACTAAAGATGATAGTAGGATAATTAAGGGTAGATATTGCCAGCCTAACCAAGCCCCAAATAAGGCAAGTAGTTTAAAGTCACCATACCCCATGCCTTCTTTGCCTGTCAGTAGTTTAAATAGCTGGTAAATAGTCCACAAAACCATATAGCCTGCAATTGCACCAATAATGCTAGAGACTGGGTCGGTGAAGATATTAAATAAACTTAATAATAGACCTAACCATAATACTGGAAGAGTTATATTGTCTGGTAATAATTGATGATCAAAATCAATACCACTAAGCGCAATAAGCGTCCACGTTAGGATTAGCGCAAATAAGGTTTCGATTTGCCCCCCTAATTGATAAGCAACGATAGCGGACAACACGCCTGTTAGTGCTTCAATAAAAGGATAGCGTGCAGCAATAGACACGCTACAATTAGCACATTTACCACGCAAAAATAAGTAACTAAGGACGGGAATGTTTTGGTAAGCCTTAATACCTGATTTACATTTAGGGCAATGTGAAGCGGGTAGCGATAAATTAAAAGGTTCGGTAGGGGCATCAATAGGTAGTTCAAGAAACTCCTGACATTCCTGTTTCCAGCCTTGTTGCATCATTACCGGTAGCCGGTAAATAACAACATTAAGAAAACTACCGACTAATAAGCCCACTACTCCAGCGAGTAAGCTGAGGAGAATGGGGGAATCTAAAATAATGGAATAAGGAGACATAGAGGCGAAAATGTATAAGTAAAAGGGTGAGGCTATTAAATGCAACCTGGAGTAAGCTAAAGCACACAAAGGTTTTATGTGCTTAATTTTTAGTACCGTATAATGATAGTTAGTTTTGCAACAAAATATAAGAATTTTCAGGGTTTATTCTACTGTCCCATTAAAATGTTGTTCTCGTCGCTTGGTACTTGCCTTTAGGCTAGTAATTTCGGTGTTTTTAGTTAGCATTGGGTTGTGGTTATTTTTTGTTTTTTTGAGCTCTGGAATTTTAGTTACTATCATACTATTGATACTTAAAATACAAAAAATTCTTGATGATACGCGCATAATTTGCATTTTATCATCAATATTTCCTAGTTTCTTTGTTTAGTGAGTTTTATCAAACCCCCGATTTCTGAGTTGAGCAGCCACTTTATTTGTCAAAATTGCAACAGCCGCGCTTTGCGCTTCGACTCGTGCCTGAAAATTATCTGCCTTTATCGGCACTGTAATTATCTCGGAGCTAAAAAATAAAAGCTTATCCCCAGCTCCATTCAGTATAGCCCAATGAAGTTGCAAAATAGCTTGTTGCTGTGCATTAGTATCAAAACGACTAACATCAATAGCTAGCTGATAATCAAACACCATTGTCCTAAAAGTTTTTTTGCTAAGCACGGTTGCTAGTGACAAACGCATTTCTAGGTTTTCTCTCAAAACACGTTCAAAAGAAGCGTTTAACGGCTCTCCCCAGCGTTGAAATTCTTCTATACCTAAGGTCACAGCATTCTTGCGTAGCACCATTTGCGGCCGCTCTAAATAATCTGGAAAATTTACCGGCTGTAAATAAATACTAATGGGCTTTTGAGTAACGAACTTAGCCTGAATGGGTTCGACCGCCTGCAGTAAATAAATATTAGACTTTGGGCTGACACTACAGGCGGATAAAGCCAGTAACACACTGATTATTTCAATAATTCGTAATCGCATAACTTAATCCTTTTTACCTTGTAGTAATGCTTCTGGATGCTGTTCTAAATAATCTGTTAATAAACGTAAAGAATTTGCCGAGCGACGAATTTCATCCAGAGTACGATTAAAGTTTTGCTGTAATGGCCCATCTTCATGCAATAAGCCATCAGCACTCTGCGCGCTATTTTGAAGACTCAATAGGGTTTGATTCGCATTCGCCAATGATTCTCTTACTTCCAATAGAAGAGGATCAACTGCACCTTCTAGCTTGCGCATAAGTTGACTACTACGTTGCAATGTTTTCTCTGCATTGAGTGCAATGGCTTTAGCGTGCGGTTTAACAGACTTAAGTATCTCTTGCAGCTCTGCTAATGAGGATGATAAATTTCTAATTGCCTGCTTAGTCTCTTCAGAGCCGGTTATTTGCTTAATATTTTTAACCGTTATTAATAACTCTGAAAACAACTCCTGAAAAGGAATAGCCTGAATATCTCGCATGATATCAGCAATGCTTTTTTGTACCTGCACACTACTCGAAGCAATCGCTGGCAATTCGGCATAATCTTTATTTAAACCCGTTAAAACCACCGGCGTACCTGGTTGCAGTAAGGACTGCACATATAATTGTCCTGTTACTAAACTGGTGTATTGCAACTGCATGCGCAATCCATTTTTGACTAACTGCTCCATTAACATTTGCTTGCTATTGACTTCTTTTATCTGTAAAAGTTGCTGGCACTTTGCGTGATCTATCTCAATAAAAACAGGCGTTAATATTTGTTTAGTTTCTGGGTCAAGTTGCACTTGGATATCTGTCACTTTACCGATAGGCACGCCTTGCATTTTTACTAAAGCCCCTACATTTAAGCCGTTGACTGATTCATTAAAATAAATGACGAACTCAGATTTTTCAGTGAACCACTTACCACTGGTAAATACGGTAATCCCTAAAATCACAATAAGCACCGCCCCTAGAACAAAAACTCCAATAATAGTTGGATTGGCTTGTTTACTCATTCATTCCTCGGCTTAAAAATTGTTGCACAGTAGGGTTAGGGCAGTTTTTCAGTAAATCATTGGGCGCACCTTGAGCAATCAATGTTTTACTCATAGTATCAAGAAAGATGGCATCCGTACCAATGGCAAATAGACTCGGTAAATCATGCGTAACTACTACAATGGTAGCACCTAAACTTGCCTGTATACTTAAAATCAAATCATCTAATAATTTGGCACTAACGGGGTCTAAGCCTGCCGAAGGCTCATCAAAAAACAAAATATCAGGATCTAAAGCCAAAGCTCGTGCCAGTCCTGCCCTTTTTTTCATGCCACCACTAATTTCTGAGGGGTAATATTCTTCAAAGCCCACTAAACCTACTAAGGCTAATTTAAAATACGCCAAGCCTTGAATTTCATGATCACTCAAATCAGTATATTCTTTTAAGGGTAAAGCAATATTTTCAGCCAAGGTTAAAGAACTCCATAATGCACCGCTTTGATACATAACCCCATTGCTGCGCATAATTTTCTTACGCTCTGCCTCAGAAATAGCCCATAAATTTTTATTTTGATAATAAATCTCACCTTTGGCGGGTTTTTTCAAGCCCAGCAGATGCCTGAGTAAAGTGCTTTTACCACAGCCATTTCCGCCCATCACAATAAAAATATCACCCTTGTGAATTTTAAAATTAAGTTGCTGCTGAATGACGAAATCATCATAAGCCATAGTCAAGTTGTTTACTTCAATATGCACTTCTTTCATATCAAAAGTCTATGATTTGATAAATAACAGTTAATATTGCATCAGCGACAACCACGCTAACAATGCCTGCCACTACGGCTGCTGTCGCTGCATCACCAACAGAAGATGAACTGCGTCCGCACTGCATGCCGCTCAAGCAACCAGATAAAGCAACTAACACACCAAAGACACTACTTTTTATCAAACCGGTTAAAAAATCGTTTAAATCTAAGGCAGATTTGGTTTGTATTAAATATTCAACGACAGTGAGGTCAAGCAGACTCACACTGACCATTAGGCCACCTAAAATCCCCATAAAATCGGCATACAAGCATAACAGCGGCAACATAATAATCAGTGCTAACATGCGCGGTAAGACCAGAAAATCTATCGGTGAAATACCTAAGGTTTCTAGCGCATCTATCTCTTCATTAACCTGCATAGAGCCGAGCTGTGATGCAAAAGCAGCGCCAGTCCGCCCCGCCATTATAATCGCCGTCATCATTGCGCCCATTTCTCTCGCCATACCTAAGCCAACTAGGTTCGCGACATAAATTTGCGCACCAAAAATTTTTAATTGCATCGCACCAACAAAAGCGAGAATTAATCCCACCAATAAACTAATCAAAGTCACAATGGCTAAAGCACCTGGACCGCATTCTTGCATAATCAGCCACAAATCTCGCTGTCGAAAGCACGCTTTGCCGCGCATTAAGCGTAAAGCACTTAAACATACTTCACCGACAAAGGTGAGCATCTTTTGGGTTTCGTTATAAATAGACAGAGTTACCAAGCCTACAGAGGCAATAAAAGAGCTTTCTTGTTTGTCTTTATTACCACTTTCGCGCACTGGAAATGCGGATGCTTGTTTTAACAGTCCTTGTACGGATGTCGGTAGCGAATGTATATCTAAAGCAATTTTCTTCTGCTTACAATACTTCTCCAATTCAAACAAGAATAAAGCCAAACGACTATCCCAACGCCCCAACTGTTTGCTATTTAAATTGAGTCGTGTGCAATTTTGCTGTTGTAATTGCTGTTTTACGCTCTCAATATCAGGCACGACATTACCTATCAACCAGTCGCCTTGCAACTCAGCCTCGGCAATGTTTTTTTCACCTATCAATAACTTAAACTCACATTTTTTCAATGCTAACCCTACCAATCAATAATAGACACTAAAATGTGTCATATATGTATTTTTAACACCCTATCACAGCCAAACACATATAAATAAAAAACATAATTACGGTATAATTAAACACATTTTAACCCGATAACACCTTAAAGCTTTATGGATTATTTATTCACTAATACCCCTTTAGAATCATTAGCAACTGAATGCCTTATTATTGCTATATACGAAGATAAGCAACTTAGCAGCGCGGCTAATCAATTAGATAAACTCACTAATGGCTTAATCACAAGCGTTGTAGGCCGTGGCGATATTAAAGGGAAAGTCGAAGATACGTTGTTAATTAATTATTTACCTCATGCCAATATTAAACGCGCTTTGTTGGTTGGCTTAGGCAAAGCAGATAAATTAACCGCTAAAGATTACCGCAAAGCCCTAACGGCCACTGCAAATACATTAAAAACCACGCAATTCAGCAATGCGGTCTGTTGTTTAGCACAAAATGATGTACAAGATCAAAACAGTACATGGAAAGCGCGCCAAATTATTGAAGCGACTGATGCAGTTTTCTATCAGTTTAATGCATGTAAAAGCAAACCGGCTGATAAGCACACGTTAACACAATTTAGTTTACATGCCCTTGCTGAAACGACTGAAATTCAAATCGGTATCGCACAAGGTCAAGCCATTGCCCAAGGTGTTGCTTTAGCAAAACACGTCTCTGATTTACCTGGCAACTATTGCACGCCGACTTATCTTGCTGAACAAGCTGTTGCAATCGCAAACAAACATGAAAAACTAAACGCGCATATTTTAGAAGAAGCTGATATGCAAGAACTGGGCATGGGCTCTTTCTTATCAGTTAGTCGTGGTAGCCGCCAGCCTGCTAAGTTAATTACCTTAGAATATAAAGGTGCTGCAAAAGATGTAAAACCGATTGTTTTTGTCGGCAAAGGCTTAACTTTTGATGCTGGTGGTATTTCATTAAAGCCAGGTGCGGGCATGGATGAGATGAAATATGATATGTGTGGTAGTGCCGCTGTTTTAGGTGCATTACAAGCCGCAGCAGAATTACAGTTACCGTTAAATATCGTCGGTATTATTCCTTCCTCAGAAAACATGCCGGATGGCGATGCTAATAAGCCAGGTGATATTGTTACTAGCATGGCGGGATTGACCATCGAAATCCTAAATACTGATGCAGAAGGTCGATTGCTCCTTTGTGATGCCCTAACTTATGCAAAAAAATATAACCCAGATGTTGTCATTGATATGGCAACCTTAACCGGCGCTTGTTTAGTTGCATTAGGTCGTGTACCGAGTGGCTTGTTAGGCAATGATGACAAACTGTGTAACGATTTATTTAATGCCAGTGAATCTTCACTCGATAGCGTGTGGCGTTTACCACTTTGGGATGAATATCAAGATCAATTGAAGTCTAATTTTGCTGATATTGCTAATATTGGCGGGCGTGACGCGGGTACGATTACCGCGGCGTGCTTTTTATCACGTTTTACTGAAGACTATCAGTGGGCGCATTTAGATATCGCGGGTACGGCTTGGAAATCAGGCGATGCGAAAGGCGCGACTGGACGTCCTGTACCGTTATTAGTGCAATATTTATTAAACCGTGTAAATGCTGCCTAAGGTTAATTTCTATGTCTTGTTGTCCCGATCTGAACAGGGGCGACAATTATTTGCTTGTAAATTAGCCGAGAAAGCATTTCGTCTTGGCTTTAAAGCCTATATTCTGACTGATACACGACAACAAGCGCAGCAACTAGATACCTTACTCTGGACTTTTCGTGCCAACAGTTTTGTGCCCCACGAAATTTATCAGAGTGACTTACCCAGCCGTGCGAATGCCGTTATAATTGGCACTCAGCAAGCGCCAGAAGCTTGGCGACATACACTGATTAATTTATCGACTTATTGTCCAGAGCAGGTGCATCAATCAGAACAGATTTTTGAGCTGTTAGATAATGATGAAACACACAAACAAGCCGGTCGCAAACGTTATCGTTTATACCAGCAGCAAGGCATAACACCGAATACGCATAAAATGTAACGTAAATGTCGTAGGTTGGATTAGATTACCTAGCGAAGCGTAGATAACGTTATCCGACACTGTTTATCAAATAGGCTATTGTCGGATAACGTTTTTATTGCTCCGCACTAAAAATCTAATCCAACCTACATAACCCCTTACAACCCTATTTAAAAATTGCACTCATGGATAAAACATATACTCCCACTGACATCGAACAACGCTGGTACAACACTTGGGAAGAGAAAGGTTATTTCTCTGCTAAACAAGAGGGCGAGTCTTTTTGCATTATGATTCCACCACCGAATGTCACGGGTAGTTTACATATGGGGCATGCTTTTCAAGATACGATTATGGATGCCCTTACCCGCTACCACCGTATGAAGGGGAATAGCACGTTATGGCAACCCGGCACGGATCATGCCGGTATTGCTACACAAATGGTCGTTGAGCGCTTAATTAATAAAGAAGGTAAAACGCGCCACGATTATGGCCGTGAAGAATTTATTAAGCGTATTTGGGAATGGAAAGAAGAATCCGGCGGTACGATTACCAGACAATTACGCCGCATGGGTGCGTCTTTGGATTGGGAGCGCGAACGCTTTACTATGGATGACGGGCTGTCCGATGCTGTTAAAGAAGTGTTTGTTACTCTACATGAAGAAGGTTTGATTTATCGGGGGAAACGCTTAGTTAACTGGGACCCTGTTTTACACACAGCGGTTTCAGATTTAGAAGTGCTATCCGAGGAAGAAAATGGCTTTATGTGGCATATGCGTTATCCGCTGGCGAATGGCGAAGGTCATTTGATTGTCGCCACTACGCGTCCAGAAACCATGTTAGGTGATGCCGCCGTTGCTATTCATCCTGCCGATGAGCGTTATCAACATTTACTCGGTCAGTTTATTAAACTACCCTTATCTGGTCGCTTGATCCCGATTATTGCCGATGAATATGTTGATCCAGAATTCGGTACCGGTTGTGTAAAAATTACGCCTGCACATGATTTTAACGATTACGATGTTTGGTCGCGGCACAAAGAAATGAGCGCCATTCAAGACCAAGCTCACGGTGGTTTAATTAACCTGTTTACTATGGATGCTGTTATTCGCGCTAATGAAGCTGAGGAGGGCGATTTAATTCCTGCTGCTTATATCGGTTTAGATCGCGTTGCTGCACGTAAACAAATTGTTGCTGATTTAGAGGTTTTAGGCTTATTAGAAAAAACTGAAGATCATAAGTTAATGGTGCCCCGTGGTGATCGCTCCGGTAGCATTATTGAGCCTTTATTAACTGATCAATGGTATGTCAAAGTTGCACCTTTAGCTGAACCTGCAATTGAAGCCGTAAAAAGCGGCGAAATTCAATTTGTACCCGATAACTGGAAAAACACCTATTACGACTGGATGAATAATATCCAAGACTGGTGTATTTCACGTCAAATCTGGTGGGGACATCGAATCCCAGCTTGGTATGATGAGCAAGATAATATTTATGTCGGTCGCTCAGAAGCTGAAGTACGCGAAAAACATAATCTAGCCGCTGATTATCCTTTGCGCCAAGATGAAGATGTTTTAGATACCTGGTTCTCCTCTGCCTTATGGCCTTTCTCTACTCTAGGCTGGCCAGAAAAAACACCTGAATTAGCTCAACATTATCCAACTAGCGTTTTAGTCACTGGTTTTGATATTATTTTCTTTTGGGTGGCTCGCATGATTATGATGGGGCAAAAATTCATGGGTGAAGTACCGTTTAAGAAGGTTTACATTCATGGCCTGGTGCGCGATGCTCAAGGTCAAAAAATGTCTAAATCAAAAGGAAATGTCTTAGATCCGATTGATTTGATTGATGGTATTAGCCTAGAAGATTTAGTCGCTAAACGCACAGGTGGCATGATGCAGCCACATTTAGCCGAAAAAATCGAAAAAGCGACACGCAAAGAATTTCCAGAAGGTATTCCTTCTTATGGAACAGATGCGCTACGTTTTACTTTTGCCTCATTAGCCTCAACAGGCCGTGATATTCGTTTAGACAGTGATCGCTTATATGGTTACCGTAATTTCTGTAATAAATTATGGAATGCGGCGCGCTTTGTTCTAATGAACACTGAAGAACAGGATTGTGGTATCAACGGTGGTGAACTTAAATACAGCGAAGCAGATAAGTGGATTGTGTCGCGCTTAAACCAAGTCATCGCCAATACCACAGATGCCATCGATAACTATCGTTTTGATCACGCCGCACAAGAAATCTATGAATTTACATGGAATGAGTATTGTGATTGGTATTTAGAATTATCTAAAATTTCTCTGCAATCAGATAATGAAGCGCTACAGCGCGGCACTCGCCAGACGCTATTAACTGTTTTAGAAACGATTTTACGTCTTGCCCATCCCATTATGCCGTTTATCACCGAAGAAATTTGGCAACGCGTTGCTCCATTAGCCGGCGTTCAAGCGGAAACTATTATGTTGCAGCCGTACCCCGTAGCAGACGACACGCAAATTGATGCACAAGCAGTTGATGCCATTGAATGGACTAAGCAGTTTATTTTAGGCGTACGTCGCATCCGTGGTGAAATGAATATTGCTCCGGGCAAGCCTTTGCCGGTATTACTAGAAAATGTCACTGAAACCGATGAAAACCACCTGGCACAAGCGACAACTTATTTACAAAAACTAGGTCGTATTGAATCTATTAAATGCTTAGCAGAAAATGATATAGCACCTGAATCGGCTATTTCTCTGGTTAATGAATTACGCATTTTAATTCCAATGGCAGGTTTGATTGATAAAGAGGCTGAAATTGCACGTTTAGAAAAAGAAATATTAAAGCTTGAAAAAAATCTACCGCGTATAGAGGGGAAATTAAATAACCCTAAATTTGTCGATAAAGCACCAGATGAAGTTATTAATAAAGAAAAAGAAAAATTAGCGGCATTGCACACGTCATTAACTAATTTTAATGAGCAATTAGTTAAAATTCGCGCGCTTTAATGAATCTTATATTAAGCACCTATTAATGAGCTTAAAATCTACAAGTCTAGCTCTCTGGGTATCAAGACTGCACGAGGAAGCTGTGCCCGTCTTTTCTGATATCTCATGTTAAATCTAGTCAGTTTTGGCAAGTAATAGAAAAGGCGCTATGGATCTTGCATTGATTATTATGCAAGGTTCGTAGTGACTGCTAAACCGTTAAAATAAGTAATAGTTCATATTGCATGCTTTCTACTGCTTATGTATAACAAGTATAAGCTTATTGGTAGCATTAGCTTTGAGCACAGCCAAAGCTATAACACATTGATTCAAGATGATTTCCATAGTGCCAAGTACTTTCCCCAACAAGCCATATTAGGCCTAAACCTTTACCGTATAAACAAATGACGACACAATATGCCAATTTGCACGTTATTCTTGTCGAACCCTCAACAACTCAACAGCATATTATTAGGAACTATCTAACCCAAGCTGGAATTAACGACATTATCTGCTGTAACTCGGGGGCGGAGCTATTTACAAGCCTTAGCCGTACACAGCCAGATTTAATTATTAGTGCTATGTATCTACCCGATATGACGGGTAGTGAACTCCTTTATACATTACGTGAAGATGAAGAATATGATAAGGCCTTCATGCTTATATCTAGCGAAACCAATCTATCCAGTTTAGAGCCAATCCGCCAAGCCGGCGCGATTGCAATTTTACCTAAACCCTTTACTGCAGAAGAATTACAAATCGCCTTATCGGCAACAGTTGATTACCTCAACCCAGAAAAAGCAATATTAAATCATTTTGATATTGAAGATATTGCTGTTTTACTCGTTGATGATAGCCCTCTTGCTCTAAAATACATTAGCAACATTCTTAATGATATCGGCATTGAGAAAATTACCCAAGTAAATGATGGCAGCAAAGCCATACCTCTATTACAAGAATGTTATTTTGACTTAATTATTACCGACTATAATATGCCTGATATCGACGGTTTACAGCTAACTTCGTTTATACGCGAACAAAGTGAACAAAAAAACATCCCAATTATTATGATTACCAGTGAGCAGGATAGTCAACGTTTAGCGGCTATCCAGCATGCTGGGGTTTCGGCTATTTTAGATAAACCCTTTGAACCGGCATCGATACGTAACTTTATCATTAATTTACTTAATTAATTATGCATGAATTACTTGGCTAACAGGCTAGTTTCATCTATATTTATTTGTATAGCTAATAAAAACTCAATAATTTATGGTAGCAAATTCATCAGACATGCAATTTAGTGGCCTACTAAAATGCATTATAAAAGAAGGCCTACTGACTGAAGCCGATGCGCAAGCCCATAGCGACGCAGCAAAAAAAAGCAAAACTCCACTTATTAGTTACCTAGTTAATGATAAACATATTAGTGCTACAACGATTGCCACTCATGCCGCCACGGAGTTTGGCCTGCCTTTTTTTGACTTATCCGCAGTAGACAAATCAATTTTACCATCTGGCTTGGTTAGCGAAAAATTAATTCGTAAACACCGTGCTTTACCGCTATTTAAAAGAGGTAATCGCCTCTTTATCGCGTTATCTGACCCAACAAATTTTCAAGCTTTAGACGATATTAAATTTCATACTCGCTTAAACACCGAAACTATTTTAGTTGAGGAAGATAAGCTAGTCGCTGCTATTGACTCGTTCTTAGAAGCCGCTGATACATCCATGACAGATTTATTGGATACGGACTTAGATAATATTGAATTATCAGGTGGTGACGAAGAAGCGAAAGATGAGGTTAATAGCGATATTGATGACGCGCCTATCGTGCGCTTTGTCAACAAAATTCTCTTAGATGCCATTAAGAAAGGCGCATCAGATATTCATTTAGAACCCTACGAAAAAACTTTCCGTATTCGCTTTAGAAGTGATGGCATGCTATCCGAAGTAGCGAGCCCACCGTCAAATATTGCCAATCGCATTATTTCACGCATTAAAGTCATGTCCAAAATGGATATTGCTGAACGCCGTGTACCGCAAGATGGTCGAATTAAAATGACACCTAAATCCTGCAAGCCCTTATTTTGACTCTCATTAACCTTACTCTATTCAAATGGTTATTAGGTTTTTACTGCCGCTTTGCCAGCCCTCTTATGTCCAACTGATCAAAATATTCAGATTTAAATCATAAATAGAGGAAATTTTTGTATAGTATGGATATTCTCCGAGCCCAAGGCAATAAGGACCCTGCCAACGTGCCACGGCCTTTTACTCAAAGTGATTTAACTTCGGTTTAACTCTAAGCTAGTAACCCCACCTTAACCCAGTCATCCCATTCCTGTGGGTAGAGTGGATCCGCTGGCGTTCTTACTCTTAGCTGATTATTGCCTGTGAGTAATTTTCCGGCTACCCGAATCAGATAAGTACGAAGTGTATCCGGCTCCCATTGGCATAAAGTTTTGTTACCACTCAATTGAGCCATCCACCGCACCGTATTGTAGGCGAGAACGGCGCAATGAAATAATGCCGCATTGGCCAGGAATTGATTCGTTCTGATTTTACCTAAACCCATTTGTGATTTTGCTTCTTCGATCCATGTTTCGCACGTAGCTCGTTCACCGTATTTCTTATGTGCTTTCCAAGGCGTTAGAGGTTCAGTGGTTACATAACAAAAATAGTCATATTCTGTCGTATCCCAAAGCTCGGACTGAGGCCCAGTCACTTGTTTAGGTTGCTTCATCCTGACTGCGACAAACTGACGAGATCGAGACCAGCCACCACAACGATATTGAAATGCACACTGCTCCCAACCGGATTGGCCTTTAATGGCTGTCCAGTTCTGTTTGGCCAGTAATGCGGTCAAATTCTTAAGTTTAACCTTTATCAAATAGCCATGGCCTCTGGTATCAAGTAATTCAAGTAAGTCACCGACAAAATAACCACTGTCACCGCGAAAAATAATGCGCATCCGATTGGGTAAATGTGCCAGTAGCTGTTTGGTAAATTCAACAACACCATTACTTGTAAAGGCATTGCCTGTTCTGAACCAGGCCTGTAAAATTTCTTTTGATTCCGCTAGAAAGGCGATTTGCGGGTGGTATGAACGGGCACCTTTCTTTTTTGGGTTGAAGCCTTTAGCACTTCCTTCTTGACGACCACAAACTGTATCGACTGTTGAATCGACATCAACCCATTGAACGAGTTGTACGCCTACTTTAGATTTTCCGGAGCGAAGTAAACGACGCCAGTGCTGACCACGCAAAATATGCGTGAGCGCTTCAAACTGGCTTATCTGCGCATCACTCACTTCTTTAAAAATCCGTAAAATCGTGGTTTCAACAGGAACCTTGACCCAGCCTACTACTTGCCGTAGTACACGATCCGCCCATACCGTAGTCACTTTTGACATTGATGTTGCTCCACCTATCATTCCAACCAGAGTTAATAGAATCGCATCAGATAAATGATAGTCTGCATTATCACC
>NZ_FQTQ01000081.1 GCF_900128525.1 methanotrophic endosymbiont of Bathymodiolus puteoserpentis (Logatchev)
ATATATGTCAAAGAGAAGGTATTCAAGCAAACCAGGTCACCTTACACTCAGACAATGGTAGCCCGATGAAAGGAGCAACGATGCTAGCCACATTACAACAGCTTGGCGTTATCCCTTCCTTTAGCCGGCCATCAGTCAGTAATGATAATCCCTATTCAGAATCTCTTTTTCGCACATTGAAATATAGACCTGAATACCCAGAGCAGGCTTTTTCCACTCTAGCAGTAGCAAGAGACTGGGTGTGTGACTTTGCCAATTGGTACAACAAAGAGCATCTTCATAGTGCTATTAAATTTATCACCCCAGAGCAACGTCATGCAGGTAAGGATGACGAAATATTGAATTGCCGTAAAGCGGTTTATCAGCAAGCAAAGTTAAGAAACCCTAATCGCTGGAGTGGTGAAATAAGGAATTGGGATAAAGTAGAAGAAGTCTACTTAAACCCAGAAAATCAAAAAACTGAAAACGAGCAAAAAGAGCAGGCATAGATTTACAACTTTAGGCGACAACTAGTTTGACAATTATCGAGCAAGGGCTGAATAAGTTTGCTTTACATCAATGCTATTCGACATGCTTTTGATGAATTACAAAAGTTAAAACCAGCTACTGCGGAACATCAGTTAGTTACTTTTCTTCTAAAAATAACTGTACGCTTGAGCTATCCTTCCTTCAACTGTTATTCTTCCTGAAAATTAAAGTCGAACATGGCGTTTCTGTTGCAAAAATTAGCAAAAGAAGAAAAATGTAGTCGATGCTATTTTTGCAGTTCCTGTTTCACTATTTCAAAAATATAGCTGATTGACAGGTGATAACTCAGACATTGTCTTCCAGCAAATATTGCAACCATAGTGTTGACAGTTTTTCCTGAACCGAGTTTTGCCGCAGACGGGCATGAAGGTTGTCGAAGTCCACTCGATCCAGTTGCTGGTCCTGATTGTAACAGGAATAGACAAAGTACTCTTCACCCGAATCAGGATCAATATGCTTACACAGACATTGCGCACAGACGCCTTTCATCATGCATTGCATCGGTGAATTAATGGAGCCAATCGCTTCATGATGTTTTTTCAGGTACGGTTCCAGTACCTCGTGCCGAGCCTGTTTGACAGCCGCCATCATCCGGTCCGAGCCAATGACGACCATGTGATCGACATCATCCAAATGGATTGGGGTTGCCCCCAACTCTCCACGAGCATAGGCAAGCATCGCTTCAACAATATTACCGACAAAACTTTTATCCAGAGGTCGCGTAATTGGAATCGCCTCGTTACCCTGGCGCTTATCGACTGCCCAGACTATGAGGTCGGAAGCCGCTTCAATCTCTTCTACTTTAAACAAATCTTCACGATTGCGGTATCCGGCAAAATAGATCACCTGATTACCGGCTGCACGCATTGCTTTACCAATGGAAAACAGTACAGCATTACCCAATCCACCACCCAGCAATAAAACAGTTTTTCCTGATGGAATATCTGTCGGTGCGCCAGTGACTCCCATCACCACAATGGGGTCACCCGCTTTCCAGGTTGCGCAGAGTCGAGTGGAACTACCCATTTCCAGTGCGATTAGAGAAATTAAGCCATTTTCCTTGTCTACCCAGGCACCTGTCAGAGCTACGCCCTCGGAAGCCAGTACCGTATCTTTTTTAATCGGAGCCAGTGTTTCATAATTCTGTACCCGATAAAACTGGCCAGGGCAGAACTTTCTAGCCGCTAGTGGAGCTCGCACGATGATTTCTATAATAGTCGGAGTCAACCGGTTAACTGTCACAATACATGCATTGAAGGCATCGTCTAAATGATGCTGGAGATCGTGTAATTTTCTATCACGTTGTGCTTGTTCAGCCGGATCCAGAGCCGCTAGCGTCTGTTCAAATAGCTTGACTACATAAGGATAACCATCTTTGGCACTAGCCATCGCTTTTACCACATTGCCTGCATATACTGGGTGATTGTCGCCATAAAATGAGATGAATTTTCCGTTGCGATGATAAGAAGTTAATGGAGCCGGTTTGCCGACTTTCGGTATTCTGGTATCATCTGTAGCGATCAATTTTGGTTCTTTTGCTGCCCAGTCGGGCTCATAACGTTGATAGAATTTACCATCCATTTCAAAACTATCTGGATGCTCCGACTCGTAAATGGTATTGGGTGAGGTACCTGCAGCAATAAACAGGCTGCGCAGATTGACCTGTAAGTCCGTTTGTTTTTGCCATTTGCCATCCTTTTCCTGTAGTTTGTCAAACATAACTGCCTGCAGGTGTTGGTATTGGTCAGGAATGGCCTCCACAGGACTCATACCTTCCGCCAACAAAATCCCCTCAGCTAATGCCTGCTGTATTTCCTCGTGATTTTGTCGATAGGCTGGTGCATCCTTAATGCCTTTGCGGTAAAACAGTGTGACACCTCCCCATTGTCGTAAAAAAGGCAGAAAATTAGGCGTTTCCTTAGCCGCATCGGCTCGCTCGCGTTCAGCTTGAATAATACGTCCATGGGCCAGAAACTCGTCCAGAATTTGTAGTTCTTCCTCATCATAAGCTTGTCTAATGGTATTTTCTCCATAGACAGCCAGAAGATTTTCATAGCGATGCAGAATTTTACTGACCTGAACTGGATAGTAGGCTAATAGTTCTGTTGCCGTGTCGATAGCGGTCAATCCACCACCGATAACACCTGCTGGCAAACGGATCTGAAGATTAGCCAGCGAGGATTCCTTGGCCGCTCCGGATAGTTGCAAGCCCATTAAAAAATCAGACGCTTTGCGGATACCGCGGATTAAATTGTTTTTTATCCCAATTACGGTCGGTTTTCCTGCACCACTAGCAATAGCGATATGATCAAAGCCCAGATCCCAAGCTTCATTTATGGTTAATGTACCACCAAATCGAATACCACCATAACAACGAAAAGCCTGATGACGTAATAGATTAAGGTAAATGACTTTGAGAAAATTTTTATCCCAGCGTACGGTAATACCGTATTCTGCAACCCCGCCGAATCCGAGCATGACCCGCTTATCCAGATCATCGTAAAGGGTATTGAAATCGCGTATCGGTAACGGAACTGTTTCTCTATCGCCGGTCAAGGTTTTGGGTAGGGGTTCAATTTTTAAACCATCAATACCTACCACTCCAAATCCTTCATTTAGCAGATAATGCGCTAGTGTATAGCCTGAAGGACCCATGCCAGCTATCAGTATATTTTTTCCATTGTAAGGCAGGGTATGGGGCCGTTTGATATTCAATGGATTCCAGCGTGACAGCAGACTGTATATTTCAAATCCCCAAGGCATAAATAGCACATCGGTTAATACATTGGTTTCGATTTGTGGAATATCGACCGCTTCAGTTTTCTGATAGATGCAAGCTTTCATGCAGTCATTGCAAATGCGGTGACCTGTACCGGGGCACATGGGGTTATCAATCATCACGATAGCCAGGGCACCAATATTGTCGCCATGCCGTTTGAGCACATGCATTTCCGAAATTTTTTCCTCTAGGGGGCAACCAGTGATGGTGACACCCAGAGGGTTGACTTTGAAGCTACCGTCCTTTTTGTTTTTCATACCCTTGGAGCAGGAGTCTGTGTCGCGTTCATGACAGTAAATGCAGTGATCGACTTCGTAGAGTACCTGACGCTGATTAAAGCGTTTATCTGTTAAAGCAAAACCATCACGGCGGCGATGATGGCTTTTGTGGGCTGACCAGGCCTGATACTGATTCTCTACGCAGATTTCATGTTCAACTAGATCCTTAAAATTTATTTTGGCGGGTGTTTTAAAGCTAACCCAATGGGCTACCTGTGCTTGCAGTTGCGGAATTTTCAGGGCAGCAAAGCTCCAGCGCCGTACTATGTCTAACAGCGATTCTAAAAAGTCGGCTGGATTTTGTATTTCCAGTTGTTGTGTCAATAAAGACGTAGCCTGTGGGTTTTCGCTTAATTGATGTTTAATCAATACTGCTTTCGAGTGGAGTTCGTCTGCATTGCACTGACTATCGGGGTTATTGTTTGAGGTGAGCCACAATTCGCTAGCTAATTCACTAATGGTCATTTCCGGGTCATTGAACCATAGGTTTGACCGTCCTGTAACTGTCAGTAATGCTTCCAATTGTTGTTGTAGTCTCTGAATATCCCAGCAGGTAATGTTTTCCTGCTTAAAATGTTTTGTCAGTTTACTGATAATTTCATGACGATACACAAACACATGATCAAATTCATGCTGAATTCTGTCGATTTGTTTTATTCTGGTTTCATCAATGTTAAATAATTTCGCTATAAATGATCCTAGCAGCGGCGCCATTCTTACCAGCAGATCAGAAATATGCACAGCGCTCATTCCTTCACCCTGACAGCGCCGATACTCGGTGAATTCAGCATGTAACGCTGAATCGTCAATTTTTACAGAATGTTCAAATACCTTGAAAAGTTCAGATAATTTTTCCGGTTTATGGAGGTCAGCATAATCATACCCCGATATACCAAGTATCAGACTTTCAGCTTTATGGTTCATAGGGTTCTGTCGAAAAGTTTAGCTAAAATAAGATAATACTTACCCTAGAGACAAGGCAATCCTGCTAAATCCATAAACTAGTGATAAGCAAGAATATTATCCTTCAGATAATTGACCCTTTCGAATCATGTGCTCCGTTTTAATACCATAAATAATCGCGTGTTCGAAATGAAAGACCTTAACCCCAATCATCGATTTTGTTATTTTTTTGATTAAGCACGGGTCTTGATCGATGATATTATTCCTACTTGGCCTATATCGGTTAAGCGTTACACAATCAACCGTTACACCAATTTTTCTATGATATCATCTAGGCATCAATAAGAAATACCATAACG
Source organism: methanotrophic endosymbiont of Bathymodiolus puteoserpentis (Logatchev) (assembly GCF_900128525.1). Lineage (GTDB taxonomy): Bacteria > Pseudomonadota > Gammaproteobacteria > Methylococcales > Methylomonadaceae > Methyloprofundus. The sequence continues at coordinate 4,848 of NZ_FQTQ01000081.1, forward strand.
TATATAGAAAAATATAGCATAGAGAATAATGTTTTTTGGTTGGCACACGGCGCATTAATAATTCCCCAGTATGCTCTGCGTCAACCCTATCGACTACCAGCCTTACCTGGCTGGCAGCGGTAGTGAGCACCTATAAAACTGATCATTGTTATTGTTTTTACTAAATATCAGTAATTGTCTCTGGTTTTGCTAAACTTTGCCATAGAACCGGATCATTCAAACAAATGCAGCGTTTCAAGGTATCTCGGAAACCAACTTAACATAGGCATCCTCAGTGAAGGCACGAAGTGTCTCAGTTTGTACGTTACCTTTTGAACTGAGAGCAAGCACTACCTTAGCCATAGTTTCATCGTCTGGCGCTTCGAAAATCGTGACTATGTCGTATTGACCGCTTACTAGGTAGAATTCCTTTAATTCTGCCCCCATCGATCGAAAGGCTTGTTTTCCTGCATCTAGCCTGTTGGGGCTTTCCTTGATGTGTTGGATGCCTTGTTGGGTGAACCGTGCAAGAAGAATATAAGTAGCCATACATCACCTCTATTTACTTTTCGTTTATGAAAGGGATTAAAGACCAACGGTACGGAAAGTAACGCGGGACTCTAGTATTCATGTTTTATATAAGTCTATTTTTTACTTTTCTTTAGCTATGAAAAACACTTTAGAAAATCATACATCATAAAAAAATAAAACGCATGACCCAAATGGGTCAAAATAAAAACTTATTATCAGCAATTCTCAATTTAGGATTTCTCATGTTTCTGGTATCGGAATTTCTAACCCTTCCATCATAAATTCCATTAATTTTCCTGATTAGAAAGATTCTTCAGCTAAACCAGATTTTCCCAAGTATAAAGCGCATACTTCAAACACTAGAGATTATGGGTGAAAATACTTAGCTTTAGCATTTTTTGCTAAATAGCAGCACATTCCATTGATTTTTTAAATCCGTCGTATGAATTATTAGTTTCTTACAATTTTTTTGATTCTGATTATTTGTTGGTGTTGGAGGTTATTGATAGGCAGGAGTGAGTTTTTAAAGATGTTCTGTAAGTTTTTGTCAATAGCTGCGACTCATAAACAACTTATTATTTAAACGGAAACAAAATGACTTCCTCTCGTATTATTTTGCTAGTTTTTATCGCGGCGTTTATTAGCGTTTTTTTCTATTTTGATTTAGGACATTACCTGACTTTAGAGACCTTAAAGTCTAAGCAAGCAGTGATAGAAAATTATCGTGCTGCCAATCCAGCGCTTGCGGTTACCCTTTATATGTTGGTTTACGTAGTGGTGACAGGTTTATCTTTACCCGGTGCGACGATTTTAACTTTAGCCGGTGGCGCGGTATTTGGGGTGTTATGGGGAACTTTGATTGTTTCTTTTGCATCTAGCATTGGTGCAACTCTCGCCTTTTTAGCAGCTCGATTTTTATTCCGTGACACGGTCAAAGCTAAATTTGGTACACGTCTTAAAGAAATTGATAGGGGCGTTTCAGAGGATGCTGGCTTGTATTTATTTACCTTACGTTTAGTACCCATTTTTCCTTTTTTTATGATTAACTTGTTAATGGGGCTCACCAATATGCGCACATGGACATTTTATTGGGTGAGTCAAATAGGTATGTTGGCGGGTACGATAGTGTATGTGAATGCGGGTACGCAGTTAGCAAAAATTGACTCATTAACAGGTATTTTGTCACCTGCTTTATTGGGTTCATTTGTGTTATTAGGACTTTTTCCTTTGATCGCTAAGAGGATTGTCACAACAATAGGCGCTAAGAAAATGTATAAGCAATGGAACAAACCAAAGAAATTCGATAACAATATTGTCGTGATTGGCGGTGGATCAGCGGGTTTAGTGACCGCGTATATCGCTGCGGCAGTTAAAGCTAAAGTGACCTTAATTGAAAAACATAAAATGGGCGGTGATTGTTTAAATACTGGCTGTGTACCATCTAAAGCCTTGATTAAATCGAGTAAATTAATTTCGATGACTAAACGCTCTAAAGAATTTGGCATCAAATCCATGCAGGCTGATTTTGAGTTTAGCGAAGTCATGGAGCGTATTCAAGGGGTGGTAAGTACTGTTGCGCCACATGATTCAGTCGAACGTTATACCGAATTGGGTGTTGATGTAGTGGTCGGTACGGCAAAAATTGTTTCACCGTGGGAAGTGGAAGTCACCACTGAAACAGGTGTGCAAACCATCAGTGCATGTTCTATCGTTATTGCCGCAGGTGCGCGTCCTTTTGTACCTCCGATTCCTGGTTTAGATAAAATTGATTATTTAACCTCGGATAATGTTTGGGACTTACGCGCTAAACCACAGCGCATGCTAGTCTTAGGAGGCGGTCCGATTGGTTGTGAGTTAGCGCAATCGTTTAATCGCTTAGGTGTACAGGTGACGCAAGTAGAAATGGCACCGCGCTTAATGATGCGTGAAGATATAGATGTATCAGAAGTCGTGATGGCTAATTTTATTAAAGAAGGCATAGCTATTAAGTTAGAGCACACCGCTAAAGAATTTCTTATCGAGAATGGTGAAAAAATATTAATTGCCGAGCACAAAGGCGAGCAAGTACGACTTCCTTTTGATCAGGTATTATTGGCTATTGGACGCGTTGCCAATATAACGGGCTATGGATTAGAAGAATTAGGTGTGCAATTATCAGATCGCCGTACTGTACAAATTAACGCCTTTCAAGAAACTAACTTCCCTAATATTTATGCTTGTGGTGATGTATCAGGGCCGTATCAATTTACCCATACGGCAGCGCATCAGGCATGGTATGCCTCGGTCAATGCCTTGTTTGGCTCCTTTAAAAATTTTAAAACTGATTACTCAGTTATTCCTTGGGCAACTTTTACCGATCCTGAAGTGGCGCGAGTGGGATTGAATGAGCAAGATGCCAAAGAGCAGGGCATTGCTTATGAAATCAGTATTTATGGCCTTGATGATTTAGATAGAGCCATTGCTGATGGTGAAGCACGGGGTTTTGTTAAAGTATTAACTGTACCAGCTAAAGATAAAATCTTAGGTGTGACTATTGTGGGTGAACACTCGGGGGATTTAATCGCAGAGTTTGTCTTGGCGATGAAATATAACTTAGGCCTGAATAAAGTTTTAGGCACAATCCATATTTATCCAACCATGGCAGAAGCCAATAAATACGTGGCAGGTGTCTGGAAAAAAAACCATCAACCAAAGAAATTGTTACAGTGGACGGCTAAGTTCCATTCTTGGAAACGTGGGTGTTAGTACGTAAGCGTCAATTAAACCACACATTCTAAACCGCCTAAAATAAGTGCAAACTAAGCTTTTCATTTCAAAATGGGAGGCTATATGCACCAATACCAAGATCACACACTTATCCAAGAGCATATCGCAAACTGGAAAGCGAGCGGATTAACTCAGGT
>NZ_FQTQ01000082.1 GCF_900128525.1 methanotrophic endosymbiont of Bathymodiolus puteoserpentis (Logatchev)
GGTGTGTGACTAGGTGTAATTCCTAAATCACCAAGTATACCTGTAGCTACCACCATTTCTACCATACCAGAGAAAATCTCTGTTTCTGCGCTGACAATGTCACAATATATCGTCATTGTCATATCGTCGTTTACTCCTTCTGATTTTTTGATTAATTAATGCAAGAATATTATATACTTATCGTATATGAAATAAGATGGTGTTGGTCACCAAGAACACTTAATGGTTTCCGCAAACTTTTACCCATTCCTTTTTTGAGGTGTAAGGTTGTTTATTTCTAGCATTAACCCTGATCACCAACAACGTATAAGCTTATGGATATTCTCTCATTTGTCTCCTATTCCTACCTTTAATGGTTCAGGTATATAGACTATAGGGTTTTAGCTTTTTCTACTGCTTCGTCAATAGTACCAACCATATAGAACGCTTGCTCAGGCAAGTTGTCGTACTCCCCATCTAGGATGCCTTTGAAGCCACGAATCGTTTCTTTCAGGGAAACATACTTACCAGGTGCTCCAGTAAAGATTTCCGCAACAAAGAATGCTTGCGATAAAAATCTCTCTATCTTACGGGCGCGAGTTACAGTCTGTTTATCTTCTACTGACAACTCATCCATTCCCAAAATTGCAATAATATCTTTAAGTTCTTTGTAGCGCTGAAGAACTACCTGTACTCCACGGGCAACGTCGTAGTGCTCTTGACCAATAATCAAAGGATCTAATTGCCGGGAAGATGAGTCCAACGGATCTATCGCAGGATAAATACCTTTAGCTGCAATATCACGACTAAGAACCACTGTTGCATCAAGATGAGAGAAGGTGGTTGCTGGAGAAGGGTCTGTTAAATCATCAGCAGGAACGTATACCGCTTGAATAGAAGTAATTGAGCCTTTATTGGTTGAAGTGATTCGTTCTTGCAAAGCCCCCATTTCCTCCGCCAGAGTTGGCTGATAACCTACAGCAGAAGGCATACGGCCAAGCAAGGCGGAAACCTCTGTTCCTGCTAAAGTGTAACGATAAATGTTGTCGATAAATAATAGGACATCTCGTCCATCATCACGAAATTCTTCCGCCATAGTTAAGCCAGTTAAAGCAACACGAAGGCGGTTTCCTGGAGGCTCATTCATTTGACCATAAACCAGCGATACTTTATCTAGGACGTTCGATTCTCGCATTTCATGATAGAAATCATTACCTTCCCGAGTACGCTCCCCTACACCAGCAAAAACAGAAAATCCGGAGTGCTCAATCGCAATATTACGAATCAACTCCATCATATTTACGGTTTTACCAACACCAGCACCACCAAACAAACCTACTTTACCGCCTTTTGCAAATGGTGCTACCAAGTCAATAACCTTAATACCTGTTTCCAGTAATTCATTACTAGCAGACTGCTCAGCATAACTTGGAGGTTTACGGTGAATAGATGCACGCTTTTCTTCTCCAATAGGGCCTTTTTCATCAATAGGTTCACCAAGCACGTCCATAATACGACCAAGAGTTTTGCTTCCTACAGGAACCTGAATAGAGCTGCCTGTATTATCAACGTTAAGACCTCTGGAAATCCCTTCCGTAGAACCCATAGCAATAGATCGAACTACACCATCTCCCAGTTGCTGCTGAACTTCCAGAACAAGATTTTTCTCTTTAACACGCAGCGCGTCGTAAATTTTAGGAACACTATCCCCCGGAAACTCGACATCAATGACTGCGCCGATTACTTGAACGATATGACCGCTACTCATAGCCTTTCCTCATACTTGTTTTTTTGCATTGAGCAGAAATCAAAACTCATTGCCCTATCTATATGTACCCACCGTACCTGAAGATGCTGATATTTACTGTACTACCTTGAGCTATTTATACCTAATCCTCTAAGAATGGAGGATGTTGACTGCTCCCACTCTCCCTTATCACCTACTACGCATAGGATCGTAGGGATTAGCTTTCACACCTTTAGTGGTATTAGGTCTAGGCAGCTCATACAGCAGATGCACCACTAACAATTTCAGAAAGTTCCTGAG
>NZ_FQTQ01000083.1 GCF_900128525.1 methanotrophic endosymbiont of Bathymodiolus puteoserpentis (Logatchev)
TTATTTCACAGTGGGTGGCTCTTTGCATATTATGGGGATTGGCTCTATGGTATGCAAGAAAACCAAATGATTATCTTTTAATATTAAAAGATAAAGCATTCTTAGCTTATTTTCTATTTATTCTCTGGGCATTTTTCCATAGTTTATTTTGGTCAACGGCAGAAGCTATCAGTCTCTTCAGTGTTTTTACTTTTTTGGGAGGCTTGTTAACGTATTTTATTGGCTATGCAAGTAGCCACCGCTCGGCACGTCTTTTTTACGTTCTTTTGTTAGGTTTTGGCTTATTGCTTTGCTTTTATACTTATTATCAAGCGTTTATTTTACAAATAAGTCGGCCTACTGGCATGCTGGGCAATTGGAATACGCATGCGGCATTGTTAGCTATTATTCTTTTACCTACCATTATACTGAAAGCCTTGACCAAAAAAGTGCCGACTTTAGTGTTAAGCATGCAGACTATTTTGCTTGGCTTATTTGCTTTCGCGATCAGCTTGACTTTAAGTCGTGGTGTTTTAATTATTTTTGCTTGTGCTATTTTATTTTCAGTGATACTGGCTTGGCGAAAACAGCTTTTTTTTAAACAGGGTGTTATATTTTTATCGGCTCTAGTGCTTGCTTATATATTACAAAGTTTTTTGACTGCAGATTCGGTTATATCCCGTATCAATATAAATTCTGCGAGTCGTGGCCTTTTTATTATTTTCGCCTGCGCTATTTTACTTTCAGTCATCATCGCTTGGCGAAAAAAACCTTATTTTAAACAGGGTGCGATAGTTCTCATTATTTTAGTGGCAGGCTATATATTACAAATCTTTTTGGCTTCGGAATCCGTCATACCCGGCTTAAATGTAAACACTGAATTAACACCATCGTCAATCACTGCTCTCGGCTCAGGGCGGCATTTGTTATGGCAGCCTGCTTGGCAAATGTTTTTGGATCGCCCTTTTTTGGGTTGGGGGTTGGGGGTATTTTATTTAATTTATCCTCAGTATAAAGCCCCTTTGACTAATGAATCTGGCTTTTTTGCGCATAATGATTATTTGCAAGTACTTGTTGAGCTAGGGCCTATTGGTTTAATTCTGCTGACTATTTTTGTTTTTATCATTACTAAGCGGTTATGGCAGTTAGTTTTTTCGCCGGGTGTTTTTTCAGAGTATAAAATTGAAGCGTTTGCTTTGTTAGTGACTTGTGTTGGTCTTTTAGCGCATACGTTTTTTACGTTTCATTTATATCAATTAACAATCCAAATCATTTTTGGGTTTTATTTAGGCCGTGCGGCTAAAATTTTACATACTGAATACGCTATACCAACGGTGTCTATTTCACCTGTGATAGCAGAGAGATTTAAAAGTATTTATATAGGTGGCTGTGTTTTAGTTGTTTTGAGTTCAGGGGTGCTGGGACTTGCTTATTATAATTTGAACAAAGCGACGGAGGTAAGTGACTTAGGGCAGAGCTTAAAGTTTTATCGTAAAGCGGGCGAGTTTTTCCCCAGCTTAAACCGTTATGAATTTTTTAGTGCTGTTGACTTGGTTAAGCAATTAAACGAGACAAAGTCACTTAAAAAACGTAATGAAATAAAGAAGCTGGCATTGCAACGAATTGATATGGCCATTGAAAAAATGGCAGTTGATGCGAAAAATTACGCTTTAAAAGCAGAGGTTCTTCGCATCACTCAGGGAGATTTTAGGGAAACATCGGCGGCCTACGAACAGGCACTAAAATTAAACCCTGGCATGCTGAGATTACGTTACGATTACGCTAAATATTTACTTGCTTATAGGCAATACCCTAAGGCATTAGCTATTCTTTGGGCGGGGTGGGATAGGTTGAATATCGGCGCTTATCAAAATGGGATAGCGTTTTTATCTTTTCATTTAGCGGTCAATCAGAAAATAGGCAAGCCACAAGATAATGCTTTGATCGCACAAGAAATTCAGCGTTTACTTGCTCTTAAGCGTTCTAGCTCTCAAGGTTTGTATGTTTTACAGCAGTCATCACCTTAATACAGCAGCTTTTATTTTTCTGGTGCAAACGTGAGGTATTGCCTTTTCTAATGATTATGGCTTGTTAAGACGCGCTGTCATCATGAGTAAAAAAAGCATGAATTGCCTCTGTCACATAATGAGCGGACTCAATGCTTAAAGAATAAAATAAAGGCAATCTTAAAAGTTGCTCGCTGGTTCTTAGGGTCTCTTTATCAGAGCCTATAAAACGACCGTGTTTATAACCCATCGGTGTATCGTGTAAAGGTAAATAATGGAAAACGGTGTGTATTTTTTTAGCTTTTAAAAAATCAATTAGCTGTTTTCTCAGGCGAGTCGATGGGGTTTTTATATAAAATAAATGACCATTATGTTCACAGTTCTCAGGAATATATGGTAGTTCTATAGCCTGAAGTCCCTCAAGCTCTTGGTAATAATGATTCCAAATGGCGCAGCGTTGCGTATTAATTATTTCCGCTTTTTCTAAATTAGCCAATAAAAAAGCCGCTTGCAAATCACTCATCAAATAGCTAGAGCCGATATCTTGCCAAGTATATTTATCAACTTCACCCCGGAAAAATTTACTCCGATCCGTGCCTTTCTCACGAATAATTTCGGCACGTTCACTAAATTTTGTGTTGTTAATGACAATTGCTCCGCCTTCACCGCAGCTGTAATTTTTTGTTTCATGAAAGCTAAAGCACCCTATGTCTCCTATTGTACCTAGAGCCTGACCTTTGTAGGTGGCGTATAGGCCATGTGCGGCATCTTCAATAACTAATAAGTTGTATTTTGTAGCGAGCTCAAGAATGGTATCCATTGCACAGCTGATACCTGCATAATGGACAGGAACAATTGCTACTGTTTTAGCGTTAATGGCTTGTTCAATGAGTTGCTCATTGATATTTTGCGTATCGGGGCGTATATCGACAAAAATGCAAGTTGCCCCGCGTGCTACAAAGGCATTCGCAGTAGAGACAAAGGTATAGCTGGGCATAATAACTTCATCGCCAGGTTTGATATTTGCGAGGATTGCGGCCATTTCTAAGGCGGCTGTGCCTGAGCTAGTGAGTAAAACTTTTTTAGCTTGTAGTTGTTGTTCTAGTAGGGCTTGGCAACGTAGGCTGAATTGACCGTCTCCAGAGATCATCTCGGAATGTAAAGCCTGTTGTATGTAATTGATTTCGTTGCCTGTCAGAGCAAATTGATTAAAGGGAATGGTATGCATAAATCCATTTAGCTGGGTAAGGGACTAGAAGGTGAATTATAACCTAATTTTTGAAAGTTCAACTCCCTTAATAAGGGTATTGTAGCTTAGAAAGCCTACAGAAATACTTGACCATTACAACGACAGTTTATAGAGCGATAAGATAAAAGTGATAAAATAAACCACGATGAACAAAGAAAGGGGTGTGGTGATGAGTAAAACTCGTGTTGATGACATGCTTATTGAAATGATAAGCCCTAAAATAAAAGAGATAGAAGAGAAGTTTAGCGCAGGCAAAGGGCTAAACCAAGAAGATATAAATACACTGCTATTAAAGTCGCAATACAATCATATTAACCATTTAGATGATAAATTAAACGAAGTAACAGCGGATGTCGCCAGCTTGAAAGGTGAGTTTGCCGGATTGAAGGGCGAGTTTGCCGAATTGAAGGGAGAGTTCTCCGAATTGAGAGGGGAATTTTCAAGCTTGAAAATTGAGTTTTCTTTACTTAATGCAAAGATAGAGCACACCATACAAAAAGCACTTAATAAAAACATGATGTTATTGATCACCGTGATGGGATTCTTTGTGATTCTTTCTAAACTAATAGACAAAATTAATTTTTAACCCGCAGGTTGGAATAAGGCGCGAGTGCCTGCAATGCTATAATGCCTAGTAAAATAGCGCCAGAATTCTCACAAGAATGAATAAAAATCGAGGAAGTCTTGGTGCATAGTTGTATGGTTTCAGGCTTGGCAAAAGTTTTCTTTTAAAGATTAATGGTTAATATGAGTAAAAATAAATACAAATTTACACTGGATACGACGCAAATGAATGATTCACATATGGGGCTAGTGGTTCGAATTAAGTCTCAGCAACGAATTTTGGAGTTAGGTTGTGCTAGTGGCTATATATCTAAATTTTTAAAAGAAGAACTGGCTTGTCATGTGGTAGGGGTGGATATTGATAGTCATGCAGCGCAACAAGCTGCAGCATTTTGTGAGCAGGTTATTGTTGCTGACTTGGATAGCGATGCTTGGTTAGCTGAAATTGAAGGACAGAAGTTTGATGTGATTTTGTGTGCAGATGTCTTAGAGCACATAAAAGATCCTGTCGCGTTACTTGCCAGTTTAAAGCCTTTTTTACATGCTGATAGCCGTCTTTTAGCTTCTATACCTAATATTGCCCATGCATCTATACGTTTAGAATTACTGCAAGGACATTTTGATTATGAGTCCTTGGGTTTGCTTGATGACACGCATTTGCATTTTTATACTTGTGATGGACTCGTGTCGATGTTAATGCAAGCGGGCTATGTTTGTTGTGATATTCAGTATAGTATTCAAGACTTAGCAGATGAAGCGATTGATCAGCATTTGGCTAATGCTGGTTTAGTGGCTTCTGAGCTAGCCTATGAATTATTGCATGCGCCTAATGCTGTGGCTTATCAATTTATTGTTGAGGCTCGTCCTGCACAGGCTGCATTACTACAGCACTTACCTAAAGCTTTAACACCTAAGCCCTTAGTAAGTTCTGGTGTATTTTATGGTGAGAAGCAAGAAAAAATTGTACGTTTAGAGAGGTTGTTGGCCGAAGAGCAGGAGCATAATAAGCACCACCAAGTGCATACTATGCAACTTAAGGAAAAGATATCTCTTATGGAGCAGCAGTTGGATGCTGAACGTACACATAATAAAAACCATCAAGCGAATGTGCGCCGGTTTGAGGAAAGGATTTCTCTTATGGAGCAGCAGTTGGATGCTGAACGTACACATAATAAAAATCATCAAGCGAATGTGCGCCGGTCTGAGGAAAGGATTTCTCTTATGGAGCAGCAGTTGGATGCTGAACGTACACATAATAAAAACCATCAAGAGAATGTACGCCGGTTTGAGGAAAAGATCTCTCTTATGGAGCAGCAGTTAGAGGCTGAACGTGCACATAATAAAAATCATCAAGCACATGCTTTACGCCTTGAAGAGAAGTTTTTTATTATTGAGCAACAGTTAGATGCAGAGTTATTTTATTTAACTGAAGAGGTACAAAGTAGAGGGCAATCGCTTACACATGAGCAGGAGAAAAATGCTCAGTTACAGGCTCATATCGCTCACTTAGAAGGGGTTGTTGCGCAGCATCAAGGGAGTATTCTGCATTTAGAACAAGTTTTACAGCGTGTGCATAGTAAGGCAAGTTATCGAATGGTGCGCTTTATCAAAGATAGCCCTAAGAAAATCAATCATTTATTTAAGCCCGTAGTGCGCATTGAAAAAGAGTCGGAGGAAACTATTTTAGCTGCGCCTGTGAATCACCATGATTACAATACTTGGCTACTTGAATATGAGGGGGTGATGACACAAAATAATCAAGCATTGGTGCAGGAGGAAATAGGACGCTGGGAAACAAGGCCAAAAATTGCAGTGCTGATGCCTGTTTATAATCCTGATAGAGCCTGCTTAGAAAATGCGATTGAGTCAGTGTTACAGCAGGTTTATGATAATTTTGAGCTGTGTATTGCTGATGATGCTTCAACTAAAAGTTACGTGCGTGAGGTGCTTGAGCACTATCAACAGCAAGACCCGCGCATTAAAGTTATTTTTCGTGAGCAAAATGGACATATTTCTGCGGCTTCCAATAGTGCATTGTCATTAGTGGAAGCTGATTATGTTGCATTAATGGATCATGATGATTTATTAACCGTTGATGCTTTGTATTGGGTTGCAAAAGCCATTCAACAAAATCCAGATGTACAACTGATTTATTCTGACGAAGATAAGATGGATTTACAGGGTGTGCGCTATGCGCCGTATTTTAAGCCCGACTGGAACCCTGAGTTACTGTTATCGCATAATTTTATTTGTCATTTAGGCATTTATAAAACGGTACAAGTTAAAGCTTTGGGTGGTTTTAATTCTGACTTTGATGGTGCGCAGGATTATGATTTAGCACTCCGCTATGCCGCCGAATTAAAGCCCGAACAAATTGTACATATCCCGCGAATTCTTTATCACTGGCGGGCTGTCCCTGGGAGTACCGCGAAGGGTGTGCATGAAAAACCGTATGCCGAAGCCTTAATTACTAAAGCTGTTAAGGCGGCCTTAGAGCGTAAGCAACGAGCTGCCGAGGTGTTGGAGCATGATCGCTTGCCAGGCGCCTTACGAGTGCGTTATCTGTTACCTGAAACATTGCCACTTGTTAGTATTGTCATGCCGACGCGTAATGGTTTTAGTTTATTACGCCGTTGCGTGGAAAGTATTTTTGCTAAAACACAGTATACGAACTATGAACTACTTATTATTGATAATGGCAGTGATGATTTTGTTACTTTGCGTTATTTGCAAGGTTTACAGAAAGATCCACGAGTTACTGTGATTCGAGATGATAGCCCGTTTAATTATTCGGCCTTAAATAATAAGGCGGTCGCGCAGGCTAAAGGTGACATCGTTGCGCTATTAAATAATGATTTAGAGGTAATTAATGATGACTGGCTTGATGAAATGGTGAGTCACGCCTTGCACCCAGAAGTCGGGGCTGTGGGTGCTAAGCTATATTATCCTGATGATACGATCCAGCATGCAGGTGTGATTGTCGGCTTGGGTGGCGTGGCTGGGCATTCGCATAAACATTTTCTGCGTGATAACCCGGGTTATTGTGGGCGCTTACTTTTGGCGCAAAATTTGTCTGCCGTAACGGCAGCCTGTTTAGTGCTTAGAAAAGAAGTGTTTAATGCGGTCGGTGGCTTAGACGAAAAGAATTTGTCAGTAGCTTTTAATGATGTGGATTTTTGCTTACGTATACAAGAGCAAGGTTTTTATAATGTTTGGACGCCGTATGCAGAGTTGTACCATTATGAATCGGCCACGCGTGGTTATGAAGATACGCCAGAGAAGAAGGCGCGCTTTAGCGAGGAGGTTGAGTATATGAAAAAACGCTGGGGAGAGGGGTTATTAGTCGATCCTGCCTATAACCCGAATTTAACATTAGATCGTGAAGATTTTTCTTTTGCTTGGCCGCCGCGCGTATGAGCCTATTTATTTTTGCTCATTACTGTTTCAGCTGTTTGATAGCCTGCAATTCGGCATCTTTTGTTTTCAGCTTTGATTTCTGCTTTTAATGCTTTATCCCTACGAGGGTGTTTATCAATCAGCGGTATATGGCCTAGTTCTCGGCTAAGTTGGTGAATTTGAGGGGCATCATAAGCAGAATCCATTAAATCATAGAGATTAGTCACGCGTTCATGACTGATCTTTACCAAGGGAATAGCAACCTGGCTGTCGTGTACTGATGCGGAGGTTAATACACAACTAATAGGAATGCCACCATCTGCAGAATCAATATGTAATTTATAGCCTATCCAACTGGTTTTATAGCCTTTGCTATTTTTCTTGGTGCCGACATCACAGGCGCTAGACAAGTCGTCAAGCCTGTCCGACAAACCCATGCCTGCCGCTTGTTTTTCAAGTCGTGTGGGCTCTTTGATGCGTTCTTCACCTTTTTTAGGTCGCCCTCGTTTTTTAGCGACTTTTTTTACGTTCTCTTTTTTAAGGGGTTTTTCACGTGCCTCTATGGCGGTGGAATCGCGTGAATTATGACCGACAATTTCAGCTTTATAAGACTTTTTTATAAGGCTTTCGTGTACACGTTCGGGCAATTGTGAATCAGAAAATTCAGCAAAGGCTCGCGAAAAAGTCCACTCCCCAGAAATATCACTTTTTCGTTCCCAGCCGCAGATGCGCCTGAGTGAAATATCTGTTTTTAATCGATCAAGTAAAATGCGGGGGGTCGGCATGTTATAAACCATTTTCGCAACAAACGCCCTCGCTATAGCCGCTCTGTCTTCGATGGGTCTTCCTGGGTAACCCTTACTGGAAAGAATAAACTCTTCTATCCGTATCATTTCCAATGTTGTCACTAATCCTTGCTGTTTAGCGGTTAATTCCCCTAATTCTTCTGATAGCCATGGAAACAATGATGTTTGAAATTAAGCCAAGTTTGTGCTAATGTATCGTTTAACTTACTCATTTATTGGTACTTTTAGATTGTTTTTAGGCTTCCTATTTTACCATTTATGAGTAAGTTCTTTTTTTTAGCTCATCTTGCTAAGAATATTCTTCGGTTTTATTGGTTTTGCAAGAGGCTCTTATGTTCAGAAAAATCAGTTTTCTTATTTTACAGTTTATTGTTGTTGCTATTCCGGCATCATTAATATTTTATTATGCTTTGAATGCAGGGTCTCTTCCTGATAATGATTATTGGGACTCAATTAGTCACATTCTTTCTCCTCAAGGTGAGTTTTCAGGAAATATTAGTGACTGGGTGATACGGAATAATGAGCATTATATATTATTAACGAAATTGGTTTATGCGGCTAATATTGTTATTACTGGAGGTAGTAATGTCGGTTTAAGTCTCTTTACTTGGTTTATGGCGGTATTGCAGGTATTGATACTCTATCAATTGATTCCTGTCAAAAGTAGACAGTACCCTGTTTTATTTGTTGCTTTATTATTGGCGGTTTCTATTTTTCTCTTTAGCCCAAGACATGCTCATAATTGGATTTTAGGGATGAGTGGTACCGCTTGGATTTCTGCTAATTGTTTTTCTTTAGGTGCTATTCTTACCCTGCAGTATTATGCAAATACAGTGAAGCTAAGCTATTATTTGGCAACATTTGTTTTAAGTTTATGTGCATTGGCAACTTATAGCACTAGTTTAGCATTATTCCCCACGCTGGTTATTGCAGTAGTACTATTAAAACTACAGCGCCGAGATCAAGCCTTAATGGTAGCTCTCAGTATTACGGTTGTTAGTTTGTATTTATTAAATTATAGCAAACCTACGCACCACCCAGATAATTGTTGATAAGAAGAAATTTTTTGGCTCTTTTGACCAAATGAGGCGGCGTAATGGTCGTGTTATAGAAGTTAAAGGCTGGGCCTATAGTGATGGTGCTCAACCAATATGTCTCGTTGTGACTAATCAGGATAGTATTGTCAGAGGTATTGCGATTTACGGTATTAACCGACCGGATGTAGCCAAGGTCATACCTCGAGTCTTATCTGATGAGATTGGTTGGCAAGGATATGGAAAGGTGCATAACCATGATAAAATCATTAAAGTTTTTATGCTGACTTCAACGGGGCTCTGGGTTCAATTAAACGGACGCTACCAAATTGACGGTCGGCCTCCCTATTATCACAAAATATAAATCTTGCTCATGAAGCCAATAGATAGTCGCTCTTTATTCATAAGCTTTGTCATTCCTGTTAAAGATGAAGCTGAAACTCTAGCAACCTTATATCAAGGTATTAACGACACTATCATCAAAATGGATAGTAACCGTCATTTTGAAGTAATTTTTATTGATGATGGTAGTGCAGATAATTCTTGGGAAGAAATGGCACATTTGGAAGAACAATATCCAACGACTGTCAAGGCGATAAAATTACGTCGTAATTTTGGTAAATCCTTTGCATTATCAAGTGGTTTTCAAGAGTGTCAAGGTGATATTGTTTTTACCATGGATGCAGACTTACAAGATGACCCAACTGAGATTCCTAAGTTTTTAGATAAAATGTCTGAGGGCTATGATGTGGTTTCGGGGTGGAAAAGTAATCGCCAAGATCCTTTGTCAAAAACCTTACCCTCTAAATTATTTAATAAAATGACCGCTAAATTAACGGGAATTTCATTGCATGATTTTAATTGTGGTTTTAAAGCTTATAAAAGAGAAGTATTAGACAGTATTAAAATTTATGGTGAATTGCATCGTTATATTCTGGTGTCTTTAGATAAGATTTTCCCTGGAGGGGATAGCGTTTTAATTGCTATCTTATTTAGAATAGTCACGGTTGTTGGTGATATATTATTTTTTACTGTGTCAGGTAAAGAAGTAAAATAATAATTGCACGATAAACTATAGCCTACTTTCCAATACAAAATGAACTAAAAATTTTACCCAGCAGGTCATCTGACGTGAACTCACCTGTGATTTCTGACAGATGGTTTTGTGCTTGCCTTAGGTCTTCAGCGACCAATTCGCCTGCTCGATTATTTTGTAATTGTTCCAGGGCATTTTGTACGAATTGCTTTCCTTTGCTTAGGACTTCTATATGACGGCGGCGAGCGATAAAGACATTATCCGTTGTGCTATCAAAACCAACACTTTGCTTTAAGTGCTGTTTTAACAAATCCATACCGATGTCTTGTTTTACCGAGAGGTAAATTTGTGTACCATTTTCATTTTTGGTGATTTTTGGCTGAATTTTCAGTAAATCAATTTTATTATAAATTTTGGTGATGTTGATATTGCTCGGTAAAGTTTTTGAGATAGTCTCTGGTTCGGGGTCGTTTACATCAATTAATAGTAAGATCTTATCAGCCTTTAATATTTCTGCATGCGCACGACGCACACCTTCTTGTTCGATGCTATTATCACTTTCACGTAAGCCGGCGGTATCAATAATATGCAGGGGCATGCCATCTATTTGTATGCGCTCTTTCAGCACGTCACGCGTTGTACCAGCAATATCGGTAACTATTGCAGCATCATGTCCTGCGAGTGCATTGAGCAGACTAGATTTACCAGCATTAGGCTTGCCAGCGAGTACCACAGTCATGCCATCACGTAGTAGGCGGCCTTGTTGAGCGGTGGCTAGAATGGCTTGAATTGACTGCAATAAGCGAATTATACGATTTTCAACGATGCCATCACTTAAGAAATCAATTTCTTCATCAACAAAATCAATTGCGGCTTCAACATAAATACGGAGTTCAATCAGTTCTTCTACAAAAAAATTAATTTGCTCTGAAAATATGCCTTGCATAGACCTTTGTGCTGAGCGAGCGGATTGTTCTGTACTGCTGGCAATTAAGTCGGCAATAGCTTCTGCTTGTGCTAAATCTAATTTACCATTTAAAAAAGCACGCTCTGAAAATTCTCCGGGATTGGCTAGGCGTGCACCTAAAGATAAAATGCGTCTAAGCAACATATCGAGAACAACAGAGCCGCCATGACCTTGAATTTCTACTGTATCCTCTCCCGTAAATGAGGCGGGGTTAGGGAAAAATAAGGCCAAGCCAGAATCAATAATAGTGCCATCAGGTTCATAAAACGAAGCATAGTGAGCATGGCGTGGCTGGAGCGTTTTATTGATTAATTGCTGAGCAATAGAGAGGGCGTTATTGCCTGAGATTCTAATAATTCCAATACCGCCATTTCCAGGTGGGGTGGCGATGGCTGCAATTGTATCTTGATGCGTGATGTTCATAATAGCCTCAATAAAAAAGCCGAATCAGCAAGTGCATGATTCGGCTTAGGGCGTAGATTTAATTTAAAGTAGGGCGGACTTCAGTCCGTGTTTTTGCAATGGCGGACTGAAGTCCACCCTACTACAAATAGTGAGTTATGCCCCGTGTAAGCATTTAGTGTTAGTCAGTACCAACAATCTTTTTAGTGATATACCATTGCTGGATAATTGATAAAGTGTTGTTTGTTACCCAATATAAAACTAAACCTGATGGGAAGAACATGAAGAACACCGTAAAAACGATTGGGAACATACGCATGATTTTTGCCTGCAATGGATCAACCGGAGCAGGGTTTAACCTTTGCTGTATGTACATACTAATACCCATTAATACAGGTAAGACAAAGTATGGGTCTTTAGATGATAAATCTTGTACCCATAATAGGAAAGGCGCTTGTCTTAGCTCTACCGTTTCAATCAATACCCAGTAGAGAGAAATGAAGACTGGAATTTGTACGATAACAGGTAAACAGCCACCCATAGGGTTGACTTTTTCCTTACGGTACAAGTTCATCATTTCTTCGTTAAACTTTTGCCTATCATCACCGTAGCTTTCTTTTAATTGTGCTAAGCGAGGCTGTAATTTACGCATTTTTGCCATTGACTTATAGCTAGCCGCTGACAAAGGGAAAAAGAGTAATTTAATACAGAAAGTTACGCCCATAATTGAGAAACCCCAATTTTTTACAAAGTCATGAATAAAATTCAATAAGCTGTAAATAGGTTTACCAATAATCGTTAACCAGCTGTAATCCACAGTTAGTTCCAAGCCGGGTGCTATAGCTTCCATCATAGGCTGAATTTTAGGGCCAACAAATAATTGGCTCGTAAAAACAGTATTGCTATTTGCCGCAACTGTCGTTGGGTTTGGGTATGAACCAATAACATAGCGTGAATTGCTTAGTTCTTTAGTAAAGAAGTGCTGCTCATTACCAATGGGTGGGATCCAAGCTGCAGCAAAATAGTGTTGGATGATACCTGACCAGCCACCGGTTGAGGTTACTTTAAGGTCAGTTTCAGCCATATCATCAAATTCGATTTTCTGAAATTTTTCTTCTTCTGTGTAAATAACAGCACCAGAAAAAGTGCGAATAAAAGTATTACCCTTACCATCGCTATGAGGTACTCGAAGCAATTGTGTATAGGGTCTGCCTATCCAGTCTTGTGCTGATTGATTATCTACTTTTTGCGCCAATTGAATAACATAACTACCACGTGTAAATGTGTAAGTTTTGCTATAGCTTAAGCCGTTTTGATCTGTCCATGTTAAGGGCACAGTCAATGATTGTTCACCTGCTTTAAGCTCGTAGTCATATTGCTCAGCGTGTAATTTTATACTGTGATTGGGTAATTTGACATAGCCAGAGCTGCTAATAAGCCCACTTTGGCCTAAAAATAGTTTTTCTGGGCTGCTATCAAATAAGCGTACAGGCGTATCTTCACCTTTTTCAACAGGGTAATCTAAAAGGTCAAGATTACGTAACGTGCCTCCTTTAGTATCGATCTCTAGGCGATAAACATCGGTAGTCACAGTAATAATGCTATTGGCTGCGCTTTCTAGGAAAGGTAGTTCAGAGTCCTCGGTATTTGACCTTGGGACAGGAACAAGGTTGCCATTGCTATCAATAGTGGTTTGTTGGGCTGTAGTTTCAGGTTTTGGGCCATAGTCCACTTGCCATGCTTCCCATAACATTAATGAAATCATCGATAAAATTACGATGAGTACAAATCTTATATTCTCCATTTTTACTTACCAACTTTTTTGGGTACAGGATCATCAATATCACCGTTATGAAAAGGGTGACACCGTAGTAATCGTTTTATTGTGAGATAGGAGCCGATGAGTGCGCCATGCATTGATATTGCTTGCATAGCATAGCTCGAGCAAGTGGGGTGAAAGCGACAATTATTTCCCAGCAGAGGACTTATAAAATATTTATAAAATCTTAGTAGGGCTAAGAGAAGGGTGCGCATCGCTTTGTTACCTTGAGCCAATGCTTAGCTAAAGAATCTTGTAGTGTTTTTGAATCAGCTGTCGCCGCATTCCTGCGTGCGGTTACAACGAGATCAAGGTGAGGTATCTGATGTTGTTGTAATCTAAAGCTTTCCCGGGTAGATCGTTTGATTTTATTTCTATCGACAGCACGTTTAATATGTTTTTTTGCAATAGCAAGCCCTAAACGAGGGTGCTTTAGCTCATTAACAATAGCGAGCACTGTAAAATAATTATCAGTTGATCTTTCCGGGTTTGCAAAAACACGTTTAAATTCAGCGGGTTCTCGTAACCGTACGGACGATGGAAAACTAAATGCTTTCTGATTCAACGGTTAAAGAGCAAGTGTGTGACGACCTTTTGCTCTACGTGCATTGATAACTCTACGACCGCCTACTGTTGCCATTCTGGCACGAAAACCATGAGTACGGGCACGTTTGATTTTACTTGGTTGGAAAGTTCTTTTCATCTTAATGATTCCTAAACGTTAAAAGTTGAATATAAAAGTTCTGGAATCATAGGCAATTTATTGTCTTTTGTCAATAACTTAAATGAGTATCATCAAGTGCTTAGGTGAATGGCAATGACATACTTTTTAATGATAATGGGAATAGGGGGGTGTCTTTCATTTTTCAAGTTGCACTTTAAGTGGGAGCAGCTTTAGCCTCGATAGCTAAAATCAGGTCTTAAGTCTGTGCTTTTGTGCTCAGTATATAGAGTGGTGTTCTTTAAGGTATAAGAATTCAGGGTATATAAAATGTTATGGAGTTCACAAAAATATACGTTCATTTACTGGGCACTGTCCAAAAATAGACGCTAAAAATAACTAAGGTAACTTTATGTGAAAGTTACAACTTAATGAAAAATAACTATTTATTTTTATTTTAGATGGTTGGCACGCTAACTGCGTTATAAGTGATACATGAACAGCGAATTACCCGTCAGTAACGAACAAATAACTAGTTTTGTAGGTTTGTTGAAAAATAACTTGCCAGAGCATCGAGATAATCGTGGTAAGCGCCACACGCTGGTGTGGGTGATCGTTGGTTTTGTTTTAGCAACTTTGGTAGGTCGCCAAAAGCTTTCTAGTATTCACCGTTATATTTGCAATCGAGCCAATTGGCTATAC
The DNA here is from genome assembly GCF_900128525.1 of methanotrophic endosymbiont of Bathymodiolus puteoserpentis (Logatchev). GTDB lineage: Bacteria > Pseudomonadota > Gammaproteobacteria > Methylococcales > Methylomonadaceae > Methyloprofundus. The sequence continues at coordinate 14,622 of NZ_FQTQ01000083.1, forward strand.
GAAATAACTCAAACCCAAAAAATTAAACCGATTTCTCGCGCGCACCTGCCTCGTTTTCTTGATGGCTTGGATTGGTCTGCATTAAACGAACTTATTGAGCGCTGTTTTGGTATTAAAATTGATTACACTCAATCTAAAAAATGGATAGCAATCGATGGTAAAGCATTGCGCGGCACACTGGATGCTGGCGACAAACAAAATATAGTCCTAGCGATTGATCACCATACGCGAGAAATCGTGGCGCAAGCCCGACAATCTGGCGATAAGTCCAGTGAGATTCCAGTCGTACGTGAACTCTTAAAAGATAGCGGATTAGAAAAGCAAAAAGTGTCTCTGGATGCCCATCACTTTAATCCAATAACAACCGCTCAAATTCATCAAGCTAATGGTATTTATTTAACTCAGGTTAAAGAGAATCAAGCGATATTCCTGAAACAATGTAAGTCATTACCTATACAATCTACGCCCCTTGCTGAAACGATAAGTCATGAAAAGGCGCATGGGCGAGTGACCACGCGAAGAGCCCAATTATTTTCTTTGGATTCACTCTCCTTAGATTCTCGTTGGGAAAGTAGTGGTTTGTCAGTACTTATTGTTATGGAGCGAGAAACAGTTGAGATTGCCAAGCAAAAAACGACCTTTGATACTTCTTATTATGTGAGCAATTCAGCGATTGAATCTAGCTCGCTACAAGCACTGACTGAAGAATTGGCTGGTGCTATCCGTTTCCACTGGGGTGTGGAATCCAACAATTGGATTCGTGATGTCACTTTTAATGAAGATCACATCAAAACAAAAGCAGGCAACCAAGCGCAGATTATGGCTTTGCTGCGTGGCCTCGCAATTGAGTTGATTAGAAAGACATCGCCCAAAAACTTTCAGGCAGTTATAGAGAATTTATCCGATTCAGTTGATAACCTAGAATCAATGCTCAGGCAAGTAAAGTTTTTATGAGAAAGCCGTGGGGCTAACGCAGATCTCTCACCAGATTGTATAGTCACTTCCGATGGGTTGGGCTGTTTTTCTGGGGTAATCGATGCGGGCTGCCAGCATCAGGCTATCATCGCGGGTGGCCGAAAGCCCAAGGATTTGCCAGAGTTTAACTGGATTAACACGGTTTTAGGTAACCTTAAAACGAGCCTAGGGGGAGCCTACCATGCGTTCGATTTCGCTAAATATGGCACTCGCTGTCTCGGTGCGTTTGTTTATCGGTTTAACCGGCGCTTCCATCTTGAGACGCTTCCGCTGCATCTACTGGTCGCTGCAGCCACCACCAAGCCTCGCCCTGCGGGTTGGCTTCGACAAGCTGAAGAATCTTTCTAATCAGGTAAGATTTTATATAGCGTTAGGCATATAAATCTATTCGTTTTAATACTTTATTTACCTCCATACTTATGCCTTAATACCTGAAAGAGGAGTTTTAAGTATGTTAGACATCGTTTGGATCGTAATCTGTGCCGCTCTAGTTTTATTAATGCAAGCAGGGTTTACCTGTTTAGAAACGGGCTTCGTTAGAAATAAAAATAGTATTAATGTTGCTATCAAGAATTTGATGGACCTCTGCTTGTCTAGTGCCGTTTTCTGGCTATTTGGGTTTGGCCTAATGTTTGGTGATAGCTTTTTAGGGCTATTAGGCACTGATGACTTCATGTTTTCGGGCGATTATACGCCATTGCAATATGCATTTTTCCTCTTTCAAGTGATGTTTTGCGGTACTGCAATCACGATTGTATCGGGTGCCATTGCAGAAAGAATGAGTTTTTGGGGGTATGGCTTTATTTGTATTATGGTTGCTGGCGTTATCTATCCCGTAACAGGGCATTGGGCTTGGAATGGGGCGCTTACTGGAGCAACACAAGGCTGGTTAGGTAGGTTAGGTTTTATTGATTTTGCTGGCTCAACAGTGGTGCACTCGGTAGGTGGTTGGTGTGCACTTGCTGCGATTATCATTATTGGTCCTAGAATAGGGCGCTTTGAAAGCAATGCAAAAATTCCGGGCAGCAGTTTGCCTTTCTCTGTTTTAGGTGCACTCTTATTATTGTTTGGCTGGTTTGGTTTTAATGGGGGAAGCACGCTTGCAGCGAATGATAGCATTCCACTCATCTTATTAAATACCTTTTTAGCCGCGGTATTTGGCTGTCTTTCAGCTGCTATTTATAGTACGCTAAAAACTAAGACGACTGAAGTGAGTGCTTGTATTAACGGCTTATTAGGAGGCTTAGTCGCCATTACTGCTTGTTGCCATGTGATGACGCCGCTTGCGTCAGCTTTTATTGGTGCTTCTGCTGGGGTTATTGTTTGTACTGGTGAACAGCTATTAATCAAGTATAAAATTGACGATGCTATTGGTGTCGTACCGGTGCATTTATTTTCTGGTATTTTTGGAACGCTCGCCTTGCCGCTCTTAAGTTCATCTGAAAACTGGGGAACAGGTCTTAATACCTGGCAGCAATTTCAAGTGCAATTATTGGGCGTATGCTCAATAGGTTTGTATGTTTTTACGGTAAGTTTTACGCTATTTAAAATACTTAATTACTTTTATCCTTTAAGGGTCTCTGAAGAAGCTGAAATGAAAGGGCTAAATATTTCTGAGCACATGGCGAGTAGCGAAATTTATAATTTACTCGGTGCGATGCAACGGCAAGAGCAACAGGGGGATTTTAAGCAAGCCGTTGTTGTTGAGCCTTTTACTGAAGCGGGACAAATTGCTAAACAATACAATCGTGTGTTGGCAAGAGTCAATACCGAAATCAATGCACGTGATCAAGTCTTAAATGATTTTAAAAACAGTGAGTCCCGTAAAGGTGCTATTCTTAATGCCTCTTTAGATTGTATCCTGACCATTAACACGCAAGGTCAAATTAAAGAATTTAATCTCGCGGCTGAAAAATGTTTTGGTCTTAGTGCTCCAAGAGTCTTTAATTGCAATTTTATTGAGTTATTTGTCCCGCCCACAGCGCATAAAGAATTTACTGAAAGTTTAAATGGGCTTTTTTCCGTAAATAGCAGCATCGCGTTAAATCAGCATAACAAAATTACACTACAGCGTATTCATGGTATAGAGTTTCCTGCTGAACTCAGTATTACTCAAGCTGACCTTTTAGGTAAAAAGCTGAAAGAATTTACTTTCCATATCAGAGATATAACCAAACAGGTGGAAATGCAAAATAAAATGCATCAATTAGCCTTTTATGATCCGCTTACGAAGTTATTTAATCGTCATTATTTTAAAGATAAACTGTCTCAAGAAATAGCCTTCGCCAATCGTCATCGGAATAGCTTATTATTGATGTTTCTAGACCTTGACCATTTCAAAGATGTTAACGACACCTTAGGGCATGATGCGGGAGATCTGCTATTACGTCATGTTGCTGAAAGCTTAAGCAGCTGTGTACGCAATGATGATATTGTTTGTCGTTGGGGCGGAGATGAATTTTTAATTCTATTTCCTGGCTTAGAAAAACATAATGTTGCGTCAATTAAAGCACAAGAGATTCTGCAAGCCTTATGTCTTCCTATTATCGCAGAGGGTAGGGAACTTTATGCCCAAGTCAGTATCGGCATTGCTATATCACAATATGGCAAAGTTGAATCCCAACAGTTGATCCAGCGCGCCGATATGGCAATGTATGAAGCGAAACAGCAAGGGCGCAATACCTACTGCTTCTTTCTGCCTGAAATGGAAGAAAAGATAAACCAGCGTTTTTATATAGAGTCAGAATTGCGTAATGCTGTAAAAAATGAAGAATTTTTTCTACAATACCAGCCAAAAGTTGATTGCCAAACAGGAGTTATTGATGGCTTTGAGGCATTATTGCGTTGGCAGCACCCAGAAAAAGGACTTATTTCTCCTGGTATTTTTATCCCTATTCTTGAGCAATCTAACTTGATCAATGAGGTGACTAATTTTGTCATACACTCAGTTTGTCGGCAATTAAATAAATGGGAAGCAAAAGGATTGATGGCTTTACCCGTAGCCGTTAACCTCTCAATGAAAGATTTTCAATTAGACAGTTGTTATGAGCGAGTTTGTGATGCACTACAAAAACATCATATTCATGGGAGTTTGCTAGAGCTTGAAATCACTGAAACCATGCTGGCAAAGAATACTGAGCAGTGTATTAGTCTTATGAGTAGGCTACAGAAAATGGATATTAAATTTTCAGTAGATGATTTTGGTACGGGCTACTCTTCAATGAGTTATCTTAAAAAATTCCCCATTAATACGTTAAAAATTGATCGTGCCTTTGTCAGTGAATGTGATGTTAATAAAGAGGATGCTGCTATTTGTCGGGCCATTGTTGCTTTAGGTAAGAGCTTAGGCTTAAAAATAATTGCTGAAGGAGTAGAAACACAAAGCCAGTTAGATTTTCTTAAGCAAACGGAGTGTGATGTGTACCAAGGGTTTTTGTTTAGTCGGCCTTTGCCGGTTGATGAGATAGATGCATTATTGATTGAAAATATTTTTAGAAAATAAATCTTTGTATTCCTGATGAGTTTGCCATTATGTTTAGTGTTAATGACATTATTTATGGGAGGAGGGTTTGTGTACAATCGCTATTAAAAAGCACCACTTCCAAATATTTCTTATGAATATTTTCAGTTATACGTAGCATCCACCAAGATGAATTATGAGAATTTTAAAATGCCTGATTGCTCTCAATTTCAGATAGTTTCATAATAAATAATTGAGTAACGGGTACAATAGACTCAACGCTCAATTAGCACGGCTTTGCTTTTAGCTAAAATTGCGAACTTCTCATTTTTAACGGGTTACTAAAGCGTGTTGTAGGATGTGCTGAGGCACGAAGCGCATCACATAAACGATGCGCTTCCTATCATCAGCATATCCTACGCTATGACGTGAATGTCTAGTTACGCTATTGCTTTATTAAGTATTGGAAAATAAAAGAGATTTACTATGTCACTTGCCATTGCCTATAGTCGCGGGCGCTCAGGAATTGATGCGCCTTTAGTCACCGTCGAAGTGCATATATCCAATGGTTTACCTGTTTTAAATTTGGTCGGTTTGCCGGAAGCGGCAGTGAAAGAAAGCAAGGATCGTGTACGTGGCGCGATTATCAATTCGCATTTTGAATTTCCCATGCAACGCATCACCATTAATCTAGCCCCTGCTGATGTGCCCAAAGAAGGCGGTCGCTTTGATTTGCCGATTGCCTTGGGTATTCTTGCCGCTTCAGGGCAAATCCCAATCGCTGAATTGGCTAAATACGAATGTATTGGTGAGCTGTCATTAGGCGGTGAATTACGCAGTGTGAATGGCGTCTTACCCGTGGCATTACAAGCCCGTGAAGCGCAGCGCCCGCTATTTTTACCTTTAGAAAATGCTCAAGAAGCCGCCTTAGTGCAGCAAGCAGAACTCCTCCCTGCACAACATTTAACGGATATTTGTGCGCATTTGAATGGCTTTCACAAGCTAGATGCAGCCATACCCGCGCCCGAAGCCACACATAGTGATTCAGATGCGCCTGACTTTTCGGATGTGCAAGGACAGTTCCACGTGAAACGTGCTTTAGAAATTGCGGCAACGGGTTTACATAATATTCTAATGCTAGGCCCACCAGGTACGGGAAAGTCGATGCTAGCTTCACGTTTACCGACTATTTTGCCCTTGTTATCAGAGGTACAGGCCCTAGAAAGTGCAGCGGTCGCTTCGATTTGCGGCGCAGATTTTAATGCTATTAATTGGTTGAAGCCACCCTATCGAGCCCCGCATCATACCGCCTCTGCCCCTGCTTTAGTGGGCGGCGGTAGTAATCCGCAACCCGGTGAAATTTCATTAGCACATAATGGCATTTTATTTTTAGATGAATTGCCAGAATTTGACCGAAAGGTATTAGAGGTTCTGCGCGAACCTTTAGAAACAGGGCATATCACTATTTCTCGTGCCACGCGGCAAGCAGATTTTCCCGCTAGGTTTCTTTTGATCTCAGCCATGAACCCCTGCCCCTGTGGCTATTTAGGTGATCCATCAGGGCGTTGTCGTTGCACCTCAGAGCAAGTCTCGCGCTACCGTGCTAAAATCTCTGGTCCTTTATTAGATCGAATTGATATGCATCTTGAAGTTCCCCGTGTTTCTCACGAAGTATTACGCAAAGGCTCAGCCGAAGGCGAAGAAACGAGTGCTGTTATTCGTGCGCGTGTCATTAAAGCCCGAGCTTTGGCGGTGGCGCGCTCGGGTAAAGCCAATAGTTTACTAAGTGCTAAAGAAGTAAAGCAGATTTGCACTTTGTCAGAGCAAGGTCATCAATTATTAGAACAAGCGATGAATAGCTTTGGCTTATCGCATCGTGCCTATCATCGTATTTTAAAGTTGGCGCGCACTATTGCCGACTTAGCGGGCTCACAAAATATAGAAATCCCGCATTTAAGTGAAGCCATCGGCTATCGCAAATTAGATCGTCAGTCATAATCTTTTACTCATGGCCACAAAATTAAACCCTCAACAGCAAACTGCTGTCAAAACGATTGATCGCCCCTTATTGGTATTAGCGGGTGCCGGCAGTGGTAAAACTCGCGTCATTACCGAAAAAATCGCATATTTGGTTAAACAAGGTTTACCCGCACGGCATATTGCCGCTTTAACCTTTACCAATAAAGCCTCGCGAGAAATGAAAGCGCGGGTCAGTAAATTGCTTGATGACAAGGAATTACGCGGCTTACGTGTTTCCACCTTTCACTCATTAGGTTTAGAAATTCTGCGTAAAGAACATAAAACTTTGCAATATAAAGCGGGAATCTCTTTATTTGATGAACAAGATAAAATTACGCTACTCAAAAACTTAATTACTCATAGTAGCCAAAATTACGATATTGATGCCGTCAATATTTATTCAGGTTTAATCGGACAGTGGAAAAATTCCTTTGTTACACCAGAGCAAGCACTTAGTTTAGCTAATGCTGAGGAGCAAGAAGCCGCGCAGATTTATGTTGATTATACGCGCAGTTTAAAAGCCTATAACGCGGTAGATTTTGATGACTTGATTTTATTGCCGGTGTTATTGTTTCAGCAATTCCCAGAAACCTTGGAAAAATGGCAAAACACCATCCGTTATTTATTGGTCGATGAATATCAAGATACCAATATTACGCAATATCAATTAGTAAAATTACTGGTGGGTAAGTTGGGGAAATTTACCGTAGTGGGCGATGATGATCAGTCAATTTATGCCTGGCGTGGGGCGCATCCAGAAAATCTTGCGCAATTGCAAAAAGATTACATGCGTCTTGAAGTGATTAAACTAGAGCAAAATTATCGTTCTTATGGACGTATTTTAAAAGTTGCCAATCAGTTAATTGCTAATAACCCGCACGCGTTTGAAAAGAAATTATGGAGCGATATGGGCTATGGCGATCCGTTGCGCGTATTAGCACATAAGAATGATCTTGAAGAAGCCAAACAAGTCGTTGCAGAAATTGTGCACCATAAATTTAAAACGGGCGGCTGTTATGGGAATTATGCGATTTTATATCGTAGCAATCATCAATCGCGTTTATTTGAACGTAGTTTAGGAGAGCAAGATGTACCGTATTTTATTACCGGCAGTGCCTCATTTTTTTCTTATGCAGAAATTAAGGATATCCTGAGCTATTTAAGATTATTTGTAAATCCTGATGATGATGCCGCCTTTTTACGCGTCGTTAATACGCCGCGTCGTGAAATTGGACCAAGCACTTTAGAAAAATTGGGCGCGTATGCCAGTGGGCGACATATTAGCTTATTTAGTGCTTGTTCAGAAATGGGTTTAAAGCCACTCCTTTCTGAGCAAGCACTTGCCCGCTTACAAAAATTTTGCCAATGGACATTGAGGACTTCGGCAGAAATTCAAAGTGGCGATACCTTTGCGGTCATGCGCGCTTTTATCCAGCAAATTAATTATCATCAATGGTTACATGAAAATAGCACCAGCCAAGCCGCTGCAGAGCGTAAAATTAAAAACGTCGATGAGTTGTTAGAATGGTTACAGCGTTTGGCGGAAAAGGCAGAAGACTCAGAAAATACGTTAGAGGCAATTGTCGCTAAAATTCAATTGCTAGATATATTAGACCGTAACCAAGAGGAAGAAGCTGATAGCCAAGTAAGTTTAATGACTTTCCATGCCGCGAAAGGGCTAGAATTTCCCCATGTATTCTTAATCGGTTTTGAAGAAGATATATTGCCCCATCAAAATAGCGTAGAAACTGGCAATATCGAAGAAGAACGCCGCCTTGCGTATGTAGGTATTACTCGTGCTCAGCACACTTGTACCTTTAGTTACTGCACGCATCGTAAACGATATGGCGATATTAGTGAAAGCGCCCCGAGCCGTTTTTTAGAAGAGTTGCCTGAAGAGGACTTAGAATGGCCGAGCAAAAACCCAGTTGATAAAGAAGAGCAAAAGGTGCGCGGCAAAGCTAATTTAGCGCATTTAAAATCGATGCTATCGTAAATCACGCTGATCAGTTAAAATGACCAGTTCAAAATGCGCGCCCGTAGCTCAGCTGGATAGAGTGCCACCCTCCGAAGGTGGATGTCGGATGTTCGAATCATCTCGGGCGCACCATATTACTTATTGAATTTATTCGTATTTTTCTGGCTGTAGTGTATTAAGATAATTCCTGAAGTGTCACAGCGATCATTATTTGAAATAAATATCATCATTTTACGCATCAATCAAAAAAACATTTCGGCACTCATTGTCCCCGAGCACTAAGGAGTCAAAATTCAATAACATCCGAAAGCACTGCCAGTGCTTCAGAATCTAAAGTTTCGGGTTTTATTTAATATGCATTCCTAAGCATAAAAGCCTACCTTGATCTTATTGTAGTAGTGTAATCAAATTTCTATAAAAACGTGAGGGTAGGGAACTGACAAAACTGTTTTTTCCTACATCAGAGAAGTAAACAACGATTGAAAATATAATAAGTTTTAGGTATCTTTCATTCTTCAGTTTACACTTTAAGTGGGAGTGGCTAAAGCCGCTCCCACGAAATATACTGAATGGGGTCCTTATTTTATGAGGTATTACCTTTTTTAAATTATGGGTTTAGCGGGTGGAAATTATTTCTTCTTTAAATTGCACGTCATCATTTTCAACAATGGCCCTAACAACATGAATTTCCATTGCTTCAGTGCCAAAATCTTTATAGTACAGAAACATATTTGTGTCGTTGAGGGTATTGCCGCTTGATAGCGACCCATTCTTATATTGAGTGAAGCTGTGTTTGTGGTACAGGTCGGTTGACCTCATTATTGATAAGTGGTGCGTATGACCACAGAAAACATGTTCTATATTATGCTCTCTTACGAACTCGACAACGATTCTGGAATTGAAAAGAGGGTCTGAATCAGTGTCCAGAATAGAGTGGTGAGTGAGCAGAATTATTTTATCGTAACTTGCTTTGTTAATGGTATGAGAAAGTGTTTTTAATATTTCTTTATCGACAAAACCGTTATCTTTATAGAGTACATTAGAGTCTAAGCACACTATTAGTAAGGACTCTCCATTGACCGTAATATTTTTAAGAAAATTGATGTCAGTAAAATGCTCCTTTATGCCATTGGTGTTTCCCTCAAGAAAAATATTATTCTTTCTACATTTATCACGATTTAGTGGGCGAATAACTTCGATGTTCTCGATATACTGGCGGAAATAGTCGGCACTGCGCATATTTCGTTTGTCATGATTTCCGGGGATAGAAACGACGTATTGGCACTCAATTGACTTCAAAAAATCCCCAGCGGCTGCAAATTCATTTTCAAGCGCATCGGTTGTACTGTCACCTGTGTTGATGACAATATCAGGCGCATAGCTGTTCAATTTATCTAATAAAAATTCACTTTTTCCGTGCCAGTGACGAGGGCCAAAGTGCATATCTGAGATGTGTAGTATGTTCATATTTTTTTCGAGTATATCTCTTTCACTATAAACAGTGTGAATTATATCTTATAAGCAATATTTAGGCTTATGGGCTTTGCAGTAAAGGGCGCACCGGTAAGATAACTAAACACGAATTATACCAATATAATGTGACACTAGTATGTTCTGATAGGCCTTGAGGCAGTAGTGTATACATTTACCATGCGTAAGTATAGGTGGTACATGGACTCTTTTAACCTATGTTGTAAACGTTCAAACATCGTTACAGTTTCAAAATAAGCGGTTTCTACTGTTCAGCTTAGCGTTATGCTTAAAAAAAATCAGGGTTATCATTTTGATATAACTGGAATATAAGTTATGCTGATTAGTTTTAGGCTTCTATGACTATAGATAAAACAGAATCTCAAGAATTACAACCTACCATTCTTTCTTACGTGAAAGATCTTCCTAACCTGTGTTCACTGGCAGGATTAGCCTGCACACTGTTAGCTATTTACTTCAGTATATTAGGTGTTTACTACGCTACAATGATTGGTATGATCTGGGCGGTTGCATTCGACTGGGCAGATGGCCTTATAGCCCGAAGAATGAAAGGGCGAACGGGTAACGACCGTGCTTTTGGTGGACAACTGGATGTCTTAATAGATATTGTCAGCTATGGTGTTACTCCAGCTATTCTTTTACTAAGCTATGGAAAATTTGAGCCTATCTTTTTAATAGGTGCTTTTCTAATGCTTGCGGCTAGTGCAATCAGGTTAAGCTATTTTAGCGTGTTTGGTCTTGCTGGTGGCTCAAAATACACAGGGCTTGCGCTTGATAACAACAATATAATTCTTGTTTTCATATTCTTATTTGAAGCTGCTTTTAGTCAGGGAGTCTTTTCTATCATTCTTTATATGAGTGGCTTAGGACTTGCCGCTTTGAATGTATCGCAAATCAAAACCCCCAAACTTTCTGGTAACGTGGTCAATGTTTATATTCTTGCTATTTATACGCTTGGAATAACGGGCATCTATGCTTGGAAACTATTATAGAAAATAACAAAAATAGGTAAAAACTATTAACGAAAATCATTTTAATCTAGGAGTAAAATAATACAATGGTTGTATATACAGTTGGTACATTTGATTTATTGCATGTTGGGCATCTTGCACTGTTGGAATATTGCGCCACATTGGGAGGTACTGTAGCTGTGGGTGTTGCTTCTGATGAAGTCGTTCAACTATACAAACCTAAGGCTCCTGCTATTCCGCTTGAACAACGAATTGAAATGCTTCAAGCACTTCGTTGTGTGGATATTGTACTTCCCTATCATGAGTTAGATTATCTTTCTGTTTGTGAGGAAGTTAAAGCTGATATTTTTGTTATTGGAGAGGATTGGGGGAGAAAGCCTCATAATCATGATGTAGAAAAATATTTTGATACACAAGGGAAAAAGGTTGTGCAAATTAAATATAACCCACGAAATTCATCAACTAAAATAAAACAAAATATCATTGCTGAATTTCAAAAATAATAAAGAGCGTAAGGAATCGCATACAATTGATTGTGATCATGCCAAAATAAACATAACTTGAATTCAGGGATATTGATTTATGAAATTAGTGACATTTAGTTATCAAGGTGTTAGCCGAGTAGGTGCAGTGGTCGGTAATGCTGTAGTGGATAGTTTAGGGCGAGCAGATATTCCACAGACAATGCTGGAGTTCCTGGCGGCAGGGCAGACTGCATTACAAGCACTACAAGAATTAATCGATAGTCAGCGGCAGCGTTTGGCTTTAAGTGAGGTTAAGTTAATGGCGCCGGTTCCAAGACCGGGTAAGTTCTTAGGTGTGGGATTGAATTACGCTGATCATATTGCTGAAACAGCACTGGAAAAGCCGGAATACCCAACTTTTTTTACCAAGCAAAGTACTTGTGTAATTGCTCAGGGTGAGGCAATTCATGTGCCTAAAGTATCGGAAAAGTTAGATTACGAAGTGGAATTGGCTTTTGTGATTGGTAAGCGTTGTCGGCATGTATTGCTAGATGATGCGCATAAAGTTATTGCGGGGTACACGTTGGTTAATGATGTCTCAGTGCGTGACTGGCAATTCCGCTCGCCAACTTGGACGTTAGGTAAGTCATTTGATACGCATGGGCCAATGGGGCCATGGATAGTTACGGCGGATGAAATCAGCGATCCGCATAATTTGAATTTAAAAACCTGGATAGACGATGAGCTGCGCCAATCATCGAATACCCAGCATATGATTTTTAACTGTTATGAAATGATCGCTTATTTATCGCAAGCGATGACTTTAGAACCTGGCGATGTTATTGCTACCGGTACGCCCAGTGGTGTCGGTGTTAAAATGAAGCCGCGTGGTTATATGCAAGCAGGGCAAACGGTAAAAATTGAAATTGAGCATATTGGTTCTTTAGTTAATCCGGTGATTGATGAGCCTGATAACTTTGTTTTATCGCTATAGTTAGTTGTAGAGCTAAGCCTTTCATCTATTTATTAATTTAGTTTTTACCGCAGCAACGCTTGAATTTCTTGCCACTACCACAGGTACATGGTGCATTAAGTCCCTGATTTACCGGGCCGCTACTCGAACCGACAGATTTAACTTTGCCATCAAGATAAAACCAGTGCCCTTGTTTTTTTACAAAGCGGCTAATTTCATTCATCACTTTTGCTTCACCATCCTGAGTAAAATAGGCTTTAAACTCAACGATACCTTTATTATCTTTTTCGGTGCCTTTTTTGCTGGAAATAATATCCAGGCTTGTCCATTTTCCGGTTTCTTTAGAAAAATCAATTGCTTCAGGACGGCTAGCCGTATCCCATGTTTGTAATAAATAATTTCCATTACGCATTGCATAAGCAGTAAAACGTGAACGCATCAAGGTTTTAGCTGTTGTCGCGTAGCTCTTTCCAGAATGGAGTTGTCCACAACATTGATCATAAGTGAGGTCGGAGCCGCAAAGGCAGTGCTTGGCTTGTGTTGTCATGTTTAGGTTTTCATTTGGCTGGGATGATAAGGGTATTTTGTTGCTTAACTATTTAAACATATTCCAACCATTGCTTTAATATTGTCTAGTTCATTTTGTAGTTTTGTCAGTGCATTGTCGCAATCGACTGGATTTATCTGTAACTCTTGAATGACTTGGTCTATATTGTTGGTTTCATGATTTTCACCGATATTAAGGCGTGTAAGTAAGCTGTCGCTGAGGTAGGTGAGCAAGTTGAGTTGATAATGAGAGCCCCGGTAATGTGGGTTATGGTGATGGTACACGACTTCTACCACTTCAGGCGGCATGTCCCACGATTTTAATAACCAGCTGCCTAGTTCGGTATGGTCTACACCTAAAGCAAACTTTTCTAATGAATATAAGTTGAGAGTAGGATTTGTGTCTGCTAGGTGAGAAAGTATTTTAAATTCTTTAGGGAATTGGTCGGCCAATAATGGTAAGCCAATGTTATGCATCAGGGCAACGAAAAAAACAGTTTGTGTGGCGAATCTATCTTCAACAGGCTGTTTTTTATTTAAATCACTCATTAAATGTGAGCTTGCTAGGGCGTGTGTCCAGAAGGCGCGTGTGCCAATAATACCTTCAATCGGAGCTTTAAGGGGGGATAATGCTGATAAGCCTAAAACGAGATCAAAGACAAATTGATAGCCTAGTACACGACTGATAGCATCATGTACGCTGGTTATTTTACCTTTATAACCATATAGCGGGGAGCTAGCCCAACGGATGACTTGTGTGGTGAGTAAGGGGTCTAGTTCGACAATAGCGGCTAATTTATTTGCGTCTGCTAATGGGTCAGCAGCTAACTTCATAATGCGTGTTGCAATGCCTGGCAGTGGTGGCAGTTGTTTGATTTGACTCACTGCCGTTCTTAAATCGGCCGGTGGGTTTATTGGCGCGTTTTTGCTATCAATGCATTGAAATGTCCAATCAATTAACGATGGTTCCATATCGATATCCTAATTAGTTAAGTTCGAGACGTTTTAGTTTGCGATATAGAGTGCGTTCACTAATATCCATTTCTGCAGCCATCAGTTTACGGTTGCCTTGATATTTTGTTGATAGCGTATTAATGACCTCATATTCCATTTGTATTAGCGGGTTTTTGTTGTTGTGTGAATGTGATTTGAGGGGCTGGGTATACTCAATTTCTTGGCTTTTCTGTGTAATATAAGTAATATCGGTTTCTGTAATATGCTGATCAGTACAAAGGCTACAGGCAAGTTGTAAACAGTTTTTTAGTTCTCTGATATTACCTGGCCAAGTATGTTTTAACAGCTTAATGAGCGCTGGTTTAGTAATACTATATTGCTGTTCATCGCGTTGACTTAATTGGGCCAATAAATATTGACTTATTTCTGGAATATCATGTACTCGTTCGCGTAATGGCGGTACTTGTATAGGAAATACAGATAAGCGGTAATATAGGTCTTCACGAAATTGTCCTGCCTTTATCATGCTCGGTAAATTTCTGTGTGTTGCACAGATAATACGCACATTTGATTTTAAAGCGGTTGTGCTGCCAACTCTTCTAAACTGGCCAGACTCCAGAGCACGTAATAGTTTGGGTTGCTGAGCTAAGGGTAGGTCACCGATTTCATCAAGAAATAAAGTGCCTTTATCGGCTAATTCAAATAGTCCTTTTTTGGTGCTAGTTGCGCCAGTAAAAGCGCCTTTTTCATGGCCAAAAACTTCGCTTTCAAATAAATCATCACTGAGTACGGTGCAGTCTACTACGACTAGCTCATGTTCTTTACAGGCGGAATGCTGGTGAATAAATTCAGCGGCAAGTTCTTTTCCTGTGCCTGTTTCCCCCATTAAAAAAACGGGTGCGCGAGTGTGGGCTGCTTGACTGAGCTTTTGTTGGTAGGCGGTAAACGCTGCACAACTCCCAGCCATATTTTGTCTGTCGCTGGTTGTTAGTGTGTGCGTGACTTGCGTAATGGACTCTCCTAAATAGATTTTGCCATCGTTATCCAAGAGAGGGTAGCCGCGTATTGTGAGTTGTTGTTCTGCTTGTGTCTCAGTCGCGTCATAAGTTTCTAACGTTTGAAATAATTTTTGATGTCGACAATGTGGTGTTGTATTACAGCATGGCTTGCCAATAACGTCAGCTCTGGAAACAGAAAATTGTTGTTCCCAGGCTTTATTTAGCCCTACGATCGTGAGTGTATTATCAATAATGATAAAGGGACGTTCGTGCGATTCTAGTAGAGACTCAAGTGAAATTGAATTTTCAAGCATAGTATCTTTAAGTTAAGGTGCTTGTCATGATTGTCATTTTGACATGTCAGCATTGTCAGGTGGGCTGACAAAGTGTCAGTCTAATAGACTTTATTCTAGTTCAATGTCGCTACATTTCAAGGCTTTTAACAATTGGCATCAGGATTGCAGTATTAGGATTTGTAATTTGAATTTTTACTGCCACACCTGCTGTGAAGTAGGCTCGGAAAGCTTCAGGTCTTTTGTTGTAAAAGATAGCTGAGTTATGTGATCTATAAGGATAATCGAATGAAAATCTATAAATTAATATTTGTTATTTTAATAAGTGTATTTATATAGTGTTGTATTTTCTGCAAGCGTACCATTTGATGCTACGGGTATTTTAAAAACAGGGAGTACTTATGCAGGGGTATTAACGTAGAGTTAGACGGCACTGCCCGGAATAATTTAGGCGGTGGTAATATACTTAACAGTGTACTTGATGGGAAAGGTTTAATTTATGCTTATTGTATTGATATATATCACTCTATAGGTCTGAATCAAGTGTATAACGCTAATTACAATAATAAAGCCTTTTTTGCTGACAGACCTGAACTGACGGAAGAAAATGGCGCTAAGATCGCGTGGTTAATTTTGAATATAGCTGAGACGGCAGTTGAAAAATATCAGCAGGCAGGGTTGCAAGCTTTAATTTGGGAGCAAGTCTATGGGGCTACAAGATTTACTCTGAATACCTCTACAGATGATCGTATAGAAACTGCTTATAATGAGTATTCAGTAGCATTAGGCGCTAACATGGCATCTGTTAATAATGTTCTGTGGATTAGTCCTTACCGAAATGCTACTTCGCATCAAGATTTAGTGGCTTGGGGGGAGGGGTTTAACTTACGTCAGTCAGCAAGTGTACCAGCTCCAACACCTGTATTATTACTTATGCTTGGGTTGTTGGGGTCAGCTATAGTTTCACGCAAAAGGTTGGGGGTTAATGAGTAATTTTTAATAAGCGTTATCACTATCACTTTCAGTTGATTTAGGCCTATTTAGAGTAGGTCGGCGGGTCTTGAAAAGGATTTGTCGGCCTATTTTTTTGGATTATTAGCAGCCTACTATGCTGAAGTACCTATTTTGTTGTATATTGGTTATGACTTTAATGGTCATAATGTATTGTGATTTACTTTAAAACTTTAGTGAGCAAAATAATGAAAGCGGATATTGGATTAATTGGCCTTGCGGTCATGGGGCAGAACTTAGTCTTAAACATGAATGACCATGGTTTTAAAGTCGCGGCGCATAATCGTTCGGCAAATAAAATTGATGATTTTCTGGCAGGGCCAGCAGCAGGCACTCAGGTTACTGGAGCGTATTCATTAGTTGAACTGGTGGATAGCTTAAAAAGCCCGCGTATTGTTATGCTAATGGTAAAAGCGGGTGAGGTGGTTGATAGTTATATAGAGCAATTAACGCCTTTATTAGCGCCAGGAGATATCATTATTGATGGTGGTAACTCTTTATATACAGATACTAATCGCCGTTCTATTGCATTAGCAGAAAAAGGCATTGAATTTGTGGGCGCAGGTGTGTCTGGTGGTGAAGAGGGTGCGCGTCATGGCCCTTCTATTATGCCTGGATGTAGCAAAGACGCTTGGCAAATAGTACAGCCTATTTTACAGAGTATTGCCGCTAAAGTAGATGGCGAGCCATGCTGTCAATGGGTGGGTGAGCAGGGTTCTGGGCATTATGTGAAAATGGTACATAATGGTATCGAATATGGCGATATGCAAATTATTTGTGAAGCTTACCAATTATTATCGGAAGGTCTAGGTTTGAGCGCGGACGAGATTCAAAATATATTCGCGCAATGGAATAAAGGGGTACTTAATTCTTATTTAATTGAAATCACTACTAATATCTTGGGCTATAAAGATGAAGATGGTGAGCCTTTAGTGAATAAAATTTTAGATACAGCGGGACAAAAGGGGACTGGTAAATGGACTGGTATTAATGCCTTAGATTTAGGGGCGCCATTAACCTTGATTGCTGAAGCGGTGTTTGCTCGTTGCTTATCAGCACAAAAAGAAGAGCGTGTTCGCGCTGCAAACATTTTGCCACAAGCAAATGTGAAGTTTTCTGGTGATAAAGAGACAGCGATTAAAGCAATTGGCGATGCGGTTTATGCAGCAAAGATCATTTCTTATGCGCAAGGCTTTGGTTTAATGCGTGCGGCTGAAAAAGAATATGGCTGGCAATTAAACTACGGCGGTATTGCGCTTATGTGGCGTGGTGGTTGTATTATTCGTAGTCAGTTCTTAAATGACATTAAAGAAGCCTATGATAATAATCCAGAATTAGAAAATTTATTATTAGCTGATTTCTTTAATAATGCGATTAAAGAGTCTGATGCAGGTTGGCGTGAAACCGTCGTTCTTGGTGTGCAATTAGCTGTGCCTACACCATCATTTTCATCGGCATTGGCTTATTATGATGGGTATCGCAGTGCGCGATTACCCGCTAATTTATTACAAGCACAACGTGATTATTTTGGTGCACATACTTATGAACGTATAGATAAACCTCGTGGTGAATTCTTTCATACTGACTGGACTGGAACAGGCGGAAAAATGGCTTCGACGACTTATACAGCATAATATTATAAGATAGCTTGACTATATCAGAGGGTTAGTGGTGATAGGTTAAGCTATCTATTTTTTAGGAGTTGAACTATGCAAATGGTCAACGCTGATGTTTTTACAGCCGAAGATTATCTTGCTTGGGAAGAGATGCAAGAAGAAAAGCATGAATATATGCATGCCGAGGTTTTTGCTATGGGTGGCGCACGGCGTGAACATGTTATTGTCAGCCTAAATATAGCGGCTACATTAAAACAACATTTACGCGGCACCCCCTGCCAAGTCTATATTTCTGACATGAAGCTTCGGGTTGAACAGGTTGATGCCTTTTTTTATCCAGATGTAATGGTTTCTTGTGATAAGCAAGACCAACACGCGGAGCAATTTTTGACTGCGCCTAGCCTTGTTATTGAAGTGCTTTCTGATTCTACCGAAGCTTATGATCGAGGCACTAAGTTTGCGGCTTATCGTCAGCTACCGAGTATTAAAGAATATGTATTGGTTGATATTAAGGCACGCAGGATAGAGTGTTTTCGGCGCGTGGCAGAAGGTGATTGGTTGTTGCATATTTGTGCAGCATCAGCCGTTTGCAACTTACCTAGCGTGGATGTTTCTATTACCTTGGCCGATATTTTTGAAGGTCTTGTCTAGCGCTACAAATAAGCTGACTTTATCCCCTGAGTTTTTAAAAACTATAAAAGGAGTTCTGAGTGAAAACTGATCCCTGTACTTATGTGATTTTTGGCGCAACAGGTAATTTGGCACGCATCAAATTAATCCCCGCCTTATATCATCTGGATATTGAAAACCGTTTACATGATGACACGAAAATTATCGCTATAGGCCGTCGTCCTTGGGATAATGACAAGTGGGTGTCTGAAGTGCGTGCTATGCTAGAAGCTAAAGCGCGTGGCGGTATTGATGAGCAAGTATTTAAGCGTTTTATTGCTCGTCTGCATTATCATAAAGGTGATATGCAGCAAGCAGAATGCTATAGCAGTCTAGCGCAATTACTCACAGATTCTGTTAAGTTCCCGCAGAATATGGCTTTTTATCTAGCGATTAATCCATCCGATTTTAGCCATGTTATCGAGCAGCTTAGTAAGCCAAAGTTATTGGATGAAAGTCAGTTTTGGCGTCGCGTCATTATTGAAAAGCCATTTGGTACTGATTTAGAAAGTTCGCGTTCTTTACAAAATAAAATCAGTCAATATTTAAAAGAAGAGCAGATTTACCGTATCGATCATTATTTGGGTAAGGGCATGGTGCAGAATGTTTTAGTCTTTCGTTTTGCTAATTCAATGCTAGAGCCTTTGTGGAACCGAAACTATATTGATCATATTCAGATTACGCATTCGGAGCAATTAGGCATTGGTAGTCGAGGCCCCTATTATGATCATACAGGCGCAATGCGTGATATGTTACAAAGTCACTTGTTACAATTGCTAACCTTAGTGGCAATGGAGCCTCCTGTTTCGCTGGATGCTGAAGATTTACGTGATGAAAAAGTTAAAGTTTTAAAATCAATACGCCCTATTCCTGAAGAGGCAGTGCATGCCCAAGCCTTTCGCGCACAATATGCGCCAGGTGAAATTGATGGTAAGCAAGTCAATGGGTATTTACAGGAAGAGGGTATTCCACAAAATAGTGTGACAGAAACTTATGCTGCGATGAAGCTCTATGTCGATAACTGGCGCTGGCGTGGTGTGCCTTTTTATATGCGTACAGGGAAACGAATGGAAAAAGCACAGTCAATGATTTCAATTTGTTTTAGGCATGCACCTTCACAGTTATTTGCTCATACGCAAGCCGAAAAAATTAAGCAAAATTGGTTATTGTTAGGTATACAGCCTGAAGAATGTATTCGCATGGAAATGACCGTTAAAGAGCCCGGGCTGGAAATGCGTACGCGAATTTCTAATCTTGATGCGAGTTTTCGTAATGAAGATGAGTTGGCTTCTGATGCTTATGAGGATTTATTGCTTGATGTAATTAAAGGCGATCGCTCTTTATTCTTAAGGTATGATGAAGTTGAGCATGCGTGGAAAATTGTGGATCCTATTATTAATAAGTGGGCCGTTAATCGTGATTATATCGAAACCTATCCAGCAGGCTCATGGGGGCCGAATGAGTGCCGTTTATTTGAAAAAGAAAGCCAGAGTTGGCGCAATACTTTATAGGAAGAAAAATGACACAAGTAGTAAACTGGAAACCCTTTGATTCAATTGAGTTGCTTGCTGAAGCAGTTTGTCAGCGTATTTTAGCCGCAGCGGATAAGGCTATTGCGGATAAAGGGGTTTTTAAATTAGTTTTAGCTGGAGGGACAGCGCCAGTTAAAGCTTATCAGCTGTTGGCCACTAAACAAGCTGACTGGAGTAAATGGCATATTTATCATGGTGATGAACGCTGTTTGCCAGTAGATAATGCTGAGCGTAATAGTTTAGTTGCCGAGCAGAAATGGCTAAATTTGGTGGCCATTCCAAAAGCACAAATTTATAATATTCCTGCTGAGTTGGGCGCTGAAGTGGGCGCTGAGAAATATGCAAAGGTTGTGGCTGACGCTGGAACTTTTGATTTGGTTCTGTTAGGGATGGGGGAAGATGGACATACGGCCAGCTTATTTCCTGGACATGTGCATAATACTAATGAATTAACTCATGCAGTGCATAATTCGCCTAAGCCGCCCTCTGACCGAGTTTCATTGAGTGCTAAAGCATTAAGCAATACTAAAGAGCTGATTTTTGTTGTTTCAGGAGATAAAAAAGAGGCGCTTGCCGCATGGAAAAATCAAGAAGATCTTCCTGTTACACATATCTGTCCCGCTTGTGGCGTTGATGTATTATTGAGCGTGTAAATATTCAGCTTTGGTATTTGTCAGTCGTATTAAACTTAGAGAGTAGCGCATGGTAATTTCTGCTTTCTGAGTAGTTTTTTAAGCAGTGAAGGGGGAGGGGTATGAAAGATATTAAAAGCCTCGCACGTAAAAGTTTACGCTATAAACGTAAGGATATTAGCGTTTATATTGGTCAGGGAAGAAGACCATTCAAGTATGTTGAATTATTAAATATAAGTCAAAATGGCATGTTAATTAGAGGTCAGATAAACTTGAATTTGAACAATTGCATTATGTCGAAAATTAGTTTTGATAAACAGCATGTGTTTGAGCAAAAAAGTACAGTGGTAAGTAAAATAAAAATAAAGTCAGCGGCACTACAACCGCTTAAGAAAGCTTGGTTTTTCTTTGAACGAGATAATTCAATATATGATTATGGGCTTGCTTTTGAAGGTGACTTATCTGCTGTTCAGACTTTTTTATTGCGGTCTAATATAGAAAGGAGACTGGAGCATCATGGACGCTAATATATTATAGTCCTGAATTTTTTTAAGAAGAGGGTGAGTTATGAGTAATTGTTGTAGTGATCCTACAGAGATATCCAAACTAGATCCTAGAGAGTTAGTGCGCGAGCAAACTCGCCATGGCGATTTGCAGCGAGAACTTTTCACCAGTGATCCGGAAAAGCTAATGTTGCACGAGTTGCGCGAGGCAAGCACTTACCTACGTGAGCTTGCAGCTTTGCGTGCGTATTATGATTCGGTTCGGCTTGCCGCCATTGCTTTATTAGATCAATCTAGCGCTTCTGTCGTGCAACGTATTATCGATAAAGAACCTGAAACTGAGGTAGGCAAAGCAGCAGCGGCACGATTACAAAAAATACAATGATAAAGCTGATTATTACAGGCGGTACGATTGATAAACGTTATAACGAATTAAATGGTGAAATGTATTTTCCAGAAACGCATTTGCCGGCTATGTTACAGCAGTCGCGCTGTAAGCTGGATATTGACCTCCAGCTTTTAATGCTCAAAGATAGTTTAGCTATGACTGATGCGGATAGAGAGGTATTAAGTCAAGCGTGTAGCACAACAGGGCCGCAGCAAATTATTATCACTCATGGCACTGATACTATGGTTGAAAGTGCACAGTACTTAGCTAAGACGATAACCGATAAAACTATCGTTTTAGTCGGTGCGATGGTTCCCTATATGGTGAGTCAGTCTGATGCGCTATTTAATCTAGGTTGTGCGCTTACTGCTGTGCAATTACTGCCGGTAGGTGTTTATATCGCCATGAATGGCAAAGTGTTTGCTTGGGATAAGGTCATAAAGGATCGGCAGGCCGGTGAATTTAAAGCAAGCATGTAAGAAATTTTTTAGAGCCCCCAATAAAGTATAATTTTTTGCGGGAGTCATTTTAACTGCGTGGTTAAGGTCGTTCAGTCAGGGTTGGCTGTGTTTCCGGGTATAATCTCTAAGGCTATTCAATAAAAATAAGCTGCTTATCTAAAAATTGCTGTAATGCTTCAAGCGCAGCATTTTGTAAAGCTTCTGAACTGTTTTCCGGCAATATTTCTTTTAGGCAGTCATTAATAAGTTTGGTTTGTGGCTCTTGTAAAGTCTGTAGTAAACGAAAACTCATCGGTGCTAATTCGATAAATTTCACTTCATCTTGATAGTCTCGGTAAACGGCTAGATAAGTTGCTTGCTTCGGTGCTTCTGTTGGTAAATAGTTGGGTGAAATTTTGTGCACAGGGTATTGGTATGCTAAAAGATAAGTTAAGGGGGAAAGGCTTATCTTATGCGCGAGTGTTAATCTTGGGTTGTCAGTTTTTTCAGGTAAAATATCTTGTGCGATAGATAAGGCCATTTCAACCCATTCATAATGCGCGAGTTCGAGCATAAACGGAAAGTCATCTGCTTGTTTCTGGCGTTCATTTTGTAAATATAGAATAAATTCTTCAGGTATTTCTGAAAAATAAGGGGTAGTGCTTTGGTGTTGGCTAAAAAAGTCTTGTGCTAATTGTTGCCACTGTTCTTGATCTAATATTGTATGTAATACCGGAAAGTTACTGGATAGAAAGCCTTCTACGTTATTAAAGAATAGCTCGCGGTACATTTGCATGCGTTGCGGGGCAACATCGATTGGGCATGCGCTAGTGTCAGGGTTGCGGATATAGGCTGAAAATTCAGCTTGCTTGGCTTTGAAGTCGATTTTAGGCTGAGAGTTGTTCATTATTCGTATGCCATGCATTTTGTAAGGATTGGATGGTGCTTACTTCGCTTAATAGCTCTGCGACACTGGGGATATTGAAATCTCTTTCTAATAGTGTCGGAAAAACACCGTATAAAGCATAGGCCTTTTCTAGTAATTGCCACACAGGGTCGATAATGTCTGCACCGTGAGTATCGACTAGAAAATCTTCGGCTTCAACATAATGTCCGGCAATATGCACATAACTTATACGTTGAGCAGGGAGTGATTGTAAAAATTGTTCAGCATCGTAGTTGTGATTTACACTATTTACATAGATGTTATTAACATCTAATAGTACATCACAATCTGCTGCTTCAACGACAGCATTAAAAAAATCAATTTCGGACATTTCTTGGCCTGGTGCAGCATAGTAAGAAACATTTTCGATGGCGATTTTTTGTCCTAATATATCTTGCACGCGCCGTATTCTTTGAGCAACATGATTTACTGCCTCTTCGGTAAAGGGGATAGGCATAAGGTCATATAAGTGCCCGTTGTTGCTACAATAACTTAAGTGTTCACTATAAAATTTGATTTTATGCTCATGCATAAAGTTTTTTAAGTTTTTTACAAAGTCTTCGTCGAGCGGGTCGGTGCTACCAATGGAGAGTGATAAACCATGACAAACAAAAGGGTGACGCTCAGTCATGGCTTTAAATTGTTTGCCTAGTTTGCCGCCTAAGGTCATCCAGTTTTCTGGTGCAACTTCATAAAAATCAACATTTTTTAGTGGGCTAGCAAGTGCTTCGTCAAGAAAAGAGCGACGTAAACCAAGGCCTGTGCCATGAACTAAGTTTTGCGTATGGTGCATGAGTTTTCCTGAATAGCGAAATATGATAGTCGAATTATAACCTTTTTTTCGTGTAAGGATTTAAATGCACGAGCACAGTTATTTTTTAAATTTGTACTATAAAAAACAGCATAAGCCGTTTTTTAATTGATTAATCATTTCATTATTTTGCCGCTTATTTTGAGCATGCCGCACTTGTCATTAAATATCAAATTAATAATATTAGCTTGTGTCCTTATTTCGTGCGCAGGAATGGGCCTTCTTATTTATAGAGTATGATTTTTGACAAACCCCAATACTTAATGCCTGTTTTTAGGTTAAAATAGTGCAATTAATTGTAATAATCGTTTTTTATGGGCCATGCAAAATCAAATTAATACTGATAATTTAAGAATCCGTAAGACTAGAGGTGTTATGGCTCCAGTGCTGATTCATGATGAATTGCCACTGACGGAAGTCGTTGCTAAAACTATTCAACAAGCTCGTCAAGCTGTGCATAATATTTTAAGCGATCAGGATGATCGCTTAGTTGTGGTTGTCGGCCCATGTTCTATTCATGACCCTAAAGCGGCTCTTGAGTATGCTAGTAAGCTTCGAGTTATTAAAGATAAATTAAAGCAAGATTTGCATATTATTATGCGTGTCTATTTTGAAAAGCCGAGAACAACAGTAGGCTGGAAAGGGTTAATTAATGATCCTGATCTAGATGGTAGTTTTAATATCAATAAAGGCTTGCGTATTGCACGGAAGCTATTGTTGGATTTGAATAGCCAAGGAATACCAGCAGCGACTGAATATTTGGATTTAATTACCCCTCAATATGTATCTGATTTGATTGCTTGGGGGGCAATTGGCGCAAGAACGACTGAAAGTCAGTGTCACCGAGAACTTGCCTCGGGATTATCTTGTCCGGTTGGCTTTAAAAATGCGACAGATGGTACGATAGCTATTGCTAATGATGCGATTAAAGCGGCTATGAATCCACATCATTTTTTATCTGTGACTAAAGAGGGTAATTCAGCTATTTTTTCCACTACGGGTAATGAAGATGTGCATATAATTTTACGTGGTGGTAGTGGTGGCCCTAATTATGATGCGGTCAGTGTTGATAAGGTGGCTCGTGGCATGGAGAAGTCGGGTTTAAAAGCCAATATTATGATTGATTTAAGCCATGCTAATAGTCTAAAACAGTGTCAACGGCAGTTATTAGTTGGCGAGGATGTTGCAGAGCAAGTAGCGAGAGGTGATCATCGTATTATGGGTGTGATGATTGAAAGTCATTTGCACGCAGGGCGGCAGGATGTTGTGGCAGGTCAAGCATTGGTTTATGGGCAAAGCATTACTGATGGC
Source organism: methanotrophic endosymbiont of Bathymodiolus puteoserpentis (Logatchev) (assembly GCF_900128525.1). GTDB lineage: Bacteria > Pseudomonadota > Gammaproteobacteria > Methylococcales > Methylomonadaceae > Methyloprofundus. The sequence goes on from NZ_FQTQ01000083.1 coordinate 39,603, forward strand.
TGTATAGGCTGGAATGATACTGAGACTTTATTGAATAATTTGGCCGTCGCTGTACAAAGTAGAAGAACAGTAAAAAATTAACAGGAACAAAAAGCATGAATGTTTATGTAAATGGCGAAACTAAGCAATATACAGAAAATAGTACTATCGCAGATATTGTTAGCGAGTTGGGTTTAGAAAATAAACGCATTGCTGTTGAATTAAATAAAGAAATTTTACCGTTTAATCAGTATGCACAGACTACTTGTCAGGAGGGCGACTATATAGAGGTTGTACAAGCGATTGGCGGTGGGCAGGGTGATAGCTTTACTATTGCTGGTCAAGAGTTTAAGTCGCGACTATTGATTGGTACTGGAAAATATAAGGATTTAGAAGAATCACGCTTGGCGATAGAGGCAAGTGGGGCGGAGATTGTGACGGTAGCTATTAGGCGTACCAATATCGGTCAAAATCCAGGTGAGCCAAATTTATTAGATGTTATTTCACCAGATAAATATACTATTTTACCTAATACAGCAGGTTGTTTTACCGCTGATGATGCAGTTCGAACATGTCGTTTGGCGCGTGAATTACTCGGTGGCCATAAGCTGGTTAAATTGGAAGTTCTAGCCGATCAAAAAACCTTATTGCCGGATATTATAGAGACTTTGTCGGCCGCAGAATTATTGGTTAAAGATGGCTTTGATATTATGGTTTATACGAATGATGATCCCATAATTGCTAAACGCTTGGAGGATATAGGATGTGTTGCAGTTATGCCGTTAGCTGCGCCTATTGGTTCGGGTTTAGGGGTACAAAATTCCTATAATATTTTGACTATAGTAGAAAATGCAAATGTGCCTATTTTGGTTGATGCGGGTGTGGGTACGGCATCAGATGCTGCTATTGCCATGGAATTAGGGTGTACAGGTGTATTAATGAATACGGCGATTGCGGCAGCTCAAAACCCAGTATTAATGGCTTCGGCAATGAAGAAAGGCATACAGGCAGGTCGGGAGGCGTATTTGGCAGGAAGAATGCCAAGAAAACGCTTTGCCTCAGCGTCTTCACCATTAGACGGATTAATTGCTTAAGTTTTAAATATGTCCAAAGAAGAAGTACAAAATCCGCCACGTATTAAGAGCTTTATTCGCCGAATTGGACGGATGACGGGGGCGCAAAGAAATGCTGTTGATACTTTGTGGGATAAATACTGTTTAAATCCAGAAGTTGTTTGTGATTTGCCCATTATTTTTGGACGTAGTGCTCCGGTTATTTTGGAAATTGGTTTTGGCAATGGCGAAAGTTTGGCCAAAGTCGCAGAAGATAACCCAGATAAAGATTATATTGGCATTGAAGTGCATAAGCCGGGAGTGGGTAATTTATTAGCACAACTGGAAAGAAAGCAAATTAGCAATGTTAGAATTTTTTATCATGATGCTATCGATGTTTTAGAACAATGCATTCCAGATGTTAGTTTATCAGGTATACACCTGTTTTTTCCTGATCCTTGGCATAAAAGAAAGCATCATAAACGACGTATTGTGCGACCTAGCTTTGTTAAACTTATTGCGCAAAAAATAAAGCCTGAAGGTTATTTTCATGCGGCGACAGATTGGCAGCATTATGCAGAACATATGTTGAAAATTTTGTCAGGAGCAGAGTACTTTGTTAATGCTAGTGCCAGCCAAAACTATTGTTCAAGGCCAGACTATCGGCCTTTAACAAAATTTGAGCGGCGTGGCTTGCGTTTAGGGCATGGTGTTTGGGATTTGATTTTTAAACGATTGTAAGGAGTTAGCCCTAAATTGATGCTCATAATTGTTAGAAAGAAGTAATTGGCACAGGCATTGGTAAGAAATACTTAGAAAAATCGTTTATTTTTTAGCAGTTTTTTGTTTTTAGGCTACAATTCGTCTTATAGGTGTAGGCATTGAGTTTAGATGGTTTGTTATTTCAAATGATATAAATTGCGGTTTCTATCAATATCAGCGATAAGGCACGGGATGTATGGAATTTAAAAAGCAGTTACATGAATATTCGCAATGGCGAGAAGAAATTGTCCAAGCAATTGAAATGTACAGAGAGTGGCGTGACCGTTATGGGTTAAGCGACCCGAATAGTACAGATACCTTGTTAAATATGCTGAATGGCCTGAGTCATGATCGTATTACCTTGGCGTTTGCGGCTGAATTTTCTCGTGGTAAAACTGAGCTTATTAATTCCTTATTTTTTGCTGAAACAGGTATCAGGTTATTACCATCATCTGCTGGACGTACTACGATGTGCCCGACGGAACTATTTTATGATGAAGCGGGTAGTTATATTCGTTTATTGAATATAGAAAGTCGCTTGGAAGATATTTCTTTGGTTGAATACAAACAAAGCCCAGAACGATGGATGCAAATTGATCTGGATTGTAATTCACCTGCACAAATGCAAGAAGCTTTTAAAGAATTAGTGGCTGTTAAAACAGTTTCTAAGGAAGATGCGGATAAATTGGGTTTATGGAATGAGCGTGAAGCAGCTGAATTAGGGATGCTAGATAGAAATGAGGTAGAAATACCTTGTTGGCGGCATGCTTTAATTAGCTTCCCTCATCCTTTACTAAAAGAAGGCTTGTGTATTTTAGATACGCCTGGGCTAAATGCCTTGGGTACTGAGCCCGAATTGACTTTAAATATGTTGCCTAGCGCACAAGCCATTATTTTTGTTTTGGCAGCTGATACTGGGGTAACAAAAAGTGACTTGGAAATGTGGCGCAATCATATCAGTATAGCTCGAGGTACTGGCAAGCAAGGTCTTGCTGTGGTCATGAATAAAATTGATTCTATGTGGGATGATTTAGCTGGAGATGCCGGTTATGACGCATCAATTGCTTCACAGGTTAAAAATTCTGCATCCATTTTAGGTGTCAGTGAAGAGTTAATCTTTCCGGTCTCTGCTAAGCAGGCGTTGTTAGCGAAAATTAAATCTGATGATGCCTTGCTAGAGAAAAGTCGTTTGGCAGGATTAGAAAACTATTTGTCAGATAACATTTTGCAGCATCGGCGCACTATTTTAATGGAAACCGTGGCGCATAATATTGGTTTCTTAGTTAAGGAGTCCCTAAGCCTGACTGAGATAAAATATAAAAATGCAATGGCTCAATTGGAGGAATTTAAGAAAATAGATTTTGAAAATGCTGATATGACGGGGAAATTGATGGCCGAAACACGTGACCGTCAAAATGCTTATTTAGTTAATGTGGAAAACTTCCAAGCCAGCCGCCGAGTTTTTAGTGTGCAAGCTAGAATGCTAGTGGACTCTTTGGCAAAAGAGAGGATTGATGAGGTTATTCGTCGTACTAAAGATGACATGTCTAAAAGCCTGACTACTTACGGCATGAAACAGAATATTCGCAAGTTGTTTGATGAGTTGCGTGATTTATTACAAGACGCAGTTGATACAACAAATGAAACTCGCCGCTTAGTAAAGGCGATTCATAAGAAATTTAGAGATGAGTACGGCTTTAAAGAAATTGAGCCGAAGTTATTTTCAATTAAGCAATATCAATTTGAGTTAGAGCAAATCTTTGAGGAAGGAGAGCTTTTTCGCTCTAGTGCTAGAACAACCATGACTGAGCAAAGTGTTGTGGTGAAAAAGTTATACAGTACCATTATCTCAAAAGCACGTGAAGTACTGAAGCGTGCGAATAAAGATGCAACAACTTGGAGTAATAGTGTGCTCTCGCCTTTGATGCATCAAATTAAAGACCATAAAAAGCAAATTGAAAGCCGTTTGCAAATGTTACGTAAAATTAGTGGGTCGAAAGAAAGTATTGAAGAAAATATTGCTAACCTTGCTGCTGAATTAGGTCCATTAAAGCAGCAGCATAGGGAGTTAAAAATGATTATTAAGGCAATGAAAGTAGATAATATTACTGAGTACAAAGACACTAGTGCAGCAGCCTTGAAATAAGCGGCTAGTCATTTTTAAACACAACCAGTTATGCTGTTTTTTTGTAACTTCTCATTATCCACAGGTATTTGAGATATTAAAATTATGTAGGATGCACTTCGTTCCTCAGCACATCCTACGATATTTTTGCGTCTATTAAAAAATGAGAACTTATATTTTTATTTGGTAAAATCAATGGCTTATATATTGGTTTATAGCCTGTATTCTTGTTTTTTTCCTCTCTGAGCGTCACTGTCATTAAGTTAAGAGCAATAGAATATGGGGCGCAGTGCTTTAGCCTGTTATTTCCAGCTATGAAAGCAGGCTAAAGCACTGCGCCCCAATGAGCTAATTTCTTAACTTAATGGTAGTGTCTCTGAGCGTGCCTTGCTGTTTCGTTCTTCCTCCTCCGAATAATATGATCCTCAAATTCTTAGTAAATAGCTTTCTTTGGCTTATGGTTGCTGTTTTGTAGCAGCTGCAGTAAGGCATCAATAACATTCATTAATTTAATCTTCGCACCTTAGATAGGAGGGTTGTGTGCATATTCATATTTTAGGTATTTGCGGTACATTTATGGGGGGGGTGGCTTTGATAGCTAGAGAGCTAGGCTATACCGTTAGTGGATCAGACCAAAATGTTTACCCGCCTATGAGCACTCAACTAACTGAGCAAGGTATACACTTAATGCACGGTTATAAGGCTGAGAATTTGACAATAAATCCCGATTTAGTGGTTATTGGTAATGCTATATCGCGTGGTAACCCTGAAGTAGAAGCGGTTTTGAACTTAGGCTTGAAATATACCTCAGGTCCACAGTGGCTCTCTGAATATGTATTGCAAGATAAGTGGGTTTTAGCGGTAGCGGGTACGCATGGTAAAACGACTACAAGTAGTATGTTGGCTTGGATCTTGGAGTACCAAGGGTTTAAGCCTGGGTTTTTAATTGGTGGTATTCCAATGAATTTTGGACTTTCTGCTCGTGCAGGAGAAACAGATTTTTTTGTTATTGAAGCGGATGAATATGATTCCGCTTTTTTTGATAAACGCTCTAAGTTTGTACACTATCGACCTAGAACAGTCATTTTAAATAATTTAGAATTTGATCATGCTGATATTTTTGATGATTTATCGGCAATTAAACGACAATTCCATCATTTAGTTAGAACTATTCCTGCGCAGGGTTTAATTATTGCACCTCAAGCAGATGCTAATGTGCAGGATATGTTAACCATGGGTTGCTGGACACCTGTGCAAGAAACAGCTATAGGACAGCAAGCTGACTGGCAAGCGGCATTAGTTAAGGAGGATGGTAGTCAATTCGAGGTTTTATTTGCCAATGAAAAACACGGGCAAGTAGAGTGGGGTTTGACTGGTTTGCATAACGTACATAATGGCTTAGCTGCAATTGCAGCAGCAAGGCATATAGGGGTGTTGCCTGTTGATGCAATAGCAGCATTAGCCCAGTTTAAAAATGTCAAGCGGCGTATGGAGGTCATTGCTAAAATTCGCGGTACGACGATTTATGATGATTTTGCCCATCACCCCACTGCGATTAAAATGACTTTAGAGGGCTTACGTCAGCATGTAGGTTCTGAGAAAATTATTGCCGTGCTTGAGCTTAGGTCAAATACTATGCGCATGGGTGTACATCGTAATGAATTGGCAAGTGCGCTCAGGTTGGCAGATAGAGTGCTTATTTATCAGTCGGAAAATTTAGCTTGGGATTTAAGTGAGCTGCAAGTTTATACTGATAAGATTCAAATTTGTATGTCGATAGGTGAGATTGTTACTAAATTGCAGCAAGAAGTTGCCGCACAAAGTCACTTTTTAATAATGAGCAATGGTAGTTTTGGTGGTATCTATCAGCGTATAAAGAGTGAGTTAAAATAGCAGGCTGCAAAAATACTCTCTGCTCTGTAATATGGTTGTCATATTTGCTGTACATAATAGCTGGTATCTTAATTTTAGTGATAGGTTTAAAAATGAAAATTACGTCTAAAGTGCGATCTTTAGCAGCGGCTGGTTTTGTTACAGCAGTGTTAGTAAGTACTTCAGCTAACGCAGTACAAACAGTTGACCCTAAACTTCCTGACTACCAAAAAGCAAGTGGTGTATCGGGTAATTTGTCAAGCGTTGGTTCTGATACTTTAGCTAACTTAATGACGTTATGGGCTGAGTCATTCAAGCGTAACTATCCAAATGTAAATATTCAAATTCAAGCGGCAGGTTCATCTACTGCGCCTCCAGCATTGACTGAAGCAACGGCTAATATTGGTCCTATGAGCCGTAAAATGAAAGATAAGGAGCTAGATGCTTTTGAAAGGAAGTACGGCTATAAGCCTACAGCGATTCCTGTTGCTATTGATGCTTTAGCCGTTTATGTCAATAAAGACAACCCTATTGAAGGTATGACGATTCCGCAAGTTGATGCGATTATGTCATCTACACGTAAATGTGGCTATCCAACAGATATAACAACTTGGGGTGATCTGGGTTTAACGGGGTCTTGGAAAAATAAAAGTATTCAGTTATATGGTCGTAACTCAGTATCAGGTACATACGGCTACTTTAAGAAAAAAGCGTTATGTAAGGGTGATTATAAGAATAATGTAAATGAGCAGCCTGGTTCTGCTTCTGTTGTGCAGTCTGTTTCAACTTCATTAAATGGTATCGGTTATTCAGGTATTGGTTATAAAACATCGGGAGTTAAGGCTGTTGCTTTGACTAAGAAAGCAAGGGGGGCTTTTATTGCGGCGACACCTGAAAATGCACTGTCAGGTAAATACCCATTAGCACGTTTCTTATATGTTTATGTTAACAAAAAACCTAATCAAGCTTTAGCGCCATTAGAAAGAGAGTTTATCAGAATGGTTTTGTCTAAAGAAGGCCAGAAAATTGTTATTAAAGATGGTTATATCCCATTGCCAGCTAAAGTAGTTAAGAAGTCATTGGCTGAATTGTTATAAGTTTTCAGGATGGATGGATGATATGGATATTATTGGGCAGGGATGCCACATTATCAAATCTACTATAGTCCTTGTTGTTTAAGTAGAAATGAGATTGAATTTAACTAGGTGCTATTTTTAATAGCTCCTAGTTTTTTTTGCTTGTTATTTTTGTGAGCAAGAGTTGATTCATGTTTTTGTCATATAAAGTTTGTATAATTGATTTATGATACAACTATTTTGTTCGTTAAACTATGACAGCATCTAAACTTCAGATAAGTGAAACTTATCAAAAGTGGCGTAAGATAAAAGACCAATTCACCCGTTATGGCGTCGTTGCCGGTGGTCTGGGTGTTATTGTCGCCATTGTCTTAATTTTCTTCTATTTAATGTATGTGGTTTATCCGCTATTTGTTTCGGCAGATGCTCATGCTTTATATCAATATGAATTACCTGAAAAATCAGCGGGTAAGAGCCTGTATCTCGCAACAGAGGAGCAAAATGAAGTTGCGGCACGTTTTACCGATCAAGGTAAAGCAGTTTTCTTTGCTACAGCAACGGGTAAGGTTCGTAACATAGTCTCAGTCGTTCCTAGTGATGCAAAAATAACTAGTTTTAGTGTTGGTACGCCATCGCGAGGATATATTGCATATGGTTTAAGCAATGGTGGTGTCATTATTGCACGACATAAATATCAAATAACTTATCCTGATAATAAGCGCTTTATTACTCCGCAGATTGAATTTCCTCAGGGTGAACAAGCATTGCAGATAGACCCTCAAGGTCAAGCAATTACTCATCTGGCTTTTAGAGTCGGTGAATCAGGGACTACCTTAGTCGTAAGAACGTTAGATAACCGAGTACTATTAACTAACTTTTTTAAAGAAGAGTCACTTTTTTCTGATGATGAAAGTTTTGAGCGTGTTGATGTAGAAATCGATGTTGATTCTAAGGACCTTGAATATATTTTGCTCGATAAAGAGCAGCGCAATTTATATTTAGCGAGCCGTACGGGGCGCTTAAGTATGTTTAATATTAGTGATAAAGAAAGTCCTCGGCTTATTCAGCACACTGAGCTATTACATGTAGGAAGTAAGTTAACAAGCTTAGTGTTTTTGACGGGCGAGCTTTCTTTGTTGGCGGGTGACAGTACAGGCTTGGTTTCGCAGTGGAGCGCAGTGCGTGATATGAGTAACCATATATCACTACAAAAGTTACGTGCCTTTAAAGTTTCAGATTATGCGATTACCGATATTGATGGTGAGCAACGCAGAAAAGGTTTTATTGTGGTCGATGCTAAAGGTGTTGTTGGGGTTTATCACTCAACTGCTGAAAGGGAGTTGTTGAGAGAGAAAATTACTTCAGCGCAACCGGAATTGTTGGCTATGTCACCGAGGGCTAATGTTTTCCTGCTTCAAGATAAGCAGGGTATGATTTATATCTGGGGTGTTGAGAATGAACATCCAGAAGTTTCAATCAAATCTATTTGGCAAGAAGTTTGGTATGAAAGCTACCCTAAGCCTGATTATATTTGGCAATCTTCTTCTTCAAGTAATGATTTTGAACCTAAATATAGCTTAACGCCCTTAGTTTTTGGGACTTTGAAGGCGGCATTTTACGCAATGATGCTTGCTGTACCACTAGCCATTATGGGGGCTATTTATACTGCATATTTTATGACCTCTAGTTTGCGTAGAGTGGTGAAGCCAAGTATTGAAATTATGGAAGCTTTACCGACCGTCATTTTAGGCTTCTTGGCTGGCCTTTGGTTAGCTCCTTTTGTGGAAGAGAACTTGATGGCGGTGTTTAGTATTTTATGTGCGCTCCCTGTTGCAGTGCTGTTGTTCGCTTATATGTGGCAATATATCCCTAAAAATATACGATTACGCATAGGGGAGGGGACTGAAGTGCTTATATTAGTCCCTGTTATTATTTTGGCAACGTATTTTGCGATTAGCATCAGTAGCCCTATAGAAAATATGATGTTTGGTGGAAGCTTGATTTCTTGGTTTAACAATGAGTGGGGAATAGGCTATGATCAACGCAACTCCTTAGTGGTTGGTATAGCAATGGGATTTGCCGTTATTCCGACGGTTTTCTCTATTACGGAAGATGCTATTTTTAGTGTCCCTAAGCATTTAACGGTTGGTTCTTTGGCTTTAGGCGCAACGCCTTGGCAAACGATGACCAAAGTTGTGCTATTAACTGCCAGTCCTGGTATTTTTTCCGCTGTTATGATTGGTTTAGGGCGTGCGGTAGGTGAGACAATGATTGTATTAATGGCAACGGGTAACACGCCGGTTATGGATTTAAGTATCTTTCAGGGAATGCGTACCTTATCGGCGAATATTGCTGTGGAAATGCCTGAGGCTGAAGTTGATAGTACGCATTACCGTGTATTATTTCTTGCTGCTTTAGTGTTGTTTGCCTTTACCTTTGTTTTTAATACCTTGGCTGAAATTATTCGTCAACGTCTCCGTGAAAAATATAGTTCATTATGATAATACTTAATTATACAATTTCAGATTTAAAGGTGCCGGTATGATGCGTGAATGGTTCAAAACGGGTGCACCTTGGGTGTGGCTAAATGCAGCGGCAGTCAGTTTAAGTCTCATTATGGTGTTTGGCTTATTAGCTTTAATAGCAATACGGGGGCTGGGGCATTTTTGGCCCGCCGATGTTGCTTCTATTCGTTATGTGGAAAAAGCGAATGAGCAGCCTATCACCCTCGCAGGTGAAATAGTTGACCAGCAAGTATTAAAGCCTGAGCTTGCCAAAGCAGCAGGTTATACGCCGGAACAAGCAGCAGCAGGCTTAACACAGTACTTGGTTAAAACAGGTAATAGAGATATTAGTGGTTTGGATTTTCGTTGGTTACTCGGAAAAGATATTAAGAAAACCGATTACCCTGAAAACTTAATGGTACTTGAGCGCCGTGAATGGGGTAACTTTTATGGTTATTTAGACACTATAAAAGAAAATGGAAAAGTGGTTGCCCAGGGGGAACAGGCGTGGACAGTATTAGAGGAACGAATGGTGCGTACCTTAGATATCTTTGAGCAAATTAAAGATATTGAAAAAGGGGAGATTGGTGCGATTAATTACCAACTAGAGCGACTGCGTTTAAAAGAGCGGAAATTAGAGTTAGAGGGAAAATTAAACACCAGGGCTAAGCAGGAAATTGCTGCTGAGAAACTGGAATTTGAAAAAAAATATCAGGGGTTACAAGCAAATTTAGCTGATCTTAATCAGGAAATTAGGCGCGATAGTTTAACTGCAACAGTCGCGAGTGGACGGAAAGTTGAAATCCCTTTAGAAAAAATTGTACTTTACTATCAACCTAATGCAATGAGTTTTTTGCAGAAGATTGGGCATTATGGCGCGAAGGCTTGGGAATTTGTAAGCGAAGAGCCACGTGAGGCAAATACCGAAGGGGGTGTTTTTCCTGCTATTTTTGGAACCATTATGATGGTGATGATTATGGCGGTGATTGTTACGCCATTTGGTGTGATTGCTGCTATTTATATGCGTGAATACGCTAAGCAAGGCATTTTGACCCGTATTATACGAATTGCTGTGAATAATTTAGCCGGTGTACCTTCGATTGTTTATGGTGTATTTGGTTTGGGTTTTTTCGTTTATATTTTGGGGGGAAATATAGATAGTTTGTTTTTTCCTGAGGCGTTGCCAGCACCAACTTATGGTACGCCTGGCATGTTTTGGGCTTCATTGACGCTAGCTCTATTGACCTTGCCCGTTGTTATTGTGTCCACCGAAGAAGGCTTATCGCGTGTCCCTAAATCAATTCGTGAAGGGAGTTTGGCATTAGGTGCGACAAAAGCTGAAACGTTATGGTTGACCGTATTGCCTATGGCAAGCCCGGCAATGATGACGGGCTTGATTTTGGCTGTTGCACGAGCGGCAGGGGAGGTGGCCCCTTTAATGTTGGTCGGCGTGGTAAAATTAGCACCGACGCTACCTTTAGATGGTAATTTCCCTTTTATGCATTTGGACAGAAAGTTTATGCATCTAGGCTTTCATATTTATGATGTGGGCTTTCAAAGCCCGAATGTTGAAGCGGCTAGACCACTAGTTTATGCAACCTCATTATTATTGGTCATGGTGATTATTAGCTTAAATTTATTTGCGGTTAATATCAGAAACCATTTACGCGAGAAGTATAAAGCCTTAGAAAATTAATGGCGGCTACACCGTTAATATCGAATATTATTTCAAAAATAAACTGAGTGATCTTATGAGTTCAGAACCTGTACGTACACATGCCATTGATATGAGTGCTATTGCACAAAAAAATCAATCCAATAAAGGTAAGAATGAAACGAGTATACAAATACAAGACTTAAACTTGTTTTATGGAGAGAAACAGGCTCTGCATGGAATTAATATGGAGATACCGAAGAAGCAAGTGACGGCTTATATCGGCCCAAGTGGTTGTGGTAAATCGACTTTATTGCGTTGTATTAATCGTATGAATGATTTGGTTGATATTGCTAGAATCGAAGGTAAGATAAGTATCGAAGGTAAAGATATTTATCAGCCGGGTGTTGATGTTGCTGAATTGCGTCGTCATGTCGGTATGGTCTTTCAAAAACCGAACCCTTTTCCTAAGTCTATTTATGAAAATGTTGCCTATGGTTTGCGTATTCAAGGTATTAATGATCGTCGAATTTTAGATGAAGTAGTAGAAAAGTCATTACGTGGTGCAGCGATTTGGGATGAAGTAAAAGATCGTTTGCAAGATAATGCGCTAGGCATATCTGGTGGGCAGCAGCAGCGTTTGGTTATTGCGCGTGCAATTGCTATTGAGCCGACAATTTTATTGCTAGATGAGCCATCGTCAGCGCTGGATCCTATTTCATCATTAAAAATTGAAGAATTAATTAATGAGTTGAAAGAAACCTATACCATTGTTATCGTTACTCATAATATGCAACAAGCAGCGCGAGTTTCTGATTACACTGCCTTTATGTATATGGGCGATTTAATTGAGTTTGGAGATACCAATACTATCTTCACTAATCCTGAGAAAAAGCAGACTGAAGATTATATTACCGGTCGTTACGGCTAAAAACGATATTGAGTGAGTAAAAAAATGGAAAAGCAGCAAATAGGTAAGCATATTTCTCATAAATTTAATGAAGAAATAGAAGATATCCGTAATCAATTTTTAATCATGGGCGGTCTTGTTGAGCAACAGTTAGCGGATGCTGTGGAAGCCTTAGTGACAGGCAATCTTGAATTAGCTGAAAAAGTGATCCAAAGTGATACTGATGTTAATAATTTAGAACATGATATTGATGAGTCTTGTTTGTTAATTATTGCTAAAAGGCAGCCAGCTGCTTTTGATTTACGTTTATTAATTGCTATTTCTAAAGCGATTACTGAGCTAGAACGTGTTGGTGATCAAGCTAAGCGTATTGCTGATATGGCAATTAAACTAGAAGAATTTAATAAAGGATATACGGATTTTCATGAGCTAAAGCATTTGTTAGAGCTAGTCAGGTCCATATTAAATGGCGCACTAGATTCTTTTGCACGATTAGATGTAGAGAGCGCAGTTGACGTAGTTTTACGAGATAAAGACGTTGATGAAGAGTATATTAGTATTTTTCGTCAGCTTACTTTATCTATGATGGAGGATAGCCGTAATATTAAGCGTACACTAAATATTATGAACGCGATTCGCTCCCTAGAAAGAATTAGTGATCATGCTGGTAATGTTTGTGATTATGTGATTTATGCCGTACAAGGCTTGGATGTTAGGCATATTCCTGATGATAAGGTTAAGGCGGCGGTATTAGGTCATAGCGCTTAACTTCAAGTGATTAACTTTACGATGCAAGATACCTTGTATGGAAGACAAGCAAAAGCTTAGCTTGGAGCCATCATATTAAAATCTGGTCGATATTTTATTTACAATTTGTTTATGAAGAGTTCAGCTAGTGCCTCAATTTTCACAAGGCTGTGACTTACCTATTGCCTTCCTTTCTGCTGAAAAATCTTACTCTGCCCTATGCTTGCTCTTTTATCTCTTGTTAAATAAGCTTTCTGGCGTATAAAATAGGTAAAGACATAATCTAAATCGGAGAGAATAATGGGTTTAAATATTGAAAGCGAGAGTTCAAAAGGCGTAAGGGGCTATGTAGCCATTATGGGGATGCTCATTATTATTCTTGGAATGGTGGCCAGTGTGCAGGCAGATGGTTCGGTTATTCCTGATATAATGATGCTGCTAGGATTGATCGTCGTACTTGTGGCTGAAAAATCTTCATTAAATGAAGGCCCTAATAATTAATCTAGATAGGCGTAGGATGGAATAGCGCGAGCGTTTTCCATCCTACGTTGTTTTTTTGAAGTACAGAATTAATCGAGTTCCTAATAATATCGACATCACGGCCGAATAAAAAAGTGGCTCACTTATATCTGATTTTACTAACCATAAATAATGGGTGATAGCGCTGATACCGGCTATATAGACTAATTTATGTAATTGCAGCCAATGTTTACCTAAGCGTTTTTGTATCGTTTTGCTTGAGCTTAGTGCTAGAGGCGTGAGCAGTAGAAAAGTCAGCAGTCCGACTAGAATATAAGGGCTTTGCGGGACTTCATCAATAAAATGTGTCCAAGAAAGGGATAAGTCCAAAAGGATATAAACCAAAAAATGTAAGCTGGCATAAAAATAGGCAAACAGCCCCATCATGCGCCGAAAGCGTATCGGCCAGCTTTGTTGTAGTAGTTTTCTTAGTGGCGTTAAGGCAAGAGTGATACAGAGAAAACGTAAAGCCCAATCACCTAATGTAAAATGTAAAGTTTCAACAGGATTCGCACCTAATTGATCGCGCAGTGTGTCGTTAACTAAGAGCAGGAAAGGTGTCAGGCTGAGTAAGAAAATGCTAATTTTTATAACAACCCAATGGGTTCTGGATAAATGCATTAGAAATGCTTTTTAAGATCCATACCCGTATAAAGTGAGGCAACTTGTTCGCCGTAGCCATTAAATAATTCGGTTTTGCGTTTTGGTGTGAAAATACTAGCACCTAATATGCGTTCTCTGCTTTGACTCCAGCGTGGATGTGGTACGTGCGGATTTACGTTAGCATAAAAGCCATATTCACCTGCTGCCATTTTATTCCACGCAGTGGCTGGCATGGTTTCACTGAAACGAATTTTGACAATGGCTTTAATACTTTTAAACCCGTATTTCCATGGTACAACTAAGCGCAATGGCGCGCCATTTTGTTTGGGTAGGTCTTCGTCATACATGCCTGTTGCTATAAAGGCTAAGGGGTGCATGGCTTCATCGATTCTTAAAGCCTCAACATAAGGCCAGTCGAGAGATTTACCGCGCTGTCCGATCATGACTTCTGGGTTATATAGTGTAGTAAATTCGGCAAATTTTGCTTTTGCTGTAGGTTTGAATTGTTGCAGCATCGCACCGAGAGGGAATCCTATCCACGGAACTACCATAGACCACGCTTCGACACAGCGAAATCGGTAAATGCGCTCTTCAAGTGGGTTGTTTTTGAGTATGTCTTCTAAATTAAATTCCCCTGTTTTTTCCGCTTCACCTTCAATCGTAATCGTCCAAGGACTCGTTTTTAATGGCCGGGCTAAAATGGTAGAGTCTTTTTTGTTGGTGCTGAATTCGTAATAATTAGTGTAATTAGTGGCATCTTCAATGCTGGTTACTTGTAGATTGGCAGAATAAGGCCCGCTAGGTACTTGTGCATATTTTTTAGCTTTTTCTGCGGTAGCAGTGTTAGGCAGTAGCGAGGTAATAGATAGCCCTGCAGCGGCTTTAATGATTTTCCGGCGGTTTAGAAAAATAGCTTTGTCGGTGATTTCGCTGCTTAAAATAGTTGATTTTTCCTTAATTAGCATAATTAATTCCCTTAAGCTGTTTTATTCAGTACGTGAGTGATAACTATAACTGAAAATCGATATAAAACAACTAGGCGTGCGACGTTGTTTTTTTCTGAGCAAGTTACTTATATGAAAGCTTGTGTAATGCCGGTAGGGCGAACTTTAGTCCGCTCTAAATTGCATGATGCCGTGGCAATGCAATGGAAAGTAGACTGGTAATCATAATAAATATAGCAGAAACAATAAGGCAGGAAATTAGGCCATATGATTGGTAAACCCAGCCTGATAAGAGAGTACCAACTAAGCGGCCTAAGGCATTAGCCATATAATAAAATCCTACATCCAGAGACACTCCATCTTCTTTCGCGTAAGCGATGATAAGATAGGAATGCACAGCAGAATTAACAGCGAATATTGCACCAAAGGCTAATAAACCAATAATTAACACACTGTCTGCTTGCCAGCCTTGCTGTAGAAAACCGGCTATAGCGAGTGGCATTATTGCTAGTAACGTTGCCCAAAGCATGGCTGTCCTACCATCAGGTATTTTTCCTCGGCGTATACCGGTTATTAAAGGAGAAGCGGATTGAACAAAGCCATAACCGATAACCCAGGCGGCTAATAACGTGCCCACTTCAGTATAATCCCAATATAAATGCTCTTGGAGGTATACCGGTAAGGCAATCACAAACCAAATATCACGAGCACCAAATAAAAAAAATCGTGCGGCTGATAACTGGTTAACAGCAGAGCTTTTAGAAAAAATATCTGTAAATTTAGGTTTATACTTAGTTTTTCCTAAATCTTTTTGTAGTAATAAAAAGCTTACCATTAAAGCGATTATTAAGCAGAATGCCAAAATGGCAATTGCAGCTCTAAAGCCTAGCAATGTTAAAAGTGTTGCTCCGAGAAAAAAACCAATACCTTTTAAGGTATTTTTTGAACCGGTGAGTAGAGCCACCCATTGATATAGTTTGCCTTGTGCATTATTAGGCGCTAAAAGTTTAATGCTGCTTTTTGCACTCATTTTATTCAGGTCTTTAGCAATGCCTGATATGGCTTGAGCGACCATTACATAGACAACACTGAGCAGAGAAGGTTCAACTAGAAGCATGCATAAAGCAACAATTTGTAGCGCTAGGCCAAAGTGAAGGGAGGTATTTAGGCCTATATGTGCAGCAAGCCACCCACCAATTAAGTTAGTGATAACGCCGCAGAACTCATATAACAAAAACAAACTAGCGACTTCAAATGGGCTGTAACCTAACTGGTGGAAATACAAAATCACCAGCATTCTGAGAGCGCCATCGGTCAGCGTAAAGACCCAGTAGCTTGCAGTGACTACCATGTATTGTCGTATAGGCGTATTCATGAACTGGTCCTTAGAGTGATTGCGCCAGCTTTTTAGTTAACTCCATCATGCGCTGCACATAACCAATTTCATTGTCATACCAAGTTAATATTTTGACTTGCGTACCATTAATGATCATTGTTGATAAAGCATCTACTGTACTGGAGTGAGTGTCATTGGTGTAATCAGCAGATACCAATGGTTTTTTTTCATAGCCTAAAATGCCTTTTAGCTTGCCCGTTGCGGCAGCCTCTAACGCGGCATTAACAACTTTGACGGTAACGGGCTGTTCAACTTCAAATACACAATCGGTTAAAGAGGCATTTGCTAAAGGAACTCGCACCGCAATACCATTTAATTTACCTTTTAATTCAGGGAAAATCTCAGTGATCGCTGTGGCAGAGCCTGTGCTAGTCGGAATTAACGATAAGCCACTAGCTCTGGCGCGACGTAAATCTTTATGATATTCATCAAGAATACTTTGTGTGTTGGTCATATCATGAATAGTAGTAATTGAGCCGTGTTTAATACCAAAACTCTCATGAATAACTTTAACGATGGGCGCAATGCAATTGGTGGTACAAGAAGCTGCAGTGACAATTTGGTGTACTTTAGGGTCATAAAGGTGATCATTAACGCCCATCACAATATTTAAAGTGCCATCTTTAATTGGCGCGGAAACGACAACTTTTTTAATGCCTTGATTAAGGTAAGGGGCGAGCGCTTCTTTGGATTTAAATTTACCGGTACATTCGACCACAATATCAACGCCAAGTTCATGCCACGGAGTATCTTCAAGTATCGTATTTTGGCTATAGCTGATTGACTGACCGTTGATTATAAGTTTGTTGTTTTCACTGTCAGCAACATGTTCCCAGCGGCCATGCACAGAATCAAAATTAAGCAAATGAGCGGCAGTTGCAGCATCACCTGCATTTTCATTGATATGTACAATTTCAAACTCCGGCCAATCCCATGCGGCACGGAATGCCAGTCTACCCATGCGGCCAAAGCCGTTGATTGCTATTTTAATAGTCATAATTCTCTCTTAACGTATATACGGATAAACAGATGTATCTAGGCGGTTTTTACTGGTTATTTATAACGCGTTACCTTAGCAGTTCTTTGTCTTGCCTACATTAGCAAGGTCAGATTGTATTTCTTTACTATTGGCAATATTGTCGTGAATAAAATTAAAGAGTGGTTTCAACTCTGATTGAGCGTAACCAGTTAGTTGATAGTACATCCAAACGCCTTCACGTCTAGCCGTGACAATCTTGTTATTGCGTAGATATGCTAAGTGGCGCGAGGTGACACTTTGAGATAAATTTAAAGTATCAACTAAATCACAAACACAAAGCTCCCCTTTTTTTAGCAATAAAGCCAAGATGCGTAAACGGATAGGCTCGGAGAGTGCTTTGAAAAGGTTAGCTAGGATATCTGTATTCATAAGACAATTATATTTGCTTAGGCAGATATAAGCAAGTGTACGAGTTTTTAGTGTTAGCATGCAAGGAGAAATGTGCAAACTTACTCTGGAGAGTGTATGAACGATGCAGGATTATGCGCTCATGACATGAATTCAGGAAATATTTTTGTTGTGGAAAATTAAACTATCTGTCCACCAATATCATAAATTAATGTTGTGCCTAGAACTATTGTCACTAGGCCAATGATGGTTTGTAAACTAATGTTTAGCCATGCAATTCCTTTTGCTGACTGCCTTAATGGGATGGCAATAATGAAGGAAAGTGCAGCCATACCAATGATTGAACCGATACCAAACATCAAGATGTATAACATGCCTGTCATAACTGATTCGACTGATTGCAGTG
>NZ_FQTQ01000084.1 GCF_900128525.1 methanotrophic endosymbiont of Bathymodiolus puteoserpentis (Logatchev)
GCTCATTTGTAGCCTCTGTAAATTGTTTGGTAGCTGTTTACTTTACACCTATGTCTTGTCTCAATTCAACCAGTGTATTGCTATCCGTTACTTTCAGAGGTTATGCACTTATTATACGAATTCAGGTCATCCTATTATTGACCACGGTGAGCTTAGTCACCTGTCAATCGCTAATCGAAGTCTCGCCGTTTCGTACAGACTCTGTAGAAAAACAATAAATAAAGGCCCCTATGAATAACTCCGAGCAATTAAGAAAGCCTAAACTCTACCAGAAAAAAACGGCAGGCGGATTAATATACGGTAGCCGCGGACTGCTGCTTTATATCTTACCTTTAGCATTGATTCCGGCATCGGTCTTATCCTTTGTTTATGCCGATTTTTTACGCATTATCATCAATACCACTGGCTGCGCGGGATTTCTATTTGCTGCCAGTTTATTACGTAAAGGACTTGCTGCTGAAGCCGAATATCAAGATAAAAAAATCACACTAGCACCAAAGTGGCCATTAAAAACCCTAGCTGCATTACTGGTTGCGTTTACTACAACAGGCACCGCATTACTGGGGGTGGGACATTCTTTGTTAATCTCTATTATGTTTGGCTTAGGAGCCTTAGTGGGCATGTTTTTACTCTACGGCTTTGATCCGCGTCAGGAAAAAACGGTTATTGGCTCGCATGGCTATAGTGCAGAAGAAATATCTCAAACTATTGTTGAAGCTGAAGCAAAAATTTCTGGCATTGAACATGCCAATAAACAAATTAATAACAGACAGTTTAAGCAGCGCATTCAAACTATTTGTACCCACGCTAGGGAGATTGTTGGGTTACTAGAAGAAGATCCGGGCGACATCCGACGCGCACGGAAATTCCTAAATATCTATTTGGATGGTGCTTTTAAAGTCACCGAAGGCTATGCCGATATGCACAGAAAATATCAATCAGAACAACTGACTGAAAACTTTGATCATGTCCTGCAAACAATAGAATCCGTTTTTATTGAGCAAAAACAGAAATTACTAGAAGATGATGTACTTGACCTTGATGTACAAATTGAAGTTTTGACTGCCCAATTAAAGCATGAAGGCGTGATTTAAAACCTAACAATCAAATAATACCAGCAAAGGAATTTAATATGAGCGAACAAAACACGACGACAGAAGACCCAACAATCCCTGGTAGTTCTGTTTTTGAGGAAGTCGTACCAGGTATCAGAAAAGACATATTAGCTTTCGATCAATTCGATGCCGATAGGCAAGTGCATATTGCCACTAAAATAGCCGAAATAGATATTAATGACAGCAAATCGATTATTTACTTTGGCAGCAAAGCGCAGGAGCAACTCACGAACATTTCTGACAAAATGCTCGATGGCGTTAAAAATAAAGATTTAGGTTCTGCGGGGGGTGATTTAAATAATATGGTTGCTGCATTGCGCGGTTTTGATGTCGATGCTTTAGATCCGAACAAAAAACCCGGTTTTTTTGCTAGATTACTGGGAAAAGCTAAACCTATTGCACAATTTTTACAAAAATATGAAGAAGTGCGCAAACAAATCGACATTATTACTGACAAACTAGATGGACATAAAACCACACTATTAACCGACATTACCATGCTGGATAGGCTCTACGAAGCTAACTTAGAGTACTTCCACAATCTGGATCATTATATTTCTGCCGGTGTTGAAAAACTCAAGCAATTAGATGAACAAGTTATTCCTGAAAAAGCAGCCGCCGCAGCCTCGTCAGAAGCGATTATTGAAGCGCAGGAATTAAGAGATTTGCGTGCCGCCAGAGATGACTTAGAACGCCGCATACATGATTTACGTTTAACGCGCCAAGTCGCTATGCAAAGCTTACCCGGTATTCGTTTAATTCAAGATAATGACAAAGGCTTGGTGAATAAAATCAATTCAACGATTGTTAATACCATCCCGCTTTGGCGTCAACAATTAGCAACCGCAGTGGCGATTTATCGTTCTTCTGATGCAGCAAGCACTTTACAGTCTGCAACGGATTTAACTAATGATTTATTAGAAGCCAATGCGGAAAATCTTAAACAAGCCAATTCACTAACCCGTAAACAGTTAGAGCGCGGCGTGTTTGATCTGGAATCCGTTAAAAAGGCGAACACTTTATTAATTGATACTATTAATGAAAGTTTACAAATTGCCGATCAAGGTAAAAAAATGCGTGCCGATGCTGTTGTACAATTACAAGAATGTGAAGCAGAACTACGTAAAACGCTTAGCTCTGCTGCCGGTCGTACAACTATTAACGAAACAAATTAATGGCGTGACTTTAGCCCGCTTTCGTGACATGCAATGGTGGGCTAAAGCCACGCCTTACACTAATCAGCGACTAAATGTATCGAAGTTTATTGTTCACGTTAATTAAAAATATAACCGGAGAGAAAAATGGGCTTATTCGACAAACTATTTGGTGAATTTGTTGATGTCATCGAATGGTTAGACCAATCTAGCGACACCATGGTGTATCGTTTTGAACGCTACGGTAATGAAATCAAATACGGCGCGAAATTAACAGTACGCACATCACAAGTTGCCATTTTAGTAAACGAAGGCAAAGCAGCGGACTTTTTTGAGCCGGGTATGTATGAGTTGCAAACTAATAACATGCCGATTATGACCACGCTAGAAAACTGGCCGCACGGCTTTCAAAGCCCGTTTAAAGCCGAAGTTTACTTCTTCAATATGCACCGCTTCGTGGATTTAAAATGGGGCACAAAAAATCCAATTATGTTGCGCGACACTGAATTTGGCGCGGTCAGATTACGCGCCTTTGGTAGCTATTGTGTCAGAATTAATGATCCGCTCACTTTTATCAAAGAAATTGTCGGCACACACGGGCATTTTTCCACTGATGATATTAGCGATCAATTACGCAATCTGATTCTATCGCGCTTTGCTAGTATTTTGGGAGAATCTAAAATTCCGGTACTCGATTTAGCGGGTAATTATGATGATTTAAGTGACTATATCACTGCCAAAATTGCCCCTGAATTTATGGCCTATGGATTAGAAATCACCAAACTGTTAGTGGAAAATATATCTTTGCCTGCATCTGTTGAAGAAGCATTAGATAAACGTACCAGTATGGGTGTGATTGGTAATTTAAAAGATTACACTGAATTTCAGGCTGCTGAAGCAATGAAAGCCGCAGCAGAAAATCCATCTGGCGGTGCTTCTGAAGGTATAGGAATGGGGATGGGCTTTGCGTTAGCTAATAAAATGAGCCAATCCTTTGCGTCTTCACCTAATAATACAACACAATCTACGCCGCCTCCTACTCCACAACAAACACAATATTTTGTCGCACTCAATGGTCAGCAGTCTGGACCATTTAACTTAGCAGACCTAGCAAGCCAAATTAAATCAGGTACTGTGACACGGCAAACCCTGATCTGGAACCAATCATTAGTCGCATGGACAAAAGCAGCTGAAGTAGCAGAATTGGTTAATTATTTTTCAGTTATGCCGCCACCATTACCCACACAATAAACTTCAGAGCAGGACTTACTTTCGCCCTCTAATAAACCCAATAACTTAGTCAACTACACATAGGAATAAAAAGATAATGTATAAATCGTTACAGATGGGAAGAGCTGTGGCTGCAATACTTGTAGTATTATTGCACCTCGGAAATGCTGTCGCACTGGATAAATATTTTGGGGTTAAAGGATTTTCCATTCCGTTTTCATTTGGTGGAGGAGTTGAGTTCTTTTTCGTTCTTAGTGGGTTTATTATTTTCCATGCACATAAAAATGATATTAACCGTCCAGAAAAAATATTTAGTTATGCTAAAAAAAGATTAACTCGAATATACCCAACTTATTGGATAATATTTTTATCCGTTTTTTTTCTTGCTCTTTCATCTTCCCTATTACGAAACACTGTTCCTCATGATTTTTGGATTATAATTAAATCATTACTCCTTATTCCACAAGATAAAAATATAACTAATGTCTGGGGGACTGGTACACCTGTTATTGATGTTGCATGGACATTACATTATGAAATGATATTTTATTTATTCTTCTCACTTTTGATATTAAATAAGTGGCTTGGAATAATATCAGGGACATCCTTACTACTTTTAAGTATTACTTTATCTGGAAATTCCAGCGTTATCTTCCCATTATCTTTTATCAATAATTATTATATATTTCTTTTTCTTATGGGAATGATAGTTTCATTAATTTTATCATCAAAAAAAACGGGTTCAAGTAAACCAGCCTTACTTTTAGGATTAGGCATTATAATTTTTATTTTTACTATTGTAGATTTTTTTCATACGGGAAGTATGTTAGGTGACAAAATAACCATATCATATGGTATAGCAAGTAGTTTTTTAATTTTAGGCCTCGTACAATTTGAAAAAATAGGTTATGTCATTGGTGGTCAAAAATTTTTTCAAGTGCTAGGAAGCTCATCATATGCTTTGTATCTTACCCATTACCCAATAATAAGCATTTTATGTAAGTTACTAAGTTGGGGAGGGGCAAACAAGTATGGATACTTAGGAGCCGTTATTTCTTATTTATTTATTCTAATTTTTTGTATATTTAGCGCTATAATTTTTCATTTCATAATAGAGAAGCCAGTCATAAAATGGCTTCGCAGTCCAAAGCTTACATTTATCAAGCTAAGGCATCTGCTTGACCACAAAAATCGACAAACAGACTAAATTTTGTCCTACCCCTATAGATATGTGAACACCACTAAAAAAAAATTACTACCTACAAATAACAGCTTCCCTTGTTCTCAATGCGGCTCAATGCTGAAATATCAGCCAGGTACACAGCATCAAGTATGCGCTTACTGCGGTCATAAAAATGATATTAGCGTTAAACAGGAGCACATCAAAGAATTTAACTTAGCACAGGCATTACACGAACTAGCTGCTACTCAACCTAGCACCACAGTTAGTCATCAATCCCACTGTACCGCTTGTGGTGCTAATTTTAAATTCTCAGATGACATTCATGCTGGCGAATGCCCTTTTTGTGGTACCGATATTGTTATTAGCTCGCAACAAAGTAAGCCATTACACCCTAAGTCACTACTTCCTTTTTTAATTACAGAAACGCTGGCCAAAAAGAAATTCAGTTTATGGCTTAATAAGTTATGGTTTGCGCCTAACAAGGTCAAAAAATATGCACATGCAGACACAAAATTAATCGGTATTTACCTACCTTATTGGACTTATGATAGCCAAACAGAAAGTACTTATACCGGTGCTAGAGGTGATACTTACTATATTAATGAACGCGTTAGCTATAGGCAAAATGGTCGCCAAGTTACCACCGTAAAACGCGTACCTAAAATACGCTGGACTAATGCACGTGGGCGAGTATCACATTTTTTTGATGATGTTTTAATTGGTGCTAGCTTATCCCTACCTCGACAAATTCTTGACCGTTTGCAACCTTGGGATCTACAAAACTTAGTACCTTATGATGAAAATTATATCAGTGGTTTTCAGAGTGAACTTTATCAAGTCAACTTAGATGAGGGTTTTGATCGCGCCAAACAAGTCATGGATGGCATGATTCGCCAAGATATTGCCTATGACATTGGCGGTGATCATCAACGTATCCATCAAGTAAGCACCCAGCACAGCCAAGTTACTTATAAGCACTGTCTTTTACCCGTGTGGTCAGCCGCTTTTATATATCGAAATAAAGCTTACCGCTTTGTTATCAATGGTCGAACAGGGGAGGTGCAGGGCGAACGCCCCTATAGTATCTGGAAAATTGGCTTTGCCGTGCTTATTGCACTAGGTATTATAGGTGGCCTCATTTATTTACAACAAATCGGTGCTTTTGATCAGGTCGAATACTCAAGTTATTCTGGCAACTATCCGTTGAATTAATGCTTTTTCCGAGTCAAATACCTCCGGCAAAGCCGGAGGCTTGAAAACCGTGAACCGCTCGAAGCGGGTTAATTCATTTACCACCTAAAGGTAGCGGTGCTTTAAAATAGATCCAGTTGCTCTATTCGCTTATCTTC
>NZ_FQTQ01000085.1 GCF_900128525.1 methanotrophic endosymbiont of Bathymodiolus puteoserpentis (Logatchev)
TCCTATTTTCTAGGTCTAATACTCTAGCCAACAAACACAGACTCAATTAATTCAGCACTCTCAGCATACAACGATCACTGAATGACACTCTATAATCTTTAGCTGCATATAATACATTATCAAATCTAGCCTTTAATTTTTCTAGCACACCCCTAGCATGATATATCAAAGCACTGAAATTAGTGGCTTTATTCATCACGGCAGGAAGCAGATGCCTAACCGTCATTTCCCTAGTATGCTTAAGTTATTTCATAACCAATAAAAGCAACTTACATTTTGGTCATTCAGAAGCATCATATAGCTCGTATAAAGCTTGTGGAATACAAGACATGTGAAGCACTATTTTTCCCATATTATACGAGTTCAGGGGATGGCAAAAATAATGATCAAACTGAAATCCTCCCTACTCTTTCCACTTAATATTGCAGCCGATACTCGGTATTTGCTCCCGATCATTTGCTTCAGCAGCCAATAATCGGTCTAAAGCATAGCGTAAATCCTCACCTGTTAGAGGCACTTCATTTTTAGGGGTTGCGCCATCTAAACGCCCTCGGTAAACGCAAGCTAAACCTGAATCAAACAAATAAATATCAGGCGTACATGCCGCTAAAAAAGCTTTAGCTACTGTTTGTGTCTCATCATATAAATACCCAGCAAAAGGATTCCCCCACTCACGCATCATTGCCTGCATTTTATCCGGTGCATCCTGAGGATAATTTTCTACATCATTAGCACTGATCGCAATCGTACTAATACCTTGCTGAGCATATTGTTTAGCAATAGCAATCAACTGGTCCTTAATATGGATAACATATGGGCAGTGATTACAAATAAACATGACTAGCGTGCCCTTCTCACCCTTTAAATCAGCAAGACTTTTATACTTACCGGAAATTGTATCCAACAAACTAAAATCAGGCGCTATTGTGCCTAAAGGCATCATATTAGAAGGTGTTGCTGACATAGTATTCTCCTCACAAAATTTTTTATATTAATATTAAACAAATAACCCAGTAAAAAACTCAACTTTATGTGACATTGTCACTGATAATAAATCAATAATACTCTAATATAGATTCCAAGCCGTTTTTTACAGTCCCTCCCAAACTTAAATAACGGTTTAAAGGGTAGTCACGTCATTCCTAGTTTTAGCAGGAATGACGTGTTACTTATATAAAATATGAAATTCGGCTCTCCTACGCATACTGCGTTTTATCATTAAAAAGGTGATTTATGATTGATTTTTTTCTAGGCATTTTTTCTGAAATGTTTCAAATGAATATGCGCGACCACCACGACATGCCCTTTGCTATGCCACTTATGATGGCCTGCTTAGTTGGCGGTTTAGTCGGCTTTATTATCGTTAAATTTGTTGTTAAAGAACAGCAAGATGATGCAGCAGAACAAACAAAATCTATTCATTAATGCTTCTCCGCTACTTTACGTAGCGCAGCCAAGTTTAATAAAGTCACCGTTCCTCGACTCAAACTAACCCAACCATACACTTCAAAGCGTTTTAAATGCCTAGAAATCACTTCACGAGCTGAGCCTAATGTTATGGCCAGCTCTTGGTGTGTTAAAGTCAATACCTCTTTGCCATCAGCTAATAATGCTCGACTTAAACGCGCGTCAATCGCACTAAAAGTAACATCCTCTAAAAGCCCAATAACATCTGATAAACGTGCTGAAAACTTCTTAAATACAAATTCACGAAAAAAAGCAGACTGTTCTATACAACGATAAAAAGCAGGGGCTGAAATGGCAAATGCTAGAACCTTACTCTCAGTAATTCCTTCGGCTGGATAACGATCACCACTTAACAAACAAGAGGTAGTCAGCACACAAGAATCGCCTGAACAGACACGATACAACAACATTTCCCTGCCACTTTCAGAAATAATTTGCGCTTTGACACTGCCTTGCAAAACCAATAAATATTGCTCACAAGCATCACCTGGATAAAAAATCGTTTGCTCAGCAGGCAACTCAACTAATTTTGCTGAGTGCATTAAACTTTTCATGCTTGCCTCTCCAGAAGCTACAAATTCAGGAAAATAAGTATTCCATAAATTCTGCACCGCTACTGCATCCATAGGCAAGCACCACTTGATTTTTCTAACATATCTAAAGTTTTCTGATGCTCCAGCAACTCCTCTGCGGAACATTTAATAATTTTCAAAGGCGCTCGGTTACTGCTAATGCGTTGAATCACTGATTCTTTACCTCCTTCATCAAGTTCATCTTCATCCAGCATTGACAGCTGCCCACCTGTCATTAATAAATAAACGTCTGACAAAATCTCTGCATCGAGCAAAGCCCCATGTAAATCACGGTGGCTATTATCAATCCCATAACGCTTACACAAAGCATCTAAACTATTACGCTGCCCAGGATGCTTTTTACGCGCATAACCTAAGCTATCAAAAACCGTACAAAAATCTTCTGTTTTGCCGATAGCCTGATTTAAGAGAGAAAATTCATGGTCCATAAAACCTATATCGAACGGTGCATTATGAATAACCAATTCCGCACCATGAATAAAGTCTATAAAATCACTCGCAATATCTTTAAATAGCGGCTTATCTTGCAAGGATTCATTCGTAATTCCATGTACCTCAATCGCCCCTTCATCAATTTTTCGCTCAGGGTTGATATACATATGAAATTGCCGGTTAGTCAAACGTCGGTTAACCAACTCCACACACCCAATCTCAATAATCCGATGCCCTTCTTTAGGGTTTAATCCCGTTGTTTCCGTATCTAAAACAACCTGTCGACCTTTTTTTCTCATAATATTTTACATAAAAATTTAACAAAACACGTAGGGCGTGGCTTTAGCCCGCCTTTATACGCATAAAAGGCGGGCTAAAGTCACGCCCTACAATCACGTCATTGATACTTCTACATGTCTGGGGCAACTTATTAGATGGTCATTCACCATGCCGATAGCTTGCATATAAGCGTAACAAATCGTTGCTCCGACGAATTTAAAACCGTGTTTTTTCAAACTGTGACTCATTGCCTCTGATTCAGCGCTTACTGCGGGAACTTGACCCATGCTTTGCCAAGCATTATTGATAGTTTGGCCGTTGACAAAAGATCAGATATAACAGTCAAAGCTACCGTATTCTTGTTAAATTTTGATAAATGCCTGTGCATTAGTAACGGCAGATTTGATTTTTAATTTGTTTCTGATGATCTCAGGATTAGTGATTAATGCTTGTTGTTTTTGTTCGCTATATTGAGCTATTTTTTGCACATCGAACTGATCAAAAGCTTGCTGATAACCGGCACGCTTATTTAACACGGTAGCCCAACTTAATCCGGCCTGAGCGCCTTCTAAAATCAGCAATTCAAATAATAATTGATCATCATGAACGGGCACGCCCCACTCAGCATCATGATAATGCTCTTCGGCAGGGCTAGATAAAGCCCAAGGGCATTTATTCATTTTTTCAACAGATCACCTAAACCTGCAAAGGGATTATGTGAACCACCAGAATTATCTTGGCTGTCTGTTCTCATACTGCCATGCTGCATTTCTTCGTATTTGGAATGCTCATTATCATGACAATAAAGGCATAATAACTCCCAATTGCTTCCATCAGCAGGATTATCATCATGATTATGATTTTTATGATGTACCGTGAGCTCTTGTAAATTTTTATTAGTAAATTCACGCGTACAACGCCCACATACCCAAGGGTACATCTTTAAGGCTTGGCCACGATAGGTTTTTTCACGGTCGGTTTGATGTTTGCGCGCTTCGGCAACCAGACGTTCTGCCGCGCTCATAGTTTGATCTTTACTTGCCATATATTCTCTCACTCACTGCTAGTTTTTAAATCTATCTGAATAGCTATTATATAGCCGCTGGTTTGACTAACAACCCTATTCCCAAAAAATACAAATAAGACTTGTTACTATTTGCATTTAAAGATATAGTGCCCTTACTTTTTTTCACCCAAGCCAAACTCACAAGCCAATAGACCGCTCATGACTTTTGCCATACTCTATTCTCACACTTTAGCTGCTCACTTACCCGGTAAACTTAAAAAGCTAAATTTATTTTTTTATATGCTTTTGTTCCTTATTTCTCTACAAACCACACTTGCTGAAAGCCAACAGAGAGAGGATTTATCCCCTGAAAGTCCCTACAATATCAATAACTCAGACCGTGAAGCTGGGATTAAACATGATTTAAAATATAATGGTTGTAATGGTTTTATTTCTGGAGGCTATATTCAAACTAGTGTCAAAACCATCAATAATGCGCAAGCCTATGGTTTTAGCGGTGAGTTAGACTGTGGCATTTCTTGGGGGTCCTTTTTAAAAATTCATAGCAGTGCTTTTGCTACTATCAACCCTAGATTTAATAGCAGCAATAAAAATGCAATTCAAGGTGACTTTTTTAACCAAAATAAACAGAGTTATATTACCTTAGGTGAAGCAGTAATGATATTAAGCTATGCAGGGGTTGAGGCGCATATAGGCCCGCAACGTTTTGACTCACCGCATATGGATCAAGATGACTTACGTTTGCTACCCAATATTTTTGAAGCCTATTTAATTAATTACCATATTAATCAACAGTTTTACTTAGGGTCAGGGTTTATACGTACTGCGAAAGGCTGGGAAAATAATAATAATGCTGAAGATTTTGTTGGTATTGGTGATGCCTTTGGCGGTAATAGTTCTCAGTCTTGGATAGGCTGGGGCACTTATCAACAAGATAATTTTAATGCGAGTGCCTGGTATTACTATATTAAGGATGTGCAACAAATATTCTATATAGATATGACTTATCAAAATAAGCTAAACGATATTTTTTCTTATGAACTGGGCGGGCAATTTGATTTAGGGCATTCCGTTGGAATTCAATCTATTGGCTTAGTTGATGCAACTACGCTTGGTGTTAAAGCGACTATGAGTGCTTATAATACAACGCTAAGTATTGGATATAATAAAAATTTTGGCCAATCTGCCGCGGTAAATAGCGTTGGTGGAGGACCTTTTTATACGTCAATGGAGCAAATGACCTTAGATGCTATTAGTGCAGCTAATGCCCAAGCATTATTATTGAGCTTGGAATATCAACCCATAGAATATCTTACTTTAGGGCTTGCAATTGGAGATTATCAGGCAAAACAAAAATCTGACTTTCATATTCAGGAATTAAATACTTATCTTAGCTTCCACTATAATCAGCATTTCACCATTGACATTATGTATGCACCAACAAAAGGATTTGCCTCGATCCCTAGCTCTGAACAGTACCGAGTGATTCTTGGGTATCAGTTCTAAGAAATAGAACTCTTTTAACTGAAGTTTCCCAATTTTTAGCGGAGGCTATCGACAGGTAGAGGTATTTATTAATAGGTTTGCCCCATTGCACTCAACTCCAACGAATAACCACACAACCCGATGTATTGCTACAGTTAGCTTTCCAATTATTGGGAAACTTCAGCTCTTTTAAGTCCGTACATATTTATGCAAGGTACGCAATGCGTATCCTACCGCAATATCCTGCCTTAAGTTGGTAACCGATAAGCTTTCTTAAAGCTAAATCAAGATGCAAACAAATCAATCTCATTCCGCGTTTCAGTCAAGGTAATGCTTTGCTCTACTTGCACTAAAATTTTTTGAATGCCTTTGCGTGTTTTTGCATTAATAACTAATGGTGATTTTATTGAACCTTTAATCGTTGGTTTTTCTGCATCACCTTCATTTTTATGCAAGATAATCATAATAATAAGGTCATCATTATTACCTTCTAAAGCTAATGCCGCCTCTTCTTCACTCGTTAAAGTAAAGCTATAGTTAATATTAAAATGTGTAGGGTGAGCGACGGAAAATAAAACTTCTTCGTTATCGACAGATTGCAACCAAAAAACTATATTACTCCCTTCTTGGTGGAAAAATTTAAAACGTGTATCGCTTTCAAATCCTGGTATTCCGTGTGGGAAAGTAATAATAGTATCTGGATCAACAGCTCGCTCACCCAACAGTTTTGATTTGATCTCCATGATCGTCCACTACCTTTATTTATTTATGAATAATGTAACGTATCATTATAGAATAGATATTGAAAAATTTTTTAAAAATGGACATTATAAAAAAATATCATGCATAGACTCTTACTCCCCTTCTGCTGTTTACTTCTTAGTTCATTAGTCCAAGCTAATGAATCTCAGACACTTCGCCTAGTTAGCAACCAGTGGCCACCTTATGTCGATAGCAGTTTAGCGGGGCAAGGTTTAGCAGTTGAAATCGTCACTCAAGCTTTGCAAAAAAAGAACTATCAATCAACGTTAACTATTGATAGTTGGTCACGCGCCTTAGAAGGTGTTGAGATCGGCGTGTTTGATGCCACTTGTGCTATTTGGAAAACGCCTGAACGTGAGCAAGGCTTATTATTTAGCAATCCTTATCTTAAAAATAAGATCAGTTTCCTGAAAAAGAAAAGCCTCAGTATTAATTATCACCAGTTATCTGATCTGAAAGGTTTTATTATCGGTGTACTACGTGGCTATGCGTATAATAATGAATTCACTCAGTCGCGCGGGCTTATGAAAGTCCCTGAGAATTATGTTATTCAGAATTTGCACAAGCTAAATCAAGGTACGATAGAGCTTACATTGGGGGATGAGCGGGTTATAAAGCATGCATTAAAGCAATATTTGCCTAAACAAATGCATACGTTTGAGTTTCTATCTCCACCTTTAACTTATAAAGGTCTTTACTTCGCTGTTAGCAAGTCCAATAAAAACGCACAAGTGATTATTGATGACTTTAATGCGGCACTGAAAGAAATGCAGCAAGATGGCAGTTATGATCAAATTATCAGTCAGTATCCGTATTAATTATGCAAATACATTTAATCACTATCGGGCAAAAAATGCCTAGCTGGGTCAAGCAAGGTTATGATGAGTATGCCAAACGTATGCCGCGTGAATGTGGGCTAGTACTCAAAGAAATCCCTGCTGGTAAACGTGGTAAAAATAGTGATGTTAAGCGTATTGTGCGCGATGAAGGCGAAAGAATGTTGGCAGCATTACCCAAAAGCTGCCTTATCATTACTTTAGATATACCCGGTAAACCTTGGACTACACCCAACCTATCCGAAGCTATGCGCGGCTGGCTAGATAGTGGACAAGATATTGCCCTATTAATAGGCGGGCCTGAAGGCTTAGCAGATAGCGTTAAGCAAGCAGCTAATCAATCCTGGAGTTTATCTAAACTAACCCTGCCCCATCCTTTAGTGCGTATCATCGTGGCCGAACAAATTTATCGTGCTTGGAGTATTATCAATAACCACCCTTACCACCGCTAATGACACCGTCTCTTATTTTGGCCTCAGCTTCTCCACGTCGCAGTGAGCTACTCAAACAACTAGGTCTAGTTCACTCAATACAAATTGCTAATATTGATGAAACACCATTAGCCAATGAAAAACCAGCCGACTATGTACTACGTGTTGCCCATGAAAAATCTCTGGCGGTGCATCAACAATGCGCTCAAGGTAGCGTTGTTTTAGCAGCCGATACGTCGGTTGTTTTAGGCGATACAATTATGGGCAAACCCGACAATCTAGCTCATGCGCTGAGCATGTTAAGCCGTTTATCTGGAACAACGCACCAAGTGTATAGTGCTGTATCATTGCGCGGACGTATAAATCAGCAGGTATTAAATATTTCTGATGTCACTTTTCGCACGCTTTCTGAGCAAGAAATTATTGACTACTGGCACACCGGCGAACCAGCAGATAAGGCAGGTGCTTATGCGGTGCAAGGTTTAGCTAGTATTTTTATCCAATCTATTCAAGGCAGTTTTTCTGGAATTATGGGCTTACCGCTCTTTGAAACTGCAAAAATTTTATCCAATGAAGGAATAAAGGTTTTCAATGAGTGAAGAAATTCTGATTAATGTCACCCCCTCTGAAACACGCGTTGCTATTGTTGAAAATGGGGTACTACAAGAAATTATTATTGAACGGTCTCAGCAACTGGGCTTAGTTGGCAATATCTATAAAGGCGTTGTTTGTCGTGTATTACCCGGCATGCAAGCTGCTTTTGTTGAAATTGGCTTAGAACGCGCAGCTTTTCTACACCTTTCTGACTTATCCAGCCAGGAATTAGAACAAAAAGGCTCGGAAAATATTGAGCATTATTTGATAGAAAATCAACAAATTATCGTGCAAATTACTAAAGACCCTATGGGCAGTAAAGGCGCACGTTTAACGACAGAAATTTCTATCCCTTCACGCTATCAAGTTTATATGCCCTATTCTTTAAAGGGCGGCGTATCTCAACGTATAGAATGCGACCAAGAGCGACTACGCTTACGCGCTTTTCAAGAGGCTTTCCAAGAAGAACATAAGTCCGGTGCATTTATAGCCCGAACTGCCGCGGAATGTGTTGATGAAGCTATTTTAGAGTCCGATATGTTATTTCTCTTGAAATTATGGAGCTCTGTTCAAGAAAAAATAGCAGCCGCTGAGCCTCGCTCACTGATTCACTATGACTTACCTTTAAGTATCAGAACATTACGTGATTTATATACAGATACTATTGAAAAAGTAAAAGTCGATTCACGTAAAACACATCGACGCTTAATCGAATTTGCGACAGAATTTGTACCCGATATCGTTCCTATTATTGAACATTACACGCGCGACCGACCTTTATTTGATATGTACAATATCGAAGAAGAAATCGAAAAAGCTCTGGATCGTAAAGTCAATTTAAAATCAGGTGGTCATTTAGTTTTTGACCAAACTGAAGCTATGACGACAGTTGATGTAAATACTGGTGGTTATGTGGGTGGCAAAAACTTAGAAGAGACCATTTTCAAAACTAACTTAGAAGCGGCTCAAGCAATTTCTCGTCAACTAAGGTTGCGCAACTTAGGCGGTATTATCATTATTGATTTTATCGATATGCAAAGTGAAGATCATAAAAGTTTAGTTTTAAATGCTCTCGAAAGAACTTTAGAGAAGTGTCATGCGAAAACTAAAATCACCGAAGTCTCTGTTTTAGGTTTAGTCGAAATGACACGCAAACGAACGCGTGAAAGTTTGGCACATATTTTATGTGAGTCCTGCCCAACCTGCCATGGCAGAGGTGAGATCAAAACAGCAGAAACCATTTGCTTGGAAATTTTTCGTGAAATTATTCGCGAAGTCAGACAATATAATGTCAAACAAATCCTCGTTTTGGCATCAAATACGGTTGTTGAAAAATTACTGGATGAAGAAGCTGACGTATTAGCTGAGCTAGAAGCTTTTTTAAATATTCGCATCAAATTCAGATCTGAAACTGAATACACACAAGAACAATATGATGTTGTATTGATATAGGACTATGACTTTCCCGCGATGATTAAACGCATTACAACGCATTCGATTCGTATTCTTTTTTGGAGCTTACTGATTGTTGCTATCAGCATCACTGGTTTACGCTTTGCTTTATCTGGACTACATTATTTTAAGGTAGAACTAGAGCAGCAATTAAGTACGCAACTTGGCGCGCCTGTCACTATCGGAAAAATACGTGGCATATTAAAGGGACTAAAACCAGAGCTTGCCTTACAACACATCCAAATACAGTCTCAGAAAAACAACAACACTGATCTACACTTACAAGAAATTCATTTAGGGCTCGATTTAGTAACGGCAATGCATGAGCCACTACTTGAAGCCGTACAAGTCTCATTGATTGGCGCTAAATTGTCCATTAAACGTACAAAATCTGGCGGTATTGCTATACAAGGCCTACCTCATAAGCCAGATGACCCGCAGCCAACCTGGCTTATGCAAGGTAAGCAATACAAACTTATCGATAGTGAAATCAACTGGCAAGATGAAAAACGTAATGCCCTGCCCGTACAGTTTAAACATGTCAATATCGCCATATACAATCATGATGAGCAGCATAAAATCTTTATTACCACGGACTTACCTGAGTCATTAGGTAAATCACTCAAGCTATCGATGACTTTTAGCGGTGATATTTTTACCCCCAAAAGCATAGAAGCTAAACTCTTTGTACAGGGAAAGAACATAAAACTAGATAAAATCATTACCGGTGATTTGCCTTTCGACCTTTCTATTGTTCACGGGCGCGGCGACTTCTCTCTTTGGAGTTCATGGCATGCAGCAAAAATGACCCAAATGAGTGGCTCAATTCATTTAACTAACACCGCACTTAAGCGTATTAGCGAGCAACATTTCCCCGTAGCACAACTGAAACTACAGTTCAATTTACAAAAACAACAAAAGCAATGGCTTTTAGCGATAGAAAATAGCACCTTAAACTCACAAAACATCAATTTTGAAGTTGCTCAATTGGCCGTTGCCTTACAACATAATACAGAAGGTGAACTTACGCGCATTGCTTTGAATAGCCCAAACTTAAATTTAGGCCGTTTAAATAAAATTATTGGCCTAAACAAAGCCTTACCCGCTAACTTACAAAAAACCTTAGCAACGCTGGATATCACAGGCGAAGTGAAAGACCTATTATTTTTAGCCAATTTACCCGAGCAGACTTTTTCGATTAATGGCCAACTCAAGCATATAACATTCAATGCCATGGATAGTTTCCCTGGTATAAAAGACTTATCTTTATATATTAAAGGTAATGAGCAGCAAGGTGAAATTCAATTCAGCTCACAAAACTTGACGCTAGATGCCCCCACTCTATTTAGAACCCCTTTAGACTTCAACCATGCTTTAGGCGAGCTACATTGGCAACAACATGCTAAACAATGGGTCATTACTAGCCCACTACTAGAAATGAAAACACCGCATTTAGCCATTAAAAATAAATTACAGCTAACTTTCCCCAAAAGTGAACAGCCGCCTTTTATGAGTTTACAAAGCACTTTTGATATCTATGATATGACTAAAACTCCAGACTACTTACCTGTAGGCATACTAGAGCAAGACCTTGTCCACTGGCTAGATAATGCATTTTTAGCGGGTCATGTTGAACAAGGGGGGATTTTATTTCGCGGGGCACTGCCTGACTATCCATTTATCCACCAAGAAGGCGCTTTTGAAGTTTTATATGATGTACAAGATGTTACTCTCAACTATGCCCCCAATTGGCCAAAAATCAACAACCTCGCCAGTCAAGTACATTTTTTTGCGGAAAGCTTAGAAATTAATATTAATCAAGGCCAAGCTAATGGGGCGAATATCAAACAAGGTAAAGTATCTGTTGCGTCTTTTACTGATAGTCATTACCTAAATATACAAGGCATCATAAACAGCAACTTTACCCAAGGTATAGATTTTCTAAAGCAATCCCCTTTTAAAAAAGAAACCACAGCCGTTAGTGAACTGCTGGACATACAAGGCTTATTTGATATCGATTTAGACTTAAAAATTCCTTTAAGAAAAATTCCCCTTAAAATTGACTTAGCGCTAAAAACGCAAAAAGCCCATGCGGAGATCCTTCCTGCGCGACTAAAACTGACAGATATTAAGGCAGAATTTCATATGACTGAGTCAGGCATTACCAGCAAAACACTAACCGCTAAAACCCTAGGTTTTCCTGTTAGCGCTAAAATCAATAGTCATGCTGAAGGCACTTTTGTAGCCATTGCAGGGCTAACCGATATTCCACATTTAAACGAGCAGCTTCCTAACCCACTATGGGAATACTTTTCTGGCGCAGGGCATTACCAAATTACCCTAGATATTCCGAGCGATGCTAGCCGTAGCAGCAAGATTGAGCTTAATACTGATTTGAAAGGCATTAACATTGACCTGCCCCCTTTTTCCAAACCAGATAACCAAGCACAACCACTTAACCTTAAACTAGAAGTTGCCAAGTCAGGCATCACCTCTTTGCATGCCAGCTATGAAAATCGCTTATCGCCTAATAATAGAATAGCTATTAAGCTAAAAAAAATAGCACCGCACTGGCAAGGCTTAGTACACTCACCCTTTGCCAATGGCAGTGTATTTATTCCTATTGAGTTTAATAAGAAATCTGAAATAAGTTTACTACTCAACAAGTTAGACTTATCTGCGTTACAAAAAATAAACATCAAGAAAAATAGCACTCCTTTCTTGATACACGATTTTCCTGCGCTTAATATTCAAAGCAAAGCACTGTACTGGCAAGGTGTCAACTTAGGTCAATTAGAACTACTCACGCAGCCCGCACCTAATGGCTTATTGATTAAAAAGCTAGTGCTTAACACAGATCAAGAGCAATTAAGTCTAGTGGGGAACTGGCAGCAACAAGGTGCCACTAATAAAACCACGATAAAAGGTACTTTACACAGCAAAAATTTCGGACAATTATTGCACCAGATCCATATATCTGACAACCTTATTAACACCACAGCCAATATTCAATTTACACTAAACTGGGCAGATGCACCTTACGCATTTTCCAGCACTAACCTATCAGGAGACCTTAACCTACAGATGACTAATGGACGAATCTTAGGGGTTAACCCAGGTCTCGGGCGCATCCTAGGCGCCTTAGATATTTGGAAAATCAATAAACGATTGCATCTTGATTTTTCTGATGTGACAGAAGAAGGCTTAAGCTTTTCTGAAATCAATGCCGATATCACCATAGATCAAGGCTTACTCAGTAGCAACAACTTTTACATTAACGCTATGCCTGCCAAAATAGACCTTTCAGGTACAACTCACCTCGACACTAAACAAATTAATATAAACGCGACAGTCCTGCCTAAATTTCCGATTGCTGGTACAATTATTGGTAGTATTGCCAATAGTGTAACAAAAACATTCACCGGTGATGAACATGCAGGCGGCTTTTTATTAAGTCTACTCTATAAGATTACAGGAACATGGGAAAATTTTGTCATCGTCCGTCAATTTGATCGAGTCACACCTGAACCCTTAAAAACACCGTAGACATCAAACACACCTTGTTTTTCGAGAAATAGTTATATGAGTAAATGTGCTGCCATTCAAATGGCCTCTAGCCCGAATATCAATTCCAATTTATTAGAAGCAGAACGATTAATTACAGATGCCGTTGCAGCAGGTGCTAAATTAGTTGCTCTGCCAGAAAATTTTGCACTAATGGGGCAAGATGAATTCGATAAAATCAAGCAAAAAGAACAAGACGGATCAGGCCTTATTCAAGATTTTTTAGCCCAGACTGCAAAAAAGTATGCGGTTTGGATTGTTGCTGGCACGATACCCATCGCCGATCCAGCCAATGAGAATAAAGTCATGGCAGCCTGCTTAGTTTACAATGATCTTGGTGAACGTATCGCACGCTATGACAAAATTCATTTATTCGATGTCCAAGTACCTGAGTCTAAAGAAGTTTACCGTGAATCAGATGGCATTAGTAAAGGCCACAAGCCATTAGTTATCGATACACCTTTGGGTAAAATCGGCATCGCGGTATGCTATGACCTGCGTTTCCCTGAGCTATTTAGAGTGATGCAAGAACAAGGCATGGAAATGCTAATTATTCCTTCTGCTTTCACAGCAAAAACCGGTGCCGCGCACTGGGAATTATTGCTGCGTGCTCGCGCTGTAGAAAATCTTTGCTATGTGATTGCCCCTAACCAAGGCGGTTTTCATGTTAATGGCCGACAAACCTATGGTCATAGTATGATTATTGACCCTTGGGGCACAGTCTTAGACTGCTTTAAAACGAACGCTGGCTTTGCCACCGCCGACGTAGACCTTGCTCGTTTGCATAAAACGCGCACCTCTTTTCCTGTTCTTCAACATCGCCAAATTGCGTGTAAATAAAGAAATATAATGGACAACACAGTTTTACAACTCGCAAAACAAGCGATATTAGTCCCGACCGGACTCCAAGAAAATGATATACATCGAGTGCTGGATCAATTAATCTCAGGTGCAGTAGATGATGGCGATATTTACATTCAATCCAGCCATTACGAATCTTGGGTATTGGAAGACGGTATCGTTAAAGAAGCTAACCACAATATTGAGCAAGGTGCCGGTGTACGCGCCTTATCTGGCGAAAAAACCGGATTAGCCTATAGTGATAAAATTGAATTGGCTGAATTATTAACGGCTGCAAAAAATGTTCTCGCGATTGCTCGCCAAGGGCAAAATGCTAAAGTTGCCATGACACCTAAAACGGGAGTTATTAAGCAACTGTACGCGCCACTCAACCCGCTACGCTCATTAAGTGACCAAGAAAAAGTTGATTTCTTACGCAAAATTGATGTTGAAACACGCAAAATTGATCCGCGCATAGAACAAGTCATTATTAGCCTAGTCGGCGTTCAAGAGCATATCTTAATTGCTAATCAAGGCAGTTCTTTACTTGGTGACGTACGCCCTTTGGTACGTATGAATGTTAGTGTTATTGTTGCCGATAAAGGACAGCGAGAACAAGGCAGTATGGGCGGCGGTGCACGCTCTGATTATAATTACTTCTTTGCACAAGATAGAGCACTTGGCTATGCCCAAGAAGCCGTCAGGCAAGCACTGGTTAATTTAGAAGCAATTCCCGCCCCCGCCGGTAGCATGACCGTTGTTTTAGGCTCCGGTTGGCCAGGTATTTTACTACATGAAGCGATTGGTCATGGCTTAGAAGGTGACTTCAACCGTAAAGGTACATCTGCTTTTAGCGGCCGTATTGGTGAACGCGTTGCATCCTCTCTATGTACTATCGTGGATGATGGCACACTCGATAATCGCCGTGGTTCTTTATCTATTGATGATGAAGGCACACCAACGCAGTGCACCACGTTGATAGAAAACGGCATACTCAAAGGCTATATGCAAGATAGGCTCAATGCCCGCCTTATGGGAACACAATCAACCGGTAATGGTCGTCGCGAATCCTATGCTCATACGCCTATGCCACGTATGACTAACACTTATATGTTACCCGGCGAAAGTGATCCCGAAGAAATCTTGCGCTCAGTAAAAAATGGTTTATATGCTAAGAATTTTGGTGGCGGACAAGTTGATATTACTTCTGGTAAATTTGTTTTCTCTGCCAGTGAAGCTTACCTCATCGAAAATGGCAAAATCACTCAACCTGTTAAAGGCGCAACCTTAATTGGTAACGGCCCTGAGGTGTTAACCCGCGTGAGTATGGTCGGGAATGATTTAGAACTGGATAGTGGTGTTGGTACTTGCGGCAAAGAAGGGCAAAGCGTCCCGGTCGGTGTTGGCCAACCCACCTTAAAAATCGACGCATTAACCGTCGGTGGAACTAATGTATAGTGCTTTTTAATACTTAAAAATTATGCAAACTCAAAAAGAAATCAAGCGTTTAGAGGCAATTATTGCTGACTTATTGCTTGAAGCAAAAACGCAAGGCGCTAGCCAAGCTGATGCCGGCTTAAACGTAGATAATGGTTTATCCGTCAATGTTCGCCTTGGCGAAGTAGAAACGATTGAACACCACTGCTCTCAAGGGCTAGGTGTTACGGTTTATTTTGGTCAACAAAAAGGCTCAGCAAGTAGTACTGACTTATCCCCTCAATCAATTAAAGAAACGGTCTCAGCCGCCTGTAGTATTGCCCGTTATTCCAGCGCTGATAGCTTTGCTGGCCTGCCCGATCCTGAACGCCTAGCAACAGATTTTAAAGATTTAGATCTACATCATCCCTGGGAATTAAATGCCGAGGATGCAATCACGCTTGCGACACGTTGCGAGGATAGTGCACGTCATTACCATAGCGACATTAGTAACTCAGAAGGTGCCTCGGTTGATACTTATAGTGGCATTCGGGTGTTTGGTAATAGCTTAGGTTTTTTACACGGTTATGCATCAACAAGACACTCGATTAGCTGCTCAGTACTAGGTGAGCGTGATGGCAATATGGAGCGTGATTATTGGTATAGCGTTGCCCGCAATAAAGACCAACTTGAAAAGGTTGAAGACATCGGTAAAAAAGCAGCTGAGCGCACTATTCAACGTTTAGGCGCACAAAGTTTAAGTACGCGGAAATGCCCCGTGTTATATTCCGCTGAAACCGCAAATAGCTTAATTGGCTCATTTCTTGGTGCTATTAGTGGCGGTAGCTTATACCGTAAATCGTCTTTTTTACTCGACAGCTTAGATACCAAGGTCTTCCCTGAATTCATACGCCTTTATGAACAACCCCATTTATTAGGCGCATTAGGGAGTGCCCTTTATGATGCCGAAGGAGTTGCCACACAAGCTAACGATATAGTTGCTGACGGCATTGTAAAAAGCTACTTATTAAATAGTTACGCAGCCCGAAAACTAGGCATGCAAAGTACCGGTCATGCGGATGGTATTCATAATTTATGTATTACACCAGGCGATAAAGATTTTGCCCAACTACTCAAACAAATGGATACCGGCTTGTTAGTCACTGAATTAATGGGACAAGGCGTAAACCCTGTGACAGGTGATTATTCACGCGGTGCTTCAGGTTTTTGGGTAGAGCAAGGAGTCATTCAATATCCTGTGCAAGAAATCACCATTGCTGGCAACCTCAAAGAAATGTTCCAACAGATTCTAGCAGTAGGCAACGATATAGATTACCGCAGCAATATTCGCACTGGGTCTATTTTAATTGAAGAAATGGCAATTGCAGGAAAATAAGCTAAGGTCTCATTCTACACAAGCAGATACATGTTACAACATCGACACCCCTAAAGTCTTTTACCAAGCACCTACTTTGGACGAAGATTCTTGCTAATTCAGTGTATTAGCAAGAAAAAGCATAAACCATTAACGTCAAAAAATATGCCGGAAAACGCTATTCCGGCTTACGAGTTAAAAATCATCACTTCGCTACCGCCCCCGTTTTCAGTGGTTGAATTAGTTCAAATCAAAGAGCGAAAGCTGGTCACTCTGAGCTACTACATTCAAAAGTGTTTTTTATTTGATCTCTAACTGTCGACAAGCAAAGTCTTTTTATTTCCTATAGTCGGCTGGATTGATTTTATATTTTTTTAATTTGTTATAGACGGCTCGAGTTGAGATTTCCATGCAACTAGCAATTTTCTGAATATCGCCTTGATACTGCTGCAAAGAAACTTGTAAAAAAGCTTGCTCAACTTCTGCAATGGCTTGCTCTTTTTTCTGTTTCCAATTGATAATTTTACTGCTGGACTCTACGGTATCCAATTTTAATTCTGTTATCTCTTTTCCAGTAGTAAATAATAAACTACGCTCCAGCGTATTTTCCAGCTCTCGAACATTACCTGGCCAATGGTATGCTAGAACCTTCTGCATGACCGAGCTACTCACTGACGTTACTGACTTATTATGTTTTTTACTCATTCGTTGTAAAATTAAATCAATCAAGGCCGGCAAGTCTTCTGGCCTTTCGTTCAGGGGCGGTATTTCTAATTGAACAACATTGATACGATAGTATAAATCTTTACGAAATAGCTCTTGCGCCATTTTATCGTGAAGATTAACATTGGTCGCAGAAATAAGCCGCACATCAACCTGTATCGGCTGTTTTCCCCCGACTCTTTCTAGCTCTCCTTCTTGTATGACTCTAAGCAATCGTGTTTGTGCGGCGGGGGATAGTGAGTCCACTTCATCCAAAAATAAGGTTCCACCTTCGGCTCGTTCAAAAACACCTTTGTGCACCTCTATTGCGCCAGTAAACGCACCTTTTTCATGCCCAAATAAAGCGCTTTCTAATAAACTTTCTGCTATTGCCCCACAATTAATTGGTACAAATACTTTATTGCAGCGATCACTCATTGCATGTATCGCGCGTGCAACCAGCTCTTTGCCAACTCCTGTTTGGCCTTGAATCAATAGGGTCGCCGTAGTGGGCGCAATAACTTCTATCGATTGCAGTACTTTTTTCATGCCTGTTGAATCAGCAATAATTAGGGGAGGCAGGCATTTTTTAGCAAGTTTTTGGCTTTGTTTACGCCAAATTTTCAGCATACTTTCTTCTATGCGCGAATGTAGGGCATCAACATTTTGATCATGTTTATTGTCGTTTCTATTGTCTCGATATTCAATTCCTTGCTTATTTTTAGCTATTTCTGGGTTGAGATGAATATAAACTTCACAGCAGCCATCATGTTGAGCAATACTTTTCGCTATTTCTACTTTGGCATAGCCAAAATTGCGCGCGGCAATACCACCAAAGACACTGGATGTCATGCCGCATAACTCAGGAAAATTGACTACTTCTTCACCAAAAGGGCAACTAGTATTACATACACAAATACTGTCTTGATTACTTGATGATAATGAAAAATTACCACCAATATTGTTTTTAAGTCCTAATATCAATTCGATATAGCTTTCAATACCCAGTGATTTTTTTTTATTAGCGCACTGATTTCGATAAACTTCTTCAAAAAAACAGCCTGCAGTAAGTGCGATATTTTCTATTAATTGCTGACATTGTTCCTGCCCTAACTGCTCACTTGCATGCATTAGTTCGATAATAAAAGTTTGCAAAAAAGCAATAGGGGTTAAATCGGAAAGAGAACTATTAGGCATGTAGTATTCCTGAAGTTTATTTTCAATGATTGAAGCATAACTTCACAATATAAGCAAACAATAATTATAAGTAATTGTTTTTATATGATAAATATAAATGGTATGGAATATGCTACTACTTCAGATGAGACCAAGCATAAGTAACACAAAATATTGTTTTGCATGGTTTTTAAGATATAAGAAGAAAAACAATAATGATAATAAAAAACGAGGATCCACAATGAACACTGAAAAACCCCCTTTAGATCCACATCCCTTAAGTGAATATGTCGCTTGGGCCGGTAATCGCAACCGCGAGCCTATTTTAGGAGTCTTAAAAGATAAATTACCTAAAGACTCTGGTCGAGTATTGGAAATGGCTAGCGGCAGTGGTATGCATATCAATTACTTTGCTCCACATTTTGAACATTTGCACTTCCACCCATCAGATAGAGATATTGAAGTTTTTGATCATATTAAAGATCTCAGTAGTGCCCATGGTAATGACAATATAGCAGACCCGATTCATCTCGACTTAACAAAACCAGAAACTTGGTTTAATGAAGAAATGAAAGGCTCATTTGCTTCTATTTTCTGCATTAATATTTTTCAGGTTGCCCCTATTTCTATTGCTGATGGCATGATGGAATGCGCAACACACTTATTAAGTGATGATGGTTTTTTGTTAATTTATGGGCCATTTCAAGTTGAAGGTAAATTTGCAACAGAATCAAATCAAGAGTTTCACAATACACTGAGTTCAGCAGGTGTCCCCGAGTGGGGATTAAAAGATGTCGCTGATTTAAAGGCTGCGGCAGAAAAACATGGTCTGGAGTTAAAAGAGCAGATCAATATGCCAGTGAATAACTTTTCTCTTATCTTTGGAAGGATTTAATTATGTCAAAAATACTTAGTGAAGTTTTACTTGCTAATCGTAACTATAGCAATGACTTTGATAAAGCTGATTTACCCATGCCGCCAGGACGTCAATTTGCCATTCTTACTTGTATGGATGCCAGGTTAGATCCCGCTAAATATGCGGGCCTTGCTGAAGGTGACGCGCATGTCATTCGTAATGCAGGCGGTCGTGCTAGTGATGATGCTATACGCTCTCTAGTAATTTCTTACAAACTCTTAGGGACTCGTGAATGGTTTGTTATCCATCATACGGATTGCGGCATGGAAACCTTTACCAGTGAGATTATGAGTGAATTACTGGATAGTAGCTTAAAAACCGCGTCAGTTGATGCCGATGGTTGGCATGATTGCTGTGAAGGCCCCAGTTCTGCGGAAGGTAAATATATCAATTGGCTTACCATTAAAGATCAAGCGACAAGTGTGACCGAAGATGTTATCAGAATTAAGTCTCACCCCTTAGTTCCGGCTGATATTCCGGTTTATGGTTATATTTATGATGTTAAAACGGGTCGTTTAATTGAAGTGCCTACGGCAACTAATGCAGGTAAGGTAGCATAATGAGCCCACAAAACTCAGCTGTTATTATTGGCGTTGGACCAGAACGTGGCTTAGGCGCTACACTCGCAAAACACTTTGCTGCGCAAGGTTTACATGTCTACATAGCTGGGCGTAGTGGAGAAAAATTGCAACAGGTGGTTGATAGTATTAGGAAGCATGGTGGACAAGCGACTTCTGTGGTGGCCGATGCAACTCAAGAATATGACATTAACCACCTGTTCGACGCCATTCATTTTGATGAGTCGGCGTTACAACTTGCTGTCTACAATGTAGACAGCAATATTCCTGCGCCTATTTTAGAAACCAAATCAGAAACGTTTACTGCCTTATGGCAGCAAAATTGTCTGGGCGCTTTTTTATTCGCCAAAGAAGCCATCGAATGCATGCAACCTAATAAACAGGGCACACTTATTTTTACTGGGGCTACCGCCTCTTTGAGAGCAAAGCCACCTTTCACTGCTTTTGCCTCGGCTAAAGCGGCATTAAGATCCTTAGCTCAAGGTTTGGCACGCGAGTTTTCTCCTGCTGGCATTCATGTGGTACATACTATTATTGACGGCGTAATTAATGGCGACCGTGCTGCCCAACAATTTCCAGAATATTACCAGTCTAAAGGTGAAGAAGGACTGTTAAAGCTGGAAGCAATCGCTGAAACTTACTGGGCCATGCATTGCCAACACCCAAGTGCATGGACACATGAACTTGACCTTAGGCCGTTTAAAGAACCCTTTTAGGTAAAAATAATGACTGAAAAAATCAACTGGAAATTGCAGGGTAGTTATTTTGAAACATGTAACTGTGAAACGGCTTGCCCTTGCATTTGGTTGCAAGACCCTTCAGAAGGTGACTGTAAATTATTGGTCGCTTGGCATATAGAAACAGGTCACTTTGCCAACAAAACTCTGGATAACCTTAATGTCGCATTGGCTTGTTATG
Organism: methanotrophic endosymbiont of Bathymodiolus puteoserpentis (Logatchev); assembly: GCF_900128525.1. Taxonomy (GTDB): domain Bacteria; phylum Pseudomonadota; class Gammaproteobacteria; order Methylococcales; family Methylomonadaceae; genus Methyloprofundus. Next base: position 20,844 of record NZ_FQTQ01000085.1, read on the forward strand.
CACCGAGCAATATGAAAGAGGGTAACTGGCAAGCTGCTTTATATATAGATGAACAAGCGGATGATACCCAGGTTGATGCCATCACCCAAATTTTTAGTGGTCAACAAGGAGGTCATTTAGCCATTTTGATGAGCTTTGTTACTGAAGTCTTAGGGATCAAAAAAGTTAAAATTGATTATCAAGAAGAGGGGAAAAAACGCAGCATGTCCATTCCTGGTATTGCTCAAGCAGAAATAGAGAGTATTCAAGGCATCACAGGAGAAGAATCGATAATTAGTAATCCGCCTTTATGTGTTGTCAGTAGCCACCCTTCAATCGTTGCTAAATCCAACCACTATCAATATCAAGATTTTGATAAAGACTGGCAGTTCAGTGACCGTAACGGCTATTACTCACCTTTTACTTATCAACCCTAACTGTATTACCTGTGCCGAAAATTCTTATTCTACTTATTGTTATTACTCTTAGCGCATGGGGCTTTCTTGTTTATCAATATTGGCAAATGAATACATTGCCTATGTCGGAAATGTGGATGCCCCCCAATTCACCCCGGCAATGGCAGCTCACTGATTTTGTAGTTGTCTATAGTATGTGGGCGATCATGATGGCTGCTATGATGCTGCCGTCAGCAGTACCAATGATTAAGGCATTTAGTAAAAGCTGTCGACAGCGTTATGGAGGTGATACGCCTTTCAGTATTCTTTTTAGTCTGGCTTATCTTCTGGTCTGGTTGGTCTTCAGTGTGATATTAACCTTGTTGCAATGGCAGTTACACGGATTGCAATGGTTATCAGGAATGATGGAAAACAGTAATGCATTTTTAGCTGCCGGTATATTAATTATGGCTGGTATCTATCAGTTCACCGCACTGAAAAATGCCTGTTTGCAGCATTGTCGCTCACCGTTCAGTTTTTTATTAAATTCTTGGCAAAATGGTAGGCAAGGAGCCTTTAATATGGGGCTTATTCATGGCAGTACCTGTGTAGGGTGTTGTTGGGCACAAATGTTAATTATGTTTGCTGTTGGCGTTATGAACATAACGGCTATGGTTCTGATTACTTTATTTATCTTGCTGGAAAAGGGCTTACCTGCAAATGAACAACTCTTCAGTAGAGTAACTGGAGTGGTATTATGTGTGTGGGGAGGATTAATTTTATTGTAAAAAACTGCCGACTTCGAATTTTATAAAGGTTATTGTTTATACTCTCCTCCTTAGTAGAAACTAATTTTTCCTGAGCAAGAAACTAGCAAACCTGAGTCAGTGCTTCGACAGGCTACAATAATACCCAAAAATCCTGCGCTATACTTTCGGGTATTATTAAATTCTCGACCCTAGCTACTAGAGTTCGCATGGAATGCCTGCAATTGCTTTTGCACAGACTCCGCCAGTGCATCAGGCTTAAATTTAGCCAAGAACTCATTTGCCCCGACCTTTTCTACCATTGCCGTATTAAACACACCACTCAAAGATGTGTGTAGAATCAGATATACCCCCTGCAACTCTGGGTCTTCTTTTACCTTAGAAGCAAAGGTATAACCATCCATACGCGGCATCTCAACATCAGAAATAATCATTGTATAATACGAAGGAACATCAATACCTTGTTCTTTTAGTTCCTGAACATGCTCCCATGCAGCCAAACCATCTTTTAATAATGTACAACGTATACCAATCTGTTCTAGCACTCGCTTAACTTGGTTTCTAGCCACTGAAGAATCATCCACTATCAGCACATGATCATTCGCATTATCTGCCACAATATTATCAGCTAAAACACCTTCAGAAACCTCCTCACTACCACCAATTACCTCTTTCATAACTTTTTCAACATCAATAACCTCGATAAGCTCCTCTTCAAATCGAGTCACCGCTGTTAAATATCCTTCACGACCCGCACCTTTTGGCGGCGCATTAACCTGATCCCAACCTATATTAATAATTCTATCGACCGAACTGACCATAAACCCTTGAGTACTCCGGTTATACTCCGTGACAATCACATAATTATTTGCTTCCCTATCAATTGGCTGCAGACCGATAGCCATTGATAAGTCCATGACTGGAATTGTTTTTCCGCGCAAATGCGCTACCCCACAGATCACTGAGTTCGCTTTAGGGAGTTGTGTTAAAGCAGGACACTGAATAACTTCTTGGACTTTAAATACATTAATACCAAAACGCTGCCTACCTGCTAGTTTAAAAAGCAATAATTCAAAGCGATTATGTCCCGCCAACTTCGTTCGTTGATCAACGCCATCTAAAATTCCAGCCATAAAAACCTCTTACTCAATTAACCAAAAACAAGACAATAAACGTCTTCTTACTCTATAAGCATTATAGCGACTAACAAGCACACAACTTGATTATTTTTTTTCATCATTTTTGGCATAAATAGTGCTTTAATAAATATTAAACTCATACATATGCCAATACCATGACACATGAAAAAATACAGACATTTTTAATCACCACCTTAAGCCTTTTCTTGTTATTAACAGAAATGCTATACGCGCAAGAATATCAGTCACTTCAGGCTATACAAACGGCGATAACTCAATTTATTGAAGCGAATATAGACACTTCTCAAGAATATGAAATTCAGCTCAATAAATTAGATAGTAGGCTAAAACTAGCAAGCTGTAGCACTCCCTTGGAAACTTACAGCCATAACAAAAAAATTGAAGCTGGTATACTATCGATAGGCGTAAGCTGTAATGGCGAACAAAAATGGTCTCTCTTTCACTCGGCCAAATTAACAACTTATACCAACGTACTTGTACTTAAACAAGCATTAAAACGAAATACCACCATCAGCCAAAATAATATTATTTTAGTCAAGAAACCGACCAACAGACTACGCCGCGGCTACTTTACCAACTACCAACAAATTAAGAATCAACTAACAACACGCAATTTACAAGCCGGCACAATATTACAGCCCGCACATATTACTCACCCACAACTGATTAAAAAAGGAGAACGGGTAACTATTCACGCATTCTCCTCTTCATTTAGCATAAAAATGTCAGGAAAAGCATTGATGTCAGGTAGTTTAGGCGAGAGAATACGAGTCAAAAACAATAAGAGCAAAAAAATAATTGAAGGTACTATTACCAAAGCAGGCACTATTTCCGTTAATTATTAAAGTTATAAGTATATTGGCCGACAAACTGGCATAGAAAAATATTTGCAGGAGTCCACCATGAAAATCGAGACCACTACCCCCCCAGTAGAAACAAGTCAAAAACTAAATAATAAAATAACCTCAAAACCAACAGCAGAAACAGAAAAAACCAAAGCAACCGACTCAATTAATTTATCAATTGAAGCTGCTTTTAGCTCATTAAAATCAACGCCCACAGTCAATGCAGAACGCGTTGCTGAACTTAAAAGCGCCATAGAAAATGGTAGCTATACAATTGATAATGAAAAATTAGCAAATAATATCATCACATCTGAAAGAGAACTCTCCAATACAGGTTAACTATCATGATTCATAAAACACACCCCCTTGCTACAAAGCTAATCGCTACCGCCCTAGAGAACACCCAGCAGCTCCACCAATTGCTAAATGAAGAGTCCATACTCCTAAAAGCAAAAAGCCAAACTCAAACACTTAATTTAATTGTGCAAAAAAAGAATGCATTAGTTGCCCAGTTAAACACATTTACCAATCAAGTCGAGCAGTTACTTGCTTCAGAAAAACTAAATAAACAAGATGGCATGATTCAATATTTTGCTATTGCTCAGCAAGCCAATATAGATACAACAGAGTCATTAAGTAACTGGCAAAAACTTACCGAACTATCCAAGACATGCCGCACCCTTAATGAACAAAATGGCGCAAGCATTCACATATTAAACCAACATACTCAGCGCATCTTAAACATACTTAAAGGCAAACCACAAACAATTAACACCTATGGTCGAGATGGTGGGGTAGAAAGCAATCTATATTCACGCACTTTAGTTTCAGTTTAATAGGCAATAACACAGCCCCCCCCCTGCTACCCCGAAAATTTAACCTAGATATCGAATATAAATTTTCAAACAATTGAAATATACGAATAAATAGATATTATGGTACTACTTCTCATAATTTTGGCATAATATTTAACCTTTACGTTTCAATTTGTTACGCAGAATAGGAGCAGGGATATTTTGCATTCTATTTTAAAACTCTACGAACGATAAAGACTTCACACCAAAGGCACACTACAATTTGCCAAATAGAGGGAATACGATATATATTTCCAGAATACAGCTAAAGCTGAAGCGACTACACAAAAAATATCCGCGATATTTTTAGAATTAAATCACAGCTAGGAATACAAAGAAGATACCAGACAAGCTTAGAAAGCTTATGAAACGAGAAGACGATTAGTAATAAACCGCTATACGAAAAAATTAACACTGAGGCTTCAGACATAAAAAAGTCAACCAGAGTAAACTGAGTTAACCCTACGCCCAATCTTGATAGGATATTTTGGAGCGGGAAACGAGGATCGAACTCGCGACCCCAACCTTGGCAAGGTTGTGCTCTACCGCTGAGCTATTCCCGCATGCAAAATATTTATTATGGAGGCTACTGGCGGAGTCGAACCGCCGTAGATGGATTTGCAATCCACTGCATAACCGTTTTGCTAAGTAGCCTTTTATTCTTATAGAGAAGAATAAAAAAGCCGCGATATTTTGCGGCTTTAAAAATTCTTGGAGCGGGAAACGAGGATCGAACTCGCGACCCCAACCTTGGCAAGGTTGTGCTCTACCGCTGAGCTATTCCCGCTCTGTAAGAATCGATAATTATAAGGTATTCTGGTCTTATGTCAACACCCTAAAACAAATTTATTTTAAATTTGTTTTTAATGTCCAGCCCTTTACACCCTGACGACAATCACCCGCTTCTTGCTGCACTTCAACTTGCACAAACAACTGCTTAGTACCAAAAGCATCTTGAAAGCTTCTAGCAATAACCGGCGTACCTGATGGTGCATTACAAACAACATCACTCTCATTATCAAATGACGCCATCTGCCCCGGCACCTTTAAAATCTTTAATGTTGTGTCTGTAAGCGCATTAGCCGCATGCAAAGTATAAGACTGACCAACAGTATAAGTCACCTTTGAGACATGTTGCTTAGCATTATCTCCTCCCGACATAAAAACCGCCCCTAAAATAACGACAATGCCCGCGATCGCACCGTAAAATAACTTAGGGTTTTCATCTTTAAGCTTCATTAATGGTGGCTTTGCATCGTCTATCGCACTTTCAACTGTATCAGCAACCTCTTCAATAGTTTCTTTTATATCCTCTACTACCTCTTCAACAGACTCTTTTACATCTTCCACTACTTCTTCAACAGACTCTTTAATATTTTCTATAACTTCGCCTGATTCAGTTGATTTATCTTCACTCATAGTAACCCCTCATTGTTCTATTTAATTTTTATTATTGATAGTCGCCTTTAAACAACTATATGAAATCGTAACCTTTGTTGCCCTTGCTTGCAACCTCTTGTTCTTCTAACTGCCGACATTCAAACTGCCAATAGCCTAATCCTATGTTTTTTCGGTTTCTCAAAACAATAGGAAAGTTTTTTTCATTTAAATACAGCCTAATAACATCTAGCTCTTTTAACATAAATGACTCAACGATAAGAAAACTTTTCTCCTCTTCACCTGGAGTTTTAACACCATAAATCAAAGCATTTTGCATCCCCTCTTCATCGGCCCCTTTTATATCAATATACTGAGCAATAAAGGCATGCTGCGTTAACAAAAAAACTTCAAACTGCGCCTTACCCGTATTTTTGTGCATCGAAACTTTATTAACAATACCAATAGATCGGTTATGTCGGGGCTGATTAGCTTTCCTAAAACTAATAAAGCTACCAATCGATAATAGACCTGAGTCATCAAAGCTACAGATTAAAGCACACTCCGAAGCAGTTTCAGCAAGATATTCTTTAGCTAAACCAAAATCTTGCTCACCTTTAGCATTTGAACTCTGCAATTCATAAGCAGAGTTTAAACCTATAGAAAAATACCGACTCAAACGGTCAGCAAAAATCGCCTCTCCTACTAAAGAAATGCCCTGCCAGCGCACCTCCAAATAATCAAGTAACTCAGCAGGCAACTTATCCGCCCTAAGCGATAACTTCAAGCTACTATAACGCCCATCCACATCATTCTTCAGTTTTTCTTTTTCCTGAAAAAGTTTATTTAGCTTAGTGAAGTTAATATATAGTACAGTATCACTAGATGCTAACTTATCTCGAGTCACAAAAAATGCCGGCCTATCTTCATCCTGAAAAATAACACATTGCCTCTGAACAGCTGATATTTCTTGATATTCAAAAGCAATAGTAGCGCTCAATAACTCAGTAAATTCATAAACCTGCTGCATTTCCTTAGGCATTAGACCGGTGGGATCCGCAAGACTAAGGAATGTGCATGAAATAACTTAGGCAACTTATAAAGTTGTTGCGTCAGGAATGGCAGTATAATTCCATTGCCTCAGGTGCTCATCAAATACAATTCGCATTGACTCTTTAAAACCCTCTGCAACTTT
>NZ_FQTQ01000086.1 GCF_900128525.1 methanotrophic endosymbiont of Bathymodiolus puteoserpentis (Logatchev)
GTTGCCTTGGAAGTGTTGAAAAAGTTACTGAACGATGAATTAAAATCGCGTTCCAGAAAAAATCTGGTTAAAAGTAAATCACTGATGGAAATGCTGGAAAATTCAATTAAAAAATATCATAACAAGGTGCTAACCGCCGCTGAAGTCATGGATGAACTGATTAAATTGAGTCAAGACATTATAAGTATGGACAATGAAGCCAGTGAGCTGGGTTTAAGCGAATTTGAATACGCTTTTTATACCGCAGTTGCTGATAATAAAAGTGCAAAAGAGCTGATGCAGCACGATAAATTAAGAGAATTGGCGGTTGTTCTTACCGAGCGAGTGAGGCAAAATGCGTCTATCGACTGGACAATAAAAGAAAGCGTGCGTGCTAAGTTGAAAGTGATTATTAAACGCACGCTCAGACAATATGGTTATCCGCCCGATATGCAATTATTAGCTACTGAAACTGTTTTAAAACAAGCTGAGCTGATTGCCGGTGAAATGATGGTTGTAGCATAGAGCCATAAATGTATGTACTCGGGCAACATAAGTTGTGCCACTTTTTTCTACAACTTTATTTTGCCGGTGATACGAGGCGATAGGGTTAGAAGATTTTTATCTTACTCGGAACAGCAATAGCTGAACCGGTTGTGTTCTACTTAAACATTTTGAATGTGAAGTGCCCTCAAGTATCTTTTCTAAGAACATGGGTGTTTAATTAATGGCCGCATTAATTTCCTGCGTAGTAGGGTATGTTTTGGTGTATTCTTTATAAACGACTATCCAATTATAGGAGAGCAATATGAAGAATTTATCAGATGAAGAGTTAGCTGCATTAAAAAGAATCACTGCAACGGTGTACTTATTCCAGGCGCTGAGCTTTATATTTGCGGCCTTACCTTTATTAATAGGCGTAGCGCTTAATCTTTATAAACGTAATGATGTGCAAGGGTCATGGTTAGAGTCACATTTTAATTGGCAAATAAAAACGGCATGGGTGACGCTAGCAGGCTTAGCTTTTACTGCGTTTACTTTTGGCATGGGCATCGGTATTTTTACCTTATTTATCACTATATTTTGGCTGGTTTATAGAATTACTATTGGTTGGATTTCACTGACTGATGGCAAGACTATTAACAGAATGTAATAAGATGAGACCACTGGTATTTGTCGTATTCGCTTTTGTGCTTATGTATTTTGTTGCGGATAGTTTATTGCGTAGACAATCGTCCACTTATGCTATTGAGCATCCGAATGATGTTGTTCAACAAATGCTATTTAAAAATCCAATAACTAGCACTGAGAAAGGCATTATTATTTCAGCAGATAAGCAAGGGCATTATTCGGGAGCGGGAATGATTAACAATCAAGTTATGAAATTTATGATTGATACCGGTGCAACTCGTGTTGCGCTACCGAGTGAATTGGCGAAACGCGCAGGATTAAAATTTGGTCCAGCGGTTATTAGTCATACGGCGGCAGGAAATGTAAGCGCATACCAAACCACGATACCGACTTTAACGATAGGTTCGATCAATTTATATAATACGCGAGCTGTGATTTTGGATAAGTTGGATCAGGTTTTAATTGGCATGTCGGTACTGAAAAAGTTTAGAGTAACCCAGTTTGATGGCAAAATGGTCATTGAGTCACCGTAGGTAAACTAGGGTAAGTATTGGTATGCTATATCTAATCGGCCACCTAAGAAGTTGAAGTAAATAAAATAAGGAATAAATTATGAAAAAGATAATGTGTATTT
>NZ_FQTQ01000087.1 GCF_900128525.1 methanotrophic endosymbiont of Bathymodiolus puteoserpentis (Logatchev)
CACCTTAGGAAACTTATTATCACCCATAGATTTGATGTATGTCTACCATCTTATGTATTGTTGCGGACACCGTTAACCCTAGGTAAAGTCAGATGCTAGGATTTTTCACAGCAAAAGCCCTGTGCTCCCTGCTAGGTCTGTGCTAAATTGACATCTACAGTGCCCCATGTATTTTCTTAGTTCCTAGCTTATGAATCCATCCTACTTGATTGACATCATCATTTTACTGAGTGCCGCGGTGATTGCCGTACCTCTTTTCCAAGCAATTAGGTTAGGCGCAGTACCTGGCTTTCTTGTTGCTGGCTTAACCGTAGGTCCTTCTGGATTTTGCTTAATTAGTAATATTAATCAAATAGGCTACCTTGCAGATATTGGCGTGGTGTTACTGCTCTTTGTTATAGGTATAGAGCTTAAGCCTTCACGCCTCTGGTTAATGAGGCGCTCGGTATTCGGCCTAGGCTCGCTACAACTGCTTATTACAGGTTCCGCCTTATGTGGCATCAGCTATCTCTTTTTTGATATTCCTCTACGCGCCGCTATTTTGGTCGGACCAGCACTGGCGCTCTCATCCACCGCCTTTGTATTACAGCTACTGACAGAACAAAAGTCCCTTTCTTCCACTTATGGCCGCACCTCTTTTGCCATATTATTAATGCAAGATCTTGCGGTCGTTCCGCTATTAGCACTATTGCCTTTACTCACCTCTCACGACCAAGGCATCGGTATCAATATTGGACTTGCCTTAATTGAGTCGCTCACTGTATTAAGCTTGGTGATATTAATTGGCCGCTATTTTCTCCACCCCATTTTACACCGCGTGGCGATGGCCAAAAATCCAGAAGTTTTCACTGCTTCCGCCTTACTTATCGTACTCGGAGCAGCGGTCATTCTTGAACATATAGGACTTTCTATGGCAATGGGGGCTTTTTTAGCGGGATTACTGATCTCAGACTCATCCTATAAGCATCAAGTAATGGCAGAAATTCAGCCCTTTCGTGGACTGTTACTCGGAATGTTTTTTATGTCTATGGGCATGTCTTTCAATCTTAGCCTACTGCTAGAAAACCCAGGGTATTGCCTTGCCATCGTCGGCTTACTGATAGCAATCAAAACTGCCGTACTTTTTCCGCTTACTTACTTATTCAAGTTGAGTACCAAGAAAAGCTTAGCCGTTGGCCTAATCCTTGCGCAAAGTGGCGAATTTGCCTTAGTGCTATTTTCTTTAGCCAACAAATCAAAGCTATTAAGTGACCTGAATTCGTATAATAAGTGCATAACCTCTGAAAGTAACGGATAGCAATACACTGGTTGAATTGAGACAAGACATAGGTGTAAAGTAAACAGCTA
>NZ_FQTQ01000088.1 GCF_900128525.1 methanotrophic endosymbiont of Bathymodiolus puteoserpentis (Logatchev)
AAAGTTGCAGAGGGTTTTAAAGAGTCAATGCGAATTGTATTTGATGAGCACCTGAGGCAATGGAATTATACTGCCATTCCTGACGCAACAACTTTATAAGTTGCCTAAGTTATTTCATGCACATTCCTAAGGTTAATAGTGGTACAAAAACTAGGGCTACGATAAAACTGGCATAAACGACCGAGCCACGTACTTCGATGGAGGCATTGTAAACCACTTTCTGGGTTGCCAGTGGATTAGCTAAAGAGCAGTTTTCACGTAAACGGCGGAAGATATTTTCGGTATCAATAATGGCATCATCAACCACTTCTCCTAAAGCAATGGCTAAGCCGCCCAGCACCATAATATTGAGGTTAACACCAAATTCTAGTAATACCGTTGCCGCACTGATTAAAGAAACGGGAATGGCAATAGCAGCAATAAAAGCCGTGCGCAAATTATATAAAAAGAAATATAAAATCAGTATGACAAACAGTCCACCCAAAAGTAGGTGACTGGACAGATTACTCACTGAGCTTTGTATATAATCGGCAGGTCGGAATAGGTGGCTATAGAGATTAATCTGCTGGTCGGCAAACAAAGGTTCAAATTCTGTGAGTGCTTGTTCAACGGCATTGGAAACGGTTAATGTATTAGCGTCAAATTGGCCAATGACCATCATCACGATGCCTGGTTTACCCATAATTTGTGCTGCACCAATCGCAGGTTCTGGCGCATATTGAATATCGGCTATATCACCTAAAACTAAGCTGTTGCTGGCGCTATATTTAAGGATGCTTTGGCGTAGTTGTTCAGGGGTTGTGGCTAGTCCAGTGACTTGGAGCGTAAAGCGTTGATTGGTACTTTCTATAAATCCAGCTCCTTGTATTTTTCCTATTTGTGTGGCGGCTTTGATGACTTCATTAATAGATAGATTGAATTTCTGTAATTTTATGGGGTCGAGTTGGATTTGAACTTGCCTAATCTCCCCGCCAAAAATATTGATATCGGCAACCCCCCGGACGGCTAACAAGCGTGGCACGAGTAAAGTATCGACTAGATCGCGTAATTGCATCAGGTTTTTATGTTCAGAGTTGAGGCCGATAGTCAGCACGGTTGCTGAAGAGGATGTTAGAGGTATAGGCATAGGTGTATGCACACCTTCTGGAAGTTGCGAGCTTAAACTAGATAGGCGCTCGGTGATTAATTGGCGGTTACGATAAATATCACTCTGTTCGTCAAAAACCGCAGTGACTATGGATAGCCCTTGTATCGATTCAGAGCGCAGCGTGTTTAAGCCGAGTAAACCGCTGAGAGAGGATTCGATCTTTTGAGAAACTAGGGTCTCGACGTGTTCAGCTGAAAACCCTGGTGATTCTGTTTGAATGGTAATTTGTTTGGGTGAAAACTCTGGGAAGACATCTAAGCCGGCAGTAGTGAAGCGATAGCTCCCGTAGCATAAAATCAATAAAGCCAAAGCAATGATAATGCCGTAATAACGAATGGAGAAGCGGATAAGGTGTGTAAGCATAGATAATGTGGGTTCGGTAGGGCGCAGCTTTAGTTCGCCTTTAATACTACTTGTTTATTGTTGGATTGAAGCCTAATCCTAGTGTGTCTAGTATGGAATGATCAGAAATAGTAACGACAACCCTAGTTAAATACAAGGAGGAATAATGGACTCAGCCTGACAGGAACGTGTCGCTGTAGAATGAGCTATTTAATTTTCCACTTCTTCAAGCTGTTCGCTAATCTCCAGCCATTCCATTTCGGCTTCTTCTAGCGCTTTATCGACTTGTGCTTTGTCCTGGAGTACTTGCTTTAAACGGGTTTTATTTGCATCATCATATAAAGATGAGTCAGCTAATTGTTCTTCCAGTTGTTTTTGTTGGCTATGGTATTTTTCTAAGGCTTTATCCGCTTTTTTTAATGCATCGTAGAGCGGTTTTAATTGTTTGCGGCGTTCGGCATCGACTTTGCGTTGTTCTTTCCTATTAACGCTAGTGGTTGGCGCGTTATCGGTATTAGCGTTGTGCAGTAATTTTTGATCATTTAGCCAGATGCGATAATCATCTAAATCACCATCAAATTGAGAGACGGAGCCGTTGGCTACTAAGTACAGTTGGTCAGTAACTGAACGTAGCATATGTCTATCATGAGATACGATAATGATTGCGCCTTGATAATCTTGTAGGGCAAGACTTAAAGCGTGGCGCATTTCTAAATCGAGGTGGTTAGTTGGCTCATCAAGTAGTAATAAATTAGGGTTTTGATAAACCAATAAAGCGAGTACTAAGCGCGCTTTTTCGCCGCCAGAAAAGGGGGCTATGGGGTCAAAAGTTTTATCTTCTTTAAAATTAAAGCCACCTAAAAAGTTTCTTAAATCTTTTTCAGTAGCCTTGGGGTTAATTTTTTGTAAATGCCAGATAGGGCTTTCATCTAAGTGCAGCTGCTCTAATTGATGCTGAGCAAAATAACCTAATTTCATTGTTTCGGCGAATTGAACCTCTCCTGCACTAATATCTAATTCATTAGCGAGTACTTTAATTAAGGTTGATTTTCCAGCACCATTGGGTCCTAATAAACCGATACGGTCACCGGGTGAGACAAAGAGGTTAACCTTGTCTAGGATGATTTTATCTGCATAGCCTATACTAGCATTTTCTAATTTCAGCATAGGATTGGGTAGTTTTCCGGGGTTGCCAAAGCTAAAATGAAAAGGGGAATCTACGTGAGCTTGGGAGATTAGCTCCATGCGTTCTAAGGCTTTGATGCGGCTTTGGGCTTGTTTTGCTTTAGTGGCTTGGGCGCGAAAGCGGGTAATAAAACTTTGTATATGGGTTATTTCACGTTGCTGCTTTTCAAAAGAGCTTTGTTGTTGGGCTAATTTTTCGGCACGTCTTTTTTCAAAAGCAGAGTAGTTGCCGGTGTAGATTTCACCGACTTGGTTTTCTATATGTACAATATGATCAGTGATGGTATCGAGAAATTCACGGTCATGAGAAATGAGTAATAAAGTACCTGGGTATTTGCATAGCCAATCTTGTAGCCAAATAACAGCATCTAGGTCTAAATGGTTAGTGGGCTCGTCGAGTAATAACACGTCTGAACGGCACATTAGCGCTTGAGCAAGGTTTAAGCGCATACGCCACCCCCCAGAAAATGAATTAACAGGGAGTTGTTCTTGTGCTTGTTTGAAGCTTAAACCATCCATTAAGCGTGCAGCTCTTGTGGTTGCCGTATAGCCGCCAATGATTTCCATTTTGGTAAATAATTCGGCTTGCTTAATGCCATCATTAGCTTGTTCTGCTTTAGTAATTTCGTATTGTAAACGGCGTAATTCTTGATCACCATCAATAATATATTCGATAGCGGATTGTTCGGTTGCTGGCGTTTCTTGGGCGACATGGGCCACCTCCAAATTGGGAGGCATGCTAAAATCACCTTCGTCAGGGTGAAGTTCGTTACGTATTAAGGCAAAGAAACTGGATTTACCTACGCCATTTGCACCGGTAATACCGATTTTCTGCCCTTTGTGTAGGGTAAATGTAGTGTTGGCAAATAATACGCGCGTGCCACGACGTAAGGCGATATTTTTAAAATTCAGCATACTTAATATGGTAGATAAAAAGAAACAACATAACCCCGTGTTTAAACCGCAAGATCGTTATTATATTAATGAACAAGGCTGGTGGTTTTTTACGGTTGAGAGAATTAGTGGGCCTTTTGCGAGTAAACCGGATTGCGTTGATGCTTGTCGTTGGTATATACAAAAACGCGAGGGTGTTTTGTAAAAGGTTTGTTGCTATTCGGCAAACTGAGTTTATGCTTTGCCGAATAGGTAATTTAAAGTGGGTTAAAAGAGTTATTAGCCGTATAACTCAATCATCTTTTTGACCTGTTTAGAAAATTCTTTGATATCACCTGCTGAGACAGTTTCAATAGGTATAACTAAGGCTGCACCATTGTCTAGGACAATATGTATATAATCACGAATATGTTCGATGCGCAAAATAGTCTTCCATGGCATTTTATTTTTGCCACTAGGTGAGTTTTCCGCTAAGGCTTTTGGGTCGATACGTAAAGTGTATTTGCCAAACATGGCCTGTTTTTCACGGTCAGTGTAGTTGTCTAATATTTGCTTGCGGAAGCTGAGAATGATAATTTGTGGAATGACAATAGCCCAGCAAATAGAGATAGTGATAATATAAAGCGCAGTACGGTAGTCGCTATAATATGACCAAAGAAAAAGCCCAAAAATAGATAAGACACCAGGAAAAAATAAGCGGTTTCTTTTGAGTTTCTTTTGTAGGTCTTCTGAGGATTCGATTTGTAATTCATTGTAATGAATTAAATCTTTTTCGCGGAATTCATATTCAATTTCAAGCATTGTTTACCCTTTAAGTCGTGTGCAAGATGTTATTTGCCTTGCATTATTATTGTTATGGCTACCTTGCTCATTATAACCGTTACACTTAACTGAGTAGAAATTTTTAACGTATTTCTTCCAGCGCTTCGAGTGCTTCGACTAAACTACTGACCGGGTAAATCTTTATGCCAGGCATGGACTTTTTAGGCGCGTTGGATTTAGGGATGATAGCTTTTTTAAAACCATGCTTTACGGCATCGTTTAAGCGTGCATAGCCATTAGCGACAGGTCTAATTTCACCATTTAAGCCAAGCTCACCAAAGAAAAAACAGTCATGAGGAACAATGGTGTCTTTTAAGCTAGAGACTATACTAATAATAATTGCCAAGTCGGAGCTAGTCTCGGTAACTTTAATGCCGCCTACGACATTAGCATAGATTTCATCACTAGCAGTAAAAATACCGCCGTGGCGCGTTAATATAGCTAATAGCATGGCTAGGCGGTTTTGGTCAAAGCCAACGGCAAGGCGGCGCGGATTTCCATATTGACATTCGGTGACTAAGGCCTGAATTTCTACCAATAAAGGTCGTGTGCCCTCCCATAGTACGGTAACTACGCTGCCAGGTGATGGTTTTTCGGTGCGGTTGAGAAACATTGCCGAGGGATTTTTGACTTCTTTAAGACCGCCGCTTTCCATGGCAAAGAACCCTAGTTCGCCGACACTACCAAAACGATTTTTATCTGCTCTAAGAACGCGAAAGCGCGCATCGTCTGTTGAAGCAAGAATCAGTTGGGTATCAACGATATGACTTAAAGTCATTGGCCCGGCCAAAGATTGATCTTTAGTGACATGGCCGACCATGAAAATAGCAACGTTTTGTTTTTTTGCATACTGTGTGAGATAGCTAGCTGATTCTTTGACTTGGGAGACTGAGCCAGGAGTCGAATCAGAGGTCTGAGTATGCATGACTTGTATGGAGTCAATAACTAGTATGTTAGGTTTTATTACATCTAAGGTATCGCAAATACTTTGTACGGAAGTTTCCGTTAGCATTTGAATTTTATCGAGTGGCAGATTCAGGCGAATAGCGCGTTCGGCAATTTGTTGTAAAGATTCTTCGCCTGAGACATACAAAACGCTAATGCCTTTATGGGCAATATTAGCAATAACTTGTAATAAAAGTGTACTTTTCCCAGCCCCAGGTGTGCCGCCTATCAGGACAACGCTGCCACGCACAATGCCACCGCCGAGCACGCGGTCAAATTCAGAGATACCTGTGGAAAGGCGTTCAGTTTGTTCTAAGCTTACTTCTGACAGTAATTGGACATCACTTTTTGTGCCGCTGTAACCTAAACGTTGTGCTTGAACGGGAGAATTGCCTAAACGGACTTCTTTAATGGTGTTCCATTCTTGGCAAGCACTACATTGGCCTGCCCAGCGAGGCGTATCTGCACCACATTCGGTGCAGACAAAAGCGGTATTTTTTTTTGCCATAAGGGGGGGCTAAAAGAGACTAAATGAGGATAAGGTACGGCGGTTAATTTAGATTTTTTGCTGAATAAAATCGAGTGGATCAGGTCTGCCAGGAAAGTATTTTTGACTTGTTGCTTTTGTATATCCCTGTATTCTTTGGAGGAGCTTAAGTCAATAGTACTGCGTGTTTAATTGGCCTGAGATAATGCAAGCAGGTCTCTTTCTAGTAAATGACTATCGCCTAGGTTTAGTTCCACAAGGCGGCGTAGTACGGATATACTGTCTAAGTCTATATGTTCGCATTTAAATCCGACTTCATTGCCTATTACATGGCTGACTGATACGCTCATAGTAATCATTGTGGCTTCAGAGAGTTCTAGTGTTAGAGTGTATAGTGTTTCTAAATTATTTTGTACCCAATCCTTATCGAAGCGTAGTAAACAGCCGTGTAGAGAAATATCGATAAGTTCGCAAGGCCATTGAGTTGATTCGTCGTTTAATGTGACTTGGGCTTGGTAAAAAATACGATGAAAATGACGTTGCTCGTTGTTTTCAGTCATGCTGTTGATCCATAAAAAATTGCATAGGAATTTTATCTATAATCAGTATATCATTGTTATTTAATAATAATGTCTGATCTGCAAGTTCCGCTCCGTTAATTTTAATTTCCTTATTCACTTCTAGCATAGAGATAAAATAGCCATCCTTTCTACGCGTAATAATAATAATAATGCCAGAACCTTCACGGCCTAAGCGAGTCATGGTTTTTTTTAGTGGAATTAAACGTCCTATATGTTTACCGCCCATAACTTGCAGGTTCGCTTCAGGTAGCTTGACGTTATTGTTTAATTCTTGATTAAGCTTTTCGTTTTCAGGATCTTCAGAGCGTGTAGTTGAGGTACTAGCCGCGAATTTTTCACTGCTGCTATAGACAATACGGTGTTTACCAATGGTAATTGTGTCGCCGTCTTGCAGTGTTGTTTCTATATGTTGTGTGCCATTAATAATTAACGGAAAGTCACTGTTTAACTGTTTAATAAGGGGAGGGGTGTTACGTAATACTACAACTGCATGAGCTGGCGCAACTGCTAAGCTATCAACTGCTAAATCATTAGTCTCGTCACGACCTATATGAATATTACCTGACTCAAAAATCGAGGAGTGTACAGGTTTATCTTTAAAAAAAACAGTGAATTTTGCCATTTTCGTAAGGGTATTTTTGCTAGTTTCTTTTAGTATAGACGTATTTTCAGCGTGTTGCTAAAAAACATAAATCTTTGTTTATTGAGTCTTAAATTAACTGAGTCTTAAATTAATGCTCTAATTAGTTAGTGTGGTTGTCTATTTTTCTGCTTTAGGGGGTAAAAATTTGATTCGAGTAATAGCACGTTTATCACTACTTATGATCTCTAATGGGTGCCCATGAAGAATAAGGCTGGTGTTAGGTTGTGGGATGGTTTCCATAAACTCGATAATGAGCCCATTAATTGTTTTTGGTCCTTTGGTAGGTAGGTTCCAGTGAGTAATACGATTAAGTTCTCTCACGGTGACACTGCCATCAACAATATAACTACCGTCTTCGTATTTTTTTACATCGGCTTCTTCGGTCGTGATTTCGCCAACAATACCTTGTAATAAATCATCCATGCTGACTAGCCCTTGAACATCACCATATTCATCAACCACAAGACCAATACGCGCTTGATCAAATTTGAAGTTTTGTATTTGTTTATGTAAAGGGGTTGTTTCAGGGATAAAAAATGGGGGAATAAGGTTGTCTGTTATATCTTGTTTACTAAAATTATCATTATCAAATAGTTGAATCAAAATAGTTCTTAAATGTAAAAAACCAATAACGCGATCAATGCTGACTTTGTAAACAGGGATGCGAGTATGCTGGCTACTTTTTAGTTGTTGAATAATATCTTCAAGTGAGCTTTCTATGTCGATACCCGTAATTTCATTGCGTGGCGTCATAATATCTTCGACGGTGGCACTTTCTAGGTCAATAATACCGAGTAGAATATTTTTATATTTCTCGGGCATAATTGAATCTGTTTCTGCCACGATACTTTTAAGTTCGTCTTTATTGAGTGTCGCCGTATTGTGTTCATTTGCTTTGACACCAAAGATGCGTAATAAACCATTAGCGATAAGATTAACAAACCAGACGATAGGATAAAATATCTTTAATAGAGGGCTGTAAATCCAAGCGGCTGGAAATGCTAGCACTTCAGGCTTTAGGGCCGCTAGTGTTTTTGGTGCAACCTCGGAGAATATAAGGACAACGAGCGTGAGTGCGCCCGCTGCAATGGCAATACCTTCGTCACCCATGAGGCGCATACCAAGAATGGTTGCTAGTGAAGATGCCAAAATATTGACAAAGTTATTGCCGAGTAAAATAAGACCTAATAGGCGGTCAGGGCGTTTTAATAGTCTTTGTGCTTTCTTTGCACTCCTATGCCCTTGTTTGACTAGGTGTTGCAGGCGATAGCGGTTAAGTGTCATTAACGCTGTTTCAGAGCCTGAAAAGAAGGCTGAAAAGCCAAGTAATGCGATGAGTATGCCAAATAGGATACTAGTAGGTATATCGTTCAAGAATAGATACTGGGTTAGTTAAGTTGGTTACATCATCTATGATGAGCAAGAATTGTCAAGTTTCATTGTTAGAAATATGAGATTAGGGGCGCGCCATAAAGTTAAATTACATTAAGTTTTTTCTGGAAGATGATGAAAATTCGACATTTTTTTGACATGAAACTAAAAGGGTGATTTACTTTGTCCAAAAAGTTGACGCTGTAATAGCCACTTTATCTGCAATGTTTTTTTGTGTGTTTCAATGACTCGACAAAATGCCCATAAATTCTTATTTTATCGTATTTTTTGAGCATAAAATTTAGGTATTAATTTAGCAGGACTCTGCTATTTCAGTGAATAGGCACTTTTAGTATGGCACTACCACGTATTATTCTTATTGATGACAACCCCGCTAGAGGGCAGCAGTTTTTGGCTGTTATTCAGTTCCTTGAATATAGGGGGGAATTATACAGCGCTGAAAATTTTAGTGAAAAAATGCATTCTGTTGATGATGTGCTAACTGTATTTGTGGGGGCAGGCATTGATAAACAAGCGACTGTTATTAAGTCGGTTGTTGAGTTAGTTACAGGTATCCCGGTGATTCTGTTGATTGATAAAGGTACTTTTTTGCAAGTGCCTTCAGCAATACAAAATTTAGTCACTTCCATTCAAGAGTGGCCAGTCACTTATACTGTTTTAATGGACAGCTTGCAGGCTTTACAGCATAAGCAACAAAACCATGTAAAATCAGCGCCTAGAAGCCCTGATAACAAAGGCTTAGCGGGTAGTAGTGAGGCAATTAAGCAAGTTCGTTTCTTAATCGATCAAGTCGCTGACTCTGATGCAACAGTGCTCATCTTAGGCGAGTCAGGTAAGGGTAAAGAAGTGGTTGCGCGTGCTTTGCATAGGGCATCTTCACGGCATAATCATGCTTTTGTACCCGTTAACTGTGGTGCTATTCCCGCAGAATTGTTAGAAAGTGAGTTATTTGGTCATGAAAAAGGCGCTTTTACCGGCGCTTTAGCCACTCGACAGGGGCGCTTTGAAATGGCTGAGGGGGGGACTTTATTTCTGGATGAGATAGGGGATATGCCCATGCCGATGCAGGTTAAGTTATTAAGGGTTTTGCAAGAAAGGTCTTTTGAGCGCGTTGGGAGCAATAAAACTATACATTGTGATGTACGAGTTATATCGGCAACACACAGAGATATTGAACAAGCTATTGTAGAGAATCTTTTTAGGGAGGATTTATTTTATCGTTTAAATGTTTTTCCTATAGAAATGCCCGCATTAAGAGAGCGTGTTGAAGATATCCCTTTATTAATTAAAGAATTATCTTCTCGGTTGAAAAAAAATAAGCGCGCTACTGTTACCTTAACGCCAGATGCAGTCAATATTTTAATGCAGCACACTTGGCCGGGTAATGTGCGTGAATTAGCTAATTTAATAGAGCGTGTTGCAATTATTAAGCCTAATGGCTTAGTTGATGTAGCTGATTTACCTGCAAAATTTAGAGAATTTAGTGTCTCAGATGAAATTGTTGTAGAACAAGCACCGGAGAATTTTCTGGAGTTAGCTCAGGAGATGGAAGATAAACTTGAGCAGGCCGTGGTGCAAAAAGTTTTTAGTGCCCAGCTACCCGAGGAGGGGATGGATTTAAAAGAATATCTTAATGAAGTTGAAATAAGCTTAATTAAACAAGCTTTAGACGAATGTAATGGGGTCGTTGCTCACGCGGCTAAACTATTAAATATGCGTCGCACTACGTTAGTAGAAAAGCTGAAAAAATTTGATTTATAGCTTGCTTGAGTTCGTTTACTTTCTCTATGCAGAGACAACAGTGATTCAGTACGGGATTAAATTGTCGGTTATTCAGACTGCATAAGTTCATTAAGCATTATCTTTTCTTCTTCAGTCAGTAAATTATGAAGTTGCTCTCGTTTCACAATAGAAGCGGTATGAGCTAAATGTTTTATGCGCCGATAATTACGTCTGCGTTCTTGAGAGCGGTTATCTTTAACTCGGCGGTCTTGTTTCGGCCACAGTAGATAGTTTTGTTTTACAGCATTAATCCAAGCAGGACTACCAAACTTGTGAGTTATTCTGCGCCTTTCGTTAGCTCGGCGCTCAAGTCTTCGACGACTTTTTTGTCTAGAATCTTCAGAGGTCATAGCAAAGAGTGAATATAAAATATATTGATGGGGTATGTTGAAATGCCTTTATTATAAGTTTTTGTTGTCCTGAAGTTTCCCAAAAATTCATCAAGCCACCATGCGTAATAGCGTGGCGACGAGAGAATTAACTGGGGAGTTGCTAGGTTTGGGGCAAAGCCTACTAAAATCCAGATCTAATCCTGCTTCCGCAATAATACGTCGAACATCTGAAAAGGCAAAACTGGTTCGACC
>NZ_FQTQ01000089.1 GCF_900128525.1 methanotrophic endosymbiont of Bathymodiolus puteoserpentis (Logatchev)
ATTACTGGAATTTATGCTGAGAGGGCTAGAAATTCCGATACCAGAAATATGAGAAATCCTAAATTGAGAATTGCTGCTCTAGTGTTACAACCAACTCTTTTAGCTCTTGTTCTGGTAATGCTTGCTCATTTAACAAGGTATAGATGTCAGATAACCCCACCTTTTTTGCCTTTACCGTAATCGGTTTATTTTTTATTTTTACTGGTGACTTGGGTTTTAATGGTTGTAGTTGATTGGTATTTGCAGCCCAATATTGACTAAAATAAGGTAAATTTTCACTATTTCTAAACTGCCTTTTTATAATGTCAGCTAAAGAAGCAAAGCCACAACTAATTGTTGAGTTAGGGTAAGATAGGACAACAGGAATTTGTTGAGAAATTGCTTTATCAAGCTGCGTATCAACCGCTAAATATCCCAAGAAAGCAACGTCAATTTTTAAGTAAGTTTTAACGGCTTGTTGAAAGCGCCGAAAAATTAATTGGCTTTTTTTATAGTTTTCTGCCTTATTAACCAGAACGAACATAGATTGTTTTTTGCCCCGAATCACGAGCATTTTCAATAAAGCAAATGAGTCAGTTAATGAAGTTGGTTCGGGTGTGATAACGAGTACTCTATATTGTGCGGAAGCAACAAAATCAAGTACATTGGTATCAATGCCCGCAGCAGTATCAATTAATAAATAATCAAATTTTTTTTCCAGAGTCTGTAAGGCTGTGATTAAACACAATAATTGCTTTTCATTTAAGTTGGTGCACTGTTTAATACCTGATGCCGCAGGCACGAGAGAAATACCGTTAGGTAACTCAATGATAATTTCATCTATCGTCTTTGTACCATTAAGCACATGTTCAATTGTATAACGGGGGGATACGGCCATTAAAATATTAACATTCGCAAGACCAGTGTCCGCATCAAATAAACAGACCCTTTCTTGTCTAGCGACTAAAGAAAGGCCAAGATTAGTCGTAATATTTGTTTTACCAACCCCTCCTTTACCACTTGTAAATGCGATAACTACAGCCATTACAATCCTTGTAGTGTCAGCACTGAAGTATCATAAATCATTATTCATAGTTCCTATAGGTAATAGTTTTTCTGCGTGGGTTATTTGCTGCCCGCTATTATTACATAAGCTTAGATATTAGGTTAAAGGAAATCAATTTTAATGCAGTATGGGTAGAATTTAATTTT
Organism: methanotrophic endosymbiont of Bathymodiolus puteoserpentis (Logatchev); assembly: GCF_900128525.1. Classification (GTDB taxonomy): domain Bacteria; phylum Pseudomonadota; class Gammaproteobacteria; order Methylococcales; family Methylomonadaceae; genus Methyloprofundus. The sequence continues at coordinate 1,192 of NZ_FQTQ01000089.1, forward strand.
TTATGTCTATTTTTTGACGTAAACGCGTTTGATTTCTCTATTTTCTTTTTATTTTAGGTCGTTACTCTTTTAATATTATAGTTATTTGTTTTAAATCAATATTTATAAAGTGGTCTTATAATTGCTTTGGTTATTGCATAGTACAGTAACAGGGCGATTTTATGACGACTTTTACCTCTCCACAAAATACTGAGAAACTTACTGATGCGTTTCGTATCTTTAATCAGCTATCGGAAAACTTAAGTAACTCTTATCAAGGTCTTGAGCTACAAGTTGAAAAGCTGCACCAGGAATTGGCAGCTGCGCGTAGTGAACGTGTGAAGACCTTGGTGGAAAAAGAGAAATTAGCGCTACGTTTACAGCAAATATTGGCGGCTTTACCGGCTGCAATTATTATTCTTGATACTCAAAGCCGGGTGGTTGACTGTAATTTACAAGCGACGCATTTTTTAGCCGAGCCTTTAATTGGACAATTATGGGCAGATGTCGCTATGCGCAGCTTAATTAGTGTATTGGATAACCCTTTAGAGCGCCAATTACTAAATGGCTTGCGTGTCAATATGACGCGTAGCCGTTTGCCGGAAAGCAATGAGCAAGTGATTATTTTGAGTGATATCAGTGAAATGAATGCTTTACAAGAAATGATTAATCAGCAAAAGCATTTATCTGCCATGGGTGAAATGGTTGCGAGTATGGCGCATCAAGTTAGAACTCCACTGTCAACGGCTATTTTATATGCCTCACAAATGTCTAATCCTAAACTTGATGCAGAGAAACAACAGCGTTTTTCTAAAAAAATTTTAGAGCGCCTACATTATTTGGAGCGTCAAGTGAATGATATGTTGGTATTTGCAAAAGAAGGGCGTTTAACGATGGAGGGGTTTTCATTGCAAAGTTTATTGGATAAAGTCCAAGCAGCAATGAATGATTATGTAACTGACGGCCAAGTGCAATTTAAAATTTCCAATAATTGCTCTGTAGATTTAATGCGAGGTAATGAACATGCACTACAGGGAGTGTTGATGAATTTATTGACCAATGCGCTGGAGGCTATGCCTATTGGTGGGGTACTTAAACTATTCATTAAGCAGCAAAATAAGCAGTCCATAGAAATAAGTATTCAAGATAATGGTCGAGGTATAGAATCAGAGCATTTGCAGCGTATTTTTGAGCCATTTTTTACCACACGTGTTAATGGCACGGGTTTGGGCTTGGCGGTAGTTGATAGTGTTGTTAAGGCTCATGGCGGTCAAGTTTCTTGTCGTTCTAAAGTGGGTGTGGGGACGGAATTTAAATTATCTCTGCCGTGTATTGAACAAGCTTTTCAAGCAGCTATTTCTATGGGAGCAAGCGCATGAAACAATATGATGTTTTAGTGGTTGAGGATGATGCCTCACTTTGCGAAGCCTTATGCGATACTTTAGAAATTGAAGGCTATCGCGTTGTTTCTGCACGTAATGGTACCGAGGCATTACTTAAGCTATCTAAAGGTGATTTTAAACTCGTGGTCAGTGACGTGCAGATGCCAGTCATGGATGGTTTGCAATTATTGAATAATATACAAAATCAGTATGCAAGTACGCCGGTATTATTAATGACAGCTTATGGTTCAGTGCCAAAAGCGGTTGCAGCGATTCAAGCGGGCGCTTCAGATTATTTGGTTAAGCCATTTGATGCAAGTGCTCTAGTAGAAAAAGTAGCGCAATTAGTGGTGCAAAACCCAAGTGCAGCTAACGATCATATTGTTGCAGATGGTGCAATGCAGCGCTTATATCAATTAGCAGATAAAGTAGCTAAAACGGAGGTAACAATCTTAATTCAAGGGGCTAGTGGTGTGGGAAAAGAGGTTTTGGCGCAGTTTGTACATCAAAATTCGGGGCATAGAGAGGGGCCTTTTGTCGCTATCAATTGTGCAGCTATTCCAGAAAACATGTTGGAATCTATGCTTTTTGGATATGAAAAAGGCGCATTTACTGGAGCAGTTCAAGCACTACCAGGTAAATTTGAATTAGCGCAAGGCGGGACTTTATTATTGGATGAGATATCTGAGATGGATTTAGCATTACAAGCTAAATTATTACGTGTTATTCAAGAAAAAGAAGTTGAGCGACTAGGGAGCCAGAAAAAAATCAAATTAAACGTCAGAATTTTGGCGACAACTAACCGTAAATTAAAGCAGTATGTTGAAGAGGGTATGTTTCGTGAAGATTTATATTACCGTCTGAGTGTTTTTCCTTTGATTATTCCTGATTTAGCCGATAGGGTTGATGATATTTTGCCTCTAGCAAATGATTTAATGCAGCGTCATTTATCTACCGGTAAGAAAATGCCGGTATTTAGTCCGCAAGCGATACAAAAAATGCAAGCTTATCATTGGCCGGGGAATGTTCGTGAGTTGGAAAATATCGTACAGCGTGCGCTCATTATGCAGACGGGTGATATGATCAATGAAGGCGATTTGATTTTTGAAGAGGCTATGCAAGTCAAGCTGGAATCAGTCGTGCCAGAGCGTGTTGAAGAGCACGTTAATGAGGTTAAACAGGTTGATTTACCTGATGTAGCTGAGATGAATCTAGGAACTGGCTTACGTTCAGCAGAAGATAAAATTATTTTGAGTACTTTACAATCATTACAAGGGAGCCGTAAGTTAACCGCAGAAAAATTGGGTGTTAGCCCTAGAACTTTACGTTATAAGATTGCACGAATGAAAGACGATGGAATCGTGATTCCATGCTAGAATGCAGCAAAATTTTTCTTGGCGTAAAAAATGCATATTATTTATTATTAAAGGTAAATTGAGCAGGATCATACAATGAGTGATATGAATGTAAACCAAGTTTTAGCGCAAATGCGCTCGATGTCTATAGACGCTGGGAATAAGCCAGCGCCTGTCGATACAAATAATGATTTTGCGGCGTTATTAAAACAATCTATAGATGGTGTTAATGCAACCCAGCAAACAGCAACGAAAATGAGTTCGGGGTTTGAGACGGGCGAATCTGATGCCAGTTTAGCGGAAGTCATGGTTTCTTTACAAAAAGCCAGCGTTTCTTTTCAAGCGATGGTGCAAGTGCGTAATAAGCTCACCGATGCTTATAAAGAAGTCATGAATATGCCAATGTAATGGTGCAAATAAAATAACATGAGTGAGCAAGAGTCGAGCAATAGTTTAGCAAGTACTGCAAGTAACACAGGTAATCAGATGGTCGCTGAGGAGTCGGAGACTAAAGCGATCCACCCAGCAATGGAAGGACTTGTGCAAATGACAGTCATCAAGCAAGTAGGCTTGATGTTAGGTTTGGCTTTCAGTGTTGCAATTGGTGTGGCTGTGGTTTTATGGTCACAAGCACCGACTTATGATTTATTGTTTTCCAGTTTAGGTGAGCAAGATGCTGCAGAAATTTTAGAGACCTTAGATAAATTAGATGTTCCGTATAAAGTTGATGAGCGCTCAGGGGCTGTGATGGTCGCTGCGGGTAAAGTGAGAGATATAAAATTAAAATTAGCTGCAGAAGGGTTGCCGCGTAGCGATAGTTTAGGTTATGAATTGCTGGATAAGGAAGCGAGTTTTACCACCAGTAAAAGTGTTGAAACTATGCGTTTTCAGCGTGCTTTAGAGGGTGAAATTGCGCGTACCGTCATGACCATACAGAATGTAAAATCAGCGCGGGTGTTATTAGCCTTGCCTAAGCAGTCAGTTTTTGTGCGTAAACAGAAAAAACCCAGTGCTTCAGTTATCCTCAATCTATATAGAGGTCGTGCTTTAGAAAAAGGGCAGATTAATGCCATAGTGCATTTAGTTGCCTCAAGTGTGCCGTTAATGGAGGCAGCTCAAGTCACGGTAGTAGACCAGAAAGGGCGGCTACTCAGTTCTAAAGATACCGGCTCCAATTTAGCCTTAACCAATAAGCAATTTGAATATAAAAAAGCAGTCGAAGATCATTTAATGACGCGCATAGAAAATATTTTGATGCCTATTGTCGGTCCTGAAGGTATGCGCGTGCAAATTTCTGCTGAAGTTGATTTTACCGTCACCGAGCAAACTCAAGAGATGTTTAACCCTGATTTGCCTGCTTTAAGAAGTGAGCAAACCACTGAAGATATAAGTACTTTATCTGCTATACAGGGGGTTCCTGGCGCTTTATCTAATCAGCCTCCACCGGCAGGTGTTGCGCCAGAAATTGCTGTAGGAGAAGGTAGTGGTTCTACACAAACTCCGACCTCTTCTAGTAAAGCTGCAACGCGTAATTTTGAATTAGATAAAACGATTACGCATTCACGCCTAGCATCGGGTATTGTACGCCGCTTATCTGTCGCTGTAGTCGTTGATGATAAGCGTGTATTAACCGCCGATGGTTCGGTGAGCACTTTGCCATTTGCTCCAGAAGATTTGAACCGTCTGACTGAGTTGGTAAAGCGTGCTATTGGCTATGATATGCGCCGTGGTGATGAAGTTATGTTGACGAATGCAGCCTTTAGAATACCTGATGAGTTAGAGGCTTTACCTGCAGAACCTTTATGGGAACAAGCTTGGTTTATTGATTTAATGAAGCAACTGGCAGCTGCTTTAGTGGTGTTGTTTATTGTTTTTGGAGTGTTACGCCCAACTATGCGCGGCTTAGTGGCTAAAGAAGAAGAGCCTGAGGAAGAGAAAGACATTGTTTTGGATGAAAACGGCATTCCAGTTGCTGTACCCATGCGCTATGATGAGGATGGTAATCCTATTCCTGTATCGGCAGATGATGAAGGACAAATGTTGTCCTCTGAGACAGAGGATTTATTATTATTAGAAGCCCCTCAAAGTTATGAAAAACGTTTAGAATATGTCAAAAAATTAGTGGACGAAGACCCTAAGTTGGTCGCACAAGTATTAAAAGGGTGGATTGATCAAGATGTCTGAAAACACAGAATTAAGCCAAACAGAAAAAACGTCCTTATTGCTTTTGACTTTAGGGCAGGAGAGGGCAGCAAGTGTTTTAAAAAACATGGGACCAAAAGAAGTGCAAGCCATTGGTACAACGATGGCAGGTTTGTCTAATATTTCTAATGAAATGGTTGATGGTGTACTGGAAGAGTTTATTGTTACCATTAAAGATAAAACAGCCTTAGGCGTTGATTCTGATGCGTATATCCGAGATATGTTAACCAATGCCTTAGGGGCAGATAAAGCAGGTAGCATTATTGATCGGATTTTATTAGGACGTGATAGCAAAGGTATTGATCAGTTAAAATGGATGGATGCCCGTGCAATTGCAGATTTAGTCCGACTTGAGCACCCACAAATTGTTGCGATTATTTTATCCTTGCTAGATGCTGATCAAGCGGGGGCAGTGTTAGGTTTATTGCCGGAAAACATGCGTTCCGATTTATTAATGCGTATTGCAACTTTAGAGGGCGTTCAGCCTGCAGCATTACGTGAATTGGACGAGATGATGGAGAAACAATTGACAGGTGGTGAAAATGCTCAAGCGTCAGCCATTGGTGGTATTGATACAGCAGCTAATATCCTAAACTTTATCGATGGTGCAGTTAGTGAAGCCATGATGGAAGAAATTAGCGAAAATGACGCTGAATTAAGTCAAAAAATTCAGGATAAAATGTTTGTTTTCTCTGACCTAATTGAAGTGGATGATCGGGGAATTCAGGCTTTATTACGCGAAGTATCGACCGACCAATTATTATTAGCCTTACGCGGTGTGGATGATGGTTTAAAAGAAAAAATCTTTGGCAATATGTCTAAGCGGGCTGCAGAAATGTTACGTGATGATTTAGAAGCAGCACCACCTACTAAACTCAGTGAAGTCGAGCAAGCACAGAAAGATATTCTTAGTATTGCTAGAAAATTAGCGGATGCAGGCGAAATTGCCTTAGGTAGTGGCGGTGGTGATGACCTCATCTAAAGGTCGAAATTTCTCTCAAGATGAACTGGATGCTTTAAGTTTATGGGATGTTCCGGATGTTTTAGAACGTCGCTCAGAGGACGTTAGCTTAGATGATACGGTATCGCCAGTTTTGACTGTTGAACAGATCGAAATAATGCAAACACAAGCTTATGATGAAGCTTTTGCTAAAGGTAAGGAAGAGGGTTATAAGGTTGGCTTTTCTGAAGGGAAAGAACTTGGTAAAGCAGAAGGTAGAGCAGAAGGTTTAGAGCAAGGTTATGCAGAAAATAAACATTTATTGCAAGAACAAGTGGCTCGTTTCATTTCCTTGTTAGAGTCCTTAACTGAACCTTTTGCCCAATTAGATGAGCAAGTAGAACAGTCTTTAACACAGCTAGCGATTATTATTGCTAAGCAAGTTGTGCGTCGAGAGCTAAAATTAGATCCTAAGCAAATTATTGCAGTAGTTAAAGAGACCGTCAAAGCTTTGCCGGTGGCTAGGCAGAAAATAACGCTCGCTGTACACCCTGAAGATGCTGAACTAGTGCGTGCATCTCTTTCTTTAGATGCTGATGCACCTGCGTGGGTAATTGAAGAAGATCCATTGCTTACTCGTGGCGGCTGTATTGTATCAACAGAAACATCGCATATTAATGCGACAGTAGAAAATAAATTAAACACGATTATTGCGACTGTCTTAGGCGATGAGCGGCAGGGAGATTCGGAGTGAATGTACCTGTGATTCCTGAACCGATTCGCACGCAAAAATGGCTAGAACGTTTAGCTCCCTATATACAGCGTGCAGAAATTCTCCCTGAATTAGTCGTTGAAGGTCAGTTATCACGCATGGTAGGCTTGACTTTAGAGGCAGTGGGATGTCGTGCTGCGATAGGCTCTCGCTGTAAAGTACAGAGTAAGAATGGACAGTTTATTGAGGCAGAGGTTGTTGGTTTTGCGGGGGAGTGTATTTTTCTAATGCCTTCGGGCAACCCACAGGGTCTAGAACCTGGTTGCCGTGTTATACCCTTGGGTAGTAATAGTTTAGCTAAAGTGGGTTTTGGTCTGTTAGGACGTGTTTTAGATGGCTCAGGTAAACCTCTAGATAATAAAGGGCCATTAAAAACAGAAGCGAAACAATCTATGTCGGGTGAAACAATTAACCCTTTAGCACGTAAGCCAATCCGTGACACTCTAGATGTTGGAGTACGCGCGATTAATGCAATTCTCAGTGTTGGTCGTGGCCAGCGTATGGGTTTATTTGCTGGAACCGGGGTAGGTAAAAGTGTCCTTTTAGGTATGATGACTAAATTTACCAGTGCAGATGTTGTCGTTGTGGGGCTTATTGGTGAGCGAGGCCGAGAAGTTAATGAGTTTGTCCTAAAAATCTTAGGTGAGGAAGGTATGGCGCGAGCCGTTGTCGTTGCCACACCTGCAGATGATCCTCCCTTAATGCGGGTTCATGGAGCGATGTTAGCGACCAGTATTGCAGAATTTTTTAGAGCACAAGGTCTAGATGTTTTATTACTGATGGATTCTTTGACCCGTTTTGCGCAAGCACACCGAGAAATTGCTCTGGCTATTGATGAGCCGCCAGCAACTAAAGGTTATCCTCCTTCAGTCTTTGCAAAATTACCTAGCCTCGTTGAGCGTGCAGGAAATGCTGATGAAGGCGGCGGCTCTATTACCGCTTTTTATACCGTTTTAACGGAAGGCGATGATAATAATGACCCCGTGGCGGATTCTGCGCGAGGTGTTTTAGATGGACATATTGTATTATCACGCAGTTTGGCTGAAGCAGGCCACTTTCCAGCTATTGATATAGAGGCTTCTATTAGCCGAGTGATGCCTGATGTGGTTGATGAGCAGCATATGAACCAAGCGCGAAAGTTGCGCCGATTGTACTCGTTATATCAACAAAACAAAGATTTAATTAGTGTGGGCGCTTACCAGCACGGTTCTGATGCACGCATAGATGCAGCAATCGCTAAAAATCCAGAAATACTCGATTTTTTACAACAAAGTATGAATGAGGCAGTTGATATTAGTCGTAGTTTAAGTGAGCTTAATGCACTTTTGGCTAGCTAAGGAGGAGTGGTGAAAAGATCGCAGCGTTTACAGGTGATTGTTGATTTAAAAATGAATCAAGAAAAAAAACACCTAGAAGCTTTAGGTAAGCAACAGGATATAAAACATCAAAAAGAAACCCAGTTAAATAGCCTGAAAAACTACCGGCAAGATTACCAAGATAAAAATGAACATCTTGTAAAAAGTGGCATATCTGTGATGCAGTTAATGGAATTTAGGAATGAGCACAAATTAATTTAGGCAAGTTCAATTTAAGAATTATAATGATGCAACTCATAAACTTTATTTAAAATCGACCCAAGATAAAACCTTACTCAAAAGAAATTGAAGCGCAGATGCGAGAA
>NZ_FQTQ01000090.1 GCF_900128525.1 methanotrophic endosymbiont of Bathymodiolus puteoserpentis (Logatchev)
CTTTAACCTTGTTCACAACAACTGATCCTTCGTCCCCAGAATTAGCAGCAATTTGACGAATAGGGCCTTCCAAAGCACGCAGAATTAACTTCACACCTGCTTCCTGTTCAGTGTTGGTAGCATCAACCTTGATAGCAGACATCGCACGCACTAAGGCGACACCACCACCAGCCACTACCCCTTCTTCAACAGCAGCGCGAGTTGCATTTAGTGCATCTTCCACACGAGCTTTCTTCTCTTTCATTTCTACTTCACTGCCTGCACCAACCTTGATGACAGCAACCCCTCCAGCCAACTTCGCTACCCTCTCCTGGAGTTTTTCTTTATCATAATCAGAAGAAGATAGCTCTATTTCAGCCCTAATCTGACTAACACGGTTAGAAATTTCAGTCTGGTTGCCTGTACCACCTACAATAGTGGTATTTTCTTTAGAGATAACAACACGTTTGGCAGAACCCAAACTCTCCAGAGTAGCGCCCTCTAGAGACAAGCCAACTTCCTCAGAGATAACTGTACCGCCCGTAAGGACAGCAATATCCTGCAGCATACCCTTGCGACGATCACCGAAGCCTGGTGCTTTAACTGCAGCTACCTTAACAATTCCTCGCATGCTATTAACAACCAACGTAGCCAGCGCTTCACCCTCAATATCTTCAGCAATAATTAACAACGGCTTACTAGCCTTAGCAACAGACTCCAAAATTGGTAGCATATCTCGAACGTTAGATACTTTTTTGTCAACTAACAAAATAAAAGGAGCTTCCAGTTCAGCAGAAAGACTCTCTTGATTATTTATAAAATAAGGAGATAAATAACCACGGTCAAACTGCATGCCTTCAACAACATCCAATTCGTTTTCCAGTCCAGTGCCTTCCTCAACGGTAATAACACCTTCTTTTCCTACTTTATCCATAGCCTTAGCAATAATTTGACCTACCTGCTCATCAGCATTGGCAGAAATAGTAGCCACTTGAGCAATAGATTTACTGTCTTCACAGGGAGTAGCCATGGATTTCAGCTGCATAACAACAGCAGCAACAGCCTTATCAATGCCTCGCTTCAGGTCCATAGGATTCATTCCTGCCGCAACGTATTTCAGACCTTCATTAATAATTGCTTGCGCCAGAACAGTTGCTGTAGTAGTACCATCTCCAGCTTGATCATTAGCTTGGGAAGCCACCTCTTTAACCAACTGAGCCCCCATGTTTTTAAATTTGTCTTGAAGCTCAATCTCTTTGGCTACGGAAACTCCGTCTTTAGTAATGACTGGAGCTCCATAAGACTTAGCTAAAAGAACATTGCGACCTTTAGGGCCCAAAGTAGCCTTTACTGCGTCAGATAGTACGTTGACGCCGGCTAGCATTAACTTGCG
>NZ_FQTQ01000091.1 GCF_900128525.1 methanotrophic endosymbiont of Bathymodiolus puteoserpentis (Logatchev)
ATCATGATTTTATTTTATGCACATTGGGAAATAAGGGGGAATTATCTCAGAATTTACCCATTAATGCGACAGAACCAGTATTGTTTAACAAACGCTTTGCTGCGTAGCTTATTCGTTTTGGAAGTTTCGTCCATTGCTATCTCCTAAAGGTAGGTTAAATTAGTATTGTTTATGACTTTTCAAATTCAATCAAGTTGACTCTAATTGCAATATCTGAAGTTTCCATTAATGGAAAAGCTAACTGTAGCAATACATAAAGTTTCTCGATTATTCATTGGCATTGGGAGTAGAGTAGGGCAAACCTATTAAAAAAACACCACCTATCCAGATACACTCCTAAAAATAGGGGAGCTTCAGTTGCCATATGTGGGCTTTATAATTGAAGTAATTCTGATAAAGAGGCGAATAACTGCGTCCAGTTAAGTGCATTTATATCAAGTGAGTTTACTTTCTTAGCGAAGCAAGTTAATGCTTTATTAGAATTTGGATGCCAATTAGAATAATTTTTTTCACCTGGGTTATAAAGTGCAAGTAAGGGTTTATTTAAACCTGATGCGATATGCACTATTGCCGTATCTACAGAAATTACCCACTCAGCTTTAGACACTAAAGCTATCGCATCATAAATTGTCTTACACTCAGGATAATAGAACACATTATTACGATCTAAATTAATGCATAGTTCGTGAACCTCAGAAATTGTTTCTGGTGTAGACAAAATAGCGATATTTATATTAGGCCGTAATTTAAGAGCCTCAATGATTATTTTTTTAGTAGTAAGTGTGTTTAATTTGCGTTTTTTACTGCTGCCGTAAGGATTAATTACTAATAACGGACGTTCTCCTTTCATGGCTAAGAATCGTTCAGATTTTGCTACTGCCTTAATATTTAAAGGGACTTGATATTTTGGTGTTATTGCTTCGATACCTAAATGTTCAAGAAGAACTACAAACTTCTGTGCAAAATGTTTACCTTGTGTATCTCTTCCTAATTTAATATTAACTCGTTGAATCTCATCATCTAAGCCAGCAACATTCATAGCCTGTACTTCACTCAGAAAATATAGATCTTTCATTTTCATAAATGAAAAATGAACCAGTAAATCAACAGCTCCTAGCTGCTCTGCAAGTATTTTTAATCGTTTATAAGAAGGTCTTTTAGGTATCTCAATAACTTGGTTAACATCTACATAATTTCGAAAATAGTCAGACATCGCTACTGATGTAACTACACTGATTTTAATCTCAGGATATGTCTTTCGTAAGTGCTCGAATACAAATGAAGAAACGATGGCATCACCCCATTTTGCATCCCAGCGAATAAATACAATATGCTTCAGATTTGAGATTGGAAGTGTTGCAGGTTCAAGCGCAATGTCAAATAGCAGAATCCCAAAAATTCTTCTTACCCAATCTCTTGAAAATCGTAATAAGTGTTTGATTTTCATTTACGTAATCTTGTCCATAAGTAAAATATAATTTTATCAAAAAGTGAATAGAGGTGCACAGCAAATATTTATAATTACTAGAGATCACTAAGGGTATTCTCTAAAAGCTGGTAATTAATGGTTATGTCGCAAGTATTATTGAAAACGAGTTACGCCTTGTCTTTAGGCATAACTATCCTGCTAAAGCCATAAATTGCTTA
>NZ_FQTQ01000092.1 GCF_900128525.1 methanotrophic endosymbiont of Bathymodiolus puteoserpentis (Logatchev)
AAAACAAAAATAGGATATTTGATTACATTTCAACGAACTATGCCACCTTTTTAGATTTTTTGTCGTGTACAGAGAGTCAACTGGAAGCAATTGTTACACTTTTTCATTTATTTCAACCTTACCTGATTTTGTAATTATCATTTTCGCTGAACTCCCCATTCCGCCAGTAACATAACCGAACATAATACCTCTGTATTTATTTCCATTCCTTGTGAAAGAATAACTAACGGCCCCTTCAGACTGAAAGTGAAACCCTTTTTCAAGTGTTTGATTGGGTAATACCGAACCTATTTCGTATACATGCTCTCGCTCTGACAAGTATATATCTTCAACTTTAGTGCTTGATTGATTCTCGAACACCACGGTGCTAGCACTTACCACATAGCGTACTGTGCTGACTATTGTTACGGCTACAGGAATGTTTGCCAACAGAATCATTAAGGCTACAATACTATTTTTCCAATACCCTCCAACAGTATTTTTTTGTGCTTTGTAGAAGTAAACAATAAGGCTAATTATACCTATACAAAATAACATTAGCCCTGCATATAGGTTTATTATCCCGGCTACTTCAAGCCAATGAGCGCGAGTAGTCAACCAAGCAAGAAATATAAATATTCCAACACAGAGCGGTATGAAGCCACATGCCAGAGAAACTAGATGCCATCGGTTCATGCTTTTAAAATATAATATTTATGTTTACTCTTATACCGGTCAGTTAAAAAACTGGTTTTAAATTTTCACATTTTGTTCCACTTTAGGTCTTATCTTGCATAACAGACTTTCTTAATGCTTCTATTTTTTCACTATACTCATTATATTCATTGGATTTTCTAGGTGAATAATTAAGATTCTTAAATAGACCTGTTAATTTGGTAAAATAATCGCGCGTCGCATCTTTATCAGTAAAGTAGTAATCTGTATTCACTAACTTAACTATCATATTTAAACTTTCTTGCTGCCTCTCTAAGGGTACGGCTAAATCGACTGGGTCAAAAGCATCTTGCTGCAAATAGACCATATCCAGAAATAAAGCTTGTTGAAAGGTAATATAATCCTCATTAGTGACACCTTCTTCACCTGTCACCTGAATCATTTGCGATATTTCATCGCCTTTGCGTAGCAACTTTAGTAATTGCTGTACATTATCTACCCATGACTGCGATAAATTCTCCGTAAACCACGGCTGTAACTGCTCTAAATAACGAGACCATGATAATAGCGGGTCAACGGCAGGGTAAAAACGTTTATAAGCACGCGCTGCACTCAAGCCTAAAAATGTCTTTACTGTGCCTAGTGTTGCTTGTGTTACGGGTTCTTCAAAATTTCCACCCGCAGGGGATACGGTACCAATCATAGTTAAGGTACCCTCTCTTTGATCAGCTGTTCTAATGACCCCGGCACGTTCATAAATGCCTTTTATTGAAGAGTCTAAATAGGCTGGAAAGGCCTCTTCACCTGGAATTTCTTCTAATCGACCTGAGGTTTCACGCATCGCCTGCGCCCAACGTGATGTTGAGTCAGCAATAAGTAACACATTCAACCCCATTTGACGGTAGTATTCGCCTAGGGTAATCCCTGTATAAATGGATGCTTCACGCGCAGCAACAGGCATAGATGAAGTATTGCAAATAATAATCGTTCTATCCATTAACGTATCACCCTTGGCATCTTTTAGCTTAGGGAATTCGGTAATCGTTTCTACGACTTCTCCAGCACGCTCACCACAGGCAACCACAATGACGATATCGACATCTGAATTACGTGAAATTAAATTTTGCAATACGGTTTTCCCTGCACCAAAAGGCCCAGGAATACAGCCCATGCCTCCCTTGGCAATAGGAAAAAAGCTATCAATAAGGCGTAAGTGCGTGACTAACGGTTCATGAGGGTAGATACGTTTAGCAATATTTTGCTTTAATAACATCTTTGGCAGGGCTTTACGTACTGGCCAACGCTGTTTCAATGTCAGTTTTCTTTCTTCCCCTGAAGCCAGTTTTATGCTTGCTACCGGCTCATCAACAGTCACACTACCTTCCTGAATCCAGGTAACAGTAACCTCTTCCTGAATATCAAAAGGCACCATTATTTTATGCGTATACCCTCTTTCTGGTACGGTACCAATCACTGAACTCGCACGTAATACAGTCCCTACTTGCACGATAGGTGTAAAAGCCCATTTGGTTTTATTGTCTAAGGCTGAAAATTCGACACCTCTAGGCAAAAAATAACCAAACTCATCTGCTAATTTATCCAGTGGGTTTTGTAGACCGTCATAAACCTGACCTAATAATCCTGGCCCTAGTTCGACTGAAAGCATTTCCGCACTTTGCTCAACTAGATCACCAATAGCAACGCCCGCGGTACTTTCATAAACCTGCGCATCAGCAACTGAACCATTAATACGTAAAATCTCTGCTTTTAATCGCTCCTGATGCTTTACCTCACTATTTGTAGGTAAAATATACACGACTTCATTTTTAGTTAAAGGCTGTTTACTTTCAGGTAATGTTTCTATTGATACCAAGCTATCTTGGACAGAGACAACCCTTGCACTTGCGTTAGTTATGTTCTTCATTTAACTCTCAAAACCTCTAATCAATTAGGCTGTTTGTAAAAAATCGCCTAAGCCGCGATTGACTAATGCTTCAAATTGAAGCATTGCCATTTGCTCGTCACACTGACTCCATCTATTGACTATATCCCAGCGTAATACATAAAGTACAACCGCCTCAAAATCAAAATAATGGGTTTGGCCTATCTGTTCATAATGCTGCCAGCTCAGATTTAACAATAGTTTTTCCAGCTCCATACTTTCATTTTTAACAAATAAATCTTGTGCTTTAGCGACCCAAGGAAAACGGTGACTTAAACCAAAATCATCTAACTGCCAGTTATTACGAATCAGAGGCAGAACTTGACCATAACCCCAGTGCTCTTGTTTAGTTGGCGGTGGGCGATTTAATTTGCGTCTTCTAATTGCTGTGACAATAATACGTAACTCTAAGCGCCAAATAATAGCTTCTTGCAATAAGGGGTTATTAATAGATTTAATAACCCGTTCTGCTTCAGTAGCAATCTCGGCATCACTAATCGCTTCTTGCATTTTTGCCCAGTGTAAAATACTTTCTATGGCGGCTAATTGTTGACTATCCTGCTCAGAGAGTAATTTTAACTGACGTTCCAGGCGCAACCGCGTCACTGGCTTATATTTAACATCCCACAAAGACATAGGATGCGGTGGCAAACTTGCCATTAACATCGTATAAGCCGTTTTTTGTGTCACTTGACAATACCTTGTAAAAGCGTTCTAAATCTAGGCTGCAAATGCTCAAGTAATAAGGCAGAAATCATTTCATCGGTAAAATCAATGACCATATCATCTGCCTCTAAACGCACGGATAAGCCTTTAGCAATATCTTCAGAAACTTGTATCGATACACCTTTGCGCAGCATATCAGCTGCAATAGAAGCCGTATAATGTGTTAAAGTGCCGACCTTCATTTCTTCAGGATTATTTTTTAATTCATCGACACCAACAGGGCTATTAGGTAAGAAAATACTGATATTTTCTTGTGAGTCTAAATCTAATTGTTCACGAACTTTACTTGCTAGTTGTAAAATAAGGCGCTCCAAAAAAGCATCTTGTTCCATTTTTTGCCCAACAACACGCTTTACTTCTTTGCTAAAGCTACCCAATAACGTGTCACGTAATTTCAATAAAGCATCTCTCGTTGCTAATTTTAAAGCATCCTCACCTGACATACGTAAAGCATCACTTTGTTTTTTAGCTTCAACGATTAATTGTTGCGCCTCTAACTCAGCCTCTTCAATAATCCATTCAGCACGTTTCTGAGCATCTAAAACAATATTTTCCGCCCGTTCTTGCCCCGCAGACACACCTTGCTCACGCAATCGTTCAATTAAACTTTCAACACCTGATGAGGTGACTTCTGTATTTTGTTCACTCATACCAGATTATCCTTACGCTACCGACTGAGGAAGGCTACCACTAAGCACTAAAGCAAAGATAAAGGTAAAAACCGAAAAACCTTCTACAATCGCTGCTGGCGCCACCGATAAACCGAAAATCTCAGGCTTTGCTTTAGAAGCATGTATTGCAGATGCACAGCATTGTCCTTGATAAATAGCACTGAACAATAGTGAAACTCCAGATAAAATGCCAATAGCAAACAAACCGGGGGCGACTTCAACAGTAACAGTTCTTTGCAGGGTAAACATCAATACAATACCGAAAATAACCTGTGATGAAGGCATTGCCGACAAGCCTAAATACTTACCATAGCCACTATCGGTATCTAACATAGCACCAATAGCAGCCTGGCCAGCAATCGCGCAGCCAATAACACTACCTATCGCCGCTAAAGCCATCGGGGCAAATAAGCCTATCCAACCTAATATAATAATAAAATCATTCATTAATAACCCTCTTTTTTAGAAAATGCTTTAAACGGGTAACCTTCATCAGAGACACTCCAGTTATAAAATTCAATAAAATTTAAACGCAAACCATGCACGACACCGCTCATAATGCCTAAAATAATATTTAACGCATGTCCCATCAATAAAACAAGAATGCTAAACAATAGTCCCGTTCCCGGCATAGCATGATAAACCTGCACAGCCAACTGATTAAAGGTAATCGCTAAAGAGGCACTCGCCAGCCCTAAAGCAAATAGTCGCATATAACTTAAAACATCACCAAATATTTTGGTAATACCCGTTAAACTTTTCAAGCCATCAAATAAGCGTAACACTAAATCCAATGGTTTCTGTATTTTTCGATCACTGGTAAATAATATTAAACAGCATCCCGCTATGACGAAAAGCCCATAAGCTACTTGCTTTAAAATAATTTGCTCACTAGATTGTGCTAACCAAAGCATAAAACCAGCCACAACAAATAACGCCCAACCTAATGCCGACAAACTTCTTGTACTGTGTCTAAGTTGATATGCTTTTACCAAGTTTGACAAAGCAATATGCAGCACACCCACAAAAATAGAAATACGCATCATCGTATCAGAATCATTCATATCTAAGATATGTAACCTTCCTGCCAATTGTTCAGGTGCTGGTGTAAAACCGAAATAACTGCCCACCATGATTCCCCACACGGCAGAAAAAATTAAAGTAATTAGCAGTAACATCCTAAATCGAATGCCCTGAGTGGTACTCCCCATACGCTGCCATTTAAGCGCTAAAATCCCCATAAATAATGCAGCATAGCCCGCATCAGAAAGGATCATGGCAAAAAATAAAGCAAAAGAAAAGAACACGATGATCGAAGGGTCCCAACTATAATAATTTGGTATTTGATAGAATTTCACCACCTCTTCGCCGCCAGCAAAGGTCGTCGTATTTTTTAACAAGGTTGGCGGCTGCTCAACCCCATCAGGATCTTCAATTAACATGGCTAATTGATGAGCTTGAGAAAATTTTTCAACTCGTGGTATATCTTCTTCAGCAACCCAAGATTGGACAACAAAAACATCTGGCTCATCACGGGTTAATAAATGGGCGTTATCTAAATCTGACTGATTCTTATAAGCAGCCAAATTAAGCATAATTAATGACATCCAACGCGTTAAATATTCACGTTTAGCATAGGCATCTTCTATTGCTAATTCTGTGTTATCTAATTTTTTATGCAATTGAGATAAAGATAAACTCCCCACATGTGTTCTAGGCACAGGCATCGCTTTACTTGCTGGTTCATCTTTAGCAATCACAACAACATAGGCATCCGTATTTGTTTGGTTAACCATTTGCCAAACTTGATCCGATTGATGTACAAGTTTCATTAAACGTCTTGGTACAATATAAAACCAAAGTTTATAGTCTTGCAGTTGTCCATCAGCCGCTAATGTAAAGTCACCCCATAAAGAGACCTCTTTAATTCGTTGCTGCAAAAATTCACGTTGATCCAACAAATCAAGTAAATGATTTTTTAGTTCTAAAACCTCTTGAACAACGCTTGCAAACTCAAAACTCTCTGAGTGCCTCACTTGATGGCGCTTTTTAGAGCATTGCTGCAAATACTTTAAAGCGGTTAATGCATCTTCAATATTATGCACAGGGGTAGCATTATCAAGTTTTTTCCCCTTACCCGCCAAGGGAATAAGGTGCGTTCCACCTAAACTTTGCAACTCATCTAAAACCCATGTTTTATCCATGATTAGCCCGCAGAGAGTAATCTTTTTAAGCGTTACAATGGCCATTAACCTGCCTCTCTAAGACGTTTTTGTTTAGTACTTTTAGCACGCACAACCCCTGCCGTATCCATATCTGATAAATAAATACGAATTTTACGAATATCCTGTTGGGCTTGTGGTATCAGCACTTTATCGAATAAATTAACCCGTTGTGTTACCTTTTTCAGCGCTTGGCCTAAAATATCAACGCGTTGCATATCAATTTTCTGGCGAATTTTTAGCTCCATCATAACTTTTAACTGAACAACCAGCTGGTCTACCCAGTGTGGCTCAGTAAAAAGTGAGTATGGCCGTACATCGACTACCATTTTATCCAATATCGGCACATGTACCCCGACCACATTTTCTTCACCTATAACAACTTGCGCCAACTTAACCAAGTCTGTGACATGAATTGTTTTATCCGCTAACATTGGCAGCATGGCTGCTGTTTGCTTATAACATTGCTCTATTTCTACTTCTGTCTGCCGTAAGCGTAACTGGGCTTTCTTACGTTCAGCTGCTAATTGTTGGCGCTTTAAATCTAAAGAAGGCAAAAACTTTTTATAACGCTTAAGTTTTGCGCCTATTTTGCTTAAAGATGCCTTACTGTACGCTAACCTAGCCATTTGAATTCATTATTTTCGGAAAGTATTTATCAACTAAGGCTTGTTTCATTAACAATTCGCTTTCATCAAAGCATTCAGCCAAAGTTTGCCAACATAAATCCAAAGCTTCTTCCAGAGGAATAGAGACATCAAGGCGTATAAATCGCTCCCTAAACAAGCTGCCAAATTTAATTTGCTTCTCATCAAATACGGATAAATCAAACGCCATCGCTTGTTTTTGTTCTGCTTCCACCGCACCCGAATAAAAACGAATCATAGTATTCATAATTTGTGCATGATCCTCACGAGTACTTGAGCCAATCACATGTTGTTTTAACCGAGATAAAGAACCAAAAGGGTCCAGCATATGATCATGCAAATAAAACTGCCCTTCAGTAATATAACCGGTATTATCAGGGACTGGGTGTGTTACATCATCGCCAGGCATAGTCGTGACAGACAGTATAGTGACCGAACCAGCGCCATTATAATCACAAGCTTTTTCATAACGGCGTGCCAATTGCGAGTACAAATCGCCCATATAACCTCGGTTAGCAGGAACGCGCTCCATAGAAATCCCCACTTCTTTCATCGCATCAGCATAAGCGGTCATATCAGTCGCTAAAACTAAAACACGCTTGCCCTCTTCTACAGCAAAACGCTCAGCAACAGCCAAAGCCATATCTAACACTAGCAATCGTTCAACAATTGGGTCTGACGCGAGATTACAGAACATAACCGTACGCGCAAACACACCGGCTTCTTCAAACTGGGTCTGAAAATAATGAAAATCATCAAAGATCAATCCTAGCCCCGCAAAGACTACAATATCGGCATCAGCCTGAATGCCAATACGCGCCAAAAAAGCATTATAAGGTTCGCCCGATACAGAAAAAATAGGGATTTTCTGACTCTCAACCAAACAATTGAAAACATCAATCATCGGTACATTCGTACGAATCATTTTAGAAGCAAGAATGCGTTTGACTGGATTAACAGAAGGGCCATCAATACTAACTTTTGGGTCATGTTCTAATTTGGAACCACCATCCATCGGCTCGCCCATACTATTAAATATTCGGCCTAAAATATCAGCTGAATAAGTGACCTTCATGGCCGTTCCTAAAAATCGAATCGAGGCCGCATTAGACACGCCTTGGGTACCGGAGAATACTTGTAAAGCAATTTCATTCCGGTCAATTTTAATAACCTGAGCAATCGAAGTACTAAATTCATCTTCGACTATCGCTAAATCACCAAACCGCGTTACTGCACCGCTACTTCCTTCTTTCTGAGCAACACTGACAGTAATAATATTGCCAACGATGGAAAGGATATTATGATGCCTGACCATTTGTTGAATCATGCGGAACTCCAAAGTTATTAATAATGCTAAGGAATGAGCACAAATTAATTTAGGCAAGTTCAATTTAAGAATTATAATGATGCAACTCATAAACTTTATTAACCCAAATTGTTTGTACACTGGAGCTTTACTTAATGAAACGGTTGGGTGATAGGAGCCGTATGAAGCGAGAGTTTCACGTACGGTTCTGTGAGAGCCTGAGGGGGAAGTACTTCGGGCTACTCGACTTTGCAAAAAACGCAAAATTTCTGCCTAATGAATAGGTGTTTTCTGAATATGCTGTATCGAAAAAAGCACTAGAAATGTATTTGAATGCTGTGTATTATTTTTTTATTTACGTTAGCGATCTGGTATTGTAAGTACTCATGATTATTTGAGTGAAGAATATGCAGCGCAAAGTCCTAATCAATTGGTTTACTACAGCGAAGGGTCAAGTATTACAAAAGCAAGAGGCGGCTTATTTAAGGCGCTCTATTACTGCAAGTTGTAAACAAGTTGTCTTACAAGTCGGTGCTTTAGGTTGGGAAAATAAGTTTATTGATTGCTCCTTATACGAGCAATTTTATGTACTAGATAACGAGCAATTTGCATGGCCTGAAAGCAAGTTATTAAGAGGGGAGAGTTCTGCTTTGCCATTGCAGTCGGATTCAGTGGATCTGGTTATTTTGCCGCATTTATTAGAATTTGATACCAATAAACACCAAGTATTACGCGAGGTTGAGCGTGTTTTAAAGCCAGAAGGTAAACTGATAATTCTTAGCTTTAATCCTTGGAATATCTATATTAATCTACAATATCTTTGCCATAAAGAAAAAAGTGCTCCTTGGTGGCCTAACCTTGTGAGCCGCACTAAAATGGAAGATTGGTTGCGTTTATTAAATTTTGAAGTTGAAATAGCAGCAGGTTTTGATTTTGATAGTTCCAGAACTAGCACTGCAGATGCGGAACAGCGAAAAAATGACATAAGAATAACCGCTTATGCAATTAAAGCAATTAAGCGTCGTTATCATTTAATTCCTTTAACTCCAGTCAAAAAGTATCAATCTAAATTAGTAATGGCAAGGCTTATTGATATACCTTATAGACAAAAAGAATATGACAAAAATAGTTGAGATTTATACCGATGGCGCGTGTCGTGGTAACCCTGGACCAGGTGGCTGGGGCGTTTGGTTGAAATATGCTGATGCTGAAAAATTTTTATATGGTGGAGAGCAAGAAACCACTAATAACCGTATGGAGCTTATGGCAGCCATTCAAGCTTTAGAAATTTTAAAATATCCTTGTCGTATTAAATTATATAGTGATTCCAAATATGTTTTGCAAGGGATCACCGAGTGGATGGCTAATTGGAAAAAACGTGGTTGGAAAACAGCAGCAAAGAAACCCGTTAAAAATGAAGATTTATGGCGTCGTTTAGATGAAGTGATGCAAAAACACACTATCAATTGGACTTGGGTTAAAGGTCATTCTGGTAATATAGGCAATGAAAAAGCTGATCAATTAGCAAACCAAGGTATAGATAGTTTATGATTGACGTAGCGCGGAAAACAATAAATATGCGTTTTCTGTGCCAATACCCTATATTTTATTCAAACTGAGGTGAAAATTATGCAACACGTATACAAATCAATTATTGTTTTACTTTTATCTGCGACTGCGAGTATGTCTGTTTATGCTCAATATAAACCGATGAATATTAATACCAGTAAAAGCACTTCTAAATCGATGAATATGGGCATGTCTGAAGAAATGAAAGACCGGCAAGCACAGGCCATTCAGAAATACATATTACAGCGTGATGAGCTATCAGATCAAATACGCGATGAGAAAAATTCAGCAAAAAAGCAAGCATTGATGGCTGAACAGCTAAAATTGATTAAAAAACATGAAGAGAGCAAGCGTGCTATGAAAAAGAAGATGATGAAAAAACACCACCAAAAAATGATGAATAAAAAAAGCATGAAAATGTAATTAAAGTAAATTTGTGAAGCGTTTATTTTTTGCACTCTGGCCTAGTGTAGCGACTAGAAAGGCAGTGGATAAATTTAATCAAACACTTAAAGTACCAGGATTAAAAACAGTTAAGGCTGATAACTTACATGTTACTTTGGTCTTTTTAGGTAATGTAGATAGACAAACTGAGCGATTGATCAAACGGAAGGTCAGTGGTATTAGTGCTCAGCAATTTATGCTGAATTTTAATCAACTCGCATTTTGGCATAAGCCGCGTATTTTGTGTTTATTAAGTCAGACTATTGAGCCGCAATTGTTATCCCTAGTCGATGCTTTAACGCAGGTAGCCGAGCAATGTGCTATTAAAGTAGAAGACCGGCCTTATCAGCCGCATATTACTCTAGCTAGAAAAGCACAAGAACTTATCAACACTAATGTTCTTGGTATTGAGTGGTATGCGCATTCTTTTTGTTTAGTTGAGTCTTGTCGTACGACAGAAGGTGTTCAGTATCGAGTAGTGCGGCAATGGAAGTTGGAGTAAAAGTTATGTCAGATTCATATCATATTGTTTGTCCGCATTGTCAGTCTATCAATCGTATTCTTATCCCACGTATGAATGATCATCCTTTATGTGGCCGCTGTAAAAAGCCTTTATTTACTCAGCACCCCATAGAATTGACGGCTACTACTTTTGCGCGACATATTAGTCGTAATGATATTCCGATATTGGTTGATTTTTGGGCACCTTGGTGTGGCCCTTGTAAAATGATGGCACCTGCTTTTGCTCAAGCAGCTGAACAGCTTGAACCACAGGTTCGGCTCGCCAAAGTGAATACAGAAATAGAACAAGCATTAGCTGGACAATACAATATTCGTAGCATCCCTACTTTAGCACTATTTAAAAATGGTAAGGAAGTAGCTCGTCAAGCGGGTGCAATGGCTAAAGCAGATATTATTCGCTGGGTGAATGCAAATAGCTAACACAATGCCTCCTATTTTTCGAAAAACCTGTAGCCTGTATGAAGCTTGTGTAATACAGAAAAAGTAGTGTATTCACTTCTCTTTACCCGCCTACTTCATACGGTACTATATCATTTCAGGTATTGTTAAAATTTAAATCACTAGTCAAAGAGGCATAGTTATGAAAATCCTTATGGTGCTGACATCGCATGATCAATTGGGCGATACCAGTCAGAAAACAGGTTTTTGGTTGGAAGAGTTTGCCAGCCCTTATTATGTATTTAAAGATGCACTAGCGGATATTACTCTAGCTTCTCCGTTAGGCGGCAAGCCACCAATAGACCCTAAAAGTGAAGCAGCTGATTTTCAAACGGAGGCAACTCAACGCTTTAATAAAGATACCGCTGGGCAAGAATTATTAGCCAATACTTTGAAGTTATCAGATATTGTAGCCGAAGATTATGATGCCTTATTTTACCCAGGAGGCCATGGGCCTTTATGGGATTTAGTTGATGATGTTGACTCAATTGCTTTAATTGAGACTATGTATGCTTCTAGGAAAGCGGTAGCGGCTGTTTGTCATGCCCCGAGTGTCTTACTTAAAGCTAAAGCCGTTAATGGATCTAGTTTAGTCAAAGGTAAATCTGTCACAGGTTTCAGCAATAGTGAAGAGGAGGCGGTACAACTCACAGACATTGTTCCTTTTTTATTAGAAAATGAATTAATTGCAAAAGGTGCAAATTATTCCAAATCTGATGATTGGCAGCCTTATATTATTGCAGATGGACATTTAATAACTGGGCAAAATCCCGCTTCATCAGAAAGTGTTGCTAAGGCTTTACTGGCTTATAAAGCAGCGAAGTAAATATTCGGGTACTCAGCCTGCGGATTTTGCTGTGGTGAGGTTTTATTTTCTTCAGTTCAATACCCGTTTCAAGCATAGTTCAGCAACAGACTCCTGCTAAGAATAAAAACACCCAACAGGTTTCATTTCTTAAAGCATAATACTTTTAAGCCTTTATCCTCTGCTTCAGCATAAACTGCTGGCGGCTTAATTTCTTCAATATACTGGTAAGTGGGGGCTAGCTCAGCCATATGGCTAAGTAGGAAATCACGTTTTAATTCGGGTGCATTTAAACACAACATCAGAGTTGCATTCGTAGCCATAAATTGATCAAGGCGGCGTAATATTTTTGGATAATCACGAGCAATATCAACACTGCCTTTTTGTAATGTCGGCGGATTAATTCTTAAATTGAACTTGCCTAAATTAATTTGTGCTCATTCCTTAGAATGAATCATACGATCAAGAACTTAATAGCTCTTCACAACCTACGCCTTTAAATAATATCCACACAAACACCACCCTAACGCTGCAAATACTTATAAAAATAGGCCTCAATCGCTAACATCTGTCGTTTAAACGCCTCTTTAGAGGTCATACTATCATCTTTAATACGCACAAAATGCCGGCAATTATGCGCTTTACTCCAAGCAAATAGAGGGGCAACTTGCCGATTCAATTGTGCCACTGTCACGGTTGCTCCTGCTAACTTTTCTGCATCAGGAATTAAACGTAAATCAGCTTTTCGATGCTCTGGCCAAGCGGCAACAATCCTCATTTTATTTTCGTACAAGGTAATATTGTATAAATACTCCACCGCGCCACTTTGCGTATCCGCCCAACAAGGCGGGTGATCTAGACCATTTTCTTGCAGTTTTTTCTGCATATAAGCCAAACGACCTTTAAGCGTTTTCTGCTCCTGCATTGCAAGCTCCGCTTTATTTAGTAATGTTTCAACGGCTTGCGGCGTGCCATTAGCAAGACCATTTCTAGCCAAAACATCAACCAACTTTTTATAATCTTGCAAAGCCACTAATTCACGTTTTAATTGGGTATTAAGCTGTTGTAATTCAATTCCAGCTTGTGCTTCCTGTAATCTTGTGAAAAGCTCATCTAACTGTTGCTCACTGGGCTTAGCAATAAAACCTGCCGCTTGCAACAATCGACTTTCTAATAATTGTAAGCGCTTAAAATTTTCTTCGCTTGCCTGTAATGCATCAACTTCAGCTTGCAATTTGGCCTTTTGCTGAATTTCATCCACTAGTTTTAGTTTTGTATTTTGTAAGCTTGCCGCACTAATAATCATCAACAAAAAAAACATGATAAAACCTAGCTCATTTAGCGTGATACCCAATAAAAAAGAACGCCGCCCTTCTTGTGTCGCCATAATCAGCCCGCTAAACGGTCATTATTCTGCTTAACACTTGCAATAAGGTCTCGTTGCATAAAGCCTAGAGATTCTCTTGACTGCTGCAAAATATCAGCCATTTCTTGCTGATGCTGTTTGGCTAAATCAATATCGACCTGAGCGACACCACCCATATCAGCCATTAATTGCGTATGTTGCTCCATTAATTGATTAAAAGTTTCTAAACGCTTAAAGGTAGATGTCACATGCATGCCAAAATCAGAAATCTGTTTTACAGTTTCTCGCGTATTCGTTAAAGCGAGTGCAATTTCTTGTAAATCAGCACCAATCTTAGCCCCTGAGTGAGTATTATCGGCAATTGCTTGAAAAGCAGTAAAAACATGCTCTGAAGATTGCTTTAATTTAGATGACATAATATCTAAATCATCCGGTAAAGTATTCACTGCTCCTACTAACTTAGTAAAATTCTGCATAGCTAAAGTTGATTGTTCAGCCTGCTGTTCAAGGTTGGCAGAAATACCCATTGTTCTCTCTGATAAACTAGCAATCTCTTTAACGACTCGGGCAAAATCATCGTTCACTTTCGTATTGGTGTGTAACTTATCATTAAATACACTGATTGTTTGCGCTAAAACATCAACTTCAGCCACTGTACTACTCAGACTAGCAACAATATTTTGCGTACCTTGCGATATTTTTCCCTGCCCCATATTCACTTCTTTCAGCAATATTTGAGTTTCATCCAAACGATTGATTAAACGCTCTAAAGGCACACTTAATTTTTCCGCAAATATTTCCTCAGGTAGCTTTATATTTTGTATATTTGTAGCAAAAACATCGACCACGCCAGTGATAGTTTGATTAGTTGTCTGAATATTATTTAGTAATGCAGTTGTACTTGCTTGCGTATTTTTTTCCATAAGTACTGCCATTTCTTGCATGCCTTCTGCAGCTTGCTCTATAGACTGCTGAATGGCTGCCTGAGTTTCTTGGTGCGAAACATCTAACTGCATAGAAATCAACTTTGCTTTTCTGACTAACTCATTTGCGGCTTGCTCAACTTCAGTCATAACTTGCCGCTCAATACTATTCAAATCAAGCTGAAAATTATTAATAAAAATCCTCACCGCAAGCCCGAATATTGTCGTAATTAAAGCCAAACTAAAGTTAGCGGTTAATAAGCTGGCTTCTAAGCTATCGCTTTGGTAAAAATACAAAGAAACCACTAAAGCAACGAGTGTTAATAGAAAGCCCAAATAATAAACACTATCTGCAAATTGCTCTATAAAAGCGCTATCAACACTGTGTAAATAGCCGACCCACGTATAGATGATCATACATAACAGAGGCAATGCAACAGCCAGTAGCGGAAGATTAAAATACTGTGGTAAGCAAATACTTAAAACTCCACCTGCCAATGCAAAAATAAACATTTGGCGCACATCGTGTATCAGTCCTTGCTGTAATTTTTCATAAGTCATTAAAGTTATCCGTCAATTTTTTCAATCAAAGTGACTCGCCCACCAATAGACTGAATAAAATCAGACCAGAAAAAAGCATGGCGCTTATTTTGTAGTTTTTCCATTCCTTCACGTCGTACATATAAAATATTCACCTCTGCTTGTTGTAAATCAGTATTAATACGCTGATAGTACAATGTTTTTTGTAGCTTAGAAAAGTCCATTTGACCACGATAATGCGACCATTCGGGCGTATGCTGCAACATATCCGAGATAAGAATAATTTGTTTTGGCACTGTTTCAGAGCCCAGTGGAAAAGCGCTTAAGGAAATAGTTTGAAACACTTCCATAATCGGTGAAAAATCTGCTTGGGCAGGTTGCATAAAACCATTAATAGCGAGATCCAGCGGCTGCTCAAACCGCTCATGCCAGCGCTGTCTAATCAATTTAGGATTTTCATATAAAGCGTTAGCATCATCGCCTGTTCTGGGTACGCAGACGACAAAATCAGGCGCAATTTCTTTATTATTGTGCGCATCAATTACATAGATGGAAATACGCGTACCTGGTAAGAGATTCGCTTTAAAGTCGTCAAAAAAACGGCGTAAAAATTGTTGCTGAATTTTGTTATACGCGTCGCTCTTATCAAACACTAACGCGACATATTTAGGACTAGTGATATTGCTAGGACACAAGGTTTCAGTATCGTATGCAAGCTGCTTATTCTGTAATTCATATCGAAAAAAAGCCAAAAACGCAACGAGCCCAAGCACTGCAAAAATAAGCAACGAACCTATAAGGTTTTTACGCTGTGTCGCTTGTTTTCTTTTGCGATATCTAGGCATTATTTAATACCGAGCTAGCACCTGTTTTATTCAATTTAAAATCAGGATCAATGCTTTGTAATTGCTGAAAAAATAACACATAGAGCTTTTCAATTTCATTCGCTCTTTGCTGGCAATAATGCGGAAAATCTTGAAACAATTGCTTTTGCTCTTCGACCACAGCAATATCGTCCTGCGCACCCCGAACTGTAAATTCATTATTAGGCCGCCAATCCTGCTCAAAATAAGCAGGAGCAGCATCTTTTCGCCGACTTCTATTAATATCTCGGTAACGGTAAATTAGGGCATTAGCGGCGGCATGAAAATTAGTCATTGCATGTTCATATTCAGCCACAAACACTTGCTTATCCTCCACTAAATGCACAAGTCGAGTATGCTTTAGTAAAACGGCTTGCTTCATCTCTTCTAGTTTACGTAAGAAGTCATGGCGTACCTCTTCAATTTGCATAACAACATCATCACGGCGCTCATCATATTCTTCATTTAAAGCGAGTAAACGTCGATGCAGCTTTCCGTACCCGGGGTAAGCATCATCTCGTTTATAACCATCAATAAAGGCAAAAACTGCAAATAAAAGCCCCATAAAAAACAATATCCAAGAATTAAACTCAGACAAATGCAGAGGTGCTTCAATAAATCGTTGTACCGCTAAACTCCCTGCATCTTCAGGTTGAACAGCAAAATATTCACGATAATGCGCAACCAATAAATTAAACCCAAAGACACAAGGAAGATAAACCATAAGACTTATATAAGCCAACCATTTTTTCCATAAGGAAACATGATTTTTATACCTAAAAATCCACCCCATTAAGAAAAAGGCAATGGATATATTAATTGCCGCAATAATCACCGCCTGCCCTACACCACCTAACAAGCCTAGTTCAGAGCCTTCGGCAAAAAAATAGCCATTACCCGCTGATTCTAAAAGCCAAAATAATAAAATAATAGCAAAATATAATAATTGAGAATCAGGGTAATGTGCTGTGCGCTGTAGTTTATTATTTTTTTGGAATGTTTGAAATTCCTGCTCTATGTCACCTAACTCTTTCTTTAATTGCTTTAAGGCGCGAAATTCACGTGCCATTAAACTTTTTACCGCTAATTTAGAGTGCTCGGTATGATTATTAATTAACGCACGTTCATCTTGTAGGTTTGTATCTGTAATCGAGGTATTTCGAAAACAAAGCCCTTCATTAACAATACGGTTAATATTGGTCATTCTGCTACTAAAATAAGCCTGAATTTCCCGCTCAGCACTATCAGGGCTTGTCGCATTTTTCTGCGGCAGATTGTTATCCGCTGAAGCTTCAGCTTTTGTTTTTATTGCTAACTGCTCGGCAATCGCATCCAAATCAATCACACATTCATCAGTCAAGTCAGACTGGCGACGAAATGCAATTTTTTTTTTGATTTTATCGGCCCAATTTTTCATAGTGTACTTAGTCAGTCACGCAGGTACTTAAGTTGACTGAAAATCATAGCATAACAAAAAGAACTATTCTCACTACAATAGCTCACTATCAGATACAAATTTTTATACAGCCTACAATGGTTTGAAAGCAAAACACTTTTAATGGATGATTTAAGCGAATAACCCTACTAGCTCATGAAATACAGAGGACTTCTGTTGCCAAACATTTATTCACATACGGCGAATTTAGGTTGATTTAAGCTGCTCACAGAGACCGTTTGGTTATTCCACTATAAATAACCATTGATTTTTGCATTCCAAGTGACGATTGCAGGGGTATTATGGTAAGCGCCGAGCACGTTGAGTGTTGCGGTATCTAAGACAAACATACCACTTTCCTCGATCGGTCGATTAAGCCAGCGTGTAGCAAACACTCGTGACAGGTGTCCATGAGAAAAAACGGCGACATCTCCGTCAATTGCTTGAACCTTTTTTATGATGCGGTCAACACGTATGCAAACTTCTTCAGGAGAATCTCCTTCAGGACACCCTTGTTCAAATAAATTCCAGCCAGGCACTTCTTTTTGAATCTGTGCAGTAGTTAAACCTTCATAGCGGCCATAGTTCCATTCGGAAAGATCTGGCTCCACAACCACGCCATCCGCAACGCCAGCCAACTCACAAGTCTCGAATGCGCGCTTAAGTGGGCTGCTAAATACCTGTTTAAATTGCCAGTTATTCAGCGCCCCCTGTAGCAAGCTAGCTTCCTCTCTACCTTTTTCGGTCAACGATAAATCAGTGAATGATGTATGACGACCGGCAAGCGCCCATTCTGTTTCGCCATGCCGGATTAGTACAACTTTCTGTTTATATTTCTTCATAGGGACTCTACTCCTAGGTCAATGAAGCCTGAAAAATACTATCGATTGAGTCCTCCAGAACCCTATCGAACTCTTCATCCGACTGCTGTACTTTCAAGCCCTGCAATAAGACACGTGAGAAACTGGCGATAATACCGTTATTTCTTGTTAGTCTAGCATTAGCTTCTTCCCGCGAATAACCACCGGACAATGCCACGACTCTGACTACGTTCGAATGAGAGAGAAAATCAGCATATAGGTTATCCACCTCAGGCAATGTAAGCTTCAACATCACTAAATGACCAGGGGCGAGTGCTTTGAGTTCATCACATATCGCTGCTTTTAACAGGTTTTCAGCTTCGGCCTTATCTGGGCAATGAATATCTATTTCAGGTTCAATAATCGGCACTAGGCCCGCAGCAATAATCTGCCGAGCAATAGCAAACTGCTGTCTGATCACAGCACTTATACCCTCTACATTAGCGAGCTTGATGACAGAGCGCATTTTAGTACCAAAAATATCTTTTGCTTTTGCTTTAGTCAGCAATACATCAAGATCAGGTATCGGCTTCATCAGCTGCACACCATTCTGTTCATTTGCTAGACCTTTGTCGACCTTCAGAAATGGCACAATATTTTTGACATCCCAAAGGTAATTTGCCGTAGCTTGCCCTTCAATCGTACGCTCTATGGTATCCTCAAATAAAATCGCACCAAGTATACGTTGACCATTGAATACCGAGCTAGTCATAACCCTTGTCCGCATCTGATGCTCAAGTTCGAACATTTCTTCCTCGGTCGACCATGCATCTTCATCGATACCATAACTCTTCAATGCTTTCGGTGTGCTACCACCACTCTGATCCAGTGCTGCTATAAACCCCGTTGCTGAACTTATTTTTTGTAACTGCTGTTGTTTTTTAGTCATAATAATTCCCTTAAAATATCGAGTCTAACCTGTCTTTTTACGTCATACTTTTGGGCATTATTACTCCAACCTTCGAAAATAACGATCAAGCCAGGTGTTATTCGTAACAAATTGAAAAACAAGAATTAAAAATCATTCCACAAGAGCCTAAGTCATGCCATAACATCTAGTTGTAAATATATTGCAATTGCTTACAAATTTAAATTCGAAAGCTGAGCTAAGGAAAGTACATGAGATAACATCCCGAAATTATTTAGAAATCGAGAGCTTGTTTCATGCACGTTCCTAAGCCCTATTTTTCTTATTTTACGTTTGCCCATTGCCAATCACGTATTTCCGGCATGTCTTCACCATATTCACGAACATAGCGTTTATGGTCAATCAGCTTATCATGCATTTGTTGCTTGATATAGACGGCGCGATGGCAAAGACTGGGGACGCGATCCACGACATCACTCACTAGA
This sequence comes from methanotrophic endosymbiont of Bathymodiolus puteoserpentis (Logatchev), assembly GCF_900128525.1. Lineage (GTDB taxonomy): Bacteria > Pseudomonadota > Gammaproteobacteria > Methylococcales > Methylomonadaceae > Methyloprofundus. Next base: position 19,287 of record NZ_FQTQ01000092.1, read on the forward strand.
TGAAAACGATCCATATCATTCATAACCACCATATCAAACGGTGTTGAAGTAGTGCCTTCTTCCTTGTAACCACGAACATGTAAATTATTATGATTATTGCGTCGATAGGTTAAACGATGAATCAGCCATGGATAGCCATGATAAGCAAAAATAACAGGCTTGTCGGTGGTAAAAATATCATCAAAACGGCGACCTGTTAAACCATGTGGGTGCTCTTCACTAGGTAATAATTTCATTAAATCCACCACATTAACGACTCTGATTTTGAGTTCAGGCAGTAACTCTCTTAAGATAGTCACCGCCGCTAGAGTTTCCAGGGTAGGCACATCACCCGCACAGGCCATAACGACATCCGGCTCTCCATCTTCTTGGTCATTACTCGCCCAGTCCCATATGCCAATGCCGCTGGTACAGTGTTTAATTGCTTCATCCATGGTCAACCACTGCTCAGCTGGCTGTTTACCTGCAACAATCACATTAATATAGTTACGGCTACGCAGGCAGTGATCGGTAACTGAGAGTAATGTATTAGCATCAGCAGGAAGGTAGACACGAATCACCGAAGATTTTTTGTTCACTACATGATCTATAAAGCCAGGATCTTGATGTGAAAAACCATTGTGATCCTGCCGCCAGACATGGGATGTCAGCAGATAGTTCAGCGAAGCAATCGGTCGCCGCCACTCAATCTCTTCACTAGTATTCTTCAACCATTTTGCATGCTGGTTGAACATCGAGTCAATGATATGGATAAAGGCTTCATAGCAATTGAAAAAACCGTGCCTTCCCGTTAGCAAGTAGCCTTCTAGCCAGCCTTGGCAAGTATGTTCAGATAGAATTTCCATCACTCTGCCATCCGGAGACAGATGATCATCTTCAGGTATTGTCGATTCCATCCAAGTCCGATCTGTCACTTCAAAGGCTGGTGACCAGCGATTGGAAGCTGTTTCATCCGGTCCAAACAAACGGAAGTTTTGCGCTTGCATATTCAGCTTCATTACATCACGCAAAAAGGCCCCTTGAACCCGTGTTGCCTCAGCAGTAACAGAACCCGGGGAAGGTACATCAATTGCATATTCAGTAAATTCAGGAATGCGCAAATCCTTTAGTAACAACCCTCCATTAGTGTGACTATTGTCACTCATACGCTTTTTCCCTTCAGGTGCCAACGCCTTTAACTCAGGTAAAAAAGTACCATTATCATCAAACAACTCTTCGGCTCTATAGCTTTTCAACCATGATTCCAGTAGCTTTAAATGCTCTGGGTTTTCCCGTACCCCAGAAAATGGTACCTGATGCGAACGCCAAAAACCTTCAGCCTTCAGTCCATCTACTTCTTTTGGCCCAGTCCAACCTTTCGGCGAGCGCAAAATAATTAATGGCCATCGAGGTCGGGTAAGACCCCCTCCGCTACGCGCCTGTTGCTGAATTTGCTTAATCTCAGCAATAACGACATCGACAGTTGCTGCCATTTTCTGGTGCATTAGCTCTGGATCTGAGCCTTCGACAAAATAAGGCTTATAACCGTAACCGACAAACAAACTTTCCAGTTCTTCGCTTGGTATACGCCCCAAAATCGTTGGATTGGCAATTTTGTAACCATTTAGATGCAGTATAGGTAATACTGCACCATCACGTTTAGGGTTGATAAATTTATTAGAATGCCAAGATGTCGCTAACGGCCCAGTTTCTGCCTCTCCATCTCCCACCACACAGCAGGCAATCAAATCTGGATTATCAAAAACCGCACCATTAGCATGTGAGACAGAGTAGCCTAATTCCCCCCCTTCATGAATGGAGCCGGGAGTTTCCGGTGCAACATGACTTGGTATTCCACCAGGAAAACTGAACTGTTTGAATAACCTCTGCATCCCTTCTTTATCTTCAGAAATATTAGGATAATATTCACTGTAAGTACCTTCCAACCAAGTATTTGCTACCACGCCTGGGCCACCATGTCCTGGGCCGGCGATATACAGCATATTCAAATCCTGTTGTTTAATCACTCGGTTCATGTGTGCATAAATAAAATTTAGCCCAGGTGTCGTCCCCCAGTGCCCCAATAATCTTGGTTTAACATGGTCAATGGCTAACGGTTCACTTAATAATGGGTTATCTAATAAATAGATCTGTCCCACCGATAAATAATTGGCAGCTCGCCAGTAGGCATTGATTTTTTTAAGTTCATCAGCGGATAACGGCTGGTCTTCAATAGAATTCATATATTAAGCTCCTGGTAGTTAAGTTAAATACGTTGACTGTTTGTCCATAGCTAAATTGAAATGGCAACTCTTTAAATAGATGCTATTAACTCACATTATCATTAACGGTGTCCGCAACAATACATAAGATGGTAGACATACATCAAATCTATGGGTGATAATAAGTTTCCTAAGGTGTAAAAACCAACTTTTACGGAATTCAATTGCACGAAAAAGTGGCGCTCAGAGGGAAGGACAGGCGTTCTAATTGATTGAAAATAATGCAAAAAAAGGCTTGACAGGTCGAATAGGATTTGTTTGCGTATTACCATTTATAATCAGTCACTTACGCTTAAATAATGTCAAAAAGATTAGATAGCTTGCAATCCACACTGATGGATAACACCGTTTTGGGAGAATGGTTCTTGCCCATGCAAAAAGCCCTAGATAAAGTTCGCTTTTCACGCCAAAAATATTCTGTACTCTCTGCTGAGTTTTTTATTTTATTAGGCTGCTTACGTCAATTTCAGGGAACAAAGATACTACGAGAACAAATTCAATCTTTATTCGACATTGATGACACCGCTGAAAAAGCCCCCTTAGCCCGCTCAACATGGTCAGATGCATTAGCCAATTCATCACGCAGCAAAATATTGAAACAGGCTGTCCAAGTCTTGGTGACTTCTGCAAGAAATGAACTGCCCGACAGGTTTTCGGGAAAAGAAGAGTTGGGGATGCGCTCTATTTTTGCCATAGATGCGAGTTATCAAAATGAATCAAGTCATTATCAACCGATTTATCCAGGCCAGGGTGGGACTGATAATAAGAAAGGGCACATGAATATGACGACCTATGATATGCGAGCAGGGATTGCCATTGATAGTCAGACAGAAACTCGCTCTATTGATGAAATGCGCTTTATCAAAGAAAGCTGGGAAGGTTCTCACTGGACTTGCAAAAAAAATGCACTTTTTGTGGTTGACCGCGCCTTTATTGAAGCGCGTTATTGGGATTTACGTAAAACAAAATACGATGTGACAGTGATTACACGAATGAAATCGACTTTCAAATATCAAATTCTTGAGGAAAGTCATGTTGAACAGTCGGCAGTTAATGAGAATATTGTGTCTGATAGGAAAATTCAACTTAATAGCTCAAAACAAGTTTGGCGATTAATACAATTCGTATCGCCTGACGGCAAAGTTTATGAATATCTCAGTAATGATTTTACATTGTCACCTGGTATGATTGCTTTTCTTTATCACCGACGCTGGGATGAAGAAAAATATTTTGATAATTACAAAACAGATATGGCTAATGCCAAAGCATGGGGGAAATCACCTATTGCTATTGAGCAACAAGCTTTATTGGCATTGGTTACACATATACTCATGCGCTTATTTCTAAATAAAAAGGGACAGGAGATGGGCTTGGAAGAAGACCATCAAACACAACAAAAACGCCATGAAGCAAAAGAAACCGCATACTGTATTGACTGGGAAGGCAATTATAATCGTGCTTTTTTTAGAAAACTATCTAAGATTACCAAACAAGCTTGGCGGTTCTTAAAAAACAATTTCCTAAAGAAAAGCGCCACATGGCTCTTTGAGCGCAAGCTCCGACCTGTTTTGATGGCATATCTGTAATAAAATGTCGGACACCGTTACATTATCATAGTTTTATGACATCTACCCGACTAAGGAACTCATAATATGACAGGCGCTTTATTACACCCCCCTTATTTTGTCGTTCACAAAGCTCTTGAACTTAAAATAACCAATACTTTCAGCGCAGCTATTAATCACATTTCAAGTGATACTTCTGCACACGATAACGCAAAGTTTCACGGGTTGACCCTAACATTCTTGCCGCAGCTGCCACATTATAATCGGTCAATTCTAGCACTTGCTGTAAGATATATTTTTCCATATCTTGTAAAGTCAAACTACCATCCAGTGGGATATGTAACTGCTGAGAATTTTCAGCTGACACAGACATTTCACCCGCTTGTTTTTTGCTCGGTAATTGTAACCATTGCAATGGGAACTCTTGATCTTCAGCTAGTAACACACAACGTTCGATAACGTTACGTAACTCACGCGTATTTCCAGGCCAATGATAAGCCTGTAATTGAGCCCATGTTTCTGGCGATAAATTAGCGCTCACTTTCTTGCCTGATTTAGCATTAAATTCAGCAATAAATGCCGGGACAAGTTCTTTCATATCTTCCAAACGCTCCCTTAAAGGTGGAATATTAACCGAGAGTACACTGAGACGATGATACAAATCTTCTCTAAACTTCCCCTCTGCTACCTGTTGCGATAAATCACGGTTAGTCGCAGCTATAATCTGCACATCCACGTCAATTTCAGTTTCACTACCTAAGCGGCGAATTTTCAATTCTTCAACGGCTTTAAGGAGTTTACTTTGTAAACCTAATTCCATCTCACCGATTTCATCCAAAAACAAAGTGCCTTGATGGGCTTGCTCAAATAATCCCCTGTGTCTTTTTTTGGCATTGGTAAAAGCGCCGGCTTCAAAACCAAATAATTCCGATTCTAATAAATCATGCGGCAAAGCAGCACAGTTAATCTCCACCAGCGGTTTTGTGCTTCTGTTACCACTGTAATGTAAAACTTTTGCTAATAAGCCTTTACCTGCACCAGTTTCACCGCTAATGACTAAACTAGAAAAAGGCACTTGAGCAATTCTGCTTAACATCGACTTCAAGGTTTTATTGCTTTCGCTACTCCCTAGAAAAGAGCTAACTGAATATTTTGTATGACTACTTTTTGCTTCTTGTAATAAACGGCGCTGAGCTTTAGCACTGCGAGCAGCCCCTTCAATTTGTAAATTTAAGCGGTTTAAATCGCAAGGCTTTTCAATAAAATCAAAAGCACCTAAACGTAAGGCTCTTACCGAATCTGAGATACTGCCATAGCCTGTCAAAAATAGCCATTCACTACATTCAATGGGCTTGTCCCGCATGTCTTCTAAGAAATCCAGTGCATTACCATCAGGTAAATTCATATCCGATAAGATCACTATAGGATCAATTTTTTGTGCTAATAAAATATGCCTTGCTTTGCTAAGAGACTCAACCCACTCAACTTCCCAGTCTTGTTTCCTAAAAAAACGCTGTAACTCTAGACCTAATAATTTTTCATCTTCAATAATCAATAAACAATCTTTCATGACTTTAATATGGGTAAAGTTAAGGTAACACAGGCATGCCCATCACGGGTATTACTCAGCTTGATGGTTCCCTGCTGAGACTTAACAAAGCGTTGTACCATAGCCAAACCTAGACCTGTACCCTTTGCCTTTAAACTAATAAAAGGTCTGATGCCATGCTTGAGAAAGTCTGGAGCAAAACCAGAACCCGTGTCTTCCACTCTGATGATAATCTGCTGTTTATCTTGCTGAGCCGTGAGTTGAATTTGACCGGGGTTATTACCAATGGCTTGCTGAGCATTAAGAAGTAAGTTTAATAAGGCTAAACGAAATTCAGTCGCAGGAAGAAAAGTATTTAAACCCGTTTCTATAGCAAAATTCAAACTAACATCTTCGGGAACCTGATATTTAAGAAATTGGCGTAATTCATAACAAAGTGCTTGCATATCGACCTGTGTCGCAGTATTTGATGAGCTTCTCGTTAATGCTAATAAATCATTCAAATGACAGGTTAAGCGTTTGACTTCAGTATTAACGGCTTGAATTCGTTCAGATAAATCATCATCCGTACAATCTTGTAAAATATTTTCCAGTGCCACCTGAATGCCGGCAAGTGGGTTACGTAATTCATGTGCCGTGCTAGCGGACAATTCGGCGACTACTGATAAACGCTCGCTATGAGCAATGGCTTGGCTTTGCTCCAACAAAGTTGAAGTGATTCGACGTACCTCTTGCTCTAATTCGCCGGTATAATTCAGGTGCTCTTTCTCTAGCTCTGTCAGCCGCATCACTAATTGATTATAATTATCAAATAAACCTTGCATCGCTGGATCGGCAGCTTTCTGTCGAATCGGTTGACGATCACCTGCCGCTAACATTTGTAAAAAGTCTTTTAAGGAATCAAGCGGGGATAGAATATTTCGTTTGAAAAAATATCGCGCAATGATAAAAATAACAACAAAAGACAATAATGGCAAAATGATTGAAAGTTGTAGCTCTAATTGACTATCTTCAGCAATTCTCTGTAATAACTCTTCTTCCTCATCAGCTTGCCGCAAAAATAACTGATGTGTGGTATTGATTGCTTGTACCAACCTATCTGCATCACCTTGCAATGCTTTATCAAATGAAGTCTCTAAGCGCTGTATTTCACTTGCAATCTCAGGGTTATCTATATAACCAGCAAGTAAGCTATTTTGTAATTGTACTTGTGCGCCCTCCTGCTTGCTGGGCTGTAATTGGTTATGGAGTAAAACAAAAATAACTTCATTGAGTCGATGGCCATTACGAATATCATTTTGCAATGCATTTAAGCGTTGATGATTGCGCCAGGTCAGCCCACCAATGGCAATAAACTCACCAATAATAAATAAACCTAAAAGAATACTAACAAAAATAACGGGTTTAAATAATAGCTTGCGCATAGGTTTATCTTCTTTTTAAGTGGATCGGTGCATCTCAGTTTGCATATTTAGCAATACTACGAGGCAAAACCTTCGGTGCTTTAATACGTAATTGCTTATTAATATTCATCCGTCCAAAAACGACTTCAATATCTTTAATATTAACCCCGAACTCTTTAGCCAAAAAACGCACCATATAGTCTGTTGCTTTGCCAGCAACGGGTTTAGCCGTAACGCTAATTTTCAATTGATTACCTTTAGGTTTACCAATAATATCGCGCTTAGCACTCGGAGTACCTAAAACATTCAAGACTAAAATATCCCCATCCCAAGCATAAAAAGATTTCATTCTTTTGCTATTAAAATTTGAACTTTCTGTCTTTTCTTGTATTACTGCTGTTTTTTTCTTTTTAGCCATTGCATTAGATTTTTATTTTCCGAATTAAATACCCAGGTATGACTAACGAGAATACTGATATTGCCATAAATTAATGCCTAATGTGAGTGGGCACTTTTAACCGCAACTTACAGGCAATAGCAGTTAAAAGCACCTCTCACAAATTCTCTCATAATCAAAGTTATTAAGACTCATACTTTAATAGTGGCATCTAGGCAAAAGAGTCACCACTTTCTCATCAGGGCACTATTTTTTCATCAAACTGAGTAACCCTTTAACCAAAGTTTCCGGTGTGGGTGGGCAACCAGGAATCACAATATCAACAGGAATGACATTAGCAACAGCACCACAACTGGCATAAGAAACACCAAACTCACCACCACAGGCGGCACAATCCCCCACCGCAATCACCCACTTAGGGTTCGGCGTTGCTTCATAAGTACGCAGCAATGCGGTTTGCATGTGTCGTGCAACAGGGCCAGTGACTAATAAAACATCCGCATGCCGAGGTGAAGCAACGAAATGAATACCATAGCGTTCAACATCATAAATAGGATTATTTAACGCATGAATTTCTAATTCACAGCCATTACAAGAGCCCGCATCGACCGCACGAATAGCAATACTGCCCGAAAAATATTTATCTACCTGGCGCTTTACTTCTATACCCAAGGCGTCTAACTCAGAAGCATCAGGGCGTTTTATTTTTTCAGTAACAATGCCAGTTTTTAAAGTTTTCGCAAAAAGTCTTAACATTGTGATGTCCTATAGGTCATTTCCAGAATAAGAAGGGTTAACTGATTTATTACAGACGGGAAAATCCGGTACGATATTATTCAGTACAATTTTTTCCAGAGCTAGAAAACCAAAATGGCTAGGATCTCGCGCATAAAAACGACTGATTTTATCATCACTGCTAAAGCGCACATAAGTCATAATCTCACCTCGCCAGCCTTCAACCATGGCCAAGCCTTCGCTATATTCCTTAGGTTTTTGCCATGCCGTCACTAACTCGCCTTCCGGTAATTGAGTTAACATTTGGCTTAATAGCTTAATTGAGGCAAACACTTCTTTTATACGCACCCAGACTCGAGAGGCTACATCGCCTTGTTCTTCTACAGCCACTTTAATATTTAATTGATTATAGGGCGCATAAGATACATCACGGCGTACATCAAAATCTTGACCACTCGCCCTAGCCACATAGCCCACTACTCCGTAAGTCGCAGCGGTACTGGGCGATAAATAACCCGTAGTAAATAAACGATCTTCTAAAGAAGAGTTTAAGTCTAGCGCAGGGATAGTCTCATCTAGCTCTTTACGTAAAACTTTTAGTTCTTGCGTTAGTAAGGTGCAATCTGCTACAGATAAATCAACCTTAACGCCCCCCGGAATAAGCCTATCCATTAATAAACGATGGCCAAACACACTAGCCGAATTACGTTGCCATTGCTCACGTAAACGACTGAATTGCATTTGTGCAAAAGCAAAACCAACATCATTACAAATAGCACCTATATCACCTAGATGATTAGCAATACGCTCACGTTCACATAAGATCCCGCGAATAAAAGCCGCGCGTTCTGGAATAGTAATACCAGCCGCTTGCTCCATTGCGCGACAAGCGGCCCAACTATGTGCCACGGTGCTATCTCCAGAAATTCGTCCCGCTAAACGCACTAGTTTTTCAGGCGTTCGACCTTCAGCCAGTTTCTCTATGCCTTTATGTACATAGGCAAGTCGCTCTTCAAGATTTAAAATCGTTTCACCAACCGCTTGAAAACGAAAATGTCCTGGCTCAATAATGCCAGCATGTATTGGCCCCACTGGCACTTCATAAACACCTGCACCTCGGGCTTTAACAAACTGATAATCCATATTCGCTGGGGTAATGACTTCAGGCATCCCCTGAAGAGGAAAATCTTTGCGCAAAGGATAATCATGCTTTTTCCAAGCACAATGCCGCGTCCACTTTCTGGAATCAGGGCGATCAACAAAATGAATACCAAACATATCCTGCGTATGACGCTCACTACGACTTGCTACTGGGTATATAGTGGCTTGTGAAGGCAGTTGAGGTTTCTCAATATGCAACTCAGTCTGTAACCATAAATATCCTGTTTGACTTGCAAAACAGGCGTTAACAACAAAAGTATCCTCCCTTTGTTCTGCCCAACCGGCTACCCAGCGTAAGTGGTGTTGCTGAGCAATCGTGGCAAAACGTAGCCAGTCATCAGCGCTAATTGTCCACCGTGCTAAATTATTAACAACAGTACTATTGTGTGGAATGACTTCAGCTTCCAGTGCTAACTGTAAGGCTAACTGCCAATTAGAATGGACTTCACTCATAACGGAGCACTCCCTGAAATTAAAATAGTCGCCTGGGTAAACCAGTCAGCTAAAAAATCTGGCATCGCAAGACCCAGCCATAAAACAATCGCTAAATGAATCATTACCGGCCATAAATTGGCTTGAACAGCTTGCTGGCCTTCAGGTTTTTCACCATAAACCATAGGTTGAATATTTCTAAATAAACCTGCACAAGCAATACCAATTCCTAATAATAGAAAAGGAGCCAGCCATGGGTAACTTTGCATAGTTGCCAGTAACACTAAAAACTCACTGGCAAATACGCCAAACGGAGGAAAACCTGCAATGGCTAAAGTACCAATCAGTAAGCCCCAACCGACTTGAGGTTGCGTTTTAATTAAACCACGAATTTTTTCAATACTTTGCGTGCCGGATATTTGTGCGGCATGGCCCACGGTCACAAAGATAGCGGATTTAGTCAGCGAATGCACAGTCATATGCAATAACGCGGCAAAGGTAGCAAATGGGGTTCCGATACCAAAGGCAAAGGTCATTAAGCCCATGTGTTCAATAGAAGAATAGCTAAACAAGCGTTTAATATCTTTTTGCCGATGCAGAAAAAATGCCGCGACTAGAAATGACAACATGCCAAACCCCATCATTAAATACCCCGCAATATGACTATCGGTAGCCCCATCAACCAACATTTTATTACGTACTACGGCATACAAGGCATCATTCAATAATAACCCAGATAAAACCGCTGACATGGGCGTTGGCCCTTCTGAGTGTGCATCTGGCAGCCAATTATGCAAAGGAACAAGACCAATCTTAGTTCCGTAACCTATTAGCATAAAGACAAAGGCAATTTCCAAAATCTCAGGGTCTAACAACTTGGCATTTTCATATAACACCGACCACGTTAAGGCATTGTCAACATCACTAATTTGTATCGCTGCGTAGTATAATAAAATTGTACCGAACAGGGCCTGCGCAATCCCGACACCGCAAAGGATAAAATATTTCCACGCAGCTTCAATAGACTCGGGGGTACGATATAAACTAACTAACAATACTGTAGCCAAAGTAGCTGCTTCCATAGCAACCCACATAATGCCCATATTATTCGTGGTCAATACCAGATACATGGCAAACATAAAACCTTGATACATCGAGTAATATAGTCTTAATCGATTGGCAGTCAATTTACCAATCTCTTGTTCATGCGCCATATAAGGTGCCGAAAAAATAGACGTGGTAAAGCCGACAAAAGCCGTTAAGACGATCAAGTAGACATTAAAGGAATCGACAATAAAATACTGATCAGTTGAGAGTATCGTACCTGACAGAAAGACATTCACCGCAAGCCATAAAGACAGGAGTAAAGTCACGCCATTAAAGCGAATATTTTGCTTACCGACGTCTTCCTTATGCCCTAATAAACCAAAATAAAGAATACCAAGCAAGGGTAATAATAATAACAAATAGGCTGGAATCATTGATCCACCTCATTTAAACGATTCATTTTATCCACATCCAAAGAATCAATACTGCTATTGATATGTAGAAAGAAAATACCAAATAATACGGCTGCTACTAGCACATCAAAGGCAACCCCTAATTCCACCACCATGGGCATGCCATTCGTTGAAACAGTTGCCGCAAAAAACAAACCATTTTCAATCGACATAAAGCCAACCACATGAGCAATAGCTTGATGATGGGAAATCATCAGTAACATACCTAATAAAATAACCGCAAGACTCAAAGACAACGCATTCAATAAAACCATCGAGGAGTTTTGCATAATGGGGTGCAATACGTAGTAACTAAAGACCACAAGGCTTGCACCGCCCATCATAATGGCTGTTTTATTATTTAATGCTTCAACATCACGGTGCATATTGAGTTTCAAAATATGCCGCCTGAGCATCCAAGGGATAAATATCACTTTCAATGCCAAAGTAATGGCAGCAGAAATATACAGGTGTGGGTTATTAAAACTATAGGCCGCGATAGCAGTGGCCGATACCAACATAAAGCCTTGTACTGCAAACACAAATACCAAGCGTAGCAAACGCCCTTGCGCTAGCATGATAAAAGAGCTCAGCATCACCAAAGCAGCCAATGACAAAATAATTTGAGAATAATGATCTAAATTTTCAATTTCCATTAGCGTGCTGCCTCCAAAATAATATGACTGAGCATACCAAGTAAGCCCAATAAATAAGCAAAACTCAAAAATTCCTGTACACGAAATAAGCGCATTTTCGCTAGTAAAGTTTCAGAGATCGCTAGCACCACTACCAATAGCGCGAGCTTACCCATAATCGCCAAAAGGCCATAGCCTAAAACTGAAAGTGACAAAGTTTCTGCAATGCCCCAAGGAAAGAAAATATTGGCAATTAACACGCCATAAAGCATCAGTTTTAACTGACTAGCCCATTCAATCAAAGCTAAATGACGACCACTGTATTCTAAAATCATGGCTTCATGAATCATGGTTAATTCCAAATGAGTCGCAGGATTATCCACCGGAATACGCCCCGTCTCTGCCACAGCTACCAACATTAAGGCTGATAAGGAAAAAATAAATGAGGGCCGCAAGACTAAGCCTTCTTGCAAAACATGGTCTATCGCAAAAGATAAATTAGTGGTTGAGGCTGTCATCGTTAAAGTAAAGACTGCCATTAACATCGCGGGCTCTGCCATAGCAGAAATCGTCATTTCTCGTGAAGAACCCATACCGCCAAAGGCAGTACCGACATCTAAGCCAGCCAATACCAGAAAAAACCGTGCAAAGGCTAAAAAACCAACGAGTACAATCACATCAGCACTGCTTGCCGTAGGTAAATCTACCGCAAGCAGTGGCACCACACTGACGGCTAAAGCCGTAGTAGAAAAAATAATATACGGTGCAATAATAAACAACCAAGAAGCATCTTTAGAGACCACCGGTTGTTTATGTGTCAATTTAATCAAATCACGATAAGGTTGGAGCAATGAGGGTGCTCTACGATTTTGTAAATGACATTTACACCACTTTACCCAGCCCGCTAATAACGGCGCTAAGGCGATAAATAATAATGTTTGAATAATGGCGAATAAGACATTCATTAGCTAATCACCCATAATAAGAAAATTAATGTAAAAAAAGAATAGCTTAAATAAACGCGGATATTCCCAGTTTGCATGCGACTAACCAGCCGAGCAATACGGTTTACAGACTTTTCTATCGGCTGATATAGTTTCGGCCAACTATGGTCATTAACATGCAACTCATAATGGATGTCAGTGACTTGCAAAGGCATAGTTCCAGGCTGTTTTGTAATCGTTTCATCAATTATCCAAACTTTAGAAAAGATACGTCTAAACGGCATAGTAAAAGCACTAGAGGTATATTGCATACGAGGGGTAAGCCCACCAAACCCGCAATCCCAAGTCTCTGATTCGCGTAATGCCATTGCCGGATCACGGCGTAGATAGCGATAACTAATGCCACCAGCAATAGCCGCTAAGAACAGAACGATAGGCGCGGAATAGGATGCTTTTTCTGCGGAAACAGGTGTTAACCATAACCAGCCTGCGGCTGTTGCATTCGGCAGGCTATGCCCTAATAATTGCAAAGCGACATTATCTAGCAGGTTAATCATTAAGCCCGGAAATATACCGAATAAAAAGCATAATCCAGCCAATAGACTCAAACTAAATAGCATCCCTTTGTCTTGTGTCTCTTCTGCTTTCGCCGCATGGCGTGTACGTGGCAAACCTAAAAACATCATACCAAATAATTTAACAAAACAAGCGGCTGCCAAGGCGGCTGTTAAAGCTAAAGCTGCGGCCATTACCGGAACCAAGCTGCGTAATACCGCATCATCCAGTACTCCCACTTGCAAGGCAGCTTGAAACGCCAGCCATTCAGAAACAAAACCATTTAATAAAGGCAATGAAGAAATACTCATACAAGCGATCAAAAATAATTTACTGGTGTGTGGCATACGTTTAATTAAACCCCCCATATCATCTATATTTAAACTATGTACCTGATGCTGGATAATGCCTGCACCAAGAAATAATAAATTTTTAAATAAAGCGTGATTAAAGGCATGAAACAACGCGGCAACAAAGCCTAAAGCCGCAAGAGTAGGATGTCCTTTGGCGAGAAAAATCATTGATAAACCCAGCACCATAAAAATAATACCGATATTTTCTACCGAACTGTAAGCCAATAAACGTTTCAAATTTGGTTGCATCATGGCATATAAAATCCCACCTAAGGCGGAAATAGCACCAATAATCATTAGTGCAACCCCCCATTGCCATTGAATGTCACCGAGTAAATCAAAGCTAAAACGAATTAAACCGTAGACAGCGACTTTTAACATAACACCGCTCATTAGCGCGGAAATATGCGAAGGGGCAACGGGGTGCGCTTCAGGCAACCAAACATGTAACGGTACCAAGCCAGCCTTCATACCAAAACCCACTAACGCCAAAACAAAGGCGACACTCGCCCATGTATCAGATAGTGACGCATTACGTAAAGCATCAAAGGTAAATGCACCGCCGTCAGAAAAGCTAGCTAATACCCCAAATGCCAAAATAATGGCTATCGCCCCCACCTCAGCCATAATTAAATAGATAAAAGCAGCATGACGATTAGCAGAATTTTCATGTTGGAAAGCCACCAGGAAATAACTAGCGACCGACATTAATTCCCATGAAATCATAAAGAAGAAAGCATCATCAGCCAATAATACCAATAACATACCAGCAATAAATAAGCCGCTGAATAAACCTAATACTGCAAAAGGGTGTTCCTGCTCATTATTACCTTTAACATAGCCAGGGCCATAGCAACTGACGGCAAAAATAGCGATACCGATAATGAGGAAAAATAGGCCAGATAAACTATCAAAGCGTACATGCCAAGGAAGCCAAGGCAGTCCTAAGGGTAATTGTGCTGTCATGGCTTGTTCACTAATTAAGCCACCTACTCCTGCAATCATGGCAAACACCCCTGCCATGCCCAAACATATAAAGCTAAGTTGCTGTATGCGCTGCGGATAGACAGATTGTTCTAGCCAGTTATTTAAGCACTGTTGCCAATCAGGCCGCTTGGTACAACAATAATGCACCCACTTTATCACGCTACAATGTTGCCGCATCAGCAATGCCAGTATACCTGACAAAAAACTGAGTAGCACCGCTGCATAAGCTAAGAATAGAATCATAAGAGCTCTCTCAAATTAAAAGGAATTGGAGATGCAAGTGCATGCCCCATAATTATTTTTTTGAAGTGTCATATCACAAAATATGAATATACTATGCCAGTGCTCAACAAAATAAACACTGACACAGCATGCACTAAAAAAGAATAATTAGCTTAATGTTTACGATCATCAGCCGTCATAAGTCGGGCCGCTAAATCATGATCAGAAAAAGTATGAATAGCATCACCGATTTGCTGACAATGCCCCCCATGTGATTCATAATCATGGATAAAATCATGCATATACTCCATAACTGTATGATCAATTAAATACGCATTTGTTAAGTCTAATGTGATATTTTTACCTTTCGGTAAATTATCCAGTGCTTTTTTCATTGGTAAAAAATTAGCAAATAAAGCCGAGCCATTCAATTTCAGAGTAACTTGTTCACCCGCCTCTTCTTTAATAGTGAAATAAATTTTGAATAAATTACTCCACCAGACACCACGCAAGATATGTACTAAAAGTTTAACCACAATACCAATCGCCACACCGATCAATAAATCAGTCGCTAACACGCCAATAATAGTGACAATAAACATAAAAAACTGTTCGCTACCGACTTTTAATACTTTGCTAAATTCAGTTGGTGCAGCCAGTTTAAAACCAGTAAATACCAGTAATGCGGCCAATGCTGATAAAGGAATGCTATGGATCACCCCAGGAAATAACACCACAAATAACAACATGATTGCGCCATGAAAGAAATTAGCCCAACCCGTTTTTGCACCATTATTAATATTCGCTGAACTCCGTACCACCTCAGAAATCATCGCAGTACCACCAATTAGACCAGAAAGCGTATTACCTGCACCAATGCCTATAATATCTTTATCTAAATTTGAACGGCGCTTATAAGGATCAAGTTTATCCACAGCAATCGTTGTCAACAGGCTTTCCAAGCTGCCCACGAGACAAATACTTATCACAGCCACCCAAAATTCCACTTCGGTAATTTTAGAAAAGTCGGGAAAATAAAAGCTAGATATAAAATGATCTGAAATTGAAACCAGATAATTAGGGCCTACCTGACCTTCATGCACTAAATGCCCCGTTAGCATATCGAGCTGATGTGGCACATGATAAATATGGGTATGATTTAGATCAAAGTACATCCCTAAACCAATACCTAAAAGTACAACGATAATAGGGGCGGGTATTTTTTTCAGTAAGGGCTGCTGTAGCCTACTCCACAAAATCATGATCAGTAAACCAACAATACCAATAAAGGCAATTTCACTATTCATGTTCATAATACTATGCGGTACTTGTGCCATAGAGGAAAACAGGCTGCCGGGTTCTGGCGTAGCTCCTAACATGACATGAATTTGTTTGGTAATGATAATAATACCAATTGCCGCCAACATACCGTGAACGACCGAAGTAGGAAAAAATGAACTTAGGCTACCTAATTTTAAAAAGCCGATAACAATCTGTAATATACCGGCAACGACAATAGCAGCTAGAGTGTATCGATAACCCGCCATTGGGTCACCGGCCCCCATCGTTTGGACAGCATCTAATATCACGACTATTAGCCCCGCAGCAGGCCCTGCAATCGTAACAAAAGAGCCATTTATACGCGAAACAAACATCCCACCCACAATAGCACTGAGAATACCTGCCATAGGCGGTAAACCTGAAGCCATTGCAATACCTAAGCTGAGAGGTAAGGCAATCAAAAAAACAAGAAAACCAGAAATTAAATCTTGATGCCAGTATTTTTTTAAACCAGCAATCCCCGTTTCCGGTACGCCCTGTAAAGTAGAATCATTCAAGAGAGACCTCCAATATTAAAGAAGAAAGATTAGAATACCTAAAGCAATCCTTGTGCCACACACATTGACGACTTTAACTTATTGATTATATAGATAAGTTAATTAAACCCTTCCTTTAAGGGCCCAAAAATAAAATAAAGTGGTTCATATAAACCAGGCTAGATGGTTTATATGAACCATAAAAAGATCATAGCTCTCTCTATCAACCGTCTTTAAAAACCCCTTGATCAATACAAGTTTGTTGTAAAAACACAGCGTTATCAAAATTAATTTCAGCTAAAACGTACTTGGCATTAATACTGCTTATATCGTCCTGTTAGTTAGCTGATGATAACCATAACTTACACCAAAGCACCCAGCTCACACCCCATTTGAAAAGCGAAGTATGACAGTAGAATGCGCATTAAATATGCGTTGTATGCCCTACGTAATAATAGTAGGGCCCAAAATTTAACGGAAGAAACCAATCATTGATGGGCTTATTAATTAACATGATTAAGGTAAATACATGAATAAAATCAGACATACAATCCTATTAAGCGGCTTATTAAGCTTACCAATCTCAGGCTTTTCTGCTGAAGTCATCATACCCCCCGGATCGAATGCGCCTGCGAGCACAAATAATGTCTTTGGTGTATGGGGCTCTGTCACATTAAAAGGTGATTTCAAAGCGGTATCCCCTTCCCTAGACAAATTTCATTGGCAAATTATGAATCAAACGCGTACCCGAGATGATTCAGACCAAGGTACACGATTTACAGAAAATTTATTATTCACTCAAATCGGTTATCAACTAAATAAACATGCTTCGATTTGGCTGGGTTATGTACATGACTGGATTGCACCTTTAAATAAAACAACGCTTAATGAAAACCGTATCTATCAGGATTTTGTCTGGAAACAGAGTTTCGGGGAATTTAATTTCACTAGTCGCACCCGTATGGATGAGCGCATGCATTTACGTACGGGGGGACCTAACGCTTACCGACCACGACAATTGTTAAAAATCAGTCATGCCTTACCCTTTGCCGATGGCTTGAGTGCTTACATTGGGGATGAGGTGTTGTTTTACCTAAATAAAAACCATTTTGGTAAACAAGGTTTTTCTGAAAATCGTATTTTTACAGGTTTAAGCTATCAAGCAAATCAGAAGGTAGGATTGAAATTAGGCTATATGGGGCAGTATGTAGACACTATTTCAGGCAGTAATTTATTTACGCACAATATACAAGCAGATATTAGCTATAAATTTTAATAAAACAATAATCCCCCTAAATGAGCTTGTTGAAAATAATGGACTATTTTCTGATTTATTTAGGGAATTATGATGCCACAATTTACTTATTACAAAAATAAAAACTCAAAAAAAGCCTACCCATATTTTTTTTATTAATGTGCAAAGCAATCTTTTGGTTGACTTGAATTCCAGGCTGGTAATTCCTTTATCCGCACAAGCAACATTGAACAACTGTTATGCTACCTAACGAATGAGATCATTTCAGCGGGAGTAAAAAGACAAGTTAGAAATCGGGAGTTTGCTTCATGTACCTTCCTTATCATCAAATATCTAGCTAACACCCTGAAAATTACGCATCATTAAATTCCTTCTTAAGCAAAACATATAATTTACTGGAAATAATTTCATGTTTATGTAAATCTTTGAGGGTATCTGCCTGAGTAATACTTAGCAAAGCTTTTGCGGATTGTGCATTCATCTCATCCACTAGGTCTTTGTTTGATTTGATTTCATCGGCCATTTGCTGCACGGTTTTACTTTGCAGATATTGATAAATATTTTCGACATTCTGAAAAGCTTTGGGGTCATCGAAGATTTCGATTAAGGGCGATTTTTTTATTAAAGCCAGATCATCAATTACTTTGCTAACCAGTTTGTATTGTGTCCGATAATAAAGATAAAGCTCTTGTGTTTCACTTAAATTACTAGATGACGAGAAAAAACGCTTGATAATAAGATTTATTTTACCTACCCATGAATCTAAATATGTATTGAGTGATTCTAATTGAGGGCGATCCTGTTCAATCCGCTCTGTTTGTGTTTCTAAAATCAACAAATTCTTTTTGTATATATTCTCATTGATTTCGGCACGCCTAAAAATTTCTTTCAGTTCTCTTTTCTGTAGTGCCAAGGTATAAATACGCAACATATTTTCAACCACATGGCTAGAGTCTTTATTTTTTTCATTACATTGCCGACAAATATTTTGGTATAAAGCTTGATGCTCTTCTGTCAAAGACTTGTACTGTGCTTCATTAATATATTGATGCTCAAAAAGCTCTTTAGTGCGAGCATTTAAACTTTGATAAATGAGCGCCTTACTTTTAAAGTAGCTCATTCTTTCATGAGGTAACAAAGTATCAATATTTAGCCAGTGTATTACCTTGCCAATCGTTGTCGCTTTAATAATCAAAGTAAAATAAATGCTACCGATAGTGATAGCAGTAATAAACTCTTTGATTGTAAATTCGTAATTCCAGTTAGGGAGGCTCAAATCATCAGGGATAAGCATAACCATAATAACGGCAATAGCACCCCGTAAACTGCCCCAAGAGAGTAGATGTTGCCAGTTTACAGGAATATCTTCTTCCGATTGATTGAGATTCGCCATGCCTATTGAACAATAAACAGAAACTGCACGAGCAACGACAACAACTATAATTGTGATCAAAATTGGCAGGATCGCAACATGTAGAGCAATGGAAAGGCTGGTAAACAACAAGCCCATTAGAATAAAAACGAGAGAGTTAGCGAGAAAAGCAAAATAAGACCAGAATTTTTCCATGTACTCTTCAACGCCAGCAGACATTTTATAACGCCCAAAATTCCCCATAACAATGGAAGAAACGAGTGTGGCAATAATAGAAGAAATCTGAATATGATAGCTATTTATGACTAATTCCTCAGAAATAAGCTCCGCTAAAAGAAAGGTAAAATGGGCGACCAGTAAAGTCAAGGTAATTTCAAGATGCTCATGGCCTTTCACCCATTCAATAAGCTTAGAAAATAAAAACCCCATCAATAAGCCAAAGAGCCCACCTCCCACAATCATGGTAAAGAATGCAAAAATCCCTTGTAAAACAGTCGTTGTACCGTGAAAACCATGTAGCATAACTTCTAGGAAGACCAGAAAGATAGCAAAGGCAGTTCCGTCGTTAAATAGACTTTCGCCTTCAAATATCAAAGTTAAACGACGCGGAGCACCATACTCTTTAAATAAGGACAAAACGGCCACGGGATCCGTTGCAGAAATAATGGCACCAAAGAGCAAGGTAACTAGCAGCGGAATATCAAAACCCAGTAGCCCAAATGCCCAACGACCAACATAGCCAATAAAAAAAGTTGAAATCAGCAAGCCAACAATAGCTAACATACTGATAGCAAATTTATTTTCTTGGATATTACGAATTTTCATATTGTAGGCCGACTCGAAAATTAGAATCGGTAGAAAAACGAAAAACAACAGTTCCGGTGTTAGTTGAAAACTGGTAACAAAAGAAAATGCCTCTATATTAGCAAGCGGCACCAGCAAAGAGCCGCCAATAACAAGCAGGACAGTATAAGGAATACGCGTTTTCAGCGAAAGTATGTTGATTCCCAGAGAAAATAATATCAGGGTAAAAATGGATAAATATACATCGAGTGTCATATTTTTTCTTATATGGGTTATTTTATTACTTATCTGACCACTCATTAAGGATAGGTTCTCAATGAGCAGAGCCTGACCGATCTTTTGGGTATTATACACTTTCACCTCTTAGCATAGGAGCAGCGTCACACAAGCCCGACCTAATAATATAAGGCTGTAAAAATTTGGGCTTTGTCATATTTATCATAAACCTTTTTAGCGCTATGTGAAATACAGTTAATAATGCAATATAAATTTTCAGCAATAGCTAGGTAGCATTGAAAACCAACCTTATCTATCCTAATTCCGTTCGTGCACTCATTATTTAACCAAACAATATAATGTGCCTTACATCACATAATTAATAACTTTAAAATACCTAGTGTTTTAGTAGGTTTATAATCTATACGCTTCTCTTACAGTAAACTCTATGTTTGGTAAAAGAAGACAAATCTAACCCCTTATCCCTATAAATAAAGTAACAAGGAGTCTCATTTATGGCGCATGATTTTGAACAACTGACACAGTATGCTAGGTCGTTCACGCACCTAACCTCAGAAGACGAGGCATTATTAAAGGAGGTGGGGGCAACCATCACCCCCCATTTAAAATCAATTACTGAAAGCTTTTATATACAGCTAGGCCTTATTCCGGAAACCCAACCTTTCCTAGAGGGCCGAGTGGATTCACTAAAAGCAATGCATACACAGTGGTTAGAAAGTTTATTTACCACAGAATTTAATGCCAGTTATACAGAGCATATGTATAAAGTGGGCAGTGTTCATGTACAAGTACAGCTACCTGTTGAATTTATGTCAGGCGGTATGACCTTAATTAATGACCAATTGATCCCTTTAATCATTAATCTATTTGGTGAAGATACAGATAAGTGCGCAAAAATTTTATCCGCCATTAATTCTGCAACAGGCTTTTCTCTCTTAACAATGCAACAGTCTTACCAAGAAGCGAGCATCGCGGAAGAATTAGAAAAATTTTTGAAAATATCAGGCATGAGTCGAGTGTTATTCTCCAATCTTGCTAAAGCTTATAACAACTAATAAAAGGAAAAATTATGCGTTCAGATATGCTAACTTCAATTCTAAATGACTTAAATGGAACCTCTGCTGATATTGAAGCAACAGGCATTATTTCTACTGATGGTTTAATGATGGCATCTGCTTTACCTGCCAATTTAGACGAAGATCGAGTAGGTGCAATGAGTGCCGCTATGCTATCTTTAGGTGATAGGACAGCACAAGAACTAGCACGCGGAACATTGGAGCAAGTGTTGATTAAAGGCGATAGAGGCTATGTTTTGATGACTCACGCTGGCGATGAAGCGGTACTGACTGTTTTGGCCAAACCTAATGCTAAATTAGGCTTAATTTTTCTTGATGTAAAACGTGCTGCCTCTAGTATTTCAGAGGTTTTATAAAAAATTCACCACAACTATGCAATTTTATATGGCAAATGAACTAGCCTGCATCACGCTAGTTCATTTGCCATCATAATAGAGGCTATTCAACTGCGCACACAAGTCATTACCTCCAAGCTAACTCAACGCCCCTCTCTGCCACCTATTGTAAACTGATAGCTTGCAATACAAATTCCCTGCAAATCTGTAATTTTTCTTATTTTTCACAACCTTTGTCATAGAAATCGCGTAGAATACGCTCCCTCTAAAGTCTTTAATATATAACTAATAGGACAATGCATTCGCTCTCTTGAGCAGGCAACTATTGGTCAGCTTCTATCTGGAATAAAACATGCTCGCAACCGCAAACATCACTATGCAATTTGGTGCTAAACCACTTTTCGAAGACGTTTCTGTTAAATTTAATAACGGCAACCGATATGGACTCATTGGCGCTAATGGCTGCGGAAAATCAACTTTTATGAAAATCTTAGGGGGAGACTTAGAGCCGTCTGCAGGTAATGTCTCTAAAGATCCACATGAACGCCTCGGTAAATTAAAACAAGATCAATTTGCCTACGAAGAGTTTACAGTATTAGACACGGTCATTATGGGGCACGAAGCATTATGGTCAGTAAAATCAGAACGTGATGCCATTTACGCTAATCCTGAAATGACTGAGGCTGATGGCATGCGTGCTGCTGATCTGGAATCTGAATTTGCAGAAATGGATGGTTATACAGCCGAAGCTCGTGCCGGTGAATTATTAGAAGGTGTAGGTATTCCAACTGAACAACATTACGGCCTTATGAGTGAAGTTGCTCCTGGATGGAAATTACGTGTATTGCTAGCACAAGCACTCTTTTCTGAGCCTGATATTTTACTACTTGATGAACCAACCAATAACCTCGACATCAATGCTATTCGCTGGTTAGAAGAGATATTAAATGCACGTAAATGCACAATGGTCATCATCTCTCATGACCGTCATTTTCTAAATAGCGTATGCACCCACATGGCTGACCTAGACTACGGTGAAATTCGCCTTTACCCTGGTAACTATGACGACTATATGACAGCGGCAACCTTAGTAACCGAACAACTTCAGTCTGAAAACGCTAAAAAGAAAGCACAAATTTCTGAGCTTAAAGCCTTCGTCAGTCGTTTCTCAGCTAATGCATCAAAATCTAAACAAGCAACATCACGCGCAAAACAGTTAGATAAAATAAGCCTAGCGGAAATAAAACCTTCTAGTCGTCAAAATCCATTTATTCGCTTTGATCAATCTA
Organism: methanotrophic endosymbiont of Bathymodiolus puteoserpentis (Logatchev); assembly: GCF_900128525.1. Lineage (GTDB taxonomy): Bacteria > Pseudomonadota > Gammaproteobacteria > Methylococcales > Methylomonadaceae > Methyloprofundus. Next base: position 42,170 of record NZ_FQTQ01000092.1, read on the forward strand.
AAAAATTGCATCGCCTAGCACTAGAATTAGAAGGTTTATGCAAAAGCTATGATGACAATGAGTTATTTAACAATTTCAATTTAATGGTTGAAGTAGGCGAACGCATTGCCATTATCGGCCCAAATGGTATTGGTAAAACCACCTTATTAAAATGCTTAGTAGGTGATATTCAACCGACCCAAGGCACTGTAAAATGGTCAGAAAATGCTGAAATAGGCTATTGCGCACAGGACCATGCAGCCGACTTTAAAGATGACAAACTATTATTTGATTGGATGGAGCAATGGCGCCAACCTAGCGATGACGATCAAGTGATTCGTGGCACTCTGGGGCGTTTATTATTCACACAAGACGATATAGGCAAAAAAGTCAGTGTTCTTTCCGGTGGAGAAAAAGGCCGTATGATTTTTGGTAAATTAATGTTGCAACGCACCAATATCATGCTATTAGACGAACCTACCAACCATCTTGATATGGAATCAATTGAGTCATTAAACCTAGCCTTAGAAAACTACCCTGGCACTTTAATTTTTGTTAGTCATGACCGTGAGTTCGTATCCTCATTAGCCACGCGCATTATTGAATTAACACCAAATGGTATTGTTGATTTCCACGGTACTTATGATGACTATTTAAGTAGTCAAGGTGTTCAAAAATAAGTAAATAAAAGTTTTAGCCACAAGAAAGAGAAAAAATTTCAACAGAGAAAATTTTTATGTTTTTTGTGGCTGTTCTTTAACAAGCTGAGCTAGAAGAATCATAGTTCTGGAACTGCTATTCATAACTTATAACGGCTCCTTAACTCTATCAAATTGTCCATTGATCATTAATAATGGCAATAAGCCACCAGCCCTTGTCTTGTCGTTTTTCAAACACCAGAATCAGGTTACGCCAATCCATCCCCTGAAATTTAGGTTCAAACCCCTTAAAGTGATATTCGACAAAAATTGAGTTAGGAAACACTTCTTGAATATTACTATAGCTATTACCTTGCCCTAACCTCTTATTAATGGCGATCAGTGGTGCAGAAGTATAGTCGGCAGCATATACAAACGTTTTAAAGTAATCCACAATACTCATTTTGATTGGTTGTCCACTACCATCATAGTTACCCCAGATTATCACAGGATTGGAGCGCCATATTTTGGCAAGCTCCCCTTCTTTCACTATAACGCGATTGACCGAAACATGCCCATAAGGTGAAAAGCTCAGTCCTTTTGTAGGGTGCACATATTTAGCCAATTTATCAAGCTTTCGGTCTCTAATCAAAAGGATAAGCTTATTGGCAAATCCTACTATTTCCGCCCTAGTTGACCTCAGATTAGTTACTTCTAAAGAAACGGGTGAACAGGAAATCAAAGTGACCGAGATTAAAAGGTGCAGAATGAAAGCTTGATGTTTTCTGGTCAAATGACTGGCTACTGCGCTAACAACTAAAAGCATTACGCTCTTTTTAAGTAGCGCATATGTACCCATCCTTGTAGGTCCATTTCTTCACCAACCGAATCAAAAACATCTACAAAGCGCCAGCTTTCCTGAGCCTCTAAAATAACTACCTTTGTGCCTTTAGGTAAACCATTGGGTATAAGTTTCTCATAACGAGCGCTAGGTCCAGATCTGATATTTAACGTTTCAGTTGTAATAAAACTCATATCATCTTCATTTTCGCTACGACCTAAAATATGGGCCCGAAAATTCTCCATAGGGAAAGCGGGGCCAGGATCTGTCTTTCTTTTAGGTGCAATATCATCATGACCAACAATATCGAGAAGGTTGTATTTTTGCACAAGTGTAGCCGACACCATTAAGGCTGTTTCCAGTTGTTCCTTTGTATACGCATGCCACCCTGATTCTGATATTTCATGTTTATGCTGAGCAACGATCACATCTTCATCAGGAATTTCTTCGCCAAACCAAGTCACCCACTTATTACCTTGACGTTTCAGCTTCCCCGCATTATCCAATTCAATCCCAAGCGAATAACTATTAAGTCCAGCTCTTCCATTCCATTGACTTAATCCGGCATGCCATGCTTTTTTATTAAATGAAACAAGCTGAACAATACTTCCATCTCTACCAATAATCAAATGAGCTGAAGCTTTTGCAGTTGGATCCGTCAACCATTTTTCACTGGATTGCATACTTCTCCCAGCAGTAAAGTGAATAACAAGGTATTCAGGTATGACTATTTTTCCTGCACAATTCGGGCTTGGCGCATAACGTATTTGATTGTTTTGATTATCAAATAAAAAATGTTTCTTGATTTTCATAGTACACATTCCTTTTGATTTATTTAGGTGCAACTTAAATGTTCCCCCCCTCCAAAACACATCAAATTACTTTTTAGATATAAGCTTCTTACACCAAAAGCACTAGTATTATAAGTGATACGAATATTTTAAGAATTTAGCAAAGGCAGATAATGAATACGGGATAGCAGTCTAGGCTTAAAACCAGGTTTAACTATATCTCTGAGTGCACGAGAGACCTTTAGCCTAACTTTACCAGCTGCCTAAAGGCCTGCGCTCCATTATGTCATTCTTATTTCATAAGCATTTCTTAACAATAGTGGGCTGAAGCCCGCCCTACTACTTGCAATTTTCTTAACTTATAAATTATGGTACCCCGTTTCCTCATGCAAGATAATATCAAGACCTTGCACCTCTTCATCTTCAGAAACACGTAAGCCCATAACTTTATCCAGCACCTTTAAAATAACATAACTAAACAAAGCACTCCAAACAGCAACAACCACAACCGCTAAAGTTTGTACGCCAACTTGATAAAGCATCGTTGCTTCACCTAAACCGACTCCCCCCATACTTTTTGCCGCAAACACACCCGTTAAAATTGAGCCTACAACACCACCAACACCATGTACAGGAAATACATCTAAAGAATCATCTATTTTAAAACGGCGCTTAATAATTTGTACTGCATAAAAACATACAATACCTGATGTTACGCCAATAACAAGAGCCCCTGCAGGACCAACAAACCCTGATGCAGGCGTAATCGTACCCAAACCGGCAACCATGCCAGTGACAATACCTAATACGCTTGGCTTACCAAAACGTAACCATTCAATAACCATCCAGGTTAACGCCCCTGCAGATGCACTAATATGAGTTGCCAGCATAGCCATGCCTGCCGAGCCGTCAGCAGCCAAGGCGCTACCTGCATTAAAACCAAACCAACCCACCCAAAGCATTCCAGCACCCGTGACAACCATAGGCATATTATGTGGCGGCATTGCGGTAGTAGGAAAACCTTTTCTACTACCTAAGACTAGCGCAGTCACTAAAGCAGAAATACCTGCTGTAACATGGATCACAATCCCACCAGCAAAATCTTTAACACCTAACTCAGCTAACCAACCATCCCCCCAAACCCAATGACAAACCGGTACATACACCAATAATGCCCAAAAACCACTAAAGGTCAACATAGACGAGAATTTCATTCGCTCAGCAAAACCACCCACAATTAAAGCAGGGGTAATAATAGCAAAAGTCATCTGAAACATAAAAAAGACAGACTCGGGAATATCTCCAGTTAAACTGCCTGCCCCGATATTAGGCATAAAAACTTTTTCTAAGCCGCCAATAAAGGACTGCGCTACGCCACCGTCAGTAAAAATAAGACTATACATGCCTGCTAACCACATAATAGAAATCAAGCAAGTAATAGCAAAGCATTGCATCAATACGGATAATACGTTTTTACTACGCACTAACCCTGCATAAAATAGCGACAACCCCGGCAAAGTCATAAACAAAACTAAGGCTGTAGATGTCAAAATCCATGCCGTATTGGCTTGATTAAGCTCTGTAGCCATTGCAATACTAGGCAATAAAGCCAAACCAACAAATAAAACAATTTTTTTATTTTGTAAAAAATTTATCATAAGAACTCAATTAAATTGCCTCTTCGCCGGTTTCTCCTGTACGAATACGAATCACTTGCTCAAGCGCTGTCACAAAAATCTTACCATCACCGATTTTGCCAGTATTTGCTGCTTTAACAATTGCCTCAATCGCTTGATCTACTAAAGTAGCTGGCACAGCAATTTCTAATTTTACTTTTGGCAAAAAATCTACGACATATTCAGCGCCGCGATACAATTCAGTATGTCCTTTTTGCCTACCAAAGCCTTTAACTTCAGTTGCGGTAACTCCAGCAATACCGATATCAGATAAAGCTTCACGTACATCATCTTGTTTAAACGGCTTAATAATCGCAGTAATTAATTTCATAACACTCATCCAAAATTTAATAGGAAATAGAAAGCTCTATTCTACACAAAAAAAAGGGCGCAATGATTAACTCAATTGCGCCCTTTGTTATTTTTTAAATTATTATAGTTTAAAACATCAAGCCCTAAACTTAAAAAAACTAACCTCTATTACTTTCCAGTACCTGTAAATTCAGGGTACGCCTCCATACCACACTCTGAATAATCCACACCTTGATACTCTTCTTCTTCTGTGACTCGTATACCCATCACTATTTTAATAACATACCATGTAGCAAAACTTGCAACAAATACGAAACCAAAAATTGAACCAATTCCAGCAAGCTGCGCCACTAAAGTAGCTTCAGGGTTAGAGATACAAACTGCTAATAATCCCCAGATACCAACAACGCCATGCACCGAAATAGCTCCTACTGGATCATCAATTTTCATTTTATCCAAACCAATGACTGAAAAGACTACGATAACGCCTGCTATTGCACCAATCACAGAGGCCAATAAGGGTGTTGGTGTTAATGGTTCAGCCGTAATCGCAACTAACCCTGCTAACGCACCATTTAAGGTCATTGATAGATCTGCTTTACCGAATAGAAGATGTGCCGTTAATAAAGCTGAAATAACACCTGCAGCAGCAGCAGCATTAGTATTCACAAATACCATGGCCACCGCATTAGCTTCGCCTATATCTGATATTTTCAACTCAGAGCCACCATTAAAACCAAACCAGCCCATCCATAAAATAAACATACCTAAAGTTGCTAGCGGCATATTACAGCCTGGAATGGGATGAATTTCACCATTAGAACCGTATTTACCTTTACGAGCGCCTAATAATAAAACGGCTGCTAATGCAGCTGTTGCACCACATAGGTGCACAACACCTGAACCAGCAAAATCCAAGAAGCCCATTTGATCAAGAAAACCTCCACCCCATTTCCAGAAACCTTGAATAGGGTAAATAAATCCTGTCATAACCACTGAGAAAACTAAAAACGCCCACAATTTCATACGCTCAGCAACCGCACCTGAAACAATTGACATTGCAGTTGCAACGAAAACAACCTGAAAGAAAAAATCCGCCATTACTGAGTAATACGTTTCACCGTTACTCGCCAATACATCGGTAGCCGTATGGTCTTCACCTAATAAAAAACTGATACCAGGCCAAATACTATTGACTGCTTCTGCTGGGTACATAATGTTATAACCACATAACTGGTACATAACACAAGCAATAGCAAATAATGCGACATTCTTAGTTAAAATTTCTGCGGTATTTTTTGAGCGCACCAGGCCCGCTTCTAACATGGCGAAACCAGCTGCCATCCACATAACCAGCGCACCACTAATTAGAAAGTAAAACGTATCTAACGCATAACTTAATTCTGTTAATTTATCCACCTTAATACCTCTTTGTAATGTTGTTATTATATAGCTTCATTTCCAGTTTCGCCGGTACGAATACGGATAACTTGCTCTAAATTAGTGACAAAAATCTTACCATCACCAATTTTTCCTGTATTCGCAGCTTTAGTGATTGCTTCCAATGCTTGATCGACTAACTCATCAGTGACAGCTGCTTCAATTTTTGCTTTAGGTAAAAAATCTACAACATACTCTGCGCCACGATAAAGCTCTGTATGACCTTTTTGACGACCAAAGCCCTTTACCTCAGTTACCGTAACGCCTGAAATACCAGTATCAGATAAAGCTTCACGCACATCATCCAATTTAAATGGCTTTACTATTGCAGTAATTAGTTTCATTTAAGTCTCCATTAATTTACAAGTTCACACAGCATAAAGCACAGGCCATGCCAAAAACAATAAGATATTGTTTTATAGTAATTTTTACCTTTATTTTTATGGGTTAAAAGAAAACGCCCCTTATAATCGCACAAAAATGGTGCGTATGGTGCATTATGCACTTTTATATATTAAATCGTAACGGAATCAGTATTCCCCCTGTAGCCTGATAGCATCGACCCTATAGAGACAAGGAAAGACTAAGGACTTATCGATAAATTTTTTCTCTCCTTATTTATCAAGAAAAAACGCTTCAGGTTAACTCAAGGTAATACAAGACACGCTAAAATCGCCCCACATTGGTGCAATACGTTTAAAAATAACAATAATTAAAATAAAAAATAAGCATAACCCATTAAATAAAAAGAAAAATTTATTAATTGGCACATATCCCGCATATAAACTAAAAAAGTACACTTTACCAACGACCTTACAATCTAATAATATATAGGGCTATCATGCATAAAAAAATGTTATTTAAACGATCTCTACTCAGTGCTGCAATCCTTGCTGCCAGTTTTCAAGCCTCTGCCGATGCCGGCATGGTTGAATCTTTAACCGATTTTAATATTAATGAAACCTCTTTTTTAAAAGATGCAGGCATTGAAGTAGGACTGTGGGCTTCAGGTGGTGTGACAGGTAATTCTAATGGCAATACCAATGCTCCCGTTTCATTCAACGACCGCGTTAATGAATTCACTCTTAATCAACTAAACTTCTACATTGAACGAGCTGTCAACACTGAAGGCGATAGCTGGGATATTGGTGGACGTATGGACTTTATGTACGGTACAGATGCGCGGTTTACTCAAGCATCAGGCTGGGATGATAAATGGAATGCTGGCTCTAGCGGCTACTATGATATAGCCATGCCGCAGTTATATGTTGAAATTTTTGCGCCTATCGGCAATGGTATTACTGCAAAATTAGGACATTTTTACACAACTATCGGTAATGAAGTCGTCACCTCTCCCGACAACTTTTTCTATTCACATGCCTATACCATGCTATACGGTGAACCGTTCACCCATACAGGTGCTTTATTTAGCTATGATATTGATGATAACTTCTCTATTAATGGGGGAGCTGTTATGGGCTGGGATAATATGACCGAGAATGCAGGCGCATGGAGCTTTTTAGGAGGTGGTAGTTGGACTAGTGATGACGCAGCCTCTTCAGTCACCATACAGCTCATTAGCGGAGATCAAAGCGATACAACATCAGGCAACACCACCATGTATAGCATTGTTGCAACCCATGATTTCACTGAAAACTTACATTATTTACTCCAGCATGATTATGCGAACCAGGAAATTGCACCTGGCAATAATGTTAACTGGTATGGCATTAACCAATATGTCACCTATGATATTAATGATAAAGTAGCCATTGGCGTACGTGGAGAATGGTTTAACGATGGCGATGGTGTACGAGTTAACAGTCAAGGAGCTGACTATCTTGCAGCATCCATTGGCATAAACTATTCACCCGTTAGCTGGTTTAAATTTCGCCCAGAAATCCGTTATGACTGGGCCTCGAAACATGTCTTTAACAATAATAGAGATCAAGATCAAATCGCTATTGCTATGGATATGATTGTTACATTCTAAATTTAGCTCTTTAAAAGTCCCCCCCAAGAAGCCCACATTTCAGCGTGCTGAAATGTGGGCTTTTTTATGTTTAACTCGGCCTTAAAAAATAGTAATTAAACCTGATAATCTGCGTAATAAGACCGAAAGGTATAAATACATTTCAACAGCTTACAACTAAAGTTACCACTTTTTATTTTTAAAAGATGTAGGGTGAGCTGAGGGGCAAAGCGCATCATTTACGCGTGCGCTTTGCTCCTCAACACATATTCTACAACACTAGCCTGCATTGATTTACAGGGACGACCGATAGCGGAATGCAGCCTTTCAGTTAGGTTCTGCCATATTTGTCTTCAAAGCGCACGATATCATCTTCGCCCAAATAACTACCAGACTGCACTTCCACCATTTCTAACGGAATGACACCGGGATTTTCTAAACAGTGAATAACACCCAAAGGAATATAAGTAGATTCATTTTCTGATAACAGCATAGTTTCATCACCTTTTGTCACTAAAGCCGTACCTTTCACGACAACCCAGTGCTCAGCGCGATGATGGTGCTTTTGTACTGACAATTTAGCACCTGGCTTAACAACAATACGCTTGGTTTTATGGCGCTCACCATGATCGACCGAATCGTAATGCCCCCACGGACGATAAACTTTACGGTGTAAATCTGCTTCACAACGCTGTTGTTGCTTTAAGGTATTAACAATTGCCTTAACCTCTTGTACTCTATCTTTAGGTGCAACCATTACAGCATCATCTGTTTCTACAATAACAAGATCTTTAACCCCAATAACTGCAACGAGTTTATTTTCCGAATGGATAAAGGAATTTTCTGTGTCTAAGGCTAAAACATCCCCAGATAAGGCATTGCCACGCGAATCCTTAGCTCTTACATCCCAAAGTGCCGACCATGAGCCAACATCATTCCAATGAGCATCCAAAGGAATAACCACGGCTTTGTCAGTTTTTTCCATGACGGCATAATCAATAGAATCCGCTGGACATTGTGCAAATAATTCTTTATCTAAACGCACAAAATCAGCATCAACCTTAGCAGCCGCAAAAGATGATCGGCAAGCTGACAGCATCTCTGGGGCAAATTTTTCTAATTCCTGCAAGTAACACCCTGCTTTAAATGCAAACATACCGCTATTCCAATAATACTCTCCACTATCAACATAAGCTTGAGCAATTTCTGTATTCGGTTTTTCGACGAATTCAGCCACTTTAAAAGCCTCTGCTATATTTTCGTGAGATCGCTTGATATATCCATATCCGGTTTCTGCCGCCGTTGGCACAATACCAAAAGTAACAAGAAACCCCTGTTGCGCTAATTCCCCTGCTTTAATAACTGCTGCTTGAAAAGCCGCTACATTGCCTATAACATGATCCGCAGGGAGCACCAATAAAATATCTTCAGGATCTTTTGCAGCTAATGCTGCCATAGTAACTGCGGGTGCAGTGTTCTTACCTATAGGCTCTAATATGATGCATTCGGGATGAATATCAATCCTGCATAACTGCTCAGCCATCATAAAACGATGATCTTCATTACAAATAGCAATAGGAGCCTGCAGGCCTTCTATACCTTTTAATCTAAGCACGGTTTCTTGCACCATCGTTTTATCTGAAACCAGTGGCAAAAACTGCTTAGGGTAAATTCCTCGTGATAAAGGCCATAATCGAGTGCCAGAACCACCCGAGAGTATTACAGGTATCATGCTATTCCTTTTTTAGGTTATAGTTTATAAAAATCTATTAGTAAGGACAGTTTATTAATGCCCTTCAATGCCATACTTACTAAACAGAGTATACAGTGTCGGTCGTGTGATTCCCAAAAGCTTAGCTGCATTTGAAATATTGTTATCAGCATGCGCTAAAGCCCTTTTAATCGCAACTGTTTCTGCATGCTCACGCACTTGCTTTAAATTCAAAGGCAAAGATGATAGCCCTAGGTCTGTTGGCGTTTGCATTGCCAAATCTTCTAAACTAATATAAACATCATCCGTCATAACCACAGCACGCTTGATTTTATTCTCTAATTGACGAATATTTCCAGGCCAAGAATATGCTTCTATCGCATGCTTTGCTTCGGCAGTAAAACCCTTAATATCTCGTTTCTCTTGCTCGCTATAGCGATTTAAGAAAGCTTTTGCAATCACAATAGCATCACCATCACGCTCTCTTAATGCCGGAATATTAACCACCATTTCACTTACTCGATAGTACAAATCTTCTCTAAAACTGCCGGCATCGATTAAATCTTGTATGTTTTTATGAGTTGCACAAATGATACGCACATCAACCGGTATTTCACCACGCCCTCCCAAACGCTCAATCACACGCTCCTGAATAAAACGCAATAATTTAGCTTGTAAAGAAAAAGGTAAATCACCTATCTCATCGAGAAAAAATGTTCCACCTTGCGCATATTCAATCTTGCCGATAGTTTGCTTTGCTGCGCCTGTAAAAGCGCCTTTTTCATAACCAAATAATTCACTTTCTAATAAAGTTTCAGGGATAGCTGCACAATTCACAGCAACAAATGGCTTTCCTGCTCTAGGGCTTAATTCATGGATAGCATGCGCAAGCACTTCTTTTCCTGTGCCGCTTTCACCCAATAATAAGGTAGTAATTGAACTAGGAGCAATTTTCTCAATCATACGAGAAAGTTTTTGCATTTTTTCACTCACAGCAATAATGCCCGATAAGGGTTCACTCGTTTGCTGTTGTAATTTAATATTTTCCTGCTCTAAACTGTTTAATTGAAAGGCTCGCGAGACAATTAAATTCAAAACATCAATATCAGCGGGTTTTTGATAAAAATCATAAGCGCCCATCGCTACTGCTTTAATAGCATTTTCACGATCATCATTACCCGTCACGACAATTACTTTTGTTTTTGGGGCTAGTTCTAAAATTTCTTTTAATGTTGCCAATCCTTCACTAGCATTAGCTGGGTCTGGAGGCAACCCTAAATCTAAAGTCACAACACTTGGTGTATAACGCCTTAAAGCATCAATCGCAGACTCTCTATCACCAGCAATGACGACTTGATAAGCAGGAAAACTCCACTTAAATTGCTTCTGCAAACCAAGGTCATCTTCTACTACTAATAATACTTTTTTATCGTCCATTACATTTCCTCCTGATCTTGTTGAATAACACGCGGTAATTTAATACTGAATACCGTACCTACGCCTACTTCACTGAGGACTGAAATATCTCCGCCCTGACTAAGAATATATTCACGCGCCTCATACACGCCGATACCCATGCCAGCATTACCTTTCGTGGTATCAAATGGCCTGAACAAACGCTCGGCAATAAATTTTTGTTCCATACCACACCCCGTATCAATAACATCAATTAAAACATTATCTTGGTCACAGTCTAAGCGAATTCTAACTTCTCCGTCATCAGGCGTTGCATCTTGAGAATTTTGTACTAAATGGCCTAATATTGCGACTAATTGCTCTTTATCTGCCAAAACCTGACATTCCGGCATGACATAATCAATTTTCACTACAGGTTTATTGCCAGCCTGTTGCAACACTATATCGGAAAGCACATCAACGACTTTAATAGCTGTTTTTGATGTGCTTTTAACCTCCCCTTTCTTTAATTGCGTTAACAAACGCTCAATTTTATTAACAACATTTTCCAAAGTATCAATAGCATCATCAATAAACTCAGGATTACGCTTATGCTGCTCTGCATTACGTACAATCATTGACACTTGGGCAACCAAGTTTTTTAAATCATGTACTAAAAAAGCAGAAAAACGACTATAAGCTTCAAACTGTCTAGCGCGAGACAAATCATCAGTCACATTACCTAATGTTAAAGCATTAGCCAATTGCATGCCTACCGTTTTTAATAAATCATGATCTTCATAATTTAACTGACGCATCACTAATGGCTGAGTTAAGGCCACGAATGCAACCAGCTTATTTTGCTGTAATAAAGGAACAATTAGCCACATATTGTCGCATTTCAGCCACGCTGACAAATTTACATCATCATACATTTCTGGAGTATTATTAAATTCACAAAAATCAATCACCCACTGCTTAACACTCAAAAACTGAATAAACTGATCATCGGATTCCAAAGCAATAGCAGCAGTAGCTTCACAACCTAAAGACTGCTCCTCAGCCAAATAAAATACACCTTGATCATTAGACAACCATAACCCGCCGCCGCCACTACCAACTAAATCTGCTAATGTTTTAATAACAAACGGTGATAAATCTTCTAATTTATGTAATGCAGCAATTTCACGACTTAAGTTAATCCACTCCTGTCTATAATCATACTGATGTTGGAAGAAATGCTTATTAAAATAAACCTTAAAATACGCCCGGATAGTTCCCGACGCAAAGACAATAATCAAAAAAAGAGCGGCTAAAAATATAAAAAATGTCTGAAATACAGCCCCCCAAGTCCCGCCAAAATTTTTAATATAATAGCCTGCTAAAGACATTAAAACCATATACAAGCCAGCACCAAACAGTACTGTAGTATGCACCACTGTGGTACGCGATATAGTGACTCTATCATCAGTGTCTTGTAGTCGGCTAAATGAAATAGCCAGTAATGGAGCACATAAAGCATTAATTAACCCTCGCGCATCCCAAAGCAAGAAGTCAAGCTGCCCAAATAACAAAGATTTACTATAAATAATAAAATCAAAAATAAAGATGGCCGATAGACCTAAGCACAAATATTTAATCGCCCAACGCTGATCTACTGCAACGCTTCGATACAGCTGCTCAACTAACATTAGACCGATAATGGCAAAACTAATATGAGCAAATAAACGAATATCCTGCCCAAAAATTAGCTTCAAACCGTCTAATATATCGGGTGATAATTCAGCGGTAAAAACTGTAGCTAGCCAAATAATTAATACAATAGAAAGCTTTGATTTTTTGAAAAAAGCATATTTATCATTAAATAATTGTTTAGCAAGCAAAACGCCTAAGAATAAAAACCACGCCGCATTACGTAAAGTCTCAAAGGCAAAGGTATCAGCAATATATAAAGTATCATTCTGTAAGACAAAAAGTACATCTCCCATCCAAAGCACAGTGGCGCTTATCGCTAATACAAATTGCGGCACAAAGGGATTTTTCTTTATCCGCAAACAAGCCAACAGTAATACTATAATAAAAACTATTATCCCTGTTAGATAACTATAAAAAGCAAAATTTTGCATATCACTCCTAACGTAACCGTTTACCCCCTTATTAAAGTCCCCTTCTCGCTCTGGCTTAGAAGGGGAGCGTTAAAAAGATAAGGGGACAAATGCTTATTGCCTAACTTAATGAAAAAATTTAATAAATCAGCTCTACTAATTTCACCAATTTTTGTTTTTTCTCTCACTTTCGCTTCGAGTATACAAAAATCCACAATTTCAGTTGACTATAAATGATGTTCTACCATAATACATTCAAGCAACGTTATATTTTATAATTACTTTAAAAAATTGAAGAATATGCATACTAAACAAATTATTATCAATGTTCTATTCTCCCTATTATTTTATCTAACTACAAGCCTCAGTTATGCAAATGAAGATTTATTAGTCACAGTACAGCCTTCATTTCAAACTATTACCATCTCTGGATTTACCAGAGCAAGACGTAGTATGCCTATTGCCAGTGAAATATCAGGTAAAGTTACACATATTTATGCTGATATTGGCCAGCCTATCCCTGAAAATGGTATTTTTGCATGCTTAGATGATACCTTTATTAAGCTTGATATCGCCTCGACAGAAAACAGTATTGCCCAACATGGCATCGACTTAAAATTCCTAAGTAAACAAGTTGGGAGACATAAAAAATTAGTTAAATCTAATAGTGCTGCGATTAGCTTACTTGATGACCTAACTCGCCAAAAAGGCAACGCCTACCGCGCCATACAAAACGAAAAAATACGCAAACAAAAACAGCAAGAAACAAAAAACAGGCACTGCATCAAAGCCCCTAAAAACTGGAAAATTACCCAAAGAAATATAGAGCCAGGTCAATGGATTACTGCAGGAAATACCATTGCCCAAGCCAGCGACTATAGCCAACTATTAATCCCTATTACCTTAACAACAGAAGAACTCGCAGCGCTACAAGCCCAAGTTAAACTATCCGTTTACTTACCCGAATACCAACAGAAAATACCGGTTAGCATTGAACATATTTCCCCAGAATTTGATCCACAATCACACAAAATTCTCGTCAATTTAGTTATTAAAGATACCTCTAAATATCAACGTGGCGGTATCAGGGCAGAACTCACTTTAAATGTTTCTGATAAACTCAATAATTTCCTCATTCCTAAAGACGCACTCGATGCACGCTTTGAAGAAGTCTGGTTAACCCGTAAAAATGGCGAAAGAATACGCGTCATGCTCCAAGGCTATGCAGATAGTAATACTGCAAAAATCTCTTCAGCTGAAATTAAAATCGGCGACCAATTTAAACGACAAAACCCTTAAGTTATGGATTCAATAGTACGTTTTTCACTAAAACAAAAGGTCTTTTATAACTTATTGTTTGTTTTGATGTTTGTTGCTGGTTTTTTTGCTATCAATGAACTGCCTATTGAACGCTATCCTAATGTGAATTTTGGCGAAGTCGTGATTACCACGGTTTACCCTGGAGCATCGCCAAGTGATGTAGAAGCATTAGTTACGCAAAAGATTGAAGACAGTCTCGAGAGTATAGAAAATATAGAATGGTTAAAAGCTACCTCCTATCCTGAGCGCTCATATGTCCATCTTAAATTTATTGATGATACAGATTATAAATCTCTTTTTAACGAAGTACGCCTAAACATCCTCAATATTATAAATGAGCTTCCTGCAGAAACAGATCCACCACTGATTGATAATTATACTGTTAATGACTTTTACCCTGTCGTCACTGTCAATATTAGTGGCTCACAAGATAATCGTGCTTTAACCCTTATTGCCAAAGAAATAAAAACACACCTAGAAAAATTACCAGGCATCAATAAAATTACTATAGATGGTGAGTATATTAGGGAATTTCATATAAACCTTGATCCAAAAAAATTACGCCGGTATGGCGTTACTTATAATGAAGTTGCCCAAGCTCTCAAAGAAATCAACATCTCGATTCCTGCTGGTAGTGTCAACACCCCTTATGGTAACTACCTGATCAAAGTTGATGAAACATTCAATAATCGCGAACAAATCATCAGATCAATTATCCGTAAAGATGGCGACTCAAATTTTCTCAGACTAAAGGACCTAATAACAAACGCGCAACTAGACTATCGTGACCCTATTGTTATTTCATCGGTAAATGGGAAAAATGTTATCGCACTTAAAATAGTTAAAAGCGATACAGGTGATGCTTTATCAATAAAAAAAGATATTCTTGCTACACTCGAGCAATTAAAGCCCCTAATAAAGCAAGAGCAATTAAGTATTGCGTTTACACAAGACTCGACAATAAAAATTAATGATGGAATCACTACCCTAGGGCTTAATATGCTGGTAGGAATGACGCTGGTTTCAATCATTATCTGGTATTTCATGGGTATTAGGAATGCAGGGCTTATCACTATTGGTATCCCTTTTTCTTTTATGATTACCATGTTACTTATGTACTTAACAGGCAATAGTCTCAATGAAATGACACTGTTTGCATTTGTACTGGTAACCGGCATTATTGTCGATGATGCTATTGTCGTCACTGAAAATATTTATCGTCACATTCAAGAAGGCAGAGACCTTGATCAAGCCGTTATTTTCGGCACCTCTGAAGTTGCTTTACCTGTCATTGCTTCAACGCTGACGACAATATCAGCCTTTTTACCTATGCTGATGATGTCAGGATCCACGGGGGAATTTTTTGCGCAAATCCCAATTGCAGTATGTTATGCGCTAGTTGCCTCGCTAATTGAATGCCTGCTTATTCTCCCTATCCATTACTATGATTACGGCCCACGTCATACGAAAGAACTATCAACTCGACTAGAAAAAGATGACTTTATATTATCTTTTATTCGTAGAATTACAGAACAAACGCTCAATATTACCCTAAAATACCCTCGAACTAGCTTGACTCTTGTTGTCGTCCTTCTGGCTATCTCCTTTGGCATTATGGCTATTTCTATATCAGGTAAGCTTCCTTTGGTAAAAATCCAATTTTTCCCCAGTGATTACTCTGTTTACCATGTTAATATCAAAGCAAAACCGGAAACTCCGATAGAGCAAATTGATAAAAAATTAAGGGAAATTTCTCAATATATACTTAACGATGGCCCTGGAAAAGTAGAATCAGCAGCAGGGTTTGCTGGGTACTATATTAGTGATAATTACCTACCCATATATAGTAATAATTATGGTGCTGTGATGGTCACACTTCCTGAAAAAGATAAACGTAGCTTTACTGATCCCATGCAACATCTGGAAGACATGCGCTCTAGATTAAAGGAGAAATTTGCACACAATGGCTACCAAATACATGTACAAGAACAAAAAGAAGGGCCAGTGACAGGTAAAGATATTAGCGTACGTATTTTAGGCAGCAATGAAGTATCAATAAATGGGCTTAGCCAAGCATTAAGTACATTTTTAAAAACAACACCTTCAATAACTCCCTACTTAGTTGGCCTAAAAAATGACCAAGGACAATTAAAGAAAATTATTAGTATAAAAATTAATCATGAAAAAACGAGCGAATACCAATTAAACAACCGCTTAGTTACCCAACTAGCAGGTAGTGTTTTAGATGGCCAATATATAGGAAAATACCGCCTTAATAATGGTGAAATAGACTTAAAACTTGCCATTGACCCTAAAAGTATCACCCCACTACAAAAAGTTTTAGAAATTCCTTTTATTGAAAATGCGACGGGGCCAATTTTGTTAGGCGATATTGCAAAACTTGATAGCTATTCAGCCGAAGGAGAGCTCAATCGTTATAACTTACAACGCTCTGTGAACTTTACCGCCAACATAAAAGCCGATTCACCCACTAATACAGCGACCGTTTTACATGAGATAAATAATTTTTACCAACAAATACGCACTCAATATCCAGGGGCAAACCTTATTTTTGCTGGAGATTTTGCTGCCACACAAAAGTCCTACACCTCCTTAGCTTATGCTTTTGTTATGGCCATCTTAATTATCTATTTAATTTTAGCGGCGCAATTTCAATCTTATTTGCAGCCCATCATCATTTTATCTGCCATCACCTTTGCCTTAATTGGTGTTATTTTAGGGAAGTTCGTTACGCAGTCCTTATTTACAGTGAATAGTTTTATGGCCATTATTGGCGTTGCGGGCGTGGTTGTAAACGACTCGTTAATGTTAGTCGATTTTATGAATAAAAGTTATCGTGCCGGATTATCACGGCGCAAAGCTATTGCTGAAGGTATACGCGTAAGGCTTAGACCTATTGTGCTCACCACACTGACAACAACATTAGGCCTCCTACCAATGGCCATAGGATTTCCAAATTACTCTATCGTTTGGGGCTCTATGGCATCCACTTTTGTCACAGGATTAATAACGGCCACTCTACTTACTTTATTTATCGTACCGGTTTTATGGGATATGATACAAGCAAGGCAAGAAAGAAAAATATTGATCGAATAAATGACCATTATAGAAATGCCAGATTATTTCACGCAGTCTTTATGCACAACCTGCCATGACCCAGCATACTACTATCAAGGTATATAAACTCCCCGTAAAAGTAGCCTCGGGGAGAGGTAGTTTTTAAGATACTATTAAAACTAATTTTCTTATTGAAAAAGCTTTATTAATGATAGAAAAAAATACGAAGTCACCATTAGCCCACTATTACCAGCTAGTACAAAACATCATTCTCGATCGGCAAGACCCTATTACTGGCTTATTACCCGCTAGTACAGCAGTGACCGCTCATGGTGATTATACCGATGCTTGGGTACGTGATAATGTATACAGCATTCTTGCAGCTTGGGGGCTTGCGCTGGCTTATCGTCATAGTGGCAAAAACAAAGGGCGCACTTATGAATTAGAACAAAGTGTGGTCAAATTAATGCGTGGCTTATTAATATCGATGATGCGCCAAGCGCATAAAGTAGAACGTTTTAAATATACCCAAGATCCGCTGGATGCTTTACATGCAAAATATGATACCCATACCGGCGATATCGTGGTTGGCGATCATGAATGGGGGCATTTGCAATTAGATGCTACTTCACTCTATTTATTGATGCTAGCACAAATGACCGCTTCTGGTCTGCGTATTATTTTTACTATTGATGAAGTCAATTTTATACAAAACCTAGTCCATTATATAGGTCGTGCCTATCGCACACCTGATTATGGTATTTGGGAGCGTGGCAATAAAAGTAATCACGGTATTGCTGAGTTGAATGCTAGCTCAGTCGGCATGGCTAAAGCGGCATTAGAAGCCATGTCAGGATTTAATTTATTTGGCGCTCATGGCGACCAAGCTTCTATTATTCATGTGCTCAGCGATGAAATTGCCCGCTCGCATATCGCCTTAGAATCCCTATTACCGCGCGAATCTATCTCTAAAGAAGTTGATGCCGCAGTACTCAGCATTATCGGCTACCCTGCATTTGCTGTCGAAGATCCTGACTTATTAAAAAAAACTGAGCAGCATATTTGTAAGAAATTAGAAGGAAAATACGGCTGTAAACGTTTTTTACTTGATGGCCACCAAGTGGCCATTGAAGATCGCCAGCGCATGTATTATGAATCTCATGAATTAAAACAATTTATGGATATAGAGTGTGAATGGCCGTTATTTTTTAGCTATTTACTACTCAATAACTTATTTGCTGGCAATACTGAAAAGGCTCGAGAGTATCGCAAGAAATTAGAAGGCCTGTTAGTTGAGCATAATGGCCAATTATTACTACCAGAACTCTATATTGTACCTAAAGATCAAATAGCAGCGGAACGTGAAAATCCACATAGCCAAGAGCGTGTGCCCAATGAAAATATACCTTTAGTCTGGGCACAGAGTCTATTTATTTTGGGAGAAATGATCCAAGACGGCCTATTAAAAACTCACGATATTGACCCTTTAGGTCGCGGCCATTGCACACACTGCAATCGTGACCCTAACCTCAAGGTTCAACTCACTCTACTTGCTGAAGATACTGTGGTACAAGGCAAATTAAATGAGCTTGGTATTCAGACACAAACTTTTGACCAAATTGCACCGATTCAGGTTCGAGAAGCTAGCCATTTAGTCGCAGCACTAACCCAAGTTGGACGTAATAAACGTTTAGGTTTAAGTGGTAGGCCAAGTAAACAAATTAGAGCGCTAGGCACTTCTTTGCTGTACAAACTAGACGATAAGCCAATCGTTTTTTTACCTCAATTTATGGACCAACGCGGTTTTTATTTAGCTTTAGATATCCGTTTACTGGTAGATCGCTTGCGCCTTGAATTAAGTTATATTTTCCATTACTGGGATCGCCCAGGAAAGCCATTAGTAGCCATTCTAATTAGACATAATATGTTGGATAATGAAGGCCACCAACTTTTACTAGAATTCATGACAGAACTACAACAAGGAGAAATCCGCGGTATCCCAGTCCAGTCAGGTAGTTTAAATGAATTCATCAACACGACTAGCTATGAAACAATCAACTATTTGCATGACTTTCGTTTTCCCGAAACATGCGTTCAAGAAGTCACTCGGCCTTGTGACAGCCTATTACCCCCCCTAGATATAACGACAACAACGCCCATTGACCTACGGGTGTTAAATGACTGGAATAAATTAAATGATGAATCGCTCATTCAAACGCTCAGCGCAAACAGCAACTTGTATGCCCAGTTTGAAATTCTAAACTTACTCAACCAACGACATGGCATAGATTTTAAGTTACAGGAAAATGAAAATCACCAATGTTGCTTACGTGATTGGTTTGAAGAGGTTTATACACGGGCAGGTAACCAAAATATCTGGAGCTTAGTCCGCCGCAGTGCAGGGCTGTTAGGTAAATACGACGCTGACCTTGAGCAAGCGATCACCGATATGCTGGTACGCCAAAAACGCATCAGTGTAGGCCGCGAATATAGTAATGGAGCAACGATTCAGCGCCCCGCCAGTAGCATAGAAATTCTAGATAGAATTCGTACTTATAATAGTCCCAATGTTTACGTACATATTCTTACCCAAGAATTGATTCTCTACCTAGGCGTATTAATTAAATCTAACCCTGACTTATTTGTTGATATGCACACTGTACGCGTTGGACATATTATGCAATTGATTATTATTCGCCTACAACGCCATATGGATTGCACATTAGGGGAAGCCTTTGATACTCTACTTGCTTTAGCACCACATGAAATTGCGCGCCAAGTAAAGGAAACTTTAGCAGATTATCAAAACTCAGAATCGCAATTAAGCCTCAGTGAATTACTCCGCTATGATAAACAATGCAACCAGCTCACTTGCGCCCGATTTACCACACAGCTTAATCCTAAAGACCGAGGCAGAGCACTGGATTGGCATGAATGGCGAGAACAACGCGGTAGTGTCGGCCGACAATCTGAAGCATTTTTCGCGGCTGTTTGGGAGGTACTACATCATTGTAAAGGCTTAATCATCAGTGAAAAGCTCAGCAATGATCGCCGCTTAGATAGCGAAGAGATACTCGCGCAAATGACCGCACAAGAACAAAGTTTCGTCTTATTAATTAACCATAGGCTAGACAAAATTCAATCCCCTGACTTCCGTCAATTAACCATGGAAACACTGCAAGCATTAGCGCTTATTTTCCAAGAAAATCCTAATTTGAAAATTGACGACACTATATTAACTGATACGTTAATTAACCATGCGGTACGTCTTAGTTGGCTGGAAAAACACCCAGAACGTGCGCCACACTATGAACAAGATCAAGCTTTATCTTGGCAGGAATTTTATCAATTGCCACCTAACGAAGTAGCAAACGGAATTATCGATGCTTTAAATTATTTATTAAACGTAAACAACGAAATTCAAGGAGTTCAGGCATGATTTTAGCAGGAGATATTGGCGGCACAAAAACTGTTTTAGCGTTATATAGCAAAAACAATCAAAATGGCAAAGTCGAGTTACAATGCAAACTTGAGCAAACATTTGCTAGCGCTGACTACCCACAGTTCAATGATATCTTATCGGTTTTTCTGCAGCCGAATATGACGATAGACTCAGCTTGTTTCGGTATTGCTGGCCCGATTGTCGATCAGCGTTGTCAAACTACAAACCTACCCTGGATAATAGATGCTCAAGAGCTGATGCAAAAATTTGACACCAGCAAAGTCAAATTACTCAATGACTTAGAAGCCATGGCTATCGGTATGCTTAATAGCCTTACCGAAGATCTAATCGAGCTTAACCCGCACGCAAAAAATAAACATGGCAATATTGCCGTTATTGCTGCCGGTACCGGCTTAGGCCAGGCTATTCTTTATTGGGACGGACAACAGCACCACCCTATTGCAACTGAAGGTGGGCACTCTGATTTCGCCGCACAAACAAAACAACAAGATCAACTACTCAATTATCTGCGTAAACGCTTTAATAGTCATGTGAGTTGGGAGCGAGTGCTCTCTGGTGATGGCTTCGGTTATCTTTATGATTTTTTAGTTGATACAGGTTTTGCACCCGCCTGCCCTGCTGTTCCAAGCCCAAATGATAGCAGTAGCTATGCAGGCGATCGCAACGCCATTATCTCTCGCTTAGGTATTAAACAAGAAGCTCCTATCTGTATTGAAGTTATGCGTTTATTTGTCGAACTTTATGCAGCTGAAGCGGGCAACCTAGCCTTAAAATGTTTAGCAACGGGGGGCGTATTTATTGGTGGTGGTATCAGCCCTAAAATTCTTCCTGCTCTGCAAAGCGAAAATTTCATACGTGCGTTCACAGCCAAAGGTCGCTTTCAATCATTGCTCAGCGATCTATCCATTAAATTATCAATGAACCCAAATACACCTTTAATAGGTGCTGCTAATTATTTTTTGTAACCATTTAAGTTCTTTCATTCTCCACCTCAACCATTTGGCTGAGTGATTAAAATAAATAGTAGCAGGCTAAACGATGACTATTTTTCAGGTGGGCCTATAAAGTCACAGTTTTATCATTTATTCAAGCGCTTACAGTTTTTAAATTCAAGCACAATCATTACTTATCTAAAGTTTAAATCTAACGAGACAACAATTACCTTATTCCTTTGGCGTGTAAAAAATAACCACAAAACTCAATTACTTAGCCGCAACTGGGCTTCGCTTATTTACGCTTACCTACTGGCAATGTTAGAATAAAACTCATTTACCACACTATATAAGTTGCATGTCTGTGGACTCAAAACTATCCCCCCTATTCTCCGAGGCGTCGCCTGCAAGGTTACGCGAAATTCCTTATAACTATACTTCGTTTTCTGACCGAGAAATCGTTATCCGTTTATTGGGTGAACCTAATTGGCGTACCTTAAATGAACTACGCGATGAGCGAGTTACTGGGCGTTCTGCACAAATGCTGTTTGAAGTACTCGGCGATATTTGGGCGGTACAACGCAACCCATACCTAGAAGATGACTTACTGAATAATCGTAAGCGTCGTCATTCATTACTAGAGGCACTGCGCCATCGATTAAAGCAAATGGAAAAACGTCATGCTGAATATGCTGACGAACACCCAAAACGCGGTAAGCGTGTGGCGCAATTAATTAGTTCTGCACATCAAGCAATAGATGATTTTGAAGAACATTTCAAAACTAGCGTTAAGATGCGCCGCAAAACTGCAGCGTTACTATCTAAGCATACACGCAAAGATAATATTTGTTTCGATGGTTTTGCTCGCGTTTCACATGTTACTGATGCGACAGACTGGCGAGTAGAATACCCGTTTGTCGTGCTATACCCGCGTACAGAAAAAGAAATTGGTCTCTTAGTCAGTGACTGCATCAAACTAGGCCTGACTATTATTCCTCGTGGCGGCGGCACAGGCTATACTGGTGGCGCAGTACCATTAACAAAATTTTCTGCCGTTATTAACACTGAAAAGTTGTTAGAAATGGGTGCTGTCGAACACGAAGCAACACTACCAGGTGTCCAGCAGACCTATGCCACACTGCATACCGGTGCTGGTGTCGTCACACGTCGCGCAATGGAGCTTGCCGATAGTGCTGGATTAGTCTTTGCCTGCGACCCAACATCTGCTGATGCTTCTTGTATAGGCGGTAACGTAGCCATGAATGCCGGCGGCAAAAAAGCGGTATTATGGGGTACTGCACTAGATAACCTATTATCCTGGCGCATGGTGACACCCGATGGCAACTGGCTGGAAGTTGAACGTTTCAATCATAATCTGGGCAAAATTCATGACCAAGATGAAGTTAACTTCATTCTCAGGCGTTTTGATACCAGTGGTAAAAAACTCCTATCTGAAGAGCCGCTAAACCTTCCTGGCAGCTTGTTTCGTAAAGGCGAATTAGGGAAAGACGTTACCGATAAATTCCTAGGTGGTTTGCCCGGCATACAAAAAGAAGGTTGCGATGGCATTATTACTTCTGCGACTTGGATTTTGCACAAAATGCCAGCACAGGCTCGTACCTTCTGCTTAGAGTTTTACGGACAAGTGCGCGAAGCCGTCCCTGCTATTGTTGAAATTCGTGATTATTTAGCTACTTTACCTAAAGAGGGTGATCAGCGCGTTATGCTTGCTGGTCTTGAGCATCTTGATGAAAGGTATTTAAAAGCAGTTGGCTATGCTAGCAAAGCCAAACACCTTGGCCGCCCTAAAATGGCCTTATTTGGTGATATTGTTGGTGATGATGAAAATCAAGTAGCTTTAGCTGTTTCTGAAATCGTACGTCTCTGTAATGCCCGTGGTGCAGAAGGTTTTATCGCTGTTAGCCCTGAAGCTCGTAAAACTTTTTGGCTAGATCGCGCCCGTACAGCTGCAATTGCTAAGCATACTAATGCCTTCAAAATTAATGAAGACGTGGTTATCCCATTACCGCGTATGGGCGATTATTGCGATGGTATCGAACGCATTAATATTGAATTATCCATGCGCAATAAACTACGCATGTGTGAGGCAATCAGCCAATTTTTACAAGGTGAACTACCTTTACGTAACTACGAAGATGATATCGATAAAGCTGAACTTATCGGCGATCGACGCGAATTAGCACTCCAAGAAGTCGAAAAAGTTCGCAATCGCTGGCAATGGCTGTACGACAATCTTGATTTGCCCTTAGCACAAGCCGAAGCCTCATTTGCGCAATATGACATAAAAGCTAGCGAACTCACAAATCGTACTGAGAACCCCACTCTATTCCATCGTTTACAAGATCATTCAATTCGAGTTTCTTGGAAACAGGAATTATTAGCTGTATTAAAAGAAATTTTTGAAGGTAATAATTTCACTTTAATCATTGACCGGATTAATATGACGCATAAAGATGTGTTGCGCGGCCGAGTCTTTATTGCACTACATATGCATGCAGGTGATGGTAATGTACATACCAACATACCAGTCAACTCCGATCATTATGAAATGCTGCAAGAAGCTAACGCAGCCGTTGTGCACATTATGGATTTGGCGCGCTCCTTGGATGGTGTTATCTCGGGAGAGCATGGTATTGGTATTACAAAATACGAATTCCTAAGCAAAGAAGAGCTGGCCAGTTTCCACGAATACAAGCAACAAGTTGACCCCGAAGGACGCTTTAATAAAGGCAAGTTAATGCCTGGCGCAGACTTACGCGCAGCCTACACAACCTCTTTTAGCTTAATGGGCTATGAATCCATTATCATGCAACAAAGTGATATTGGTGCTATCTCTGATTCTATTAAAGATTGTTTACGCTGTGGAAAATGTAAACCCGTCTGTTCAACGCATGTACCTAGCGCTAATTTATTGTATTCGCCACGCAATAAAATTTTAGCGACTTCCTTGTTGATTGAAGCCTTTTTATACGAAGAACAAACGCGTCGCGGTATTTCAATTACCCATTGGAAAGAATTTGAAGACGTTGGCGATCATTGTACGATTTGTCATAAATGTGAAAGTCCATGTCCTGTCGATATTGATTTTGGCGATGTTTCAATGAATATGCGTAATTTATTACGTAAAATGGGTAAACAAAGCTTTAACCCCGTAAAAACGCTAGCAATTGCCTTTTTATCAACCGACCGCCCGAGCAGCGTTAAAATCATGCGTAAATTGCTGATTGAATGGTCTTATAAAGCACAGCGCATGGGTAACTTCTTGCTTCGACCGTGGGGTAAAGGTCAGCTCAAACAGCCGCCTTCTTCAATTGGCAAACCCGCTATGAAAGAGTATGTGGTTCATTTTACTAACCGTAAAATGCCGGGTAAACTCCCCAGCAAAACAGCTAGAGCACTCTTGGGTATTGAAAGTAATGAAATCGTACCGATTATTCGTGATCCGCAAAAAACGCGCACAGACTCTGAAGCGGTGTTTTATTTTCCAGGCTGTGGTTCTGAGCGCTTATTTTCTCAAGTGGGTTTAGCGACACAAGCGATGCTTTATGAAATCGGCGTACAGACAGTATTGCCACCAGGCTATTTATGCTGTGGATTTCCACAACGTGCCGCCGGTGAATTTGATAAAGCACAACAGATTACCACGGATAACCGCGTGCTATTTCATCGTGTTGCTAATACCTTAAATTATCTAGATATCAAAACAGTTCTCGTTAGTTGTGGTACTTGTTTGGATCAATTGCAAGATTATGAATTTGACAAAATATTTCCTGGCTGTCGCATGATAGATATTCATGAATATCTATTAGAAAAAGGGATCAAATTAGAAGGTCTCACAGGTAGCCAATACCTGTACCATGATCCTTGTCATACGCCTTTGAAACAACAAGACCCGATGAAAACGGTTAATGCTCTGATGGGCGCAACAATCAATCAATCTGATCGTTGCTGTGGTGAATCAGGAACCTTAGCCGTAGGCCGTCCCGATATCTCTACACAAGTACGTCATCGTAAATCAGAAGAGTTACATAAAGATACCGCTAAATTGCGTGAACAAGGTAATGAAGCCCCAGTTAAAATCCTAACAACTTGCCCTTCTTGTGTACAAGGTTTACAACGCTTTAAAGGGGATGTAGATGACTTAGAAGCCGACTATATCGTGGTAGAAATTGCCCAGAAAGTATTAGGCAAGGACTGGATGAAAAACTATATTAAACAAGCCAGTAAAGGCGGTATTGAGCGGGTATTGGTGTAATCAATACCCAATAAGAAGGCTCAAACTACAAGGTTTGAGCTCAATATAATAAACGCCCTCTCCTGCTGGAGAGGGCTGGGGTGAGGAGAATAAAATCAAAGTTTTATTTATTTCCCTCACCCACCCCAATCAGGCCAAACTATCCCGCCTGACACCCAACCGGAAATTCACTACACATTAAATAAACGTCTAAAATTCTCATTTGACTGCTGAGATACCGTATCAAAGCTAGTCTCACGTAAATCCGCAACATATTGCGCGACATGCTGCACATAAATTGGATAATTAGGCTTACCACGAAAAGGCGAAGGTGCTAAATAAGGCGAATCTGTTTCAATTAAATAACGATCTGCTGGTACTTTTTTAGCGACATCCTGAATAGCTTTAGCATTCTTAAAAGTAACAATACCTGAAAAAGAAATATAAAAATTCAAATCCATCGCCTGCTGCGCAAAATCCCAATCTTCGGTAAAGCAATGAATGACCCCCCCCACTTGATCAGCTCCATTTTCCTTTAACATACGCAAAGTATCATCTCGCGCCTCACGCGTATGAATAATCAGTGGTTTTTTAGTCGCTTTAGATGCTTCTATATGATTAATAAAGCGTTCATGCTGCCAGGCCAAATCACCTTCACTACGAAAATAATCCAAACCTGTTTCACCAATCGCCACAACTCGCGGGTTATCGGCTAAAGCAATCAACTCATCTGCAGTTGGGTCTTGTCCTTCATCAACATTGGGATGCACTCCGACGGACAAAGAAATATTCGGATAAGGTGCAACTAAATCACACATAGCTGGATAGGCTTCTAAATCAATACTTATACACAGCATATGTTCAATTTTTTGTTTTTCTGCTTCCACCATAAAGCAGGAAAAATCATTTTGGTAAGGACTTAAATCAAGTTTATCAAGGTGGCAGTGTGAATCAATTAACATAGGAAAACGGTAAATTAAGGAGGTAGTTTTAAATTGTTAGGTATTGTAAATCAAATACATACAAATGATACCCGTAACTTCTCATTATCCACAGGCAGCGGCCGCACGGATGACTTCCGATAACGGAGGAATATCGCCTATACCCAATAAGCGATCTTTCAAATAATCCCAAAATGATAAGTCATGCTTTCGACAGGTCTTTTTTAGACTGGCAAAAGTATCTCTGGCTTTCCGTCCTGCATCACTTCGGGTGCTTCCACTGATTTTT
>NZ_FQTQ01000093.1 GCF_900128525.1 methanotrophic endosymbiont of Bathymodiolus puteoserpentis (Logatchev)
CAACAACACATCCACTAGCGGCGTGCGATCTTCTTCATTTATCTCTGGCAGTTTCGGTTTAGGCGAGTTCATAGAATATATTGTAAAGCAATTTTTTAATATTTGCCTGTGGATAATGAGAAGTTACTAAATATTATCAGAAACTTCTAGTTGTATATTTTTCATAATCCAATCCTTATATTCTCGCGCTACATCACCGCTATTGGTCTCGTCAGAGGGGCTTTCGACCACAACTTATATGAAATCGCGGCTAAAAGCCCCTCCCACAAATACTCTTATAATCAAAGGAGCTAAAAATAGCAGCATTATACTTCACCCCCATCACTCATCTTGATCATCGCCAACATCAGCGTGTTGGACTACATCTTTTCGTAACCCAACGCATTGCGCGATAAATGTCGGGTTGAAAAAGCACTAATCCAACCTACGCAGCTCCAGAGTTTGGGAGCGAGAAACATCATTTATGCAAACGGATTAACAAAATTAACACCGCAACCAATAAAGTCATTCTCATTTCTCGTAACCACGGATAAACCATAAGTCAATGCAGTCGCCGCAATTTGTTTATCTAAAGCATTTTCATAATGCGGAACTCGTAACTGTCCCCATACCTGAGCTTCTGTCGCAGTAAAATCAAGAATATTATCAGCATATTCATTTAACAATAGGTTCAACCACCGTTCTAAACTATCAGCTTGCGACGTATCACCTCGATGGCGAATGATATTAACGCCACGCCTTAACTCACCCACAGTAATCACACTGATAAACAATCGCGCCTCTTGCTCCTCTGCTGCCTTAAAAAAATTGATAACACCACGATTAGCTTTACTTTGCTTTCTTACTTCACTGATAACATTAGTATCAATTAAATACATTTTCTACCCGTTCATCTTGCTCGCGCAAAAAATCTTGGTCCTCACCTACATTAGGTATAGACTGCAAAACTTCTGTAAAACTTCTTTTTCTTGGTCTCTTTAACACCGATTCAAGTATTTTACGATGCTCAGCTTCCGCACTAATACCATGCTTACCTGCCAGTGCTTTAAGCGCGTTGACAATATCTTCATCAATATTACGAACAAGTAAATTAGCCATATATCACCAAAGAAAAGTTTAAAAATACAATGCTATCATTGATAGCGCCTGACCACAATTTACAGTGATAAAGGTCGGATTAAAAAAGCACCAATCCAACCTTGCGGCTACTCTTGTTTAGGCCTAATCAATATAGGACACAACAAGAACCCCAAAATCACACCACAGCTCACGACTTTAGCCAAAGTCTGCAGCATCGACGTTTGTGCAAAGATTAAACAGCCAAAAACTAAGGCGCTAGTCATCATTGAGGCTGCCATGGCTTGATAGGTTAAAACTAAATGACCGCTACGATTTTCTTGATAAAAAATACCATAGTCAACACAAATGGCGACGGCTAATAAAAAGCCGACTAAATGCAAAAAGCTAATCGCTTCGCCCGTCCAAGCCCATAACGCTAAAATTAATAAAGCGGCCAAAAAAGCGGGTGATAAGGTTTGTAGCGTGAGTAAAATACTTTTATAGCGTCCCCATAATAACAAGGTGATTAAAGTCAGGCCTGCTAATAAAGTGATTTGCGCTCTTTGCTGATAATCCACTGCCATACGGTTGAGCATATCGCGTTGGCTGAAATACTGTACATGAGGCATTCCGCTTAAGGCAGCTTGTAACGCTTCTGGCTTATGCGAGGTCAGCCAGATCAGCAATAAATTATGCTGATCTGCTAAAATCATTTGGTTACTAATAAGTTTGGCAACTGGGGATTGTAAAACTTGCTGCGCAGTCAGGGTTTCGCTTTGCGTATAGTCCAAGTCACCTAAGCGCGCCACGGATAAACCCTGGCTTTGTAGAGCATTACGCCAGAATTCACGCGTTTCATCTGTTAAATCAGCTAATAAAGTTTGCTGATTTTTTAATTGTTGTTGCTGTGATAACAGCCAAGGATAAAGACCAAAGTAATCGTCTAAATCACCGGCTTGCTTTACTTTATCTAAACGTAAATACACTTGCTCGGCACGCTGTAGCATTTGCTCCACAGAATCACCACTGACGAGCACAAAGCGCCCTGGCTCCATACTGACCAAGCGAGCGCGGATTTTTTTATCCTGCACTTTTAAATAATCTAGCTCAGGCGTTAATTGCTGTAAATCTTGCATCCATTGTAAACGATCTAATTGCACCGCACCTGCCACAGACAATACCAATACTACACCTATTAAGCCCCACCGATGACGCTGACAAAATGCTGGCCAAAAAGCAATAAAGCGAAACGGTGCGACGATTTTAGCCTCTGCGGTCATTAATTTTGGAAATAAGTAACGTGTTAATAACAGCGAAACGATAATGCCTGTGCCGGTATAAACTGCCACTTGTTGAAAACCAGGGTAGCCTGATACGCCTAGCGCGACATATCCAATTAAAGTGGTTAATGCGCCCATCAATAAGCTAGGAAAAATCTTTTTGATAACTTCCAGTCGTTGTTCTAGCGCCATCCCTTGCGCGTGTACTAGGACGTGAATCGGATAATCAATACACACGCCGATTAAAGTAGAGCCAATAGCGATGGTCATGCCATGTACTGAGCCAAAGATAAGATTAGTAACAATAACAGCCACTGCCATAACGGTCATCAGCAAGGAAAAAACCCAGAACATTACCCGAAATGAGCGAAAGATAAACAGGAATAGTAAAGTGAGTGCAACGGTCGAGATAAGGCTAACAAACTTAATATCAGCTTCCATCATTGATTGCGTTGCAACGGCAAATAAAGGAACCCCGGTCATACTGAGTTGATAAGCTTGAGCCGTTAGGTTATTTTGCTCAGCAAAAGTTGCTTTAATTTGCGCTTGAATTTGTCTTTGTTCAGGTACATCCATGCCTGACATCTGTGTTTCTAAAATAAAATTAGCGTACTGCGTGGGGCTGTTATGTTGGTTTTTAAACTGCGTAGCAAGATTTTTAAACCCATTTAAAGACAGGAGTAAAGGGTCTTGCACGACTATTTTTTTAATCATTCGCCCTTGTGGTGACAACAAGGCTTGCTTTAAACCTGCGGCACGCTTAGCCAAAGCGGGTTGAGTTAATATTTCTGCCAGCGTTTGCTCTGGTGTGCGGCTATATAACTGCGCGCCATGCTGTGCATAAAGACTTGCTAAAGCCCCTAAAGCCCCTCTTTTTTCATCCGTCGCCCAAACATCAACCACACCCGAGATAGCTTGTAACTGGCTTAACCAGGCTTGAATAAAAACTTTAGATACTTGCTTGCCCTCGCCCGCATCAATCGACAAAATATAGCGCCGTGATAAAGTGCCAGACTGTATTTCGCTAGCTAATAATATTTCTTCAGCATTATCGCCTGCGATCACAAAGGCGGAGATATTCGTTTGAATGTGCGTGGTAAAAACAGCAATGGCAATTAGCAGTGGTAAACCAAGAAAAAAAAACAACGAAGCTAAAGAAGGACGCATTTTAATGACCGTTAAGAGATTGCAATAAAGTAGCTAACTTAGCTTTAACTGCCGCACCTTGCTGTGGCTGGCTTAGTTTATAGGTGCTACGATCACCATCTGGCAAGATCACTGCCATTTTATTGGCTGCTTTCTGATTCAATCCCTGCATAACAATGATAATCGGCGCTTCATTTTCCTCGTGATCTTTTGCTGTCATTTCTAGCGTCCATGACGATTCTGAGTGGATAAATTTCAAATCATAAAGCTGACGTAAATAAACGAGGTTACCGGTCATGATGCCTTTAAATGCAGCTAAACTCGCCATCATTGGGTTGCTTTCATCTATTTGTAGTTGATGAAAAGTTTGCGTCGCAGGTTTTGAGTAAGTAAGCTGACTACCTTGTGCAGCCATTATCTCAATTTCAGGCTGTAATTGTTGTTTGAGCATAACATCAGGCATTTGTGCATATAAGTAGCCGCTGCCCTGCCAGTCGTCGTCAAATAATCCCATATAACGTGTTTCTTGATAAGCGATCTGCACGGCAATATCGGGTTTCATACGTGCCATAACGCTTTCTATCGACTCTTGAGCCAAGCCCATAGCCGGTAAGCTTAATAAAAATATGGCGAGCATTTTTCGTATCATTCGCTTTTAACTCGCTCGTACATCCAACCAGATTGTTCGACCATTAACAATCATACTTCTAATGGAATCCTTCACACTAGGAATTGGTTTATCCGGTAATTCCATTTTAATGGACTGAAAGTAAAAATGCCGCCAAATATATTCACCAATCATTAACACACCCGATAATAAAAATATCATAACCCCAGTATAAAGCGCCCACCATGATACCGGTGCAAATAAAGCAAGAACAATGCAAGCCACGACATTAAAGGCAAAAAACCCCGTCCACATCATTGTTAAATAGCGACAATAGCGACTAATCACGGGGGGGATTTCTGGAAAGTCGAGGCTGGCAAAACGCTCAACCAAGGATGGCCCTTTGCCTTGACGCAAAGTTTTACCAAAAAAATTCATCAAACTCAGCTGTATAAAAATAGGGATTATCTTAGCCACTAAGTCTTGATAAAAAATACTGCCCAAGAGCAGCAAAAAAACAATATCTAAGTTATTAAATCGTACCCGCGAAGTTTTCGCTTTTATTGCCTGAAATAAGTAGATACTGGCAATAATAGCAGGCGCAAACCAAACCACGCCCTCCTGTATTCCTCTATAGACCAAGTAAGGGTAAAGCAAAAACAGCAAGCTAGTCATAATACTGCGTAGTACAACTTTCATAAGCTAATTATTTACTTCTATTTTCTGTGACAAATTCAGCTAATGAATTTAATGAAGCAAAAATAGCTTGATTACGATCATCTTCGGAGGTGATTTTAACGCCATATTGGCGATCTAATAGCACGGCAATTTCCAAAGCATCAATCGAATCTAGCCCTAAGCCTTCACCAAACAAGGGCTCATCAGCCCCAATGTCTTCTGCACTGATATCCTCTAAATGCAAACCATCAATAAATAATGTTTTTAATTCTGCAACCAATTCTTGAGACATGTTTTTCCTTACTAAAACCTAAACCAAAATGCAGGTATTTTAACTTATTTACTCTTAGGAGGAAGGTTATTGATTAATATGTTTCGGCAAATACATCGCCGTAGGGCGGACTTCAGTCCGCCAGTATCAAAAAGTATCAAACAAGCGGACTGAAGTCCGCCCTACTTATTCCTCAATAACAACTTAGGTAGGCGCAGCAGAAATCCGGCAAATAAACGAATATGCATGCCAATCAATAAAACATTATCCCGACCATATTTAAACTGACTCACACCACCGTCTTCTTTGGTTATATAGCGCACTGGGGTAGGAATATTCAATACAGGAACAGCACGCCACGCCATACGTACGGCTATTTCAGGCTCAAAATCAAAACGTCTCGCCCAACGCGTAGAATGCATAACGACCATTAAATCTTGAATAGGGTGAACACGCATACCAAACAAGGAATCATGAATCCCCCAACCTAGCGTTTCTAAATTTGCCCACCAATTGGAAATTCGCCTCCCTTTAACACGTATCATGGGTGCTGAAGCATCAAATATAGGTTCACCTAAAATCATCGCCTCAGGGTTATCCTTAGAGCGTTGCATAAATTGTTTAATATAATCTGCTGGATGCTGATGATCGGCATCCATCGTTAATACATGAGTAAATCCCTGTGCTTGGGCTTGAGTAATCCCCTCCAATATTGCCGCACCTTTACCTCTATTTTGTGGCAATTTTATAACACGCAAAGTATCAGCATATTGTGCCTGCAATGGCGCTAATAAAGCATCGCTACCATCATCACTGCCATCAATAATAACCCAAACAGGCCACCATTGTTGCAAGGCCTCTTCTATTGTGATTTTCAACAATGCTCCTGTGTTATAACTAGGAACGAGTAATAAATGGCTACTAGAGACTTCAGGCTTATTATTCATAACACTGTATTTTGCACTCTGCGTAAGGGATGCGGCTTGGCCAACTCATCCAGATAAATATTTTCTAAACGTTGGCTAAACGCTTGCACCGACTCACCTTCATGTTTTAAAACGGGTTTACCAACACTAAAACTTATTTTCAAAGGGAACTCAGGCTTTTTATATAAAGGCCAGCCTTTTTCATAGAAGCGCGTATTACTACGAATAAAAACAGGGATGATGGGGGCTTTAGTCCGTTTAGCCAGTAAAGCAACGCCCCCTTTTAAAGGGTTTAGCCATTGCGCATCTGTTTTTGTCCGAGTCCCTTCTGGAAACATTAATAAAGTTTCATTTTGCTTTAAACGCTGTACGGCTAATTTTAACATTTGACTGATGGAGTTGATAGGAATATAGCCAGCAAGCCGCGCCCCACCGCCTAGAAAAGGGTTATTTAAAATACTGCCTTTCATCACACATACAACTTCAGGCACTTGTGCGGCAATAAAAACAATATCCCATAAAGCGGTATGGTTAGGTGCGATAATAATTGCCTCTTTGCGCCCCGCCAAAGATTTTAATTCTTTATCATCTAAAATAAGTAAGCCCGTTATTTTTAATAAAAAAATAAATAACTGAAAGTCTTTTTGCAATAGAAACCGGCCACACCGCAGTGCTATTTTTTGCGGCAAAATAACGATTAAAACAGTGCCAAGCATTGAAATAGCGGGAGCTGTAATAGCCCAATACAGCAACCCCATTAATAATAAAAACCATTCCCAATAATATTTAATCACAACTATTCTCAATTAATTTAAGAGACATAAGTCTTTATTTTACTCATCCAGATCATTAAGCTCGAACACAGTATTAGCAAACTAACACTAAAAATAATCAATGGAACATCAAAGTCTAGTATCCATAAAGAACTGAACAGCTCAATAGAAATCAACGCAATTAGCACATAGCGGATATGTAAATGATGCATCCGACTACAAAAATAAGCCCCTAATGGCGCTCCCACAACGACCACAGGAACCGATGCCAACCAGTAGGTTTGTACTTGCGCGTTAATCCCACCTAAGACAAAAAGGTGCAATAAAACCCCCATCAAGGAATTAACGGCCATTAAAATAACCGATGTAGGGGTAGCGACACTTTCACAAACACGAAACAACAAAACCAGTACCGAGAAGCAAACCATATCGATACCTGTACCGACCAAACTAGACACTGTGCCACCCAGTACACCAACGATGAGTAAAATGCTGACTTCCTTTAAGTTTATCTCTGGCATTGCCGCATTACTCAGGCGAAAACCGGCATTCAAAAAAAATAAAGTAAGCGCTAAGCTAACAGCCAGCACAGTAAATAACATTCTAATCATAGTGGGCGCTAGTACAGGAGCTAAAAAGAACGACCCGATTAACATACCCAATATACCCCCTAAACTAACCCAAGTAATAACGCGCCACAACACTTTGACACGCATCATAACAATTGCAATGGAAGCTGCCAGCATACCGACACTTTGAATCGCCAAAGAAAAAATTTTGGCATCGCTAGCGGGAATTTGTAAAATTTTGGTAAATACGGGAAATGCGATGGCACCACCACCCTCGCTAGTTGCCCCTGCAATAATGGAACCGAAGATCATAGTGACAGAGACTGGCCAATGGTATTGAATACGCGACCAACTTTCAGGGTAGGTATAGAGCCACCAAACACACCAAGTAAGCAGAGCCAACAATACATTCAGCCGATAAGGCGAAAAACTTGTTACTTTGAAACTGCCGGTATTATTTTTTTTATACACGGTATGTTAAATTTGAATAAGGTGTATTTTTTAGAGAGATAGTGGCAAAACCGACTATCTGAATTGAATAACTTTATAGAGCATAAAGTAAATGGGATATTTAAACCAGAGCTAAATAGTATAAGCTTAACCCTAGTTTAAAGCTAAAAAATAACTAAATTACTTACCATGTACGATAACTTTATAATTATTGATAATACCTAGGATAGTATCGTAATGCCAATCAACACTTGTAACAGTGGTGATATTACCATTCTTTTTAGCCGCTTCAATACTACAGTCACCTTTAGCAACCATACCCACGTAGCTTACACAACTTGCTTCACCAACTTTTGTTCCTGCACTATTTACTGCTGTCGCCACAATCGGCAAGTTAACATCAGTTATGATTACGCCCATAGGAACAGTCGAGGCACACCCCGTTAATGTCATCACTACACCTGCAACACATGCCATTTTTAGTTTATTTTGCATTCTATATATCCTTTTTTTATAAATAATGAGCTTCAAATTATAGACTAACTACCCGAGCAAGAGAAGGTTGAATAATATTAAGTTGAATAGCTAAAATAGATTGTCCCTTAAGTTTATCAACCAAAATTTAGGCTCATAATTGCAAACAGAAAGCGAATAAATTATGGCCAGTAAGTCTCCACAACTCAGAAACCGAATTTGTAGGCCGGCGTAGCGTTTTCCGGTCTATTTTTTGTCGCTAGCTTGAGCACTTTTTGGAAAACATCAGTACATTGATATTTAAAACTAAATCCAGATTATTACTTGGCTACCCGAGCAATAAAAAGCACAGTACTTGAATAATATTAAGTTGAACAGCTAAAATAGATTTTTCCTTACGTTTATTAATGCTCTACTGACAACTTTGACTAGCAAAAATACACTTTCTATTTCACTAAATGACTCTCTTAAAAAATCACTTAATAGCGTTTTCTGTGTTTGCCCTGATAATACGCAAATAACACGTGCTGACTTACTGACCCATGCCGTCGCATTAAGCCAGAAATTACCTGCCAAAAGCTATGCAATCAATCTTTGCCAAGATCGTTATCTTTTTATTGTTGCCTACCTAGCCGTTTGCTTACGTCAACAAATATCACTACTGCCCTTCAACCAAAGCGCTAAAACCTTAGACGGTTTAACAACAAGTTATCCTGCTAGTTACCGCCTAAGTGATGAGAAGCTCACTGCAGATTTTCATATTAGCTATGATTTATTAGAAAAAAGCCCCACGCCTTGCCCACTCATTAATATTGACCGCCCCTTATCTATTTCATTTACCTCCGGCAGCACAGGAAAACCTAAAGAAATCATAAAAACGTGGCGCGAATTTCAAAAATCAGCCGAGCTAGCATTACAGAGGTTTGAACTACAAGACCAAGAAACAACTCTAGTTTCCACCGTCCCAATGCAACATATGTATGGATTGGAAACCTCATTTTTTTGGGTGTTATTTTCTCGAATGAAATTGCATAATAGTCGGCCATTTTACCCTGAAGATATACGCACTACACTCGCAGAGCTGCCAGCAGAAAAAATTCTCGTTTCTACCCCAAGACACCTAAAAATCTGTAGTCAAGTACAAGCTCAATGGAGTGCTATTAAATTCATTCTTTCCTCAACCGCTCCCATGACTAGTACGCTCGCACAACAAATAGAACAATCCTTACAGGCGCCGCTATTTGAATTATTGGGTAGTACGGAAACGCTTTCTTTTGCCTCACGCCAAACAACAAAATCACAACAATGGAAACCTTACACAAGTATCCAGCTAACAGAAAATAATAATCAATTTATTTTACAAGGAGGACATATCCTTGACCCACATGTATTAGATGATACTTTTGCAATCAGTGATAAGGGCAATTTTAACCTACTGGGTCGCTCCACAGATTTAATTAAAATCGCCGGTAAAAGAGCATCTTTACATGAGCTAAACCAACAGCTCAACGATATTGAGGGCATTGAAGATGGTGTGTTCTTTTTCGGTAAGAATGAACGCCTTTCTGCTTTAGTGGTTGGCAAGCTCACCAAGAAAACCATACTGAGCCATTTACGCTTAGCTATAGATGAAGTTTTTTTACCGAGATCCATTTATACAGTTTCTACCCTACCGCGTAATAAACTAGGCAAACTACTCAAAGTAGAACTCGACCAGCTAGTCCGTACTCAACAAATGTTAGCCACTAAACAACACTATCATATACCTGCTACACACCCCTGCTTTGCTGGCCATTTCCCCAACAACCCAATTGTGCCTGGCGTGGTGCTATTAAACTATGTACAACAACAGCTATTAACTATTTTTCCTCACCACCGAATCAACACTTTAACTCAAGCTAAATTTTTACACCCCTTACTTCCTGATCAAGACTTTAGCGTATCCCTTTCTCAATCCTCAGTACACACTATTAAATTTACCTGTATGCGAGCTCAAGAAACGCTGGTTACAGGCACTTTTATTATTGCCGCCAAAGAGGAGCAAGCTCATGACTAAACACTGGCAAAATAATAAAGAACGCAGCACACCTCTCGCATTAAAAGCGATACGTTGGGTTGCTTTACATCTCGGTCGTCCCGTTGCTCGTGCATTGCTTTACCCTATCACTGGCTATTATTTACTCTTTGCCAAGCCACAACGCCAAGCTTCACTACACTATTTGACTCGCGTTTTAAAACGCCCCGCCACTTGGTTCGATAGCGCCAAGCATATACATGCTTTTGCTGCGACTATTCTCGACCGTGTTTATTTGTTAACAGGACAATTTAATAAGCTAGATATTACTTTTCCCGCGGAAAATATCCCGCTAACCTACAGTAAAAATGGCACCGGCTGCCTACTGCTTGGCAGTCATATTGGCAGTTTTGAAGTCTTACGTAGCTACGCTGTGAGTAACTATCCCTTACCTATTAAAATTCTAATGTACGAGCGCCAAGCACCGATGATGGTGCAAGTGTTAAATGCGTTAAATGCAGATGTGGCTAATACACTGATTACTTTAGATGGCTCTCCTAGTGGACTATTAAAAGTAAAAGAAGCCATTGATAACGGTACAACAGTCGGCTTATTAGGTGACCGTATTATGGGCGAAGGAACAGAAAAAACCGTTACCTGCACACTTCTAGGCGAACCCGTTAAAATGTCCACTGCCCCTATTCTGATGGCATCAGCATTAAAAGTGCCGCTCATTGTCTTTTTTGGTGTTTACTTAGGTGGTAACCGCTATAAAATACATTTTGAATTACTCGCTGAAGAAGTTATTTTGCAGCGTAAAACCAGGCAACAAGATATACAAGCCTATACGCAAAAATACGTTGATATACTCGAAAAACAAATGCTAGAAACGCCCTATAACTGGTTTAATTTTTATGATTATTGGCAGAGTAGTGAGTGATTTCTGAGGGTTCTGGCATGCTAAATAACAAGTAATAAAAACCTTACATTCAACTTAATCCTATATTTAATGATTTATTTTGCATATAATTGCTAAAAAATAACATTAAATTGATATTCATTATGATTATTGAATTCGCTGTAGAGAATTTTCGCTCCATTAAAACAAAGCAAACATTTAGCCTTACCCAGTCTAATCCTAAGTCTAAAGATATTGAGTTAGTCGAAAATACTTTTGACCCTAATGTTCTTAGCGCCTCTCCTCTGCTTCGATCAGCTGTCATTTATGGTGCTAATGCAGCAGGTAAATCTAATTTCATCAAAGCTGTCAAGGTGATGAAAGACATAGTCGCGAATTCAGCAAAAAATAACCA
>NZ_FQTQ01000094.1 GCF_900128525.1 methanotrophic endosymbiont of Bathymodiolus puteoserpentis (Logatchev)
TTCTCGCATCTGCGCTTCAATTTCTTTTGAGTAAGGTTTTATCTTGGGTCGATTTTAAATAAAGTTTATGAGTTGCATCATTATAATTCTTAAATTGAACTTGCCTAAATTAATTT
Source organism: methanotrophic endosymbiont of Bathymodiolus puteoserpentis (Logatchev) (assembly GCF_900128525.1). Classification (GTDB taxonomy): domain Bacteria; phylum Pseudomonadota; class Gammaproteobacteria; order Methylococcales; family Methylomonadaceae; genus Methyloprofundus. Next base: position 117 of record NZ_FQTQ01000094.1, read on the forward strand.
GTGCTCATTCCTAAGTCATAACCCGCACCAACAGAGCTGGCAATTTTCTGACCACGTTGTAACCTTGCGGGTAAGCGTGCACTATCACCGCCATCTAAGACACCCGCAAGCACATCTAAAGCATAGGCTTCCCAGTCTTTTTCTGCGACAGCTAAACTCGGCACTTTATAAGCCATTAAAATATATGGCACCTCCGAAGGCAACTGCACCGTCATACGCCGCACACCTACCTGTGGCATTTCTTTTTGAGGCTTAAGTGATTTAATATCTTGAGCAGGAATAGCAGAAAAATACTGCTCAGCTAACTTAAACACCTCTTTCGCCTGCACATCACCTACTACCACCAAAGTTGCATTATTAGGTGCATACCATGCTTGATACCACTGCTGTAAATCTTCGACTTGATAATTTTCAATATCTGACGGCCAACCAATGACAGGATTCCTATAAGGCGAATTAGTATATGCCATCGCCATCAAGTATTCTTGTAACTTGGCACGCGGCTGATCTTCAGTACGCATACGCCGTTCTTCCATCACGACTTGCAGTTCTTTTTTTAGTTCATCTGCGAGCAAATGCAAATGCTGCATCCGATCTGCTTCCAGTGCAAAACTAATGGCCAAACGCGACTTCTCCAAGGTTTGAAAATATGCGGTATAATCTCGCCCAGTAAATGCATTTTCCCTGCCGCCATTTTCTGAAATAATTTTAGAAAACTCACCTGCTGGGTGTTTATCTGTACCTTTAAACATCATATGCTCAAGCATATGGGAAATACCGGTAAGACCAGAGGGTTCATAACTTGAACCAACTTTATACCAAATTTGCGTAACCACAACCGGTGATCTATGTTGTTCTTTAACTAAAACTTTAAGTCCATTAGCGAGCCTATACTCTTGGACTTCAGTCGCGCTAACGCTGAATGAATAAAAAAATAAAAATATAAAAAGACGAACTATCATTGATTACCTTCTCTGTACAGTGAACGATAAAATACAATATTAAGTATATTATTTTATCTTAGATAGCCATTAAAATAACCAACAAAGCATGACAAATACAAAAAATAATATCACCTGGAAAAACTACCTTGAACTTTGCAAGCCTAGAGTGGTTGCACTATTGGTATTTACAGCTAATGTTGGCATGCTCTTGGCTGTTCCGGGTATGCCACCCATCGCTCTTTTCTTATATGCAACACTCGGTATCGGTTTAGCCTCAGCCTCTGCTGCTGCGATTAATCATTTTATAGATCAAAAAGCCGATGCCCAAATGGCGCGCACACAGAACCGCCCCTTGCCTCAAGGTGATCTAAATTCAAAAAATGTACTATTTTTTGCCGCGATACTAGGCATTACCGCAATGTTGATACTGGTTTTTCTAGTCAATACACTAACGGCTGTGCTTACTTTTGTTTCGTTAATTGGTTATGCGGTCATTTATACCGTGTATTTAAAGCGCATGACACCACAAAATATTGTCATTGGTGGTGCGGCTGGTGCAGCACCACCTCTTTTAGGTTGGTGCGCTATGACGGGTGAAGTTCACCCTTATGCGCTACTGCTATTTCTATTGATTTTTGTTTGGACACCACCCCATTTCTGGGCGCTTGCCATTGCTAGACGTGATGAATATGCAAAAGTAAATATCCCTATGCTACCTGTTACACACGGCATAGAGTTTACTCGCTTACATATTTTATTTTATACCATCTTATTATTTATCGTCACCTTGCTGCCCTATCTAACAGGCATGAGTGGCTTGATATATCTAATACCAAGCTCGCTATTGAGCTTGGGGTTTATTTATTTTGCGATAAAAATGATGCGCACGAAAGAAGATAAAACAGCGATGCAAACCTTTGCTTATTCAATCGTCTATTTGATGCTACTATTTGCGGCATTACTACTTGACCATTATTTTCGATATACGCTTTAAATTGCAACCGCCCTAATTCTCTCACAGGAGAAGCTAGGGCGAGGCCAATGACTGTTAATTTAGTATAGGGATGCCTTCCCTTATACTTTTAATTTCTGAATAGCCTCTTACAATACGAGTAATAACTGTCAAATAAATTTACGGTCTTTATTTGCTCAAAATAGACCATGCAAACCCCAATACTCACCTCGTAAAATCAACTACGCCTAAACCAAAAATAACAACCGATTGATAACATTAAATATTATTCTCGATCGAATAATTCCTTACATACTGTCTAACAAAAATAGCAATTGTCTGACGCTCTTTTAGGTAGCGTCTAAACAAACTATTAATATCAACTGGCGTCAGATAAACATACACACCCACACCTGTACGCATTGTAAACTCTGCAGTTAAAGTATCTATAAAGGCTAAACGACTTGCTTCAACAGTACTAGATTCGTATATTGCACTCATTTTCTTCACCACTTGCTTGCTTTGTTACCTTACTCATTAACAAGCATAATCCATGCCTATTCCACAAGCTCTAGCACTACCTTGCCTTTGCCATGCCCTTGCTCAACTTTAGAATGTGCTTGAGATGCTTTTGCTAGCGGCATTATTTGCTCAACATAGATCTGTAGCTCTCCGGCATTAATCCGATCAACACATTGCTTTAAAATGGCCACATGCTGATCACGCGCCCTATCTAAATGACGTAATAAAGGTGTTAACATCAACTCAAAAGCAATACTTAAATTACGCACTCGTGCCTCGGAAAGGTCAACTTGATCAATAGCTAATAATGTCACAATGCGCCCAAAATAGGCAATTAATGGAATACTTTGCACAAAAACATCCCCGCCTACAGTATCCAAAACCAAATTGACTCCCTGCCCACCCGTCAATGCATTTACCCGCTCTAATACATTTTCTTGGCTATATAAAATAACCTCATCAGCCCCTAGCAACTTAACGAATTCCGCTTTTTCAACTGTGCTAACCGTAGTAATAACACGCGCTCCCTTGTGTTTAGCTAGCTGAACAGCCACATGACCAACGCCACCTGCGCCCGCATGGATCAACACTGTCTCACCAGCTTGTAGCCGCCCACGATCAAATAAAGCCCCCCAAGCAGTAATCAACACTAAAGGCGCGGCTGCCGCTGTGGTAAATGAGATATCAGGCATCAAACTTAACCAACGTTGATCTAACACAGAAAATTCTGCATAACAGCCTTGCTCATCTCCTAAACCACCATGACACGCCCAGACTTTATCGCCTATGTTAAATTCTGTCACACCTGCACCAATCGCAACCACTTCACCTGCCAGGTCACACCCCAGTACAGCGGGTAGTTTGTCAGGATAAAACATCGCCATACGCCGCACTTTCGTGTCAATGGGGTTGACACCTGCAGCACGAATTTTCACCTTAACTTGTGTAGGCTGCATTATTTCAGGCTCTGCTATTTCGGTATACTCGAGCACCTCTGGACTACCTGCTTTTGTCATTATGACTGCTTTCATCATCCTCACCTTTTAAAATATTAATCTACTCACTTGTTTGCGTTACCATTTTAAGCTAGTGCATAAGTATGTACGTATACCCTACCATAATGCCTAGCTTTAAATGTTATAGCCAATGCTCCCGATAGTCCGCATAATCATAGCGTTTTAAACAATTTAAAACGCCTGCATCTAGGCTGTAAATATCTGGGTAGTTATAACCATTAAATCGATTTGCTTTCACTAAGGTGTAAGCACCCACCTTAGGAAAGCTAATAGTGTCACCTATTTTTACAACATGTAAAAAAGTATACTCACCAAAGACATCACCCGCCAAACAGGTTGAACCAACTAACATGACTTGATAAGTGCCCTGTTCATGACTCTCTAATATCTCAGGTTGACGCTGATACTCAAACACTTCAGGATTATGATTAACTGAGGTATCTAAAACAGCAATGACTTTACCATCACTAACAAAACAATCAATAACAGTGGCTACCAAGCTTACGGCATCACCAATCACCGCTTTACCCGGCTCTATATAAATCTCTAAAGCATACTCCTGACGTAATGTCCGTATAAGTTGAATAAAATCTTGATGATCATTTATATTTTTAAATAAATACCCTCCGCCTAAATTTAACCATTGTAATTGCTTAAAATACCTACCTAACTGCTGCTGTAATTTATCCAAAGTTTGCAATAGCGCCCCATAATCATATTGTGAAAAAACAGTATGAATATGTAAACCCGAAAGCCCAACTATATCCTGTGCCTCTATCGTATTAATATCAACACCTAACTTTGAATACAGACGACAAGGATCAAAGCGCTTATCAGGTACAAAAGAAAGTTTTGGATTAATGCGTAAACCTTGAGCAACTTGCTTATGCCCTGCATTAGAAAACATCTGCTGCTGGCTTAAAGAATTAAAACTGATATGACTGCAAACTTGATTAAGCTGGCCAATTTCATTAGGCCTGATACCGGGGGTAGTAAGGTGTATACTTTGCTGTTTATCTAATACTTCATAGGCTAATTGAGCTTCAAACAAAGAACTCACAGAAAAACCATCAACATGCGGTTTAAGCCGCTCTAAAAGCGAAATTAACGGTAAAGCCTTGATAGAATATAAAACGCGACAACCAGACAGCGCTCGTAAATCATTTAATAGTTCAATTGATTCTTGTAGAGCTTGTTGATCAATAACAAAAGCAGGGGATGTAGGGAGCTTAGACATTTAATAAAAAAGAGAAAATGTAGGGCAGACTTTAGTCCGCCTATGTAAGGAATGGGGATTTTATAACTTGTTGATTCTGGCTTGTCTTTGTGTTTGCCTTTAGGCTTTGTGACAACTCTTCCGCTAATACTTCTTATAATCAAAGAAATAACTATCTTGCTATTTTACAGTCTCATACCAGTAGGGCGTACTTTTCTTAGTATAATATAATAACTACCAATACATCTTTCCTCTATAAATCAATCAATATGCCTAATTCAAAAATCATCTATACCAAAACCGATGAAGCCCCTGCTTTAGCGACCTGTTCTTTTTTACCTATTGTGCAGGCTTTTAGTAAAGCAGCAGGGATTTTAATTGAAACTAAAGATATTTCACTGGCAAGCCGTATTTTAGCTAATTTCCCAGATAAATTAACAGAGGCACAGAAGCACCATGATGCTTTAACCGAACTAGCTCAACTCACTCAATCACCTGATGCCAATATTATTAAGCTACCCAATATCAGTGCCTCTGTACCGCAATTACTGAAAGCGATTAAAGAATTGCAGAGCTTAGGCTTTGATATTCCGAATTACCCTGAAGCTCCGAGTAATGTAATAGAAAAGGACATTAACACCCGTTACGCCAAAGTATTAGGCAGTGCCGTTAACCCTGTTTTACGTGAAGGCAACTCAGACCGCCGTGTTGCAGCCCCTGTTAAAGAATATGCAAAAAAACACCCACACACGATGGGTGCATGGTCGAAAAATTCAAAAACACATGTTAGCTCAATGACTGATGGAGATTTTTATGGCAATGAAAAATCGATTGTTATAAAAGAGGCGGACAATGTAACCATTGAATTCATTGATACCTCTGGTACAACTCAGATACTTAAACAAAACACACCGGTATTAGCAGGTGAAATCCTTGATGCATCAGTGATGAGCTGTAGCGCTTTATGTGCTTATTTTGAACAAGAAATGCAGACAGCCAAAGCTGAAGACGTAATGCTATCATTGCATCTCAAAGCAACCATGATGAAAGTATCTGACCCGATTATTTTCGGTCATGCGGTTGATGTTTATTACCAAGAAGTCTTTGCCAAATACGCGGACACCTTCGAGTCACTCGGCATTAATACGCGCAATGGCTTAGGCGATGTTTATGCAAAAATCACCAATTTACCCGATGAGCAACGTTTAGCAATTGAAGCAGATATTCAAGCTGTCTATCAATCACGCCCTGCTTTAGCCATGGTCAATTCTGATAAGGGCATTACTAATTTACACGTCCCTAATGATGTCATTATTGATGCCTCCATGCCAGCAGCTATTCGTTTTTCTGGAAAAATGTGGGGTAAAGATGGGCAATTACATGATACCAAAGCGCTTATCCCTGACCGCAGTTATGCCGGTGTTTTTCAGGCAACAATTGATTTCTGCAAACAGCACGGTGCCTTTGATGTTACAACGATGGGCACGGTCAGCAATGTCGGCTTGATGGCACAGAAAGCTGAAGAATACGGCTCGCATGATAAAACCTTTGAAATACCCGCCCAAGGGTCAGTACGCGTTACCGATAAAGCGGGCAATATTTTATTAGAACATAAGGTTGAAGCTGGCGATATCTGGCGCATGTGTCAAACCAAAGATTTACCGATACAAGATTGGGTTAAATTAGCTGTTACTCGTGCACGCTTAACTGGATTACCGGCTATTTTTTGGTTAGATAACAAACGCGCTCATGATGCTAACTTAATCACGAAAGTTGAAACTTATCTAAAAGACCATGATACCCATGGCTTAACCATTAAAATCATGGCACCCATTGAAGCAATTAATTACACGCTCTTACGCGTGCAAGCAGGTGAAGACACAATCTCTGTTACAGGTAATATTTTGCGTGATTATTTGACTGATTTATTCCCTATTTTAGAGTTAGGTACTAGCGCAAAAATGCTCTCTATCGTGCCCTTACTCGCAGGCGGCAGTTTATTTGAAACAGGAGCGGGTGGATCTGCACCTAAATTGGTTGAACAACTATTAGCAGAGAATCATTTAGCATGGGATTCTTTAGGTGAATTTTTAGCCCTAGCCGTATCCTTAGAGGATTTAGCTGAAAAAACCCATAAACCTTCCATACAAGTGCTGGCAAATGCCTTAAATAAAGCTAACAGCCTATACTTAAATAACAATAAATCACCATCCCATACTATCGGTGCGGGTGATACGCGTAGCAGCCATTATTATTTAGCCATGTACTGGGCGCAATCCTTAGCCGAACAAACAGAGGATAAAGCCTTACAAGCTAAATTTATCCCTATCGCTCAACAGCTAAGTGACAATGAAAGTAAAATCGTTACAGAACTCAGCCCTACGCATGTGGGTCATGTTGATATTGGCGGCTATTACCTCCCGAATAAAGAGCTCGTTGAGCAAGTTATGCGCCCGAGCGCTTGTTTTAACGCGATTATTTCTGCTTAGCCTGAATGTCTCGTAGGAGTGGCTTTAGCCTCGATTTCATACAAGTCGTCGCTAAAGCCCCTCACACAAATACCCTTCCTATTCATTAGCCCCTGTGAATAAGCTACGTTTTATTTTATACTTAGAAAATAATTCCTGTTTTAATTCAATTTATAGAGAACCCTATGTCTAAACCATTAATCTTACACATGCTAACCACAGCAAAAAATTTAAGTCCTTTTGATGTCAATATGGCCGTTGATGCAGGCTGGGTTTCTGCCATACCTTATACCAATGTTGAGCCTGATGAAGTTCAGGGCTTAGTACAAGATGCTATTTTTTCACGTAGTCCTAAAGGATTGAAATTCACCGGTTTTTTTATTGGCGGCCGTGATACTAAACAAGCGATGGATATGTTAAAAGCGGCAACTGAAGCTATGTTTCCTCCATTTCAAGTGTCCGTTTTTGCTGATCCAAGCGGTGCATTTACCACTGCAGCGGGCATGGTTGCGGTTGTTGAAGATCAACTAAAAACCAAATTTAGCACAGATTTAGCGGGTAAAAACACCCTTATTTTGGGTGGTACAGGACCAGTAGGCCAAGTGGCAGCCGTTTTAGCCGCTCAAGCCGGTGCCAATGTGCGCATTATTGGCCGTCAATTAGATAAAGCACAGCGCATTACTGATATGTGTAACCAAGAATTCGGAGCAGGTAAAATTACTATTACTGCAGGTGCTGATGCAGATAAAGCAGAATATATTAAAACTGCCGATGTGGTCTTTGCTACAGGCGCAGCAGGCATTGAACTATTAAGTGCTGAATTAATTGCTTCAGCACCACAATTAAAAGTCGCAGCGGATGTTAATGCAGTTCCACCATCTGGTGTTGCTGGTTTAGATCCTTTTGACAATGGTAAAGCTATTGCTGGCTCTCAAAGTGGTGCTGTTGGTGTTGGTGCTTTAGCGATTGGCAATGTGAAATACCAAGTGCAAAGCAAATTACTAAAAACGATGATTGAAAAAGATCATCCACTTTACTTGCACTTTGAGCATGCTTTTGCAGCAGCTCGCGAATATATTCAAGCGTCTAAATAAACCTTTTACCTCCACCCAATTGTCGTAGGATATGCCGAGGAGCGAAGCGTATCATTTACCTGATGCGCTTCCTACTACCAACACATCCTACTATGAGCTTAATACCTATGGATAATAAAAAGCTACACTCGTCGTTCCCATTCCTGCTAAAAGCATACAGGAGCGAGACGCAGTACAGCTGAAAATTATGGATAACCAAGTATCCATCTCCATAGCATTTAACCAACTTTTTAAACAAGGACACCTCATGGCCAAAAGAAGCATATTACACATGTTCGACCCCATGCAAAATAACAGCCCTTTTGATATCAATATGGCATTAGACTGTGATTTTGACGTACTCATGCCCTATTCTAATGTAAGATTAGAAAGCATAGGCCGATTAACGCAAGATGTTATTTTTTCTCGCGGCCCTTCGGGAGTCAAACAAACGGCTATTTTCATTGGTGGTCGTGATCTAGGCGTCGCAGTAGACATGCTTAATGGCGCAAAAAAAGCCATGGTTCCCCCCTTTGAAGTCTCAGTTTTTGCTGATCCTAGTGGTGCTTTTACAACAGCAGCCGCATTAGTTGCTTGCGTAGAAAAAGAACTAAAAGAAAAACATAATAAAGCATTAAAAGACTGTAAAGCACTCGTATTTGGCGGCACAGGACCTGTGGGTATCGCTACCGGCGTCACGACATCACTAGCTGGCGCGCAAACGACTTTAGTGGATCATTTTTCAAAAGAATCTGCTCAAAGCCTTGCTGAAGAATATAATCGCCGCTTTAACTCTACTCTCTCGGGTACAGTAGCGACTTATGATGAAGATAAAATTGCCCTCATTGAAGATGCCGATATTATTTTTTGTACCGCAAAAGCAGGTATACAAATTTTAAATGCAGAAGTATTAAGCCATGCCAAAAAGCTCAAAGTAGTTGGCGATGTCAATGCCGTCCCGCCATCCGGTATTGCAGGCATTCAACTGAATGATTTTGGGGCACCCTTAACGCATGCTACAGCCTCTAAAAATGCCGTTGGTATCGGCCCTTTAGCCGTAGGCAATATCAAATACAAAGTTCAGCATGCCTTGCTTGAATCCATGCTAAGCGGCGACAAACCCGTTTACCTAGACTTTATAGCAGCATTTGATAAAGCGAGAGACTTGTTAAAATAAAAACTATAAAAAAGAGCTGCCAACTTAAAGTAAAATAGCTCCTCATGTAAAAAACTAGGGATGAGCAACGCCTCTCTGCCCACCACCAAGGCCGCACTACGGCAGGCAGGTATTGTCCATCCTACCAACAGCACAAGGAAAACCAATTTTATTACCGCACACAGGCATTTAATGCTACGGGGCAGTAAGAGGCCTTAGCACTTTGGCTGATTATGAAAAATTCACCAACCTCATTGTCGCCAAAGACAATCCCTACCCAGTCGACGACGTACCCATGGTTTTTGTGAGCTTCACGCGGTCTTTCTTTATAATTTTTTTCCTACTTTTTCTAGTAAGTTAATAGTGACATTTTCATGCCCCGAAACTGCCTCAATATAATGGCTTTTATGAAAAAGAAACCGCTTTTCAACCAAATTCCACATAACAATTGCCCCTCCTATAGTTATCAAAATAACCTCTGTACACGACAAAAAATTATCAAGTACTCTGTTCACTATAAAAGCCCTTGTTCTCCGAGCTAGGGCGCAGTAAAGAAATCAACTTCTTCCTCAATTTCTTGGACTGAGAAAACGTATTAAATAA
>NZ_FQTQ01000095.1 GCF_900128525.1 methanotrophic endosymbiont of Bathymodiolus puteoserpentis (Logatchev)
TTCTCGCATCTGCGCTTCAATTTCTTTTGAGTAAGGTTTTATCTTGGGTCGATTTTAAATAAAGTTTATGAGTTGCATCATTATAATTCTTAAATTGAACTTGCCTAAATTAATTTGTGCTCATTCCTTATTATTGCTTTTAGGACTGCATCCGATTAAATCAGCTATTGCGATGCTGAGTTTTGTAGTACCGTCATACGCCATAATTATTCCTTAGTTGTGAAAATATATCTACAGTATAAGACTGTGAATATAATTCTACAATACTAATCAACTATTTTTATTTTAAGGTTTCATTCTTGAGCATTAAAAACTTTCATCAATTACTCGGTTCAAATAATCATCGTCTAATTCATCTGGTCGTTGGTGATATTCATAAAGCAATGCACCATAACTATTCTTAGAAATTGTCGTATTATATTTATAACCGGGTAATGTACCTGCTTGTAGGCGTACCTGCTTACCTGCTGGATGGCTTTTAGGCGTAGTTGAAACATGCTTGGACACCAAGTATTTATTGGGCTCATGGGGGTTTTCAATCCAAGACTTTTCCAAGACTTTTCCAAGCTTATTCCAAGACTTTTCCAAGGGTAATCCAAGATTATTCCAAGACTTTTCCAAGGGTTTAGCAGGTGTTTTGGGTCTGGTTTTTGGCTTAAATTTAGGTTGTAATTTGCCCGTAATTGACCAACCATCCGCAATAATTGGACTAAGAGGCTTAATGATTATAGACTTTCGGTACTTTTCATTTGTAGCGGTGCTTTCTATTGAATAACTAACTAAAAACTTATAGCCTAGAAAGTGACCAGCTAGTGATTTTGCATCGCTGTATCGTTTGCGCGGATTGTCTCCAATAGTAAGTCGGTACAATTTTGCAAACTTACCATTCGGTTTTACGGTGGAATTGCCTTTTAGTGACTTGACGTATGGCAGGTAAGTAGTGACTTCTTCACCGGTAGCAATCTCAACCAGTCTTAGTACAAAACTACAGGCTAAAACTGGTTTTGATTTACCATTAGGCGTTATTTGTTTTTCAGACTGGCTAGTGCCGACACATTCGCACAAGATTAGATTGGTTTCTTGAGCCGTAGACATGGTTATTTATTGCTTTTAAGGGTGTATTTACCAAACCTAACAGTCCTAAATTTACCTTGCCTGGTAACCATAGTTGTTGTGATTTTATAGCCCATTTTTTTTAGTCTATAAATAACATCGCTTAAGCGATAACACCCTAGTTCACTTAAAGCTTGCATAGGTTCGATTGAGCCATACTCATTTAACCACTCTAAAACAGCATCAACTTGCGATTGATTTTTCATGATTATCCCACCTCGCTATCGCGCTCTGCTACGCGGGAATTTATCCACTCCTGAACTTCTGACTCTAACCACCCACTCGAACGGGCGGATATTTTAATTTGCTTTGGAAAATTGCCCTCGGCAATCAAGTTGTAAATTGTTGACCTGCCAAGACCTGTTTTTGATTTTACTTGTGGCAATCTTAGGATTGAAGCACCCATCTTAAAAACTCCTTAACCCGTTTGGGCTGTTGTTGGTTTAGATGGGGCAATCTTACTAATTTTAGATAGTGTTACGGAAACTTGGGACTAGCGGTTACAACCTCTTTTTGTCCGCATAATATAGGTTTTTTACATGCCCGTAAGTTGTGTTGCATATTTTTGCAACATGCTTAAAAATCTCTGTTTTGCTGCCAATATTTTGCAGTATAAAGTCATCACACAAGCTCACAATTTGGCTTTGCTCCCATTTACTCAGGGCTGCTTTACCCTGCCATGCCCCGCCTTTTTCGTTGCTATTAAAACCAAGAGCCGCAAGCCCATCCTGTTTTGTTTTGGCTTCAGAAAACATTAAGAAATGCTCTTCAAGGACTGCCAGTAGCTCCTCTGGTATTTCGTAGTCGTTTTTTCGGCAATATAAAAATGCTTCCGTCAAATATATGAACAAGCCACTGTCTTTGTATGCCTTTAGCAGAATATTGTATTGCGAGTAAATGGGGAGTATTTCTTTTAAACCATCGGTCATAAACACTCCGTTCAAGGTGCATTCGTTCTTGAAAGGTATCACCCAAAGCGGGGAACGAGTCCGCTCTTTCAGCCGCTAAGCCTAGGGTGATGGTTGATTATAATACAAATGTGGCTGTATTGTCTCTTATGTGCGACAATATAAGCATGATTTATGAGATAAAAAAGACTATTCACTTTGATAACTGGCTTGCAGGACTTAAGGATGCAAAAACGAAAGCGAGGGTTCTATTAAGGGTTAGGCAGGTATCACAAGGTAACTTTGGTGACCATAAATCACTGGGGGCTGGATTGTTTGAAATGCGCTTTTTCTTTGGTAGTGGTTATCGCATTTACTACACGGTGAAAAATAAACAAGTCGTCATACTACTGACTGGTGGTGATAAGTCATCACAAGAAAAAGATATTAAAAAAGCCAAGTCCATTTTAGACACTGTGAGGTTAGGGCAATGAGTACAGAAATAACAAATTTTGATATAGAGGAATACTTAGACACGCCTGAAATGGTGCTTGAGTATATTAATGCCGCTATTGAGGAAAACGACCAAGATTTATTACGTATTGCATTAGGGGATGTTGCCAAGGCTCAAGGTATGACTGAAATAGCGAAAAAAGCGCATGTTAGCAGGCAAAATCTTTATAAAGCTTTTTCGGATAATGGCAACCCAACACTAGAAACTATCAATAAGGTACTTGGTGCGTTAGGGTTAAAGCTAAAGGTTGAGCAGGCATAATCATTTTAATATATGCCTTTTAACCTCATCTTTTGTTAGTGCTATCCCACCGTTTTTCTTATGGATATGACATTGCCCGATGGGGTAGGAGCTTCCATAAACTTTAACCAGTCTTCTGCAAGCTTATGCCTTTTTTCAATCATATCACCGCGCCTATAAGCGGCCTCAGCTTTATTCTTAATTGTGTGGGCTAGTGCCATTTCGCATAAGTCGCGCGGGTAGTTGGTACATTCTGCTGACCAGTCCCTAAAAGTTGACCTAAAACCATGTACCGTACAGTCATAACCTAACGTAACTTGTAATAGCTTATCCATTGCTGAATTACTTAACCCTTTACCAATACGCCCACCCGCAAAAACAAAATCAGATTGTCTTATGCTTACCATTTCATTGATGATTGTTACAGCTCGGCTGGATAAAGGAATTCGGTGTTCATTGCCTGCTTTCATACGTTCAACGGGGATAGTCCACACCTTTTGATTAAGGTCAATTTCTTCCCATTGTGCGCCTGTAATCTCACTGGTTCGGGTCGCTGTAAGAATTAAAAATTCCAGTGCTTTAGCAGATGTTGAATGATGGGCGCGTAACGCCTTAATAAATTCATACATATCTGAATAGGGTAAGGCTGTATGATGTTTTACCGTTTTTATTTTGCTAGGCTTAGCTAACAAGTTTTCAAGGTGACCTCTCCATTGGGCGGGATTGTCAGCCGACCTGTAACCATGAACAGCCGCCCATGCTAATATATTTTCAATTCTGCCCCTTATACGCCCCGCTGTTTCGTTTTTACTTGTCCATATCGGGCTTAGCACCTGCATAATTAAAGCGGTGTCTATATCCTTGACGGGTAGCCCACCAATAATAGGGAAAGCGTAGGTTTTTAAGGTGTTTGTCCATTGCTGCGCGTGCTTTGCATTCTTCCAACCGTCTTTGTGGATAGCAATGTATTGATGTGCGCATTGCTCAAAACTAATTAAACCGTTATTTTCTTGCTTCTGTTTTAGCTCGGCTTGCTGCTTAATGCGTTTAGGGTTAAGCCCTGATTGTAGTGCTTGACGATACTCAAGGGCTTTTTCTCGTGCTTCTGGCAAGCTAACAGTGATAATTGAACCCAAACCAAGGTCAACGGTTTTCTTGTTTTGGGTGTATCTAAATATCCAGCTCTTTGTTCCGCTCTTGGTGACTTTTAACCATAAGCCCATACCATCGCCATATAATCCTGCTTTATTTATCGAGGCTACTTTACGCGCCGATAATTTATTTACGTTTTTACCCATTCCAGCCCATCCTCTAGCCCATGTTTCTCAGCCCATGTTTCTCAGCCCATGTTTCAGCCCATGTTTGTGACATGGATTATAGCGGATTTTGACGGACGTAGTAAAACAGTAATTTTATAAGTCCCTTTTTTATAACAATAATTTACGGACGTTTTCGGACTTACTCGGTTATGAGTTAGGCGGACTGCCTCTCCGCCATAATCCTTATAAATAAATAGCTCATAAGGGTTCGGAAAAATTTAATACAAAAGTTATATACTTTAGTATATGTACATTTGTATCAGAACACCTGCATACATCATCTAAAATCATGACGGTATATTCTACCGCCTCAATTAAAGTCATTATTTTCCAAACAATAAACGTAAATTTAGAAAAAGCCTAAAATTAAGAAATAGGCATATTGCGTTACAGGAAGAATGATAATAGATAGAAAATCAACTGTTAAAGTTGCTGCCCCAGATACCCCTCGAATTAGTCGTTAAGTATCAGGAAATGCGATCTGGCACACATGTAGAAAACTTCTTGCAGGGCTTTTCAGGTTACTTGCAGGTAGATGGCTATGCGAGCCGAGCTATCAGGTGATTGCATCCTCGTTGGGTGCATGGCGCATGCGCGTCGTAAATTCGATGAAGCGCTAAAAGCACCCCCTAAAGAGAGCCGCAAGAATAAAAGGAGTCTGGCTCAAACTACATTACGTCAGTTTTCCCACCTGTATGCACTGGAAAAACAAATCAAAGGCCTGATGCTAGAGCAGCGTTATTTATTGCGCCAGGAAAAAAGTAAACCTTTATTGGGTGCTTTAAAGCCGTTGTGCAATGACAATCTGACCAAAACCACAAAAGACAGCGCAATAGGCAAAGCCATTCGCTATACCACTTAACCAGTGGGAGAGCCTGACTCGTTATATTGAAGACGGCAATCTACAAATTGATAATAATGCGGCCGAGCGCCATATCAAACCCTTTGTTATTGGACGTAAAAACTGGCTCTTTAGCCAAACTCCACGGGATGCAAATGCCAGCGCACTACTTTACAGCCTTGTGCAAACAGCCGTGGCCAATAATCTGGAGTCTTTTGATTATCTAAAATATCTACTTACTGAATTACTCAGGCTGGGGGAGGCATTATGAACTAGAGGTACTGGATCAATTTTTACCCTGAAACCTGATTGAAAAAATTAAGCTCTTAAAGTAAGTGGCGGAGGTTGCCGAGGTGGGAAGAATCGACGCTTACAAACTAAACATAAAATTGAGGCTTGAAGTGACAGTCCTTTAGTTGAATTTAAAGCTAAATTATTGTAATTAGTAGATAGTTAATGAAAACCGAATAAATATTACTAACGACATACTTAGGAGTTAGTAATGAATACAAAAATTGAGGTAAAAACTGTCTTGAAAAACACCGTTAGCATACCCAACTTCTGATTCCTGTAGGTAATGAGACGTTGTATTTTTATATTTAAGGCTTGCTGTGCTAGATTATAAACTGCGTTGAAAGCAGTTAAATGCTTTCAATGCAGTTTTTTTAGTTTTAATCGAACAATTTAGTAAAAATACATTATCCCGTAATATATAATTGCAATCTCTATTATTACGGGCGTAGCTAACGAGAGAATACTCCTGCTTTCTGGGATAAACTCATCCATAGTATTATTATCTGTCGTGTAGGTTGATTGGTTGCTCTTTTGCTCACTGCTTCTTGGGGTGACCTCATCATATGACGAGACATTAAGAAAAGAGTCGTCATCAAAAAGTGAGCCAAAAACATCATCAAGCTTTTTTTGGTTATCAAATAATTCGTTGAGTACGTCTAAATCTATCGCTGCTGCAGTCATGTCACTATCCTCATTCAAATAGTATTAACTAATGGTTAATTTTATTTTTCTGTTAATTATAGAATACACCTAAGCCGGTGTATAAAAAATGAACTAGTTCTCATATTGTAATGGCCAAGTAAAATTGGGTGTTTTTAGGCTGAAACTGTATGAAGTTCACACTTTAGTGGGAAATTTTTACCTGCCTACCTGTATTATTAACTGATGTTACGCAGGCCTCAAATAGAATGAGAGCTGTAGCGTCTCACGAAAATTATAAGTTATTGATTCATAATAATCAGTGCGTAACACCAGTTATTAATAATCTATTCTAAATCATTTTTTGAATGCCAACTGCTTTGCGTAATTCTAATAAGAAAGGAGCGCTGATTGCGCGTGCTTTTTCTGCACCTTCTTGAAGTTGCTGTTCGATGTGTGCAGGTTCTAGTATTAAAGCTTCATAGCGGTCTCTAGCAGGTGCTATATGGTCGTTTATTTTTTCAAACAAAACCTTTTTCATCTCTCCCCAGGCAATTCCTTCTGCGTAACGCTGACGAATATTAGCAACTTCATGTTCACTGGCAAAAGCTTTGTAGGTGCTGAATAACGTGCAATCAGTTGGGTCTTTAGGCTCGCCTGGCTCTAGGGAATTGGTCTTGATTTTGTTAATTAGTTTTTTGAGTTTCTTTTCAGGCGAAAATAAAGGAATCGTGTTGTCGTAGCTTTTGCTCATTTTACGCCCATCTAGGCCGGCTAAAGTAGATGCGTTTTCATCGACAATGGCTTCAGGAAGAGCGAAGTGCTCGCCATAAATATGATTGAAACGAGCGGCTATATCGCGTGCCATTTCGATATGTTGAATTTGATCTTTGCCAACAGGGACTTTATTGGCATTAAAAATTAATATGTCAGCGGCCATTAGGATTGGATAACTAAAGAGTCCCATATTAATGCCTTTGTCAGGGTCAGTATTCGCTGTCGCTTCATTTTCAGCGACAACTGCTTTATAAGCATGCGCGCGGTTCATGAGACCTTTAGAGGCAACGCAGGTTAGCATCCAGCTAAGCTCCATGATTTCAGGGACATCTGACTGACGATAGAATGTTGCATTTTTTGTATCTAGACCTAGAGCAAGCCAAGTTGCAGCAATTTCTAGGCTAGATTGGCGTACTTTTTCAGGTTCTTGGCATTTAATTAATGCATGATAATCTGCTAAAAAATAAAAAGGATTTGCATGTGGGTCTTTACTTGCTTGAATCGCTGGACGAATTGCTCCGACGTAATTGCCTAAGTGTGGTGTTCCTGTCGTGGTAATGCCAGTGAGTATAGTTGATTTCTGCATTGTGAATTGAGTCTCGTTTTTTAGTATTTATATGAAATATACAGTGATTTGTCGTAGTATGAACTCTCTAAATGTCGTTGGTTTTTTATTTAGCTAAATTTACTTGTTATTTTTAGTTATTCAGCTAAAAATGTAGCCTCCTTTTAGGATATACTTCTTAGCTTAGTGGTATATTTTACGTTATTCTTGTCTGTAAGAAACTAAGTTAAGAATAATTGTATTTAATTTTGATTTATATTTTGGAGTAACTAATGTTGGATCACTCAGAATCTAGAGCATTTATTCGTATGGATGTATCTTGTGAAATGACTTATAAGTTTCCTGATTCGGATCAGTCGTTTGTTGGAACCTGTTTAAATCTAAGTGGCTCAGGTGTTTTATTTACAACTGATCAAGCGCTTAAGGCGGGTGCCGCTCTAGAAGTGACGATCTCACCTGAGAATTCATTGACACCACCTATGAAAGCTTATGTGGAGGTTATTCGTTGTAAGGATGTAGAGCCTGGAGTATATGAAGTGGCAACGGAAATAAAAGGAATTAGGGCGGTTTAATTTGCGTTATGTCTAAAGTTTCCCCGCTCAATAAATCATTTTGTTTGCAAACTGTTTGCGAAGGAAATTATAAAAAAATAATTCGACTTATACCTGATCTTAGGTATTTGTCTGGTTCCGCTCAGGGATTTTCGCAGGGCAAGCCAATGTTGCATGTGCAGATTCTTGAGCAGACTCCCTACACGAAAACAATACAGCTTAGCCATTTTTTTACTGAGGACTCAACTTTATTATTGGAGCCTGCTGTTAAAATTCGCGTGTATTTTGATGTTTGCATTGCGGAAGTGTTGCGGGATTATAAGCGTGTAGAGGTAGCTAGTGCAATTACTGATATCAGACGTAGTAAAGATATTATGGATTATAAATGGCGCTTAAATTACTTTTTGGAAAAATGGCTGGACCACTGCTTGAAAACGGATTACACCTTTATTGATGATGTGCAAGAATTGGTAGCTGAAGCTTAGCATTTGTATTTTTTGTTCTGTTTAAGGTTGCTGGGTTGCGTTAAAACACACTTACAAGTCACTATAGCCTTAAAAGTTGGGGCTTCATTTTATACGGTTTGATATTTTGTGTTTAATCACCAAGATTTAACCCAGTCTCCTACCTTTATACCTAGCATATGTGGTGGCGCTTCTAGCTCGCCTATGGCAAATAAAGGCGTTATTTCTTTAATGGTTAAAACACCTGTTGGCTTTTTATCAAAGCCTAAAATTTGTTGTGTGCCACCGAATTGATTTATTGTTCCTAAACTACTGTAAACAACCAGTTGGTCTCCTTCGTTCAGGCGTTCTTGAGCGCCTGCATCAATAAAAATTTTGTTGTCTTCTATTTTCAAAATACGGGTATAAAAAGGATAGCAATTTAAGGACTCTTGTATGTCTTTAACTGATTGGTTAATTATTTTAGTGATTTTATTCCCTGTATCAGTATTATTAAATGCTTCGCTGCCGACCATAACATCTTTAGGGATTCTTATATCACCTGATGCTTGGTCTTTGTAGCGGTGCTGAAAAAGTAATGCGCCGCTGTAACCATCATGTATATAGATATCAATAGTAATGCTACGTGTCGTAAAAAAATAGTGATTAAGAGATTTTATCCAAGAGCTGATACCTGTGCCACGATAATACTGCCTAGATGAAGATTCTAAGTCTCTGATAACACCTGATAGTACAAATTGAACCCGACTGCGTTGCGCTAGAGTCATGTCGTCAGATATATCATAGGGCTGAGTTCCGGTAATTTCTGGAGCTAGATCAGGTTGAGCGTATAAAGAGGTATGGGTTTTATTGCGTCCTAGATAAGCACCGGATTGAGTGAGCATATTACTGATTTCTCTTGGAATTCCGTTACTTAAATCATTGCTCTCAGCCATGCTGGTGTGGCTGTGTTGTACCATTGGAAATGCTGTTGCTGCAAGGCGCTTACGATATTGGGGGGTACACATACTGCCTGTCGTTAATCGTACAATAGCCCGCACATGATAAATTTCATTTTCTATCCATTCATCTATTACTTTTGTATTATTAATTAATGTTGTGGTTCTTAGGGTAAAGGTATCAAGTGCTATGCTGTTTCGGTTAATCAGCGTACGGCTATTGATTTGGCTGTTATTTTGTAAAGAGGCTTGGCGAATAGCATCTCGGATGGCCATTTTTCGGGCAAGCAGTTGAGCGCCGTCTTGTATAGCTGCTTGGCCCTCAACAGTAGTTATTTGTTCAATAGACTGGCTTATAGGTATTTTAAGGGGGCTACAGGCCTGTAATAGTAAGCAAAAAATAAGTAGTAGATATTTAGCGCTTTGCATAGTGTATGTATTTAGGACTGAGGGAGATAGAAAAATATAATCATTCAAAATAAATTCATAACCAACTGATATTTATATTCTGTATTTTTTCAATAAGCCGATTATTAATTTTTATCTTCCTGAGTATGAGAAAACTTGAGTAGATAAGGTGCGGTTAGTTAGTCTGATCTTTAGAATGGCTGGCTAAATAACCGCATCTCGTTGAATTAAAGTGAGTACGTGCTTAAGGAGCGAGAATTCAATAATACCCGAGTCTGACTTGTTTTTTGACTCCACAATCGCGCTAGGAAAACAGTTGCATAGCTAGCTATGCGCCCGTTTCCCCAGCACACCCGTGAAGCCAAAACCCAGCGTCATACTTTCGGGTATTATTAAGCCCCGCTCCTAAGGCGTAACAGTAGCACTTCCTCCTTCACGTATAACTTGTTGTCCATAAGGTAAGTTATAAGGGTAAAAGTTACCGGAATAACCAGTATTTAATAGGGGATCGCCAACAGTATAACCCCAACTGATAGGCTGGTTATAATCACCACCATAATAGTGTGAGTGACTGTCGCGTACAAAAAAACCTGTTTCGCAGGCACTAAGCGATATGATCAGAAAAGTGAGAAGAGTTGCTTTAAGTATATAGTTCATTGTGTCCATTCCTGTTTAATTTTCTTTATTGTAAAAGCCTGATATATCGGGGTATTTATAGCAGCCGATAGAGTTACAGTCGTAACTTGAAAGACTAGCTATATTGATCTTTGGGGTAACATTTTCACTGTAATGCCTATGACCCGAATGAGCGCCAGTAAGGCATTGACTATGGAGGGCTGCTGTACCACTTAAGCAGGTAAAGAATTTTGGTGTTAGCGTGATTTCAACTACCGTTTCATAAGTATCAGCATCGATTGCTGTAATGCTTATAACCCGTGCACCTTTTAGAAAGGCATCAATATAAGTACTATAGCTGTCATTTTTTACTACCATTGCTGATACGGTGGTATGCCCATTAATTCTTACGCCGTAAATTTGTTCGGCAAGATTACGATAAGCATCCATTTTTGAAGCACGCATACTCATTAGGCGCCGTTGCGCTGGTGAGTAATCTCTGAACATATCGGACGTGCCATGACCCATTGCCGTTAATATTTTAATGGGAGGAACTTCAATTTTGGCTACTCTTCGAGGGGCGCAAGCAATAATACCGATACTGAGTAGAATCAATACAAAAAGCCGTTTTATAAATGTTGTGTTCATTATCGTTACTCCATTAGTTTTCATGCCTATGTAATCGGCATGAACTGGCTTTTCTTGAGTGATATTGGTCACTAATTCTAAAATCAGGCAATAATGCTGCTGAGCTAGGAAGTTCTATAGTGTTTAACTCGGTTACTTTGGCGAATAACGATCCTTTACGGCAGTCACGAATAAAATTTTCCATTGCCTGCATAGTACCTGAGGCAATGATTTCTACATTACCGTTGGCATGATTTTTTACCGTGCCATAAATACCATATTTTTTCGCTGATTTTAGAGTGAAGGCTCTAAAGCCAACGCCTTGTACTCTGCCTTTCACTATGATTTTAAAATGTTGCATCGTTTAACGGGTAATTTCCCAGCAATAATGAATTTTAGGTGTTCTGGAAAAGTCTTCCGGAATGGTATCTGCACTAATATCTTCTATAGTGAAGTTTGCTAACGCTTCGGTATCCAGTTTAAAGCGGCGGAAATTGGTCGAAAAATAAAGCACACCGCCGTCATTTAATAATTGCACCGCCTGTTTAATTAATGCAACATGATCTTCTTGTATGGAAAGGGTGGTTTCCATGCGTTTAGAGTTGGAAAAGGTGGGTGGATCAAGAAAAATTAAGTCATAGGCTTGATCACGTTTAGGCTTTGTTGTTTGTTCTTCTAGCCATTCTTTGCAATCGGCACGAATAAAATAATTATCACTTTTAACTTGATTGAGATCCATATTGCGCTGTGCCCAGTCTAAATAGGTTTTAGACATATCTACGCTCGTAGTTGAGCTTGCCCCGCCAATGGCAGCATGTACTGAAGCAGTGCCGGTGTAGGCAAATAAGTTTAAAATATGTTTGCCTTTGGCTTGCTGCTGGATATGTAGACGAATAGGACGATGATCTAAAAATATCCCCGTGTCTAAGTAATCTTCAAAATTCACATAAAAACGTGCGCCGTGTTCTTCAATAATTTCAAATTCTTCTGAATGCGCTTGTTTTTCGTATTGTTCTATACCTTTTTGTTTGCTGCGTATTTTTAAATATACTTGTTCCTTAGGAATATTAAAGACTTTGGGGATTTCATTCATTGCCGCGGCTAGGCGTGAATTTGCTTTTTCTTCTGAGATCGTTTTAGGTGCTTGATATTCTTGGACATTGATCCACGTTTTTTCACCTTGATACACATCAATCGCAAGGGCATATTCAGGTAAATCAGCATCGTAAATACGGTAGCAGTGTATGTCTTCACGTTTTAGCCATTTAGCCATTTTTTTGATATTTTTCTTTAGCCGGTTGGCAAACATTTGCGCGCTTTCTGTTGCTTCGCTGTCTATTTCTGGTGGATGTTCAATAACTTGTTCGATGCGTTCTTGCTGAGTTTTTGCTTTAGGCGTGAAAAAGTTTTCCTCTTCTATAGCAAAGCGCAAGAGTTTACACTCTAAAGCACCATTAAAAAATGTAATCGGTTTTTGTGAGCGTATACCCAAACGAAAACCTAATTCAGGATCACTGATAATCATAGCGGCTTGCCAGTGTTTAAATTGCGTCTTAAGCACATCCCCAAAGCAACGATATAAGAGTGCCGTTTCTTCAGTATTACCTAAACGCTCACCGTAAGGCGGGTTACATATCACTATACCTGGCTGCCAGCTTTCTGCAGCGGTCGCATTGTTTATATCCCGGCGTTCAACATGTATGTTATTTTGTAAGCCAGCATTTTCTATATGTAATAAAGCGGCATTGATGGCTTGCCTACTTTGGTCAAAACCGACAATAGTCGGCAAGTTCTGTAAGCCAATTGATTTACGTTGTTCAGCCTCATCTAATAATGATTGCCATAGCGCAGCATCATATTTTTTCCAGCTGGTAAAGCCAAAGTGTTTGTGCTGTAAGCCGGGTGCATAATCGGCGGCCATCATGGTGGCTTCTAATAATAAAGTGCCCGAGCCACACATGGGGTCGATTAAACTACCGCCTTGGCGAGCTATTTCAGGCCATTTGCTACGATAAAGTATGGCAGCAGCAAGGTTTTCTTTGATGGGTGCGGCAATGCTAATATCACGATAGCCACGCCGATGTAAACTCTCACCAGATAAATCCAAACTCAGTGTTGCCTGTTCTTGTTGTAAATAGACATTAATGCGGATATTGGGTTGCGTAAGATTAATTTCAGGACGTTTATTAAATTTTTTCCGCATCTGATCAACCACGGCATCTTTTACTTTGAGGGCACCAAAGTGTGTGTTGTTAATTACTTTAGATGCTTTGGCATTAAATGAAACGGCAAAGCTATCGTCTGGCTTCATATGATCAAACCAGTTTACTTTATAGATACCATCGTATAAATCTTCTTGGCTAGTCACTGTGAAAGAACTTAAAACGAGTAATACTCGATTGGCAATACGTGACCATAGGCAAACTCGGTAGGCATTTTCTAGGGAGCCTTCAAAATATACACCGGCCATAGCGGTTTTTACCTGTTGCACGCCTAATTGTTTTAATTCAGTTGCAAGGATATCTTCCATTGCTTTAGGACAGGTTGCAAAAAAACGAGAGTCGGTCATGTGATATTAATAAAGGTTGAGAAAAAGGGGGAATTAAAGTAATGCTGTTAACTTAAACTTTTTCTTGTTGGAAAAGTTGCTTATTTCTTAAGTTAACAGCTTTGAGAGTTAACAGCGAGAACGATATCTGAACGGATTACTATGCACGTTCCTAGGCTAAGATTTTATTAGAAACTTAGTAATTCAATATCAAAAATAAGTGTTGCATTAGGGCCAATCGCGCCACCAGCACCTTGTGCGCCATAAGCTAGTTCAGAGGGAATAAAGAAACGGTAAGTCGCCCCTACTGACATTAGCTGTACGCCCTCAGTCCAGCCGCTAATCACGCGATTTAAAGGAAAAGTAGCAGGTGCGTTACGACTATAAGAACTATCAAACTCAGCACCATCCAAAGTGGTGCCTTTATAATGCACGGTTACATTCGATGTAGCGTTAGGTTTGTCGCCTTCAGCATCAGTAAGGATAGTATATTGTAAGCCACTAGCTGTCGTGATAACACCTTCTTTAGTGGCATTTTCAGCAAGAAAGGCAGCGCCTTCAGTTGCGTTGGTTTGGGCAAGTTCTGAGTTATTTCTTGAAAACATGAAAAGTCCTATAAGTACGATAATGGAAACTGTAATAATAATGAGTTGAATTTTACTCACTTTTACTCCTTTTAATTGTTAAGCTGGTTATTTTACCAAAAAAACCAGCCTTTACTTTCTAATTCAGCTTTACAACCCTTTAATTGTTGCTTAAAAGTTTGTGCTTGTCGGTTCACTTTTTTGGCTATTTTTAATAGCCAAGGCTTTTTTAGGTAAGATTTCCGTTTATATCCCCCATGTCCCTCATGATAAGCGAGGTATTGATTCATCGTATCCAGTTTAGAAATGCCTAATTTTTTATAACTGACAGTGCAGTACCAGCCAATAAAATCACTCGCATCTGTAAAGTCATCTCGATCCGCACTCCAGCTACCTGCTTCTCGTAAATACCAATCCCAAGTGCTGTCTTGTGCTTGTGGATAACCATAGGCAGAACTATTACGAAACCATGGGATAATACCGAACAACCAAGGTCTCGGCGGTTTTGCATCAGCAACAAAACGAGACTCTTGGTGCATAATGGCCATTTGTATAGGGATAGGAACTCCCCATTTCAGATAAGAATCTTTACTGTCATTGTACCAGTCATCTTTTTCTTTAAAAATTTGACAAATATTGTGAGTGTTTTTAGGTGGTGAGGTGGTGCAAGCTGTTAATGACAAAATAAATAAGATAAGGAAAAAAGGGCTAATAGTTTGTTTACACATGGTTTTTTATTAATGCCGCTGACTTAGTTCATCTTAATTGCAGAAATTTTATCATAAAGTATTGTTTTTCTTTAAATATAAGCTAATCTATGAAAAACAAGACATATAAATTCTAGGGTCATGAAATTACACTGTCCGGTGCATAAATAATAATATTAATATGACAAATTCAAGACAAAATTACCGAAAAAATTTAGACCTTAAAGGGTTTATGTTTATCGGCGGAGCAGAGCATGAAATGCACGTGCAAAATCTTTCAATTACAGGCATGCTGGTATCTATAGATACTTCCCTTAGTGTTCATGATGTGCATGATGTATTTTTGTTGCTTAAACAATCTAGTTTAGTTGATATTTTTATAGAAAAATTAAATTTAGCAGGCGAAGCTGAAGTTGTTAGAGTCGACATGGATGGGCAGCATATATTAATTGGTTTAGAATTTAAGCAAATTTCTTATGATGCAGATAATTTTTTATATAAACGCAAAGCTTATCGAAAAAGTATGGCTGCACCGGGTCAAGCGCTTATCGCTAAAAATGTTTATGAGTTTATGACGCGGAATGTCTCTGTCGAAGGCCTAATGGTACGTATTCCTGAGTATGTTGCAGTTCAGGAAGGCATGTTTATTGAATTTAAGTTTGATAAGTTACATTTACAGGGTGAAGCAAAAATTATTTGGTTTGAGCACGATGATAATGAAGGAACTCTATTAGGGCTTGAATATCAGCATATGGAAAAAGGCGATATCAAAGGGATTCCTGAGTTTTATCATAGAGGCGCATAGGCCTTCTTATTTCGTTTATGCCAATATTGTTCTGCTAAATTATGCGCATCTGCCTGAGATGCAACTTTTCCAAGTAGCTTTAAAGCAACAGCCGTTGTACCAATAATGCTCGCTTGAGCAAACTCATCCTGCCATTCATCACGCCAAACTTGTATCAGTTGCTTAGGCTCTAATTGCTTAGGTTTGACATGGCGGCGAGCGAACAATGCTGGCCATACTTCTTCTGAAAGTTCATTATTATGTACGCTTTGTACTAAACACTCCATATCAGGGTTACGCTCTGTTTCTCCTCCTTCGCCTTTTAAAACGGCCATATGAGGCTGCTGTAAAAGTAAGGCAGCCTCTTGGTGTACGGGGCGATAGCCTGGGTGAAAAATACCTTGGATGCTATAAGGCGCGTTAAAGGGGTTAATTAAACGTACTAAAGTATGTACGGGTGAGCGTAAACCCATTAGCGAACGTAGGTGTATCATTTTATTTAAAGTAGGGCAGAACTGCTCTAATGATAAATAAGAAAAGTTGTTACTTTGCAGTTGTTGTTCGGCTTGAGTAATGGACTGTGCTGGAGCCAAGGAAAAGACAGGTAATATGTCTTGAACAAATAGGCGGCTTTCTGAATGAGAGGCAGAACCGTGCATTAAAACTTTAATACCATTTTCTGCCAGTAATAAGCTGGACAATATAAACCAAGGTAAGTGCCTACGCTTACCTGCATAAGCTGACCAATCTAAGTCTGCTTGTTGAGTTGTATATTTAGGCAACGTTTCACGCACTGCGAGTACAAAACCAGCGAGTTCTTCTGGTGTTTCTTCTTTAACTCGCATTAACATTAAAAAGGCACCGAGTTGTATGTCTTCAACTTCACCCGCCAAAATCATGCGCATGGCTTGATAAGCCTCTTCTTGCGTGAGTGGGCGCGAACCATTTTTTCCTTTACCTAAAATACGAATAGTTTCTGCGAAAGGGTGTTCTTTGTTTTCTGTGCTCATTATTCTTTTACCGGACGCTTATCTAATTTTCGTTGTAAAGTGCGGCGGTGCATATTAAGTGCACGTGCAGCCGCTGAAATATTGCCATCATGTTCCATTAATACTTTCTGTAAATGTTCCCATTCTAAGCGTTTGACTGATAGTGGGTTTTCATTAATGGCAACTGAGCTGTCACCTGAGTCTTTATTCAGTGCTTGTAATATTTCATCTGCATTAGCTGGCTTGGTTAAATAATGTTTAGCACCGAGCTTGATTGCTTCAACTGCTGTGGCAATGCTAGCAAATCCGGTTAGCATCACAATTTGTGTATTGATATCCAAAGAAATCAGTTTTTGTACTAATTCTAGGCCAGATTCGTAGCCTATACGTAAATCAATAACGGCATATTCGGGTTCAAATTGCTCGGCTAAGCTAAGGCCGGTTTTTACATCGTAGGCAACAGAGACCTCAAAGCCTCGTTTTTCCAATGCTGATTTAAGGACTGAGCAATAGGTTTGGTCGTCATCAACGAGTAATAAGCGAGCTTGAGTTTCTTCAGACATAGGTGATAAGTTAGCTAGGGACGAGAGGTAGAAAAATATCAATACAAGCACCACCTGTAGGTGAGTTACTGACTTCTATTGTACCGCCTATACGATTAATTGTTGAGTAGGTAAGAAATAATCCAACACCTAAACCTTGGTTGTTATTATTAATGGGGGCTTTGCCAATTTTATCCAGTAATTCATCAGGTATGCCAGGGCCGTAGTCGCGTATTTGTAGGCCAATAAAGTTTTCTTGTGTGCAACGATGAATCGCTAAATCAATGCCTTTTTCTTGAGGTGAGGCTTCAGCGGCATTATTTAAGATATTAATTAAAGAATGTGTGAGGGTGAGCTCAGCTATGATGGAGGAGTGCAATGGTGCTTCAGGGTTAATAAGTAAATTTAATTTAACACCAGGCTGTTGGCTACGCCATTGCATGATCACTTCATCCAAATAATCGCTGAGCAAGGTAATATGCCCTGAATCTGCGCGTAATTCACCAGCAGAGGCGGACATAACAGATAAGGCTTGTTTGCAGCGGTTAATTTGATCTTGCATGATGGTCATTTTTTCATGCAATTCAGTTTGCGTTATTGGGCCTGTATCATGTTTTAATTCATGAGCAATAATAGCCATCGTACCTAAAGGTGTGCCCATGTCATGTGCGGCACTTGCTGCCAAAGTACCTAAAGAGATAATTCGGTCATCTTGTAAGGCTTTTTCTCGTGCTTCGGCCAGTGTACGTTCTCCCGCTTTAATCGTGTTAGATAGTTCCAGAGAAAAAAATGCAACTAAACCTGCACTACAGACAAAACCAAACCACATACCAAAGATATGAAAATTAAAAAATTCCTCATCTTCTTGAGTATGCATATTATGCGCCATATCACCCATCTCAGCATGCATTAAATGGGGGGCGACACTTAATAAAGAAGCATGGTAGGGAATCAAAAAAGTGTATATAGTTGTTGTTAATATAACCATATACCAAGTGTAGGCATGGGGTAGCGTGATTGCGGTAAGAATAACTGGTAGCAAGAAAATCCAAGTAAATGGGTTGGTTGCACCGCCGGTTAGATATAAAAGTGCAGCAATAGCAAGAACATCAATAGCTAATTGTGAAAAAATCTCCATTTCGGTCACTGGTACATCGGTTTTTAAGCGAATCCAAGTGTATAAATTAACCGTACCGATAGCGAGAATAGTGAGCCAAAGTGCTTCTTGATGTAATGGAATCTTTAAAATATCAATGGAAATCAGCAGTAGTAGTGATTCACCGCCTATCATTAAATTTCTAAGAATAAACAGCCACTGTAAATTTTCTTTAGCAGAAATCTCTGTTTTAGGAAGGATATTAATTAGCATTTTAGTTGAAAAATATCGCTGCGCTAATCATAGTGGCACTGGCCAATAAAGCATAAAGCGTTCCTTTATGGTTGCTTTGCATTTCCTCACGTAGTCGGTCTAATTGTTGGTGGTGTGCTGTAGCACGTTGACTCGTATGTGCTGCATCATCGAGCACTTGAAATAGTAGCGTTGGAATTTCAGGGAAGTGCTCGGCTAATTCAGGGAATTTTTTGAGTGCTTGTTGTATTTTGGCTTTTGGGCTAACGCGCTCTTTAAACCAAGCTTCTAAAAAAGGTTTGGCAGTTTGCCATAAATCTAAATCAGGGTAAAGCTGACGACCTAGACCTTCAATATTGAGTAAAGTTTTTTGTAATAACACTAATTGTGGTTGCACTTCCATATCAAAGCGGCGCGCGGTTTGGAATAAACGTAATAGTAATAAGCCAAAGGAAATATCCTTCAAAGGTTTGTCAAAAATAGGCTCACAAACGCTACGAATAGCAGATTCAAACTCTTCAACACGAGTGTGTGCTGGAACCCAGCCCGACTGTATATGCATTTCCGCGACACGGCGATAATCACGGTTAAAGAAAGCCAGTAAGTTTTCTGCTAAATAGCGTTGGTCGGAAGAAGATAAGGTGCCAACAATACCAAAATCAACCGCAATATATTTTCCTGGTAGTTCAACAAAAATATTACCAGGGTGCATGTCGGCATGAAAAAAATTATCTCTAAAGACTTGGGTAAAGAATATTTCTACACCGCGTTCAGCCAATAATTTGAAATCAGCACCTGCAACACGTAATTCTTCGATATTACCCACGGGAATGCCATAGATGCGTTCCATAACGAGCACTTTGCGACGAGTGAATTCCCAATGAATGGCAGGAACATAAAGCGCATCAGAATTTTCAAAATTACGCCTTAATTTTGTTGCATTACCTGCTTCTCTAACAAGATCTAGTTCATCAAGTAGCGTTTTTTCAAATTCAGCAACAATTTCTTTGGCATGTAAGCGCTTAGCTTCTGTCCAGAATTTTTCAGCAAAATAAGCCAGCTCGTAAAGTAAACCTATATCTGAATGTATCCATTTTTCCACATCAGGGCGTAAAACTTTAACGATAACTTGCTCACCGCTATGTAAAACTGCCGCATGAACTTGGGCAACAGAGGCAGAAGCTAAAGGGCTGGAAGAAAATTCAGCAAAGGCCGTTGCAATGGACATACCTAATTCTTGCTCGATAACTTCGCGTGCTTGTTGGTCAGAAAAAGGCGGTACTTTATCTTGTAGTTTGACGAGTTCATCGGCAATATCATCGGGCAATATATCTTTGCGCGTAGATAGTGCTTGGCCAAATTTAACATAAATCGGCCCTAGATCTTCTAAAGTACGGCGGATGCGCTCTCCCCGTGTACCAAATTCTTTTTTACGCCAGAAATTAGGGGAGAAAATAGCTAGAAAACGTAGCGGCCTGAATAAATGCGTTTTTAGAATGAGGTCATCGAGCCCATGAGTAATGAGTACCCAGTTTATGTTAAGTAACCTTAGAATTAGTTTGGGGTGCTTCACGTAATCTTCCTTAAGCTTGTTTGGCTTTCAATGTGTCATTTAAACGCGTTACGCGTGCTTCGAGGCGGTCAAAATCTTCTTTTAGCTGGTCAACTTGTTGACTAAAGATGTTGATCTCAGGTGCGGGCGGGAGGTCTTTACTTTCATCTTGTAAAAACTCAGTGATATTAAGCTTTAAGGTATTTGCGCTTTCTTGTTGCCAATCATTGAGGCCGCGAAAAAGATTGCCCACTTTATGTGCAATAATATCGCCAGTGTAATGTGATAGCTGTTCTTCTAAGTCTATATCCAGTTGGGCAAATAATTGTTGAAAGTGGTGACCTAAATTTAGATCACCTTCAATAGTGACTTCACCAGAGAAAAATGAACGGGCAGGTTTAGAGCTTAGCCCCATTAAACCAAAGGCAGGTAATGAACCTTTAAGTGTAGTATCTGCAGTTTCTGCATATTGATCCATAATCTGAATACGCTGAGCTGTAGGGCAGAGGTATATCGTTTCGTTAAATGGGAGCAAAGTAATAGCAATGACTTTCCCCGTTAATGGCTGTAAAAAGAGATCAATATCTTCATCTAAGTGAAGGTATTTATTGAGCGCAGTTTCAAAGGCGTTAATAAGTAAGGGTTTGATTGTCATACGATTAATAAGCAGCAATGAGAGGAGGGGGTGGGTAGGGCTTGTAAGGCGCAATCAGAGGATTGCGCCATTTATTTGCTGACTTAAAATTTATACCCCCTATGTACAGAGACAATACCTTGTGACATATTAAAATACTCACAACGCTCTAGCCCTGCATTTTGCATCATTTCTTTTAGTGCATCTTGTTTAGGGTGCATACGAATCGATTCAGCTAAATAACGGTAGCTGTCTTCGTCTTTAGCAATAATTTTGCCAATTTTGGGCAATAACTTAAACGAATAAAAGTCATAAACTTTTTCTGTCACTTTATCTGTTGGGTGGGAAAATTCTAAAACAATAACGCGACCACCCGGTTTGAGTACGCGGTACATAGAGCGTAAGGCTGCATCTTTATCGGTGACGTTACGTAAGCCAAAAGCAATACAGACGCAGTCAAAAGTATTATCCTCAAAAGGTAGGCATTCAGCGTTAACTTGAGCATAGCTAACATTGCCAACTAAACCGCGGTCAATTAATCGGTCACGTCCAGTGCGTAGCATTTCTGAATTAATATCGGCTAGAACAATTGCGCCATTTTTACCTACGCGCTTTTCAAAAAGTGTCGTTAAATCGCCCGTACCACCTGCTAAATCGAGTACTTTCTCGCCTTCGCGGACATTGCTTAATTGGACGGCAACCCGTTTCCAGATGCGATGAATTCCGAGGGACATTAAGTCATTCATAACGTCATACTGACTTGCTACAGAATCAAAAACTCCGCGCACTAATTTGACCTTGTCTTGTTCGGCGACTTGTTTAAAACCAAAGTGGGTCGTATTTTTAGTTGTCATAGGTTTATCTTAAAATATAAAGGGGTAGGCTTTTTATTTGCCTACAATCTGAAAAAAGAGTCGTAGGATGTGCTGGCGATAGGAAGCGCATCCTACAGACCTTAATAGCTCAAATACCCGTGGATAATGAGAAGTTACGTTTTTATATCACAAATTTAAGGGATGCTGTGCTAACCATTAGTTTAATTTTGTGCGGGTTCTATGCGTGTATGGTTTGCTGCCTTTAGTTCTTCTAAATAGTTAGCCCATATAACATCGTATTCATTACCGAGTTTATAGAGTAATTCCCAGGTATAAATGCCAGTACTATGGCCATCACTAAAATCAGGAGAAATACCATAATTGCCAATAGCTCTAATGGCATTTATAGTCACGTTTTCTTTGCCAATTTGCAAAGTTTCTTGGCCTGGGGCATGCCCCATGGCTTCGGCTGATGGTGTGCAGACACGCAGGTATTCACAGGGTAGCTGAAAGGTTTGACCATTATCAAAACTGACTTCAAGTATACGTGATACTTTATGTAGCTTTATATCTGTGGGGAAAGTGTTAATTGGTTCGGCTTTAATACGCATAATTATAAAATATATCGACTTAAATCTTCATCTTGGACGAATTCAGATAGATTATCATTGACATAAGCTTCAGTGATCATAATATCTTTATCAACTAAATCAGGTGCATCAAAAGAAACAGATTCTAATAACCGCTCCAATATCGTGTGTAAGCGGCGAGCACCAATGTTTTCAGTTTTTTCATTGACCTCCCAAGCAAGTTCAGCAATGCGTTTAATTCCATCTTCACTAAAGCTAAGACTCAAACCTTCTGTTGCCAGTAGAGCTTGGTACTGTTCGGTTAAAGATGCGTCAGGCTCAGTTAAAATACGTATAAAGTCAGCACTACTTAAAGCCTCTAATTCAACACGAATAGGGAAACGACCTTGTAATTCAGGGATTAAATCAGAAGGTTTGGTTAGATGAAAAGCACCTGAAGCAATAAATAAAATATGATCGGTTTTAATCATGCCATATTTAGTGCTGACCGTACTACCTTCAACTAAAGGTAATAAATCTCTTTGCACACCTTCGCGAGATACATCGCCACCACCGCTATCAGAGCGTTTACATACTTTGTCGATTTCATCTAAAAAGACAATACCATGTTGCTCAACTGACTCTACAGCCGTTAATTTGATTTCGTCTTCATTAACAAGTTTAGCAGCATGCTCTTCAGTTAATAGCTTAAGTGCATCTTTTACGGCGAGTTTCTGCGTTTTGGTTTTATCATTATTTAGGTTTTGGAACATGCCTTGTAATTGGCTGGTCATCTCTTCCATGCCGGGTGGTGCCATGATTTCAACACCGATACGTGACGTTTGAATTTCTATTTCAATTTCTTTGTTATCAAAATCACCTTCACGTAATTTTTTGCGCATTTTTTGGCGTGTCGCTGCTTCCGTATCTGATAGCATGCCACCTTCAGCGCGTGGCAATAAAATATCGAGTACGGCTTCTTCAGCATCATCAGCAGCGCGATTTTGTACTTTTTCTGTCGCTGTTTCGCGCGTCATTTTCATCGCTGTTTCAACTAAATCACGGATGATGGATTCTACATCACGACCAACATAGCCAACCTCGGTGAATTTAGTCGCTTCTATTTTAATAAATGGCGCATTAGCTAAGCGGGCTAAGCGGCGTGCAATTTCAGTTTTACCCACACCTGTTGGGCCAATCATAAGGATATTTTTAGGCGTGATTTCATCGCGTATAGCAATATCTACTTGCGAGCGTCTCCAGCGATTACGTAAAGCGATGGCGACTGAGCGCTTAGCACTTGTTTGACCAATAATATGCTTATCTAGTTCGTGGGCAATTTCTTTAGGTGTCATTTGTGTCATGTGTGTTCTTAATCCTTTGGTTCTGCGTCTAGCTCTTCAATACGTAAATTGTGGTTAGTATAAATACAAATATCAGCTGCAATATTAAGTGATCTTTCCACAATTTCGCGTGCGCTTAGGTCGGTGCTTTCTAGTAAAGCACGAGCTGCGGATTGTGCAAAAGGGCCGCCTGAGCCAATGGCGATTAAATTAAATTCTGGCTCAATAACATCACCATTACCGGAAATGATTAAGGAAGATTTACTGTCTGCAATAGAAAGTAGCGCCTCTAGTTTGCGTAAAGAACGCTCAGTACGCCAATCTTTCGCCATTTCAACGGCGGCGCGAGTCAGGTTGCCGTGGTGCTTTTCTAGCTTTCCTTCGAAATGTTCAAAGAGTGTAAATGCATCCGCTGTCGCGCCCGCAAAGCCAGCAATGACTTTATCATGATATAAGCGACGCACTTTGCGCGCATTACCTTTCATTACCGTATTACCCAAAGTAACTTGACCATCACCACCGATAACGACTTTATCGCCGCGCCGTACAGAAAGAATTGTTGTACCTCTAAAATTCACTTGACCTACCTACAAATTAGAAAAATAAATATTTCAATTTTACATGTTTAATAGATGTCTTGATAGCCCTTAATATTAGCTTGAGCAGGCAGTGTACAAAAATGGCTACGGATTCAAGGCAGGGTGCCTGAAAATATGGGTTTAGGAGAGGAGTTATCCGTATAAATTATATAGCTTAAAAAATGAAGCATTAGCACTGACTAAAGTTCTGCGCCTCTTAAGTTATTTTGTACTTAATTTATATAGGGCGCAGGTGAATTTAAGGGGGAGGTATAAAGCTGACTTGTACTATTTTGGTCAATTTGATGAGCACTGACCGTCTTGTTGCGAACCTACCTCTTTAATAATGCCAGTAGAAGCTTCTTCTATGCGTTGGCCTGCCAATTCGCTCTCTATGGCACGAATGATAGACGCATTAAGTTTAGTTATCTGATAGCAAGGGACAGTTGGTATCGCATGGCTATTGCCAACCCCAGAATCATCAGTTAAAAACAAATAACGAGAATGAGTGAGTACCGAAATTGAGCGCATAAGGTATTCGGCGGTATCAGCAACACCACTGGCGGCTAAAGAATAAATATGAACCCCTTTCTCTCGTGCCGTATGGCTTAACGTTAACATAGGTAATAAATTTTCATCATGTGGCGGTGCATCGGCAACCAAAAAAGCCACGCGTGCAGTATTACCAGTGTGCCAAGGGGCAGATATTGCTTGCTCTAACCCTTGCTCCATTGCTTCTGGGTAGTCGCCCCCACCCGATGCGCGCTGTTTCTGTAACAGTTTTTCCATTTCATCAACAGACTGCGTAAAAGCAGAAGAATGAACAATATACTCATCTCCTATATCACGATAGACCACTAAACCATACCTGATTGCTAGCTGGGAATATTTATCGCTAATAACCGTCACAATATTTTTTAATTCCGCCGTTAGGTAGTCTAGCTCGTCTCCCATACTGCCGGTAGTATCTATAATAAACATTAAATCCAGTTGCGCTGGCAATTTACTGGTCAGGGTATTTGCCGTTATAGTCAATTCTCTTTCTATCGTAAGTTGCGCTAAATCAATATCTACTGCAAAAGACTCATTCTCATTTGTTGAGATGTTTAACTTAAGTTGTTTTTCATTGATACCATCAAACAAAGGGAAGAGATAGAAGGTTCCATCACTGCCAGTGTAACTTTTTAATAAGGTTTTTTGTGATGCAATGGTACTAAATTCAATTTGAGCATTTGCTAAACCAACACCATTGCTATCTAAGACTTTAATCTTAACTCGGTCTTCAGTTGCAAAGGTAGGCAGAGGCGTTTGATTTTGGGTAAGCGAGTTATTTTTCTCTAATTGTCTGGTAATATAATTTTTAAAATCAGTGTAATTAAGATTATCGTCAATATCTCCGGCAGTTAATATATTAGCAGCAATTTGTTCATTACCAGGTAACTCAAAAGGGATGCCAAATGACCCATCACTAGCGCCGGATGTGAAAGAAAAAGAGGGGGTTAAGGCGCTGATTGGCGGACTAAAGTCCCCCATAGTGCCCTTATCAGATTCACTTATATGAAAATAAGAAATATCATTGTGCTTTAATAATGTCGTTGCAGTCGTAATAATATTTTCACTATTGTCCGGTTGGCTGCCTGCTTTTACAATCTGAACTTCCCATAGGTAGTTTCCATGAATGAGCCCTGGCGGTACCATAATATCCAGTAGTTGAGTTTTTTCTAATGGATGTACTAACCATGACGTAACAAAAGGAGTTTTCTGGTCTGTTGGTATTACACCAGAAATATGCTTGACATAGTAAACACGGGTTCCATCAGGTAATTTTACACTAAGATAAACATCCGTTAGCAGCACCGTTTTCGCATGATTGACTGCAACATAAACTTTTAATGCCTCACCTTCTTTTATTGTCGCTTGGTTTAGTGTCAAGAGGCTTGTGGTTGCCTGAGCTTGATTAAAGCACAATGCAGAGAGCAGTAAAAGACTAAATAGGTAGCGCATAATCTGCGTATTTCTTAAAACGTTGTTCATACTCATGGTTCATCTCCTTTCGATAGAGTGGGGTTGAGCTTTGCTTTGAGTGCTTAGGCAACTCGCAATATGGGGAGCTTATTTAGTGTGTGTCACCTAACGAGTATAGCAGTCCCAAAATAAACGATGGAATTAGAATATTTTAAAAACAACCGGTTATACTATTTTTATTATAAATTTAAGCGTTATCGTATTAGTGAGAAGCTATTGATTAAGAATAATTTCTAAAACGAATTTACTGCCAAAATAAGCCAATAGTAAGGCAAGAAAACCGTATAAAGTCCAGCGTATAGCTGTTTTTCCGCGCCATCCATAAAGCTTTCTGCCTATTAATAGAGCCGAGAAAGTGAGCCAGGCAAGTATCGATAGTATCGTTTTGTGAACTAGATGCTGAGCAAATAGATCATCAATAAAAATAAAACCACTAATTAGGGAAATGCTTAAAAATAATACGCCAGCACTAATCATTTGGAATAATAAAGATTCCATGGCTTGCAGTGGGGGGAATGAAAGCATTAACCGTCCAGGATTATGGCTTTTTAGTTGTTTGTTTTGTATGGCGAGTAAGAGTGCCTGAAAGGCTGCTATGGTGAGTAAGCAAAAAGCGACAATAGAGCTGAGAATATGCGTATTCATGGCAAGAGAATACTCAGTTTTATTAGGTGTTAGATCGGGAAAAATATAGTCCAAAACTAACATAACAGCCGCGAGGGGGAATAGAGCTATACCTAATTTTTCAACGGGTTTTGAAAAAGAGGCGATCAACAATAAAAAAACAATAATCACGGAAATAATGGAAGCGGTATGAAAGAAACCAAAATCAATCGTTTGTTGCTCCCATGCGTTGAGCAAAATAGTGCTCAAGTGTGTTAGTGCTGCGATTAAAGCAACGATTAAAGCCTTTTTTTGGTGGCGCTTTTCTTTAATATCTTTGATTAACAGGCTGCAGCTTATAAAGTAAAAGAAAATTGCCGTGCCTTCGAGTAAAAATAAGTTCATAGGGAATTAAACTTTTAGAGTAAAAGTAACAGGACCATCATTGATTAGTGCTACCTGCATATTGGCACCGAATTGCCCCGTTTGTATAGGAGAAAAATTATTTTTAGCATAACTAACAAAATAATTAAATAACGCTTCACCTTTTTTGGGGCTGGCAGCAGGCGTAAAGCTAGGGCGATTACCTGAGTTGGTGTCGGCTGCTAAAGTGAATTGGGGAACAAGTAGTAATCCCCCTTGAATGGCGGGTAAATTTAAGTTCATGCGGTCATCTGCATCTGGAAAAATACGGTAGTTCACAATGCGTTCAAATAAACGTTGTGCGGATTTTTCGCTATCTTGTTTTTCGACAGCAATTAAGGCCATAATGCCGCGCTCTATTGCGCCTATTTGTATGCCATCAACTGAGACACTGGCCTGTGTAACGCGCTGGATAAGAGCGATCATATTAAGCAAGCAAATTATCTAAGGCCATCATAATGATAAAACCAATCATTAAGGCAAAAGTAGCGTAGCGTGAACGACCATTAGCATGCGTTTCAGGGATGATTTCTTCAGAAATAACGAATAGCATCGCGCCAGCTGCAAAACCCATGGCAAAAGGCATGATTGAAGTGAAAGTGGCAACCATCGTAATACCTAAGATACCACCTATAGGCTCCACTAATCCTGTTAATGTAGCAATGCCGACAGCTTTCCACTTGTTATAACCTAGCGCCACCAAAGGCAAAGCGACTGCTAGTCCTTCAGGGATGTTTTGTAAGGCAATAGCGATAGCTAAGACGGTACCATTATGCATATCTCCAGTACCAAAGCTAACCCCGACTGACATACCTTCTGGAAAGTTATGGATAGTAATAGCAACAATAAATAGCCAGATTTTTTGTAATGAAGCGGTTTGGATATTGGAAGCATCATCAAAATGCAGGTGCGGCAGTTTTTTATCTGCTAAATGTAAAAATAAAGCGCCGACTAACATGCCTAAGGCAACCGCCCATAACCCTTTACCTGGCCATAATGCATTACCTGCTTCTATGCCGGGAACTAATAATGAAAAGGCTGTAGCAGCAAGCATAACGCCCGCCGCGGCCCCCAGTAAGGTATTAAAAACATTATTGGAAACCTCTTTAAAGAAGGCCGCGGGTAATGCGCCAAGTCCGGTTGCTAAGCTAGCTAAGACGCAGGCAAGAAAACCGATCATCGCTATTTTGCCAAAGAATAGATATAAGGCCCCAAAGACAATAACTTGAGTTAATAAAAATAGCCCCAGTATAGCGAGCCAAAACTGAAGTTTAGGTAGTGCTTTTAATTTTTGATATTGTGCACTTGATGTGAGTTTAACTTGGCATTTGTCGATAAAATTGGCTGAAGTTAGGCTGCTCATTATCTCTCTCTTAGTATCTGATGGGTAATCAGTTTATTGTATAGGTAATTTATTTATCATCAACAATGATTTTTTTAAATCTTATTTATTTGCTAGTGTATTGGGCTGAGTACAACGCTGTAACTGCCAAATTTTCTCAAGAGTGTGTTCTTTAACTGGTATTAGTTTCTGTTAAAAAAATTTAGCAAGGATTTTATATTTAAATGATAAAAAAATATTACTGGATGATTATTTTTCTGCTGCTGCTGGTAGCGCAACTAAGTTATGCAGCCGTTTACCAATGGACTGATGCGCAAGGGCGTAAGCATTATTCAGATAAACCGCAGAGACAAGCGACAGAATTCCAGCTAGCAAAAAGTTATCGTTATTATGTGGTAAAGAAAGTTTATGACGGTGATACAGTGCAATTAACAGATGGCAGGAAAATTCGTTTATTAAGTATTAACACCCCTGAAATAGAACACCAAAATCAAATAGAGCAAGCAGGGGGAGAATTGGCAAAAAAATGGCTGACGAAAGCGCTGATAGGTAAAAAAGTTCATTTGGAATTTGATCAGGAAAAACGTGATAAGTACCATCGCTATCTAGCACATATTTTTACTGAGCAAGATATGCATATTAATTATGAATTAGTTCGTTTAGGGTTTGCTAGTGTTAATATTTTTCCGCCTAGCCTTAAATATGTTCCGGAATTAGTGACCGCGGAGCGGGAAGCAGAGGCTAATAAACTAGGTATCTGGGGTTATTCTGAGTACAAGGTTAAATCTGCTCACGAGGTGACTAAAAAGAATAAAAAAGGCTGGCAACGTATTGCTGGCACTGTATCTGCGATAAAAGTCACAGCAAAAAGTGTATATTTGAAATTGACAGATACTTTTGCAGTACGCATTAAAAAAGAACATTTACGCTATTTTGAGGATGTGCAGAGCTTAAAAGGGCGAAAAATTGAAGTGAGGGGTTGGGTTAATCGCTATAAAAAGGGCTATATAATGTTGCTTAAGCACCCGAGCGCCCTGAGGGAGTTATAGGTCTGTGGGAGCTGTTTTTTGTTGCAGCGTGTATAAATCACAGTAAAAAAACTCCCATAACTTATGGTTTTATTAGTATTGATAAGGCCTGATTTGTTGCGAGTAATTGGCATTATAAATATTAGGCTGGATATATTGATTAATATAAGCGCGCTGCTTGGCTTCTGCAAAAGGTAAGCTGCTTTTTATTTTACCGTTTTGGTAAAACATTTCGTCAGAAAAACCATTGGCATAAAGTCGATAGTCAAAAGGGTGGTGTTTACCCCCAACTTTTCGGAAATCAGTCATTAAACTAGTAAAGCAGTTTTGTGTAATCGTATTATAAAATTTTGGAGTCGTACGCAATGTATTGACGCGATCAATAACAACATTAAATAAGCGGCGAATTTCTTGTTTAGAGGCATTCGTAGGATAGATGTAAACCTCTTCACCGCGAAAATTAGTTCTTAGCTGTAAGACATCTCTTTCGGTTGCTAGTACATAAATGAGTTCAAATTGATTATATAAGCCAGTAAATCCGCCATACTCCTCATCTTTAGCGTTACGAACTTCGGTCGAAACAGCTAAACGATCACCATTTTTAAAACCAAAACTAAATATGCTATGTGCAATTGCTTGGTTGCCATCCCAGTAAGATAGAATGTAATCAAGCTGATTTAATTGCCCTAAATCATAAATTTTATCAATATACTGAATTTTATAGTCGGTCTCTGATTGATAAATAAAATCACGTATATTATGGATATGTACCTTGTTATTATCTATTGTGGCCCAAGGTAATCGGCTGACACCATCTGCCCAGTTTTTATTCTGTACAGGTGTCATCTGGTTCCAGCGAAGAAAAACTATCGAAAAAAGGATGAATGTAAAGGTTCGATAGACTTTTTTATGTGTGGGGATACTTTGTAGTAATAAAAGTAAAATGGCATAAATGATAGCTAGCGCTAAATTTAGATTATGCTGTGGGAAAATTTTTAGAAAATAAACAGCAGGAATACTCCATAATCCAAATAAAATGGCACAGAGATAGTATAAGAAAGTAAGTGTTTTGGTGAGTATACTTGGCATGCGTTGTGTATGTGAGTGACTGCAACCTTTATAGACTTAAGGTTGCAGTCTAGTTGAGGGGTTAGATTTTAAATTGTCTAACCGTAGTGCGTAGCTGATCTGCCAAGCCCATTAACTGCTGGCTTGACTCTGATGTCGCATGAGCACCTTGAGAGGTTTGATTGGAAATATCGCCAATATTATTAATATTACGTTTAATCTCTTCCGTTACAGCACTTTGTTGCTCAGATGCTGTGGCAATTTGCGTATTCATGCTATTGATCTGATCAATCTTTTCATTAATGCGGTTTAATGCGTCACCTGCTGAGGCTGCCTGCTCAACGCTTGATTTTGCTTGGCGTTGCCCTTGTTCCATAACCTGAGCCGCTGATTTTGCGCGCGTTTGTAAGCGTTCAATGGTTTGGCGGATTTCTTCGGTTGAGTTTTGTGTGCGACTGGCTAGCGTC
This sequence comes from methanotrophic endosymbiont of Bathymodiolus puteoserpentis (Logatchev), assembly GCF_900128525.1. Classification (GTDB taxonomy): domain Bacteria; phylum Pseudomonadota; class Gammaproteobacteria; order Methylococcales; family Methylomonadaceae; genus Methyloprofundus. The sequence continues at coordinate 30,742 of NZ_FQTQ01000095.1, forward strand.
CTTACTTCATCAGCGACAACAGCAAAGCCACGGCCTTGTTCACCGGCACGAGCGGCTTCAATAGCTGCATTTAAGGCTAATAAATTGGTTTGTTCAGCGATACCTTGAATCACTCCTAAAACTTGACCTATACTTTCACTGTCTGACTCTAAATCATGGATGACTTGAGCGGCACTTTCGACCTCAGAGGCGAGTGAGTTGATTGCTATGACGGCTTGCTTGACAATTGAACTACCTTCAGTGGCTTCATGGTTTGCTAAATCAGCAGTTTCAGAGGCATTTAATGCATTTCTGGAAACATTATTGACGGTTGATGCCATTTGCTCCATAGCACTAGCAACTTGAGTTGTTTCTGTCTGTTGCCGTTGTACGTCATGTTCGGTTTTTTGTGTGATAGTGGATAATTGCTGTGATGAATTAGCTAGCTGTTCACTGATCTCATTAATTTTATAAATTGTTTTGCCTATTTTTTTGACGAAACTATTAAAACTGGCAGCAACCCAAGCAAACTCTGTCTTACCTTTTATATTTAGACGTGCTGTTAAATCACCATCACCACTAGAAATATCTTGTAGTTTTAAGGCTAAGTCCGTGAGTGGAGTGATGATAATGCTATTAATTAACCAATATAAACCGGCGATCAATACAATCAAAGTAACTATAGTAAAGCCAATTTGCTTATACATTGATTGTGCTAATTCTTTGTAAGCTGCTGTTAGTGGAGTGATAATTTCAAAAGCACCGTGTAAATCGCCCGCGTGCTTATTTTCCATTTTATAGCCAAGCAGATCAACGCCATTATTATTAGCCCACAGTTTTTGAGATGTAATAGGGTTGCCGTGGCAGATTTCGCATTGTTTACTTAAAATAACAGGTCGAAAATAATGTACTGTTTCATTCGTTTCATCTACATAGCTGTATTCAGTCGCCTGTGGGTTTTGTTTGAAAAAGTTCAGAACCTCACGTTCTTTCTTATTAGCTTCGTTTTTAGGGTTCCTAGCATTGATATTCGGTGCTTTAAAACTGAAACTGCCTTCTTTGGCTTTAGCTTGGACAATTTCCCATGATGTTGCAACAGGAACCGTTGCTAAGATTTTTGTCAGTCGTTCGTTTGCATTACTAATGCTATTATAATTATTAAGCTGTTGTGTCGTAAACACACCATCATCCCATTTTTTGATCATATTTTTACGCACAGATTCAGCGACGAGTAATAGGTTTTTCGCTTGCTCTGTTTTTTGCGTAATAATTTTTTGTTTGTCGGCTTGATAAATAAAGAACAGGGATGCAGTAGAGATGACGATTAAAAAGATGAGGGTGCTGAGGATCACTTTAGTACCAATGGAGTTCCAATTCATATGTATTTACCTTTATTATCATTATTAGAGCCTATATCGACAGTGTAGAATAAATCTAAAGTACTTTCTATGGTGGAATTTAGTTTTTTTCTCTATTCGCTTTAGCGAAGCATTTTGATAAGTATAAACTATAAGCTAACATAGCCTTTTTCATTCACTTAAATAGTCGCACTCTCTATGGGCATTCAGGATAATTTTGAACAAATCCCTTTAAAGGATTTCACCGAAAAAGCATACTTAGATTATTCTATGTACGTTATTTTAGATCGGGCTTTACCGCATATTGGTGATGGTTTAAAACCGGTGCAAAGGCGTATTATTTATGCCATGTCTGAGTTAGGCTTAAGTGCTTTATCCAAACATAAAAAATCAGCGCGTACTGTAGGAGATGTATTAGGGAAGTATCATCCGCATGGTGATTCTGCGTGTTATGAAGCAATGGTGTTAATGGCACAAAATTTTTCTTATCGTTATCCTTTAGTTGATGGGCAGGGTAATTGGGGTTCACCTGATGACCCTAAGTCGTTTGCTGCGATGCGTTATACCGAATCACGATTAACCGCTTATGCACAAACCTTATTAAGTGAGTTGGGGCAAGGGACAGTTGAGTGGCATAATAATTTTGATGGTACCTTAAAAGAACCGGCCTTATTGCCGGATCGCTTACCTAATATATTACTCAACGGCACAATGGGTATAGCCGTGGGGATGGCGACGGATATTCCACCACATAATTTAAGAGAGGTCGCAAATGCCTGTGTGCACTTATTAGATAATCCTGAAGCTCCGCTAGAAGACTTATTTAATTTTGTCCAGGGGCCTGACTATCCAACCGATGCAGAAATTATTAGTGGTCGAGAAGATATACAAAAAATGTATGTTACGGGGCATGGCTCCATTCGTATGCGCGCTAAATATGAGCTAGAAGAGCAGAATATTATTGTTACTGCTTTACCACATCAAGTCTCAGGCGCGAAACTACTAGAGCAAATCGCTGCGCAAATGCAGGCGAAAAAATTGCCGATGATTGAAGATTTAAGAGATGAATCGGATCATGAGAATCCAACGCGCTTAGTGATTATGCCTAAATCCAAGCGTGCAGATATTGAGGCGATTATGTCGCACTTATTTGCCACGACGGATTTAGAAAAGAATTTTCGCGTGAATATGAATATGATTGGCTTAAATGGCCGACCTAAGGTGAAAGGTTTACGTGAAATTTTAGTGGAGTGGTTGAGTTTTCGCGTGGCAACAGTACGCAGGCGTTTGCAATATCGCTTAGACAAGGTTTTGGCGCGCTTGCATATTTTAGAAGGCTTATTAATCGCTTTTTTGAATATTGATGAAGTGATAGCTATTATCCGCACAGAAGACAAGCCTAAACCTGTTTTAATGGCGCGTTTTAGCATTACAGATACCCAAGCTGAAGCCGTTTTAGAATTAAAATTACGTCACCTCGCTAAGCTAGAAGAAATGGCGATTAAAGGTGAGCAGGCAGAATTAGAGAAAGAGCGTGATCACTTACAAAAACTATTAGGTTCGCAGCGCTTGTTAAATCGGTTAGTTAGAAAAGAAATCTTAGAAGATGCTGATAAATATGGCGATGAGCGTCGCTCTTTAATTGTTGAACGTGACACAGCCAAAGCGCTGAGTACCGCGGCATTGATTAATAACGAGCCAGTGACGGTTGTACTGTCACAAAAAGGTTGGATACGTGCGGCAAAAGGGCATGATGTAGAACCAGAAAGTTTGAACTATCGTTCTGGCGATGGTTATTTATGTTCTGTCTTAGGGCGTACCACTCAACCGGTTTATATTTTGGACTCTACTGGTCGGTTTTATGTCACCAGTACCTATGATCTTCCTTCGGCGCGTAGTCAAGGCGAGCCGCTTACTGGACGCTTAAAACCACCAGCAGGTTCATTGTTTAGGTATTTATTAACAGGATGTGAAGATGATTGGTTGTTAGTGGCGAGTGATGCGGCGTATGGCTTTAGAGTGCAGTTGAAAGATTGTATTTCTAAGAATAAAGCGGGTAAAGCCATCGTTACTCTACCTAAAGGTGCGCAATTACTTGAGCCGGTAAAAATTCATAATAATACAGATTTAATCGCAGTGGCTACCTTACAAGGACGCTTGTTAGTTTTCCCTACGGCGGCATTACCGGCTTTAGCAAAAGGTAAAGGTAATAAACTGGTACAAATTTTACCGGCTGATTTACTAGCAGGTGCAGATAAAGTCGTAGGACTTGCGGTTATTACTGAAGGCGCTGCTTTAAAAGTGATTTCGGGCAAGCGCAGTTTAACGCTGAAAGCCTCTGATTTAGTGGTTTACCAAAGTGTTAGAGCTAAACGTGGACAAAGGTTACCACGTGGTTTTCAACGTGTCGAAGCTTTGCAGAGTGTAGAGTAAGCAATGGCTGAAGTAAAAAAGCCACGTAAAAAGGTAAGGCGTAAAAGGAAATCCATAGCTAAGCCCTCTTTGTGGAAACGATTATGGCAGGGCTTGAAAAAACCTTTGTTAATTTTTTTGGCTACCGCTACTTTTGTCTTAGCCTGTTATATCGGTTATTTGGATTACACGGTTAGAAGGCAATTTGAAGGTAAACGCTGGTCTATTCCTGCGCGCGTTTATGCTCGTTCGGTAGAACTATATGCTGGCTTGCAAATGGATACCAAGCAATTATTGGCGCTTTTGCAAAAAATGCACTATCGCGCAGATCGTAAACTATCTTCACCGGCGACTTATCATGAAAAAGCAAGGTATATTGGCTTGAAAACGCGCCCCTTTATCTTTGCTGATAAAGAACAGCTAACCCAGCATGTTCGTATTGCTTTTAGTGGTTCTGAAATTCGTTCCATTATAGATGTACCAACAGGTCAAGAATTATCTGTTGTGCGCCTTGATCCAGTACAAATTGGCAGTTTTTATCCAGCACATAAAGAAGATAGAGTGCTGGTCAAGCTGGCAGAGGTTCCGCCGACTTTAGTGCAAGGTTTATTGGCGACTGAAGATCGTAATTTTTACCAGCATATTGGTATTTCCTTTAAAGGTATCGCGCGTGCTATGTGGGCGAATTTACGGGCGGGTAGTTTGGTGCAGGGCGGTAGCACCATCACGCAGCAATTAGTAAAAAACTTTTACTTAACTTCGGAGCGAAGCTTAAAGCGAAAGGTTAATGAAGCACTTATGGCGTTGATTTTAGAGTTTCGCTTTAGTAAAGATGAAATCTTAGAAGCGTATTTGAATGAGGTATATTTAGGTCAAGATGGTGCGCATGCTATTCATGGGTTTGGTTTGGCGAGTGAGTTTTATTTCTCACGGCCTTTGAAAAGCTTGCCTTTGCACCAAGTGGCTGCCTTAATTGCGCTAGTGCGTGGACCGAGTTATTATGATTTACGGCGCAAACCAGAGCGTGCATTAAAGCGACGTAATTTAGTGTTAACAGAAATGTTTGCGCACGGCGATATTACTAAAAAGCAGTTACAGTTGGCCAAACAAAAAGCGCTTAAGGTTGAACCTTTTGCCCATAGGCCAGCAAATCGTTACCCAGCTTTTATAGATTTAGTCAGACGCCAATTAACCCAGGAATACAATGAAACAGATTTAACCTCGGAAGGGTTAAATATTTTTACTACTTTGGATACGAAGGTTCAGGATGCTTTGGATAGTAGTATTACCCATGAATTAAAGAAGCTTGAAAGGCGTAAGCGCTCTAAAAATCTAGAAACTGCGGCAATTGTAACCCGTAGAGATAGTGGTGAAATTGTTGCCTTAGCAGGTGGCAAAGATAGTCAGGGCGTAGGTTTTAATCGTGCATTAAATGCGGTGCGCCCTATAGGTTCTTTGATTAAACCTATTGTGTATTTGACGGCACTTGAATACCCGGAAAAATATACATTAATTACCCCTGTTAGTGATACAGCGATTAAGATTAAAGCTGAAAAAGGGAACTGGTGGGAGCCGAGTAATTATGATCATATTGAGCATGGGGATGTACCATTGCATACTGCATTAGCACATTCTTATAATTTGGCGACTGTACGCATAGGCATGGATATAGGTATAGGGAGAATTGCCAAAACCTTGCGCGAAACAGGTATCACGAGACATATTAATTTATTTCCTTCCATGCTTTTAGGGGCGCTGCCTTTAACGCCTTTTGAAGTAACGCAAATGTATCAAACTTTGGCAGGTGATGGTTTTGCTATGCCGTTGCGTTCAATTACAGCCGTTATTGCTCAAAGTGGCACTTTACTACAACGTTATCCTTACGTGATTCGACAAGAATTGGATCCAGCAGCGACTTATTTAACTAATACCGTATTACAAGAGGTTATGCGTGAGGGGACGGGGCTATCAGCTTATCAAGTCTTACCGAAATCCTTACAGATTGCGGGTAAAACAGGTACGACTAATGATTTAAAAGATAGCTGGTTTGCTGGTTATACGGGGGATTACCTAGCCGTGTTTTGGGTTGGGCGTGATGATAATAAACCGGCTGGCGTGACTGGCTCTAGCGGTGCCTTAAAATTATGGACAGCATTGATGCAGCAAGTTGCTACGCAGCCAGTTTTTTTAGCAATGCCTGACTCTGTCGTATCGGTTTGGATAGAGCCAGAAACAGGATTATTGGCCAATGAATTATGTGAGGGCGCAGTAAAATATGCTTTTGTACGCGGTTCAGAGCCAAAAGAGAATGCGGCTTGTGTTGACACGCCGGTCAATAAAGCCAAAATGTGGATTAACGAATTTATAAAGGAAAACTTTTAATGAGAATACTGACTTTACTATGCCTACTTTTTTCGGGTTTTATTTATGCGGACTCTGCACAATTGCAAGTACTGGAACGCTTTATTGCGCGGGCGCATAATATACAAGCAGATTTTACCCAAATATCATTGGATGAGTTAGGCCAAGCAAAGCAAACGAGTACGGGAGTTTTTTATTTACAACAGCCGGGTAAGTTTCGTTGGAATTATAAGCAGCCCTATGCACAACAAATTGTTTCTAAAGAGGGAAAAGTATGGTTTTATGATGCCGATTTAGAGCAAGTTATTATAAAAAAAATAGATAGCTCCATTGGTGATACGCCGGCTTTATTATTAAGTGGTAGTGTTAAATTAGCTGAAAAATATACGATTACTCAGCATGCGCAGGACGGTGATGTACTATGGTTAAAGTTGACCCCAAAAAATACCGAATCTAGCTTTAAATATATTTTGATTGGGCTAAAGAAGGGGGTGCTTTATGGTATGGAGTTAAGTGATAATTTTGGCCAATTAACGCAAATAATTTTTTCTAATGTGACTACGCCAGAGACATTAGATGCGAGTTTATTTGAATTTGTGGCACCGGAAGGGACGGATGTTTTTGAAGGTTAATACTTGTATTGACTTGCTAGTGAGAAACAAGCAATGAATCGTGCACTAAAGCCATTGGCTGATTTAATGCGCCCTGAGTCTTTAGCTGATTACGCTGGGCAGAAGCATCTTTTACAGCCTGGTAAGCCCTTGTATGAGGCGATTAACTCGGGTCGTCTGCATTCCATGATTTTTTGGGGGCCGCCTGGCACTGGCAAGACAACTTTGGCGCGTATGATTGCGCATCATTCTAATGCTGAATTTATGGCTATTTCAGCAGTATTGGCGGGTGTTAAAGAGATACGTGCAGCCGTTGCTTTAGCAAAAAGAATACAACAAGAAGAGCAGCGTAAAAGTATATTATTTGTTGATGAAGTGCATCGTTTTAATAAATCACAACAAGATGCTTTTTTACCACATGTAGAAGATGGTACTGTGTATTTTTTAGGCGCAACGACTGAAAATCCCTCTTTTGCATTGAATAATGCTTTGTTATCACGCGCACGCGTTTATGTTTTGAATGCCTTAACGATTGATGATTTACAGGCGGTTCTTAATAAGGTTTTGGTAGATCAAGAAAAAGGCTTTGGTGCATTAAATCTCAGTATTTCTGAAGAGCTAAAACAGCAGTTTGCAGTGGCAGCAGACGGTGATGCAAGGCGCTTATTAAATTTATTGGAAATTGCGGTTGAATTAACGCAGGCCAAACAAAGTACTGAAATTACTGAAGCCATAGCTAAAGAAGTTTTAGCAGGTGGCGTGCGTCGCTTTGATAATCAAGGCGAAGAGTTTTATAACCAAATTTCTGCGTTGCATAAATCCGTACGAGGTAGCTCACCCGATGGCGCGCTCTATTGGTTTTGCCGCATGATTGATGGTGGTTGTGATCCTTTGTATCTAGCACGACGTATTGTACGTATTGCTTCAGAAGATATCGGTAATGCTGATCCGCGGGCTTTACAATTGTGTATGAATGCTTGGGAAACTCAAGAGCGTTTAGGGAGTCCTGAGGGTGAATTAGCTTTAGCGCAAGCCTTGGTTTATATGGCTTGTGCGCCTAAGAGCAATGCTGTTTATAGGGCATTTAATGCCGCGATGAGTGCTGCAAAACAAAGTGGTAGTTTACCTGTGCCTAAGCATTTGCGTAATGCGCCGACTAAGCTGATGAAATCATTGGACTATGGCAAAGAATACCGTTATGCCCATAATGAACCTGAGGCTTATGCGGCAGGGGAAAGCTATTTCCCAGAGCAGTTAATGGAAACTCAATATTATCAGCCGGTTACCCGCGGCTTAGAAATTAAAATAGCAGAAAAATTAAAACATTTGCGAGAATTAGATAGAATAGCGGGTAAGAACTAAAAAAAGGTGCTCTCTTCTTTATTACTGATCCTTTAAAGAAAGTAGTAGCCATTAATAATAAATAACATAAATACTATTTAAAGATAAACGCTATGGACTTAAATTTTCTTGATTTTGAACAACCAATTGCAGAATTAGACGCAAAAATTGAAGAATTACGCCGTGTACAATCGGAAAATGATATTGATATTTCTTCGGCACTGAGTGATTTAGAAGCTAAAAGTGCAGCAATGACGGAAGAAATTTTTAAGGATTTAAGTGATTGGCAGATTTCGCAATTATCTCGTCATCCAGGTCGCCCTTATACTTTAGATTATATTGATTTAATGTTTACTGATTTCCATGAATTACATGGCGATCGTACTTATGCAGATGATCAAGCCATTATTTGTGGTTTAGCGAAATTAAACGGTCAAGCGGTTGCTGTTATTGGACATCAAAAAGGCCGTGATACAAAAGAGAAAATCAAACGCAATTTTGGTATGCCCCGTCCTGAGGGATATCGTAAAGCTTTGCGTGTTATGAAAATGGCAGAGCGCTTTCATTTGCCTATTATTTGTCTTATTGACACACCAGGGGCTTACCCTGGTATTGGTGCGGAAGAACGCGGGCAAAGTGAAGCAATTGCTCGTAATTTATTTGAAATGGCTAAGCTAGAAACTCCTATTATTTGTACAGTCATAGGTGAAGGTGGTTCGGGTGGCGCTTTAGCTATTGGTGTTGGCGATCGTTTACTTATGTTGGAATATAGCACTTATTCAGTTATTTCCCCCGAGGGATGTGCTTCGATTTTATGGAAAAGTGCTGATAAAGCTAAACTAGCAGCTGAAGCAATGGGTATCACTTCAGATAGAGTAAGAGAGCAGGGATTTTTAGACGAAGTTGTTAGAGAGCCCGTGGGTGGCGCGCACAGAAACTTTAAAGTAATGGCTGACAATTTAAAAGAGGCGCTATTTCGTTATATTAAAGAGTTGCGTCATGAAGACATGGGCGATTTATTAGAGAAACGTTATCAACGAGTTATGTCTTATGGTGCTTTTAGTGAAGAAGCGAAATAAGCCACCGTCATAAGAATCTTGATTTGAAGTTTTGTAGGGCGAGCTTCAGTCCGCTTTTTTAGCAATGGCGGACTGAATCCGCCCTACGAGTTATATGCTGCCCCGTCTTAAATTCGTAACCATACAGCTAATAGGAGAGGCTACATAGCAAGGGGCATATTACCGCCTCGGTAAGGACTCTTTATATATGAAGCTTAATTCATCCTTTATAGCCTCCCAGCTTCTCCCTTTTTACGCAAAATCCAATATTATTGTAGGTTATAGCGGTGGCGTAGATTCTCATGTTTTATTGCACTTACTGACTAGCCTGCCTGAGTTTAAAAATAAAATAACAGCTATTTATGTGCATCATGGCTTACAAACTTGTGCCGATGCTTGGGCTGTGCATTGTCAGAACTGTTCGGAAGCATTAGGTGTTAAGTTCAAGGTATTAAAAGTTAATGGCCAAGCTGCACCAGGTGAAAGCCCTGAAGAAGCTGCGCGTAATGCCCGCTACCAAGCATTTAAAGACATGCTTACAGCCGATGATGTGCTTTTATTTGCGCAGCATCGTAATGATCAGTTGGAAACGGTTTTATTGCAGTTATTTCGTGGTGCCGGTTTGAAAGGTTTGTCAGGCATGCCGGTGAAAGCCTCTTTTGTAGCGGGGACGCTGCTAAGACCATTATTGGATGTTAGTCAAGAAGACATTAAGCAGTATGCTTTGCAGCATCAGCTACAGTGGATTGAAGATCCGAGTAATCAGGATACTCAGTTTGATCGAAACTTTTTGCGCCAAGAAATCCTCCCTTTATTAGAGCAACGTTGGCCAAGTTTAGATAAGACTGTGGCTCGTGTTGCTAGTCATTGCGCTGAGGCACAAATGGTTTTATCTGCCAATGCAAAAGAGCAGATGTTAATGCTTTATGATCAACAACAGCGATGTTTATTGATTACTGGCTTGTTACAGCACGATGTTTTAATGCAGCAATGGATAGTGCGTGAATGGTTGGGTTATTTAGGTGTGCGCATGCCTTCAGTGAAAGTATTGCAGGCTATTTTGCAGAATATTTTAACGGCACGGCAAGAGGCAAATCCTATTGTTCGGCATGATGGTTTTGATATTCAACGCTATCGAGATGGCTTATATTTAGTTGCGCCACAAGTTCCGTTTGATGCTAGTCAGGTGTTTTTATGGAGCGATACGAGCCAACCTTTACCTTTAAATAATAATGGTCGCTTGCTGGTGAGTGAGGCTCAGCAAGGTATAGCAGTAGATTTATGGCAGCAAGGGGCGGTACAAATCAAGTATCGGCAAGGGGGGGAGAAAATTGCTTTACCTAATAGAACAGGCCGCCATAGCTTAAAAAAATTATTTCAAGAAGCTGGGATTGCTCCTTGGCTACGTGCGAGGGTGCCTGTTATCTATATTGGTGACAAAATTGCAGCCATTGCTGATTTTTGGGTAAGTAAAGATTTTTATGGCACAGTAGGCGAACCTTGTATAAAGCTAACTTGGCATAAAGCCCATGACGAAAAGTTCAATATTGATTAAAATAGGGTAACTTCTTATTTTTAACAGCGACTAAAGCGTGTTGTAGGATGTGCTGAGGAACGAAGCGCATCACATAAATGATGCGCTTCCAATCGTCAGCACATCCTACGCTATGACGTGAATATCTTAAATACCTGTGGATCATGAGAAGTTACAAAATAGGTTGCAATATTGCTGGTTTAACAGAATATTCTTACCCTAAGCCCGTTAGCTATTTATGGGCTACAAAAGGTCATTGAGCATGTTAAAATAAACTAATTCATTTTCCCCTTATCTCTTTCTCATTCATGACAAAATTTATATTTATTACTGGTGGTGTTGTCTCTTCTCTTGGTAAGGGAATCGCTGCGTCTTCTTTAGCGGCTATTTTAGAAGCGCGTGGTTTAAATGTAACCATGACTAAATTAGACCCTTATATTAATGTTGACCCAGGTACGATGAGCCCATTCCAGCATGGTGAAGTTTTTGTCACGCAAGATGGCGCGGAAACAGATTTAGACTTAGGGCATTACGAGCGCTTCTTAAAGACACGTTTGACTAAAAAGAATAACTTTACCACTGGGCAAGTTTATGAAAGTGTTTTGCGTAAAGAGCGCAAAGGTGAGTACTTAGGTGCAACCGTGCAGGTGATTCCGCATATTACTGACGAAATGAAGCGCCGTGTTTATGCAAGTGCTGATACTAACATCGATGTTGCCATTATTGAAGTCGGTGGTACGGTAGGTGATATTGAATCTTTGCCCTTTTTAGAAGCCATTCGGCAAATGGGAGTTGAACTTGGTCGTGATCGCTCTTTGTTTATTCACCTGACTTTAGTGCCTTTTATTAAAACAGCGGGTGAAATTAAAACCAAACCCACGCAACATTCAGTCAAAGAATTACGCACTATTGGGATACAGCCAGATATTTTGATCTGTCGTTCTGATAACCGAATTCCTTCAGCGGAACGTCATAAAATTTCATTATTTACCAATGTTCCCGAGAAATCGGTTATTTCTGCGCCTGATGCCGATACGATTTACCGTATCCCGCTAATCCTTAATGAGCAAGGTTTGGATGATATTGTTGTCCATCAATTGCGCCTTGATGTGCCGTCAGCAGATTTATCTGAATGGGAAGCTGTCGTTGATGGTTTAACAAACCCCACTGATATTGTCACTATTGCGATTGTCGGTAAATATGTTGATCATTTGGATGCTTATAAATCTTTAACTGAAGCATTAATTCATGCTGGGATAAAAACGCGCCATACTGTAAAAATTAAATACATTGATGCTGAGATTATTGAGAATGAAGGTGTTACGCAATTAAAAGATGTCGATGCAATCTTAGTGCCGGGTGGTTTTGGGGAGCGGGGCGTGGAAGGTAAAATTTCGACAGTACGCTTTGCTAGAGAAAATAAAGTTCCCTTTTTAGGCATCTGTTTAGGTATGCAATCCGTCGTTATTGAATTTGCGCGTAATGTCGCTAGATTAGAAGGCGCGCACAGTACAGAATTCTTACCTAATAGCCCGCACCCTGTTATTGGTTTAATTACTGAGTGGCAAGGTCATGAAGGTCAAACTGAAACGCGTGATGAGAACTCTGATTTAGGTGGAACGATGCGTTTAGGTGCGCAAAAATGTCGCATTCAATCGGATTCTTTAGTCTTTGAAATGTATCAAAAAGATGTTATTACTGAGCGTCACCGTCATCGGTATGAGTTTAATAATCATTATCTAGAGCCGCTAGAAAAAGCAGGTTTAAAATTCTCGGGTAAGTCAATTGATGGGCGCTTAGTGGAAGTCGTTGAAATTGCCGAGCACCCTTGGTTTTTAGCGTGCCAATTTCACCCTGAATTTACTTCCACACCACGTAAGGGTCACCCTCTATTTTCTGGTTTTATTCAGGCCGCCGCAAAACAAAAACAAGGTACACAAGCATGAAATTATGTAATTTCGACGTTGGTATAGATAAGCCTTTTTTTCTGATTGCAGGTACTTGCGTTATTGAAAGCGAGCAAATGGCCATTGATACCGCTGGATATTTAAAGGCATTAGCTGAGGAATTAAAAATTCCTTTTATCTACAAATCTTCATTTGATAAAGCAAATCGTTCATCGCATGAAAGTTATCGTGGCCCTGGTGTAGAAGAGGGCTTAAAAATTCTAGAAAAAGTAAAGCAGCAAATTGGTGTGCCTGTTTTGACTGATGTGCATGAAGATACACCCTTGTCGGAAGTTGCAAATGTGGTTGATGTCATGCAAACGCCAGCTTTTTTATGTCGTCAAACAAATTTTATACAAGCCGTTGCCGAGCAAGGTATTCCCGTTAATATCAAGAAAGGTCAGTTTGCTGCCCCTTGGGATATGGTACATGTTGTTAATAAGGCCAAAGCCACGGGAAATCAACAGATTATGGTTTGTGAACGGGGGGCTTCATTTGGCTACAATAATTTAGTCTCTGATATGCGATCTTTAGCAGAAATGCGTAACACAGGCTGTCCTGTTGTTTATGATGCCACGCATTCGGTGCAGCTTCCTGGTGGTCAAGGTACTTCATCTGGTGGCCAGCGTCAGCATGTCCCTGTTCTGGCGAGAGCGGCTGTTGCGGCAGGAATTTCCGGATTATTTATGGAAACTCACCCAGACCCTGATAAAGCCTTAAGTGATGGACCAAACTCTTGGCCATTACACCGCATGAAAGAATTATTAGAAACGCTGGTAATAATCGATCAAGCAGTAAAAGCACAAGCCTTGATAGAAAATACCTTATAAATACAATAACAAAGGGGAATAAGATGGCTAGAATAATTGATATTAAAGCAAGAGAAATTTTAGATTCGCGTGGTAACCCAACGATTGAAGCTGATGTTATTTTGGCGTCTGGATATATCGGTAGTGCAATGGTTCCTTCAGGTGCCTCAACGGGCGAACGTGAAGCAATTGAATTAAGGGATGGTGATAAATCACGTTATTTAGGTAAAGGCGTGCTTAAAGCTGTTAAGTTCATTAATACTGAAATCCGTGATGCAGTTATTGGTCTGGATGCTGCAAATCAAGAAGCATTAGATAAAAAAATGATTGAATTGGATGGTACGCCAAATAAAGGGCGTATCGGTGCCAATGCTATTTTAGGTGTATCTATGGCGGCGGTTCGTGCAGCTGCTTTGGAGGCCGGACAGCCTTTATATCGTTACCTTAATACCAGCGGCGAATTTATTATGCCAGTACCCATGATGAATATCATCAATGGCGGTTCACATGCCGATAACAGTGTAGATTTGCAAGAATTTATGATTTTACCGGTAGGAGCACCTTCTTTCAAAGAAGCTATTCGTTATGGCGCTGAAGTATTTCATAATCTGTCCAAAGTACTAAAATCAAGAGGTATGGCGACAACAGTAGGTGATGAAGGAGGCTTTGCCCCTAACCTCTCTTCTAATGAAGAGGCCATTGAAGTTATCTTAGAAGCGATTGCTATGGCTGGCTATAAAGCAGGTGAAGATATTTATCTTGGCATGGATGCTGCAGCGTCTGAGTTTTATAAAGAGGGCAACTATGAGTTAAGTTCAGAAGGTAAAACTTTAAGTGCAACTCAGATGACTGATTTATTGGCTGAGTGGGTTGAAAAATACCCTATCATTAGCATTGAAGATGGCCTATATGAAAATGACTGGGCGGGTTGGAAAGATCAAACTGACCGTTTAGGAGATAAAATTCAATTAGTGGGTGATGATTTATTTGTTACCAACCCAGCCACTTTAAAAGAAGGCATAGAGAAAGGTGTGGCTAACTCTATTTTAATTAAAGTTAATCAAATCGGCACCTTAACTGAAACCTTAGAAGCCATTAATACAGCGCATGCCGCTGGTTATACTGCCGTTGTTTCACACCGTTCAGGTGAAACGGAAGATACAATTATTGCTGACTTGTGTGTGGCTACTGGCACCGGCCAAATTAAAACTGGCTCATTAAGTCGTTCTGATCGTATTGCTAAATACAACCGCTTAATGAAAATTGAAGAAGAGTTAGGCGCGCAAGCGAAATATGCAGGTCGTAGTGCTTTTAAGAAATTATCTTAATTTATATTTAGCTTGGAAGAGAATAGGGCGGACTTCAGTCCGCTATGCTTAAATAAAAAATTGCGGACTGAAGTCTCCACCCTACGTTTTATATGGAACAGTTAAACAGAGTAGATTCTTATCGGCTAATCTGGGTGCTATTGCTAACCAACACTTGCAGGTGTGCTTATTAAGTTTCTCATTGCCATTTTACTGATATTTATTGCGCTGTTACAACATCGCCTTTGGCAAGGTGATGGTGGTATTGCGCAAACACAACAATATCAGCGCCAACTCGAAGCGCTGCAAAAGCAACTGGCGATCAAGCAGCAACGTAACGAAGTGCTTAAAGCCGAGGTTCAAGACTTGCGCAAAGGGCAGGAAGCTATTGAAGAAATTGCGCGTTATGACTTAGGTTTGATTAAAAAAGATGAAACTTTTTTTCAAGTCATTGAATAAGTTATAAGGCAATGTCTAGCCCGTAAAGCCCTAAATGTAACTTAAATATATCGAACTCTATGAAAACAACCACTAAATATTGGGGGATTGTGCCTGCGGCAGGCGTTGGGAAACGTATGCAAGCAGATCGGCCTAAACAATACCTATCATTAAACGGCGTAACGGTTATAGAACAAAGCTTAATGCGCTTATTACAAGTACAGCAGTTGACCGCAGTCATAGTGGCTATTTCTAAAGAAGATCCTTATTGGTCAACATTAGCCATCTCTAAAAATGCCCGCATTCGTACCGCAGCGGGAGGTAAAGAACGAGCAGATTCAGTCTTGTCAGCTTTGCATTCGATTGCCGATAACGCTGAGGATGATGATTGGGTACTCGTACATGATGCAGCTCGACCTTGTATTACTCAAAGTGATGTTGAAAATTTGATTAATGAATTACAAACTCATGAAGTAGGCGGTATTTTAGGCCAAGCTTCACACGATACGCTCAAATCGGTTAATAAAGATTTAGCCATTAACGAGACAATTGATCGTAGCAAAATTTGGCGTGCTTTTACACCGCAAATGTTTCGTTATGGCGCTTTAAAAAAAGCCTTACAAGACGCAGCTGAAAAAGGCTGGGTTGTGACCGATGATGCCAGCGCATTAGAGTTACAAGGAAAACAACCTAAAATGATTGCCGGGCGAGCAGATAATCTAAAAATTACGCGGCCTGAAGATTTAGCTTTAGCACAATTTTATTTGGAGCAACAACAATGATACGAGTTGGACAAGGTTATGATGTGCATCGCTTTATTGATGACGGTGATGTCATTTTAGGCGGTGTTAAAATTCCTTATAAACAAGGTTTAGAAGCGCATTCTGATGGTGATGTTGTTTTACATGCACTATGTGATGCCTTATTAGGTGCCGCAGCTTTAGGGGATATAGGCAAACATTTTCCCGATACAGATCCTGAGTTTAAAGGGGCTGATAGTCGCGTTTTACTGCGCCACGTCTACGGTATTGTCCAAGAAAAAGGTTACACCTTAGGCAATGCAGATATTACCATTATTGCTCAAGCCCCTAAAATGGCACCACATATCGTTGCTATGTGTACTCATATTGCAGAAGACTTATCAGTCAATTTGGATTGTATCAATGTCAAAGCAACGACAACTGAAAAGTTAGGCTTTGAAGGTCGCAAAGAGGGGATTGCAGTGCAGGCTGTTGTGTTGATTAATAAATATTAGCCTTTTGAAGGGTTATGCATAAAATTATATAATGATATGCATAACCTATGGAGGAAAATATGAGAACTACTCTTGATTTATCAGAGAATTGCTTATTGAAGCAACGAAAGTAACTCACACAAACACAAAAACTGGGATCATTGTTCGGGCATTAGAAGCATTGGTTAGAAAATCAAAAATTTCTAACCTTAAAAAGTATAAAGGAAAAATTGACCTAGATATTAACCTTGATGAAATCAGAGGCCGTCATTAGTGCAAGATTTAGTAGATACATCAGTTTGGATTGATTACTTTCGGGGAAAGTGGTGATTCTAAAAACCTAGATTTGTTAATAGATGAAAATCTCATTGTAACTAACGAGATTGTACTAACAGAATTGCTGCCTTACCTCAAAATAAAGAAGCAAACAAAAGTAATTGCGCTGTGATACGAAATAAATAAAATTCAACTGGATATTAACTGGAAAGAAATTATTGAATTTCAGGTAAAATGTTTGGAGAGTAGTGCAAAGGGAATAGGGACTCCTGATTTAATTTATTGCCCAAAATGCAAAGCAGAATGGTAGTAAAGTCTGCTCTTTAGATAAACATTTTCGATTATTTAACAAGGTCTTGAACATTGATTTATATAAATAAATATAGGTCGTAGCTTCAGCTCACCTTTAAATATCATGCTAGTTTATAACCAAAAATTAAAGTTACACTATTGAATACACAATCAGCTTTACCTAACTGGGCTTATGCTTATGGCGGTGCTCAGAGCCAAGGTATTATTCGCAAAACTCCCGATGATTTTATTGTCAATGAAATTCAGTCCTTTGAATTATCAGGCGTTGGTGAGCATGCTTTTTTACTGATTGAAAAATGCGGTGAAAATACCGAATTTGTCGCTAGGCAGCTTGCTCGATGTGCAAGCGTTAGGCAGCGAGATGTCAGCTATGCAGGCTTAAAAGATCGTCATGCGCGGACGACACAGTGGTTTAGTGTCTGGCTGCCCGGCAAGCCAGATCCTGATTGGACTATATTAAATAGTGATAGCATAAAAATATTACAGGCTAAGCGCCATACTCGAAAACTGAAACGAGGCTCTTTAGCAGGTAATCAATTTATCCTACGCATTCAAGAGTGGCAGGGAGATAAGGCCGTTCTTGAGCAGCAACTGCACGCGATAAAAGAGCAAGGTGTCCCTAATTATTTTGGTGCACAACGCTTTGGTCGAAATTGTAGCAATATCGCAAGAGCACTGGCTTTGTTTGCAGGCGAAAAAATATCACGCAATCAGCGAGGCATATATTTATCCACTGCGCGCTCATATTTGTTTAATCATATATTAAGTGAGCGAGTGGCCAATCATTCTTGGAAGCAGGCGCTTGTAGGTGATGCACTGATGTTTGATGATTCACATAGCTTTTTTCAAGTGGAGGTGCTGGATGAATCAATTTTACAACGCATTGCACAATTAGAATTACACCCAACCGCTGTTTTATGGGGTAAGGGTGAGGCACAAGTTGCTGGAGAAGTGATGCTATTAGAACAGCGCATTATCGACCAATTTGATGATTTAGCGCAAGGCTTAATTGCTTTTGGTATAGAGAAAGACCGCAGAGCGTTACGTAGTCAGGTAAAAGAATTGCAGTGGGATGTTATAGGTGATAATTGTTTAGAATTAAGTTTTAGCTTAAATGCAGGATGTTATGCAACAGCTGTATTAAGAGAAATTGCCCAGGTTTGACCTTATAAGGTGGGCCGTTGGGGGGAGCCTCATAGCGAAGTGCGCATATTTAATAATTGTGTTGTCGATTCAAAGATATTATGTCCCGCTAAAATGTAACATCTACAGTAAATCCAGAGGACTGGCAATACCCGCAATATCTTTCTCCATAACATGGGTATAGATTTCTGTTGTTTTTACATCCGCATGACCCATAAGTTCCTGTACGATTCGAATATTCACTCCATTTTCCAGCAGGTGAGTAGCAAAGGAATGACGAAAAGTATGACAGGTCGCGTGCTTGGTAATCCCCGCTCGATCAACGGCTATTTTTACAGCCTTTTGCAGACCAGACTCAAGTACATGGTGTCTGCGCATTAGGCCAGAGCGAGGATCAGTGCTCAGTTTTTTAGCGGGAAAAACATACTGCCAGCGAAATTCCCGTGCTGCATTTGGATATTTACGGCCAAGTGCTTCAGGTATATAAACATGACCAAACCCTTGTGATATATCTTCATCATGTGTTTTTTTCACATGATCAACCCGAACCAGTAAATCATCTCGAACAGATTTAGGAAATACGACAACCCTGTCTTTTCCACCTTTACCATCACGGATATAAACAAGGCTCTGTCCAAAATCAAGGTCTTGAATTCGCAAGCGAATACACTCCATAAGTCGCAATCCACACCCGTAAAGCATTTTTGACATTAACAGATGATCTCCCTGCATTTGCATGAAAACTTGTTGAACTTCACTCTTTGTCAAAACAACAGGCGGGCGACGCTGCACTTTTGCTCTGACATGCCCAATATCTTTAGCAACGGCGAGGTCAAGAACCTTAGTATAAAGAAAGACAATCGCATTCAGAGCTTGTCGCTGAGTAGAAGCCGACACTTTTAATTCAACAGCTAGATGGCTTAAAAAAGCCTCTATCTCAAATTTACCCATATTACAAGGATGCTTCTGGCAGCCATGAAACTTAATATACCGAGTAATCCAGTCACAATAGGTCTGTTCAGTACGATATTTATAGTGGTGATAGCGCATAACCTCGCGCACCTGATCCATAAGTTTCAAATCAGAATTAGGCCTAAATTTATTTTGAATATTCATAAAAGAGTATCCTACTGGGGTAGCAGAGAAAAATCTATTGATATTTTCCATATATCGCCAATATATATCACAATATATGGAAAATAATGCGCTAGAGTCCCATTTTTATTTTTCAGATAATGAAGCTAAAATTTAATAAAAAACATTTATATTCAATAAATTAGAGTTTTTAAAAATGAAATTTGGCTCTATTGTTGCCATAGGTTAATACAGATAAATATTTTCCATATTTCAGCGCCATATTTATCTTGCTTTCCACTATAAAGGCTGCCATGATGACTAAAGTGGAAAATTAAAGAATATTTTTCCATGTTATAGTGCTTAATATCACAATACATGGAAAATTTTGCATTGTATATAGGTGCTAGATGGAAATTTTTCCACATATTAACAATGTTAGCTTCAAAAAATATCTGTGAATAATAATTTTAATTTTTCTCTAGCATTTGTGTGAAAAAAAACGAGTTTTAAC
>NZ_FQTQ01000096.1 GCF_900128525.1 methanotrophic endosymbiont of Bathymodiolus puteoserpentis (Logatchev)
ATAAATTAATGGAAGACTACTTTCTATTTTATCAACAAAATAGTGCTGAGTTGCACCCTATTATTTTAGCCGCTGAGTGGAAAAATAATTCTGTATTACCCATCAAAACAAAAACACACCAACGACCCGCACAAAGTATCTTTAGGTATGGTTTAGATTGTATTCGTTCCGAATTATTTAATACGTTTTCTCAGCCCAAGAAATTGATGAAGAAGTTGATTTCTTTATTGCGCCCTAGCTCGGAGAACAAGGGCTTTTATAGTGAACAGAGTACTTGATAATTTTTTGTCGTGTACAGAGGTTTAATATATAAGGAGGAAAATAAAACGTGTTATAGGTCCTTTTGTATATGAATATCCATTTGTGGGTAAGGAATATTCAAGCCTTCTTTAGGAAAGGTTTTATAAATATTCTCATTCATTACAAAATAAACACCCCAGAAGTCTGCAGCATTGACCCAGGCTCTAACGGTGAAATTAACTGAACTATCCGCTAATTCTGCAACAGCAATAAAAACTTCTGGATCTTTTAAAATTCTAGTGTCTTCATCACATAAGCGTTTAATAACAGCTTTTGCTTGGTCCAAGTCATCGCCATAGCCTACACCGATAGTCCAATCTACTCTTCTGGTTGCTTCAGTAGAAAAGTTAGTCATTGAGCCTGATGATAAACCCGCATTAGGGAGAATAATGGTTTTATTATCAGGTGTTTTCAAAATGGTATTGAAAATTTGAATTTCTTTTACTGAACCAATAAAACCTTGTGCATCAATAACATCACCGATTTTGAAGGGTTTGAAAATCAAGATCATTACCCCGCCTGCAAAATTTTGCAGGGTACCTGAAAGCGCCATACCAACAGCTAAGCCTGCGGCACCTAATATCGCAATGAATGACGTCATTTCTATGCCCAGCATACCGAGCACACTGATAACCAGCATGGCTTTTAGCAGCCCACCGGCCAAACCTTTTAAGAAAGGCTGTAGTGAAACGTCAGTTTTTGTCTTGACCATTGTTTTGCCAAGTACGCCTACAATGGCTTTAATAATCCAAGAGCCAATAATCCATACAGCAATTGCACCTAATACTTTAGGGCCATAATCAAGACCAATTTGTGTCACTTGGTCTAAAATTGCTTGTGGATCTAAGTCTTTCGTTTGATCTAGTATATCTTCGGGGTTCATCGTACTTTATTTCCTTTAGAGTGGGTTAAAAAATATATGTGGTGATAGTCGTTTGTGTGAATATTTTTCTCATGATTGTAAGTGGTTTAGGATTCTTCTTGTTCAAACCACTTATAAGCTAATCCTGCCAAAACAGCTCCTATTATAGGGGCTAGCCAAAATAGCCACAATTGAGATAATGCCCAGTCTCCCTGAAAAATAGCAACAGCAGTGCTTCGTGCTGGGTTCACCGATGTGTTGGTAACAGGAATACTGATGAGGTGAATAAGAGTCAGGCCAAGACCAATAGCAATAGGCGCAAACCCTTGGGGTGCCCGTTTATCAGTTGCACCTAAAATAATCATTAAAAACATAAAGGTCATAACAATTTCAGTGGTTAGTGCTGCCGTTAAGCTATAGCCACCAGGTGAGTGCTCTGCATAGCCATTCGATGCAAATCCAGCACTAACATCAAAACCTGCCTGCCCAGAAGCAATAATATATAACACTGCAGCACCGGTAATGCCCCCTATTACTTGTGCCGCTATATAGGGGGCAAGTTCTTTCGTTGGCAACCTTCCGCCAGACCACAGACCAAATGAAACTGCTGGATTAAGGTGACAACCAGAGATATGGCCAATAGCAAATGCCATGGTTAATACAGTGAGTCCAAAAGCAAAAGCAACACCAATGAAACCAATACCTAAGTCAGGGAAACCTGCTGCTAAAACGGCGCTACCACAGCCGCCAAGAACTAGCCAAAAGGTACCAAGAAATTCGGCACCTAGCTTTTTTGTTAATGCCACTTTTACACCTCGTATAATTATTTAAGAAGAGTAGTCTGTTTTGAGCTACCTGAATTCAAGTTTAAAGGAGATCATGCAGGCTTTAGACAGGAATGAACTGCAGAGAGGGCGCTGCAGTGTAATGATTATAGCCACTAGTCTTTGTGGGGGCAAGCGCAAAGCAACTTAATTGAATCTAATATATTG
This sequence comes from methanotrophic endosymbiont of Bathymodiolus puteoserpentis (Logatchev), assembly GCF_900128525.1. GTDB lineage: Bacteria > Pseudomonadota > Gammaproteobacteria > Methylococcales > Methylomonadaceae > Methyloprofundus. The sequence goes on from NZ_FQTQ01000096.1 coordinate 2,155, forward strand.
GGTTAGTTTCCTTTCCTTTCCTGATATTTCTGAGTAGGGCAAGTACGTGCTTCATTGAGCGCTTACTCACTACAAATCACATAGAGCCACTTTGTAAGGTTTTTAGATGGTATAAGCTTCTGGATAATGTGGTGAAACTATACACTTTTTTTCTTTTCTTTATGATTTTCTTGGGTATGGTTTTAAGCTTGTAATTTTTACTAATGACTGTTTATTGAAAAGCACTACATTAAATCTGATTGGTATTTTTCAAAATCCAGAAGCAATTCATTTGCTTGTTTGCCTAGAACCTGATATTTTTCTATGTTGGCACTCGCACTGTAACAGTGCTAATTATTTTTTGAGGCTTGTGTGACAAAATCATCAGAACTAAACGAACGCTCACAACAACTTTTAAAGACTCTTGTGGAGCGCTATATTCATGATGGTCAACCTGTAGGTTCGCGTGTCTTATCCAAAGATTCTGATTTAAAGCTAAGTCCAGCAACGATTCGCAATGTTATGGCGGATCTTGAGGATCTAGGTTTGATTCATTCGCCCCATACATCGGCAGGGCGTGTTCCTACAGTTAATGGCTATCGCTTTTTTGTGGATACTTTATTAACGGTTAAACCTTTGCATGAGCAAGAGTTAGACCGTTTGCATCAAGGTTTGGATAAACGCAAAAATGATGACTTACTGGGGATGGCGTCGAAACTTTTATCTGAGACCACACAAATGGCAGGGGTAGTGACTCTGCCACGCAAGGAGTTGGTTTGTTTACGGCATATTGAATTTTTACCTCTGTCAAATACCCGTGTTTTGGTTATTTTTGTCACTAATGAACATGAGGTGCATAACCGAGTTATTCATACCTCAAAAAAGTTTTCGGCTACTGAATTACAGCAAGCGGCGAATTATTTAACCTCGATGTATGCTGGAAAAAGTCTAGCCTCGGTGCGTGCTGAAGTCTTAAAGGAGATGCAAGAGGACCAACAGCGGATGAATCAAAGTATGCTTGATGCTGTCAGTATGGCGCAATTAGCATTTAACAAAGACGAAAATAAAGAAGAAGATTATGTACTATCAGGGCAAACAAATTTAATGGACTTTGCTGAACTTTCGGATATGGATAGATTAAAGAGCTTGTTTGATGCCTTTAGTCAAAAGCGCGGTATTATTCATTTATTAGATAAGTGTTTAGCGGCTGATGGTGTACAAATTTACATAGGTGAAGAGTCAGGTTATCGAGCTTTTGATCATTGTAGTTTAGTTACTTCATCTTATACTGTAAACGATGAGGTAGTGGGAGTGTTAGGTGTTATTGGGCCGACACGGATGGCCTATGAGCGGATTATCCCTTTTGTCGATGTGACGGCAAAATTATTGGGTGCAGCCTTGAATACAAAGTAAGCGACCCCATGATACAAAATATCTTTTTTGAATACACTTTGGTGTACAACTCATAACTTTTTGGAGCAATAGATAAATGAGTAATAAGCAGAATACAGCTGAGTCTAAAACAGACAGTGAATTGATTGAAGAAGTACTTGAGCAAGTGGCTGACTTAGATAACGAAGAGGCTGAGGCGGAGAATGCTCAAGAAGCTGATGTTTCTGTTGCTGAGCTACAAGCACGATTAGCTAAAGCAGAAGCAAAAGCGGCAGAAAATTGGGATAAAGTTTTACGTACTCAAGCTGAAATGGAAAACTTGAAGCGTCGTACACAAAAAGATTTAGATAATGCGCATAAATATGGCTTAGAAAAATTTGCTAAAGAACTATTAAGCGTTATTGATAGTTTGGAGTTAGGTATACAAGCAGCAACCAGCGATGCACCAGAAGTAGTTAAGTTGCGCGAGGGAAGTGAGCTAACGGTTAAACAGTTTGAGAATGTGTTTGCTAAATTTAATATTGAAGCTATTGATCCATTAGGGCAGCCATTTAACCCTGAGCAGCATCAAGCGATGACTATGCAACCTTCTGCTGATGTAGAGCCGAATACAGTTATTAATGTCCTGCAAAAAGGCTATATATTAAATGGTCGTTTAATTCGTCCGGCAATGGTTGTGGTTTCTCAAGCCGCTACTGAATAATCAACAAAAGTTGGTAGTTAAGCTTGAAATATAAATTTATAACCACATATTAGATTCAACTTTTAAAACATATATATAAACTATATAAACCTTTTTGGAGCATTCAATGGCTAAAATGATTGGAATTGACTTAGGTACGACCAACTCTTGTGTCGCAGTACTAGAGAATGGTAAAGCGCGAGTTATCGAAAACAGTGAAGGCGCACGTACCACACCTTCTATTATCGCTTTTACTAAAGATGATGAAGTATTAGTAGGTCAATCAGCTAAACGTCAAGCGGTAACAAACCCTGAAAATACTTTATATGCTATTAAGCGTTTAATTGGACGTCGCTTTAAAGATAGTGTTGTGCAAAAAGATATCAAAATGGTGCCATATAAAATCGTTGAAGCAGAAAATGGCGATGCATGGGTCGAATGTCACGGTAAAAAAATGGCGGCACCTGAGGTTTCATCACGCGTTTTGATGAAATTGAAAAAAGATGCCGAAGCTTTTTTAGGTGAAACAGTGACTGAAGCGGTAATTACTGTTCCTGCTTATTTTAATGATTCGCAACGTCAAGCAACGAAAGATGCGGGGCGTGTTGCAGGTCTTGACGTAAAGCGTATTATTAATGAGCCTACTGCTGCTGCACTAGCATTCGGTATGGACCAAACGCCTGGCGATTCGACTATCGCAGTTTATGACTTAGGTGGTGGTACATTCGATATTTCTATTATTGAAATTGCAGATGTTGATGGTGAACACCAATTTGAAGTATTAGCAACGAATGGTGATACTTTCTTAGGGGGAGAAGATTTCGATTTAAGAATTATTGATTTCTTGGCTGAAGAATTTAAAAAAGACAATGGCATTGATTTACATAATGACCCACTGGCGTTACAACGTTTAAAAGAAGCAGCTGAAAAAGCAAAAATCGAACTGTCTTCTGCTGAGCAAACAGATGTTAACTTACCGTATGTTACTGCTGATGCATCAGGTCCTAAACATTTAAATGTTAAATTAACACGTGCTAAATTAGAGTCTTTAGTTGATGATCTCATTGAGCGTACTAAAGGTCCTTGCTTAACAGCCTTAAAAGATGCAGGGTTATCTGCTAAAGATATTGGTCACGTGATTTTGGTAGGTGGTCAATCACGTATGCCTAAAGTACAGAAAATGGTAGAAAGCATTTTCGGTAAAGAGCCACGTAAGGACGTTAATCCAGATGAAGCCGTTGCTTTAGGTGCGGCGATTCAAGCGGGTGTGTTAGGTGGTGATGTTAAAGATGTTTTATTATTAGATGTAACGCCATTATCTCTAGGTATTGAGACAATGGGTGGCGTTATGACTAAGTTGATCGAAAAAAATACCACGATTCCAACGAATGCTTCGCAAGTATTCTCAACTGCGGACGATAATCAAACAGCTGTAACAGTTCATGTATTGCAAGGTGAGCGTGAAGTTGCATCGGGTAATAAGTCATTAGGCCGTTTTGATTTGTCAGATATTCCACCTGCACGTCGTGGTGTACCGCAAATTGAAGTATCTTTTGATATTGATGCGAACGGTATTTTAAATGTATCCGCGAAAGATAAAGCAACAGGTAAAGAGCAATCTATTATCATTAAGGCTTCAAGTGGCTTATCGGACGAAGAAGTGGATCGTATGGTAAAAGATGCTGAAGCACATGCTGAAGAAGATAGAAAAGTCACCGAGTTAGTGTCTGCACGTAATACTGCAGAAGGCATGATTAATGCGACTGAAAAATCAGTAGAAGAGCTTGGTGAAAAAGTATCTGCTGAAGAAAAAACAGCGATTGAAGCCGCGATTGAAGAACTAAATGAAGCCGTTAAAGGTGATGATAAAGAAGCAATCGAAGCGAAAACAACGGCTCTAACTGAATTGTCAGGTAAATTAGCTGAGCGTGCTTATGCACAACAAGCAGGCGCAGAAGAAGGTAATAGCGGTTCTGAAGGTTCGGCAGAGCAAGCTTCTGCAGAAGCAGATGATAGTGTTGTTGATGCTGAGTTTGAAGAAGTTAAAGACGACGATAAAAAATAAGTCGGAATTTTTCTTCCGTTTTAGTGATCGGTACGCCTCGTTATGGAGTAAAACTATGACGAGGCGTTCCTGTATCTATTTATTACAATGCAATTTTAGCAGGGGTTATGCCCTGGCGATTTTAGGGTGTGGACTAAAAAATGGCAAAAGAAGATTTTTATAAGATACTCGGTGTTGAAAGAAATGCCAGTGAAGCAGAAATAAAGAAAAGCTATCGTAAGATGGCAATGAAGTTTCATCCCGATAGGAATAAAGATAAGCCAGAAGGTGCTGAAATACAGTTTAAATTAGTTAAAGAAGCCTACGAAATCTTATCGGATGCACAAAAACGTTCTGCCTATGATCAGTTCGGTCATGCCGGTGTTGATGGCTCCCGGGGTGGTGGTTTTGGTGGTGGCGGTGCTGAAGGGTTTGGCGATATTTTCGGCGATGTCTTTGGTGATATTTTCGGGGGAGGCGGTGGTGGTCGCCAGCGTAGCAGTGTGCAACGTGGGGCAGATTTACGTTATAACTTAGAATTAACCCTAGAAGAGGCCGTAGCAGGCACAGAAGCTAAAATCCGTGTACCTGTACTAGCAACTTGTAGTGAATGTAGCGGCACAGGTGCGAAAAAAGGCTCTAGCCCTGTGACTTGTACAACCTGTCAAGGACATGGCCAAGTTAGAATGCAGCAGGGTTTCTTCTCTGTGCAGCAGACCTGCCCAACCTGTCAGGGTGCTGGCCAACAAATTAAAGACCCTTGTCGTAAGTGTCACGGCCAAGGTCGCATACAAGAAAATAAAACTTTATCTGTTAAAGTACCTGAAGGGGTTGATACTGGAGACCGTATTCGTCTAGGAGGTGAAGGTGAAGCGGGTGCTCAGGGTGGACCATCGGGGGATTTGTATGTACAAATACAAGTAAAAGATCACCCGATTTTTACTCGTGATGGTGCTAATTTATATTGTGAAGTACCGATTAGTATCCCTGTTGCTTGTTTAGGTGGCGAGTTGGAAGTGCCTACCTTAACGGGGAAAGTGAAATTAAAAATACCAGCAGAAACGCAAACAGGTAAGTTATTTAGATTACGTGGCAAAGGCGTAAAGCCTGTGCGGGGTGGTGCGGTCGGTGACTTGATGTGTCGTGTGCAAATTGAAACTCCTGTGAAATTGACTAAAGAGCAAACTGCATTGCTCGAGCAATTCCGTGATTCACTAACGGGGGGTGGCAAGAAGCATAGCCCTCAAGAGCACACTTGGATAGGTGGTGTGAAAAGTTTTATTGATAAATTAACAGGATAATCAAGATGATAAGAGTTGCAGTCGTTGGTGCTTCAGGACGTATGGGCTTATGCTTGATTAAAGCCGCAGAATTAGCAGATAAAACCAAGTTAAGTGCTGCTGTTACTCGGCCTGGCAGTGCCTCTTTAGGTAAGGATGCAGGAGACTTGGCAGGTATTGGAGCAATTAATATTGCTGTGCAAGATGACTTATCCAAAGTTTTAGATCAGTTTGATGTGCTGATTGATTTTACCCGTCCCGAGCCGTCTATGCAGTACATAGAGTTATGTCGTTTAGCGGGTAAGCAGATTATAATTGGGACAACGGGTTATTCTGAAGAGCAGAAAGTGCAAATTGCTGCAGCCGCTAAAGATATCGCTATCGTACTCGCACCTAATATGAGTGTAGGCGTAAACTTATCGCTAAAGTTGTTAGAAATGACCGCAAAAGTGATGGGTGACTATACCGATATTGAAGTGATTGAAGCGCATCACCGTCATAAAGTCGATGCGCCATCAGGCACTGCTTTACGTATGGGTGAAGTTATTGCTGATACCTTGGGCCGCGATTTAAAAGATTGCGCTATTTATGGACGTGAAGGCGATACTGGGGAGCGTGACCGTAAAACGATTGGCTTTTCTACGATTCGTGCGGGCGATATTGTAGGTGAACATACGGTTATGTTTGCTGATGAAGGCGAGCGTGTAGAAATTACCCATAAAGCGACGAGTCGTATGACTTTTGCTAATGGTGCGGTAAGAGCTGCCGTATGGTTAGAGTCACAGAAAAATGGCCTGTATGATATGCAAGATGTTTTGGGTTTGAAAGAGATTTGAGTTCATAAAGCTAGGGTAGACTTTAGTCCGCTTTGCATTTGTGTGTGTGGGTAGGCGGTTAATCATTTTCATAAGGAATAGCGATGAAATTCATTTTGTTTTTTTGCTTATTATTTCCCTTTGTCACGAGTGCTGATAATCTAAGTGATAGTAATAAGTTGTTTGATTTTGCAGAAATTAATTACCCAGAATTTTTTAGCCAAGCAGAAGGGCCTACTTATGAATTAGGTGCTTATTTGGTCCGATACTATCCAGAGCGTGGTTATTATCTTGGCACTAAAGATGGACAAGTTTGGGCTTATGGGGACATTTTTGGCGGCCTATTAAAGCTGGGTAAGATTTCAGATTATGTTGAGTTAGAGCCAGAAGGTGATGCTGTTTTAGCCGAGTTGTTTGCTGACGGTCTTAGTGATGTACAGGTTCAAGGCGTGGGTGAGGTGATTGCAATTTTAGCTGATGATCTTCAAGGTTCTCGGCATCAGCGTTTTATTATTAAGTTAGTATCAGGGCAAACATTGTTAGTCGCACATAATATTGATTTAGCACCACGCGTTTCGAACTTGTCTGTTGGTGATCGAATTGAGTTTTTTGGTGAATATGAATGGAATGAAAAGGGGGGAGTTATTCATTGGACGCACTCTGATCCGATAGGAAAACATATTGCTGGTTGGTTATCGCACAATGATATTGTTTACCAGGCATTATAAATGAAGACAATAGCTCTGCTGTGGTTGTCTTGGAAAGCAGAACTTATTAGCCACACATTCCTAAACTGAGTTTTGTTACGAATGAGATTATGGAACAAAGTTAGCCCTATATTTTTAATTTTGCGAAACCTGAGCTTGTTCAAAAGTTGCCATCTGCGTGTGTAATGCACAGGCAGAACGTAATAAGGGAATTGCCAAAGCTGCGCCGCTAGCTTCACCTAAGCGCATATTAAGATTTAATAAAGGTTTTGCTTCCAAAGCATTTAAAATAATTTGATGACCTTGCTCTTGAGAGCAATGTGCAAATATTAACCATGGTTTTATATCGGGATTAATACGCACCGCTACTAAAGCCGCAACACTACAGATAAAGCCATCGACTAAAATAGGCAGTTGCTGTTGAGCAGCGGCCATATAGGCACCAGTTAATGCAGCAATTTCAAAGCCACCCAGATACTGTAATACTGTTAGCGGCATAGGGCTAATATCCTTATGCTTATCTAATGCTTGTTGAATGATGTCTGCTTTGTGTTGGATGCCTAAGCTATCCAGTCCAGTGCCTGCACCGGTCAATTGCTCTGCACTTAGGTTAAGTAAATGACAAGCAATAGCCGTGGCGCTGCTAGTATTAGCTATACCCATTTCTCCGCCGATAAATAATTGACTATTGCCATCTAAGGCTCTGGTGATAGCTTCTTTACCGGCTTGTAGTGCACTGTGTAGTTGCGTTTCGGTCATGGCTGACTGAGTTAGACAGTTAGCGCTACCAAGGGCAATTTTCTGATGAATAATGGCTAGTTCAGTTAATTGGCAGGCAACTCCTATATCAATAATTTCTAAGTGAGCTTGGTGTTGCTGTGCAAGCACACTAATTGCCGCGCCACCGCATACAAAGTTTTTTACCATTTCCGCGGTAACGGCTTGAGGGAAAGCGGAAACACCTGCCACGGCGATACCATGATCTGCTGCAAAAATACTGATCCATACCTTATCGATATTAGGTTTATCAGTGGCTTGCATAGCTGCAAGGCGTATGGCAATTTGTTCAAGTTCACCTAAAGAGCCGGCAGGTTTTGTTAGTTGTTTTTGGCGGCTGATCGCGGCCAATAGGTAGCGTTGATCAGGCGAGGCAATAGGGAGAGTTAGCCAGTTCATTAGTGTTTTAACTGCTGTGCTAGTCCAGCAGTGATCAGGGTTACTTGTGGGCAAATTTGTGCAAGCTGTTGATGTAAGCGCCCGGCTTCGTCGACAAAACGGCGGCTCATGCTATGCATAGGAATAATACCGGAACCGACTTCATTGCTCACTAGAGCCAAGTCAGCTTGTAGCGTGGGTAATATCGCTAGAAAGGCTTGTTTTTGTTGTAAAAAAATATCCTCCTGATAGTCGCCTTGAGGGTCAAATAGAATATTTGATAACCATAAGGTTAAACAGTCAACTAATATGAAATGTCGTGTGCTATCGTATTCTGCCAACTTATCAGCCAACAAAAGTGGTTCTTCAATTGTTTGCCAATACCTAGGTCGATCGGCCTGATGTTTTTCTATGCGTTCTCGCATTTCTTCATCATCGGCGGTGCCTGTCGCAATGTAAATGACTTCTTTATGACTGGCTTGAGCAAGTTGTTCGGCATAACGACTTTTGCCTGAGCGAGCACCGCCTAAAATAAGGTGTTGCATAAATTTAACCTCCTTGCAGGCGAACGGCTAAAACATCGCATTTTGCATGGTGTAAAACACCGTTAGCGGTTGAGCCGAGCAATAAGGCTAAGCCATGTCTTCCATGAGAACCTACAACAATAAGGTCGGCATGTTGTTCTTCAGCAGTTTCTACAATTTCTATGGCCGTGCTCCCCATTTCTAAAAATTGTCGATCTGCGGGTATACTTAGTTTTTTAGCCATATCAGCCAAACGTTTCTTGGCTGTATTCATTAGCTCTTCGTTTAAATCAAGGTCGAAGGGAATGACGGGACCATAAGCAGCATCAGTTATAGGTAGGTAGTCCACTATATGAATAACACTCAATTTAGCATTATATTTTGTGGCCAAATAGTGCGCTTTTTGGGCGACAGTTTCGCCATGTTCAGAAAAATCGGCAGCTAATAGAATATGTTGATAGTTGTTCATGAAAGCTCTCCTAATTTGTCGGGTTCATTGTTGGAAATAATACGCCCATAATCTGATATGCGCTAAAGATATATAAAAAAGCAATGCCTAAAGCAAAGGAAAAGGATTGGCTCAAGGCATGGCGAATAATATGCGCAGTAATAAGCCAATGCCATATTATTAAGCTAATAATAGCTAACAGAGCTAGCCCATTGTTTGGGCTAATGCTCAATGTGGCAATGACTGGTGCGGCACAAAGGCTGATCAAGGCATCGGTGCCGAGTAAAGCGCAAGTCGTTTGTACAAAACGCTGGCGTTTTTTAGCAATGCTTAGTGCTAAGTTGGAAAAGCCTAGGATAATAATAAGTTCTACAGCTACTTGCAGTAGGGCATTTAGATCATTAACCGACATCTGTATAAGCATAAAGCTGATAATGGCGTAGCCGATAAGAGAGAATCGTAAGGTAGCTTGCGAATAAGGAATATCTTGTGGTTTTTTTTTAAACAAACAAATATTAAAGATCAGCGCTAAGTAGTCGTACATAGTGTGTTTATATAAGATTAGATTTTTTCAGTTAATATGGAATGTTCAGCTTGATTTTCATTTTATACTATAATCAAAGGCTGGTGTATTTCAATTGTGTCTGCCCCACATCGCTTGTGATGCCGCTAGTTTTTGTGTTGACCTTAATATTTCGAGTAACTAAACGTGGGATACGTATAGACTTATTTCTGCTATTACAGAAATACATCTTATGGTTATTTCATGTTGGCATCATTATTTGTAAAGAGGTTAAATAATCGCTTGAGAGTTTTCTCTGTCCGGGAGGGCGTGTTTTGACATCAATTAATAGTAAGTAATAAGGGGATATATTATGCAGAAAATCATCATTTTATTGGTGGGATTTTTATGTGCTGAAGTTTTATGGGCGACACCTGCAAAGCAGCCGACTATGGCTGTTTTACCTTTTCAGCTTAGTCCTGTTATCGACACTATGAGTATTGGCGAGATGAGAGTAACGCGAACGATGGCTGAGCGCGAGTTTTCCAATCAATTAATCGAGTTTTTGGCTAAGTCAAGAAAGTTTAATATGCTTAGTCGTACGCAAATTGGCAAAGTCATGGATGAAAATCGTTTGACTGAGTCAGAATGGGCGCTACCAGGGCAGATAGAAATGATGGCTAAGTTATTGGTTGCAGATTATCTTGTTACGGGCGTTATTAATCGCTTAGAAACGGCTGCAGTTAGTCAAAATATCGCAATTACGGGTGAAACTAGGCCAAGGTTGGTGACTACTTTTAAAATTCAATTTCAAATTTTGCAGAGCAGTACAGGGAAAATTGTTTTAGCTGATCAGGTGATTAATAAATTAAGAAGTGATGAAGTACGTCGTGATATTCCTGCGTTAGAGAGAAGATATTGGACCGCAGCAGATTATAAAGATTTACTCTTTACTCGCACGGCAACTGAAGTGGGCAATGCTATTCTTGCGGGAATATATCCTATTAAGGTTAATAAGGTTTCTAATAATGAAGTGATATTAAATCGAGGTAGTGGTGCGGGAATTGAAGTTGGCCAGTATTATTTGGTGCTGAAGCAGGGCGAAGCCATAACAGATGTTGATACAGGAGAGCTATTAGGGGGTGCAGAAATTCAAGTAGGTATGATTGAAGTTATGTCAGTTGCAACGAAACTGAGTAGAGCAAAAATAATCTCAGGAGCTAGGCACATTGGTATAGGCGATATTTGTCGATTACAAAAGACCATTAGGGGGGGCACTGATGCTGCTTACCCTAGAGTAATGCCTGGTTGGTAGCTTTAATGTTAAGCCCTTTCATGTTTTCAGAGAGAGAACTGAATAAGAGGGGGCATAATTTAAAACTTTAATTTTTTTATCCAGCCCCATCATATCCAGTATTCTGACTTGTAATTTATTTGTTTTAATGTCAAAAATTGCGTAAATACCAATGCTTTTGGAGGTGGCGTTTGTGCTGTAGAACAAATCTCAAACCATCATGGGTATAGGGTGGCTTAAAATACAGAATAATTTCTGACCTTATGTATAAATATTTTTATCTATCATTAAAAAGAGCGAGTTTGTGGGCGGCCGGTTTTATTCTGGTGTCTGGGTGCTCTTCTATTATTGATGCGAGAAAGCAAAAAAAGCCGTATATGGATGTTTATTATTCGGGGGATATTTCACGTGCTGCACTTGAGTTAAGCGAAAAAAGTGCTGATCGAGCAGGGACAGGGGATGAGTTAGTGTGGCTTTTAGATGCTGGCGTCGCAAATTATACGGCGAGTCAATACCAAAAAAGCCTCCAGTTATTCGAGCAATCAGAAAGTCTAATTCAAGCGTTTGATAAGAGAGCTGTTATCACTGCACGAGATATAGGGGCAGAAATAGGCTCGGCAATCACTAATGCGAATGCCTTGCCTTATCGTGGTATGTATTTGGATCGTGTGATGCTCAATGCTTATAAAGCACTCAATTATTTTGCTATCAATGATGTGTCTGGTGCTTATGTTGAGTTACGTAGGATGAGGGAGGCACAACAGAAAGTTGTCAGAAAATTTGCTGATGAGCTTCGGGCTGGTGAGCAAGAGATCGCAGAGTATAATCTTAAAAATCAGCAGAAAAGTCGATCTCTTGGTAATCAAAATACCACGGTGTCATTCAGCTCTATTGTTAAAAATCCTGTGGTAAATGAAGCTTATGTCGTATCAGAGGCTAAAGCAAATAAGCTATATGGGAATTTAGGTAATCCGTTTGTTAGTTATTTTTCAGCGATAGGGTATTTATTAGAAAATAACTATGGGGAAGCCTTAGTGGATTTTCGTAACCTCTATAAAATGATCCCGAATAATAAATTGATTCAAAGCGATTATGTGACAGTGGCACAGCGAATCGGGAGTGAAATTCCAGCGAAGATAGCGAATGTTAAGCCTTTTTCTTACCCGCTTAATAATAAAATAGTGTACGTACTCTTATTTAATGGACGTGCGCCCGCGTTAAAGCAAGAGAAATTTCAATTGATTCTGCCCTATGTCGGTTATACGGGAATAGCTTTTCCTCGGTATGAATATTTTACTGCTCAATTGCAAGGCTTGGATATTGCTTATAAATTTCATAATCAACAAGCATCTGTTACAACTGAGTTGCTCGCAGATTTTGATGCCATTATGTCACAGGAGTACCATAGTAAACTGCCAACGATGGTAACTCGGCTGGTTGTTTCTACCTTAGCAAAAGAAATGGCTAGTTATGCCGCTGTGCAAGCAGCACGCCGATCTAATCAGTCAAATAACGGGGCTGAGTTGGGCGCATTAATATTAACAGGGATGTTTAAATATCTGTTTAATACTGCTGATACTCGTGGATGGGAGACTTTACCTAAACAAGTACAAGTGGCTCATTTTCCTATTCCCGATAATGGGCGATTACTTATTAGTCCTGTTGGTATAGTGAGCAGCGGACAACAAGGTACAGAAGTTATACTGAAGAAAGAGACTAATATTGCTATTGTTTATATTCGCGCTTTATCAAGGGAAAAGCTTATTTATAAAGTAATAGAGTTACAATAAAGTCAATTATCGCCTTAGTTAGGAATGAGCACAAATTAATTTAGGCAAGTTCAATTTAAGAATTATAATGATGCAACTCATAAACTTTATTTAAAATCGACCCAAGATAAAACCTTACTCAAAAGAAATTGAAGCGCAGATGCG
>NZ_FQTQ01000097.1 GCF_900128525.1 methanotrophic endosymbiont of Bathymodiolus puteoserpentis (Logatchev)
AGCGGCTTTTGTGCGAAGTTGAAGCGGACGCAGGGCGTACTGGGGCTTATCCAATTCGCTCCGTATGTGAATGAATATTTGGCGACAGGAGTCCCAAGTGTTTCATGAGGTAGGATGGCGCGCCTTAGGAAACTTATTATCACCCATAGATTTGATGTATGTCTACCATCTTATGTATTGTTGCGGACACCGTTAACTGGAACTAGCTCTATTTGTACGCCTTTAACAGAGACATCATAACTAACAAAGCTCAATAACTCGCCAGCAAGAAACATAACACCTGTTGAGGTAAATTTTTTCCGATAATCTTTTCTATTCTGCTGCATTTCCATTTCCTTATCGCTACGCTTACACTTAGTATATAAGGATAGTCTGTTTTTAATAAATTTTATAGTTCAATGATAACAAATGTAATTCTTGACGAAATAGCTATTTTCCGCTATTTTGGACAGATTTTTATTACTTAAAGTCTATTTTCTACTCAAATAACCTCTTTTAACTTTAATAAGGGCAAGAGTAGAAATAAGCAGATCACATGCATTTCATGCCTGTAGCTGCCTTTAAGTCTGAAGTGTATTGCAAGCGAGCTTATTTCAAGCACCTCAATATACAGTGTATTCTTATTATTTAAGAGGTTTTATAAAGTGGAACTCAGTGGTGGGCAGATTGTCGTTCAGTGCCTTAAAGATGAAGGTGTAGAGTATCTTTTCGGGTATCCTGGTGGCGCAGTATTACATTTATATGATGCAATTTTCCATCAGGAAGAGGTCAAACATATATTAGTCAGGCATGAACAAGCTGCAACTCATGCAGCTGATGCTTATGCGCGAGCCACAGGCAAACCTGGCGTAGTCTTAGTAACATCAGGTCCAGGTGCTACAAATGCTGTTACCGGCATTGCCACAGCCTATATGGACTCTATCCCAATGATTGTTATTTCGGGGCAAGTTCCAACTGCAGTCATTGGCAGTGATGCTTTCCAAGAAGTTGATATGGTCGGCATTACTCGCCCTTGCGTTAAACATAACTTTTTAGTTAAAGATGTTAACGATATTGCAGAAACGATGAAAAAAGCTTTCTACGTGGCAACAACAGGTCGACCAGGACCAGTTGTCATTGATATTCCTAAGGATATTACTGATCCAAATATTTTGGTTCCCTACAAATACCCCAAGAAAATTAAAATGCGTTCTTATAGTCCTGCGACAAAAGGTCATCCAAGACAAATTAAGAAAGCAATTGATTTATTATTAAATGCTAAACGCCCTGTTATTTATTCGGGTGGCGGTGTCGTTTTAGGGGAAGCAAGTGAAGAATTAAGAGAGCTAACACGCTCACTTAATTTCCCTATTACTCAAACTTTAATGGGTCTAGGAGCTTACCCTGCCAGCGACAAACAATTCATCGGCATGCTAGGTATGCACGGCACCTATGAGTCTAATCTAACAATGCACGAAAGTGATGTCATTTTAGCCATCGGCGTACGCTTTGATGACCGAGTAACCGGAAAATTAGCAGAATTCTGCCCGCATGCAACCATTATTCATATTGATATTGACCCAGCCTCCATTTCCAAGACAGTTAAAGTTGATGTCCCGATAGTAGGCGATGTTAAGATCGTACTAAAGCAAATGCTTGAATTGCTAAAAGAACAAAAAAAGAAACCCTCTAAAAACGCGCTTGAAGCCTGGTGGAGCCGTATTGACCAATGGCGCTCAATTAACTGCCTAGAATTCGACCGAGACAGTGAATTAATTAAACCACAAGCAGTTATTGAACAGCTACACGAAGTAACCAAAGGCGATGCATTTATTACCTCTGATGTTGGTCAGCACCAAATGTTTGCAGCGCAATTTTATCCTTTTGATAAACCTCGCCGCTGGATCAACTCAGGTGGCTTAGGCACAATGGGATTTGGCTTGCCCGCTGCTATCGGTGTAAAGTTAGCGCATCCAGAAGCAGATGTTGCCTGTGTAACAGGTGAAGCGAGTATTCAGATGTGCATACAAGAGCTTTCTACTGCATTACAATACAACACAGCAATTAAAATTATTAACTTAAATAATCGCTATATGGGCATGGTTCGCCAGTGGCAGGAATTTAGCTACGAAAGCCGCTATTCCCAGTCTTATATGGATACCATTCCGGATTTCGTTAAATTAGCAGAAGCTTATGGTCACGTAGGTATACGTGTAGAAAAGCCAGAAGATGTTAAACCTGCACTAGAGAAAGCGTTTGCCATGAAAGATCGTACTGTTTTCTTAGATATTTTGACTGATAGAACAGAAAACGTTTACCCAATGATTGAATCAGGCAAAGGCCATCAAGAGATGACTTTACGCGTAGCACCTGGGACACCTATCAACAGGGAGTTAGCATAATGAGACATATTATCTCTATCCTAATAGAAAATGAAGCAGGCGCATTATCGCGTGTTGCTGGTTTGTTTTCAGCGCGCGGCTATAATATCGAGTCTTTAACCGTCGCACCGACTGAAGACCCGTCCTTGTCCCGTATGACTTTGGTTACCCGCGGTACTGATGATATTATTGAACAGATTACCAAGCAACTTAACAAATTAATTGATATCGTTAAATTAATTGATCTCGCCGAAACAACACATGTTGAACGCGAACTAATGCTCGTAAAAGTAAAAACGTGCAAAGAATCACGCGAAGAGATCAAGCGCCTTGCAGACATTTTTCGCGGTAAAATCATTGATGTTACTAACAATAGCTATGTAATTGAAATGACCGGCCCATCAGATAAGCTTGATGCCTTCGTCGCGGCACTTGATGAAAACAATATTATCGAAACCGTACGCTCTGGCCCAACAGGTCTATCGCGCGGTGAAAAAGGCTTACATTTGTAAAGCCTTTATCCTAATCAACACATATTGCCAAGTAAGCGAGGGGTGAATTAACTCCTATCCTCTGGTCGCGCATCAGACCTTATCAGCACTATATTGAAAAATAACTATTTACTAAAAACAGGAAATCACATGCAAGTTTATTACGATAAAGACGCGGACCTTAATGTAATCAAAGGCAAGAAAGTAGCTATCATTGGTTACGGTTCACAAGGTCATGCACATGCAAATAACCTACAAGATTCAGGCGTTGATGTTATTGTTGGCTTACGCGCCAACTCTAGCTCAGTTGCCAAAGCAGAAGCTCATGGGCTAAAAGTAACAGACGTAGCCGCAGCCGTTGCTAGTGCTGACGTAGTTATGATTCTAACGCCGGATGAATTTCAATCCCAACTATATAAAGAAGAGATTGAACCAAACATAAAACAAGGCGCAGCATTAGCTTTCGCACATGGTTTTGCTATTCTTTACAACCAAGTAGTGCCTCGCGCTGATTTAGATGTGATCATGATTGCACCTAAAGCACCTGGCCATACAGTACGTTCTGAATTTGTTCGCGGTGGCGGTGTTCCTGATTTAATCGCAATCCATCAAGATGCTTCAGGTACAGCGAAAGAAATTTGCTTATCTTACGCTTCTGCTATCGGTGGTGGTCGTTCAGGTATTATCGAAACAACTTTCCGTGCAGAAACAGAAACCGACCTATTCGGTGAGCAAGCTGTTTTATGCGGTGGTGCGGTTGAGCTAGTTAAAATGGGCTTCGAAACTTTAGTAGAAGCAGGCTATGAGCCAGAAATGGCTTATTTCGAATGTTTGCACGAATTAAAATTGATTGTAGACTTAATGTTTGAAGGCGGTATCGCAAACATGAACTACTCAATTTCTAACAATGCAGAATATGGCGAATACGTAACGGGGCCAAAAATCATCAATGAAGAAAGCCGTTATGCTATGCGTGAAGCATTAGCTAGCATCCAAAATGGTGAATATGCTAAGAAATTTATCTTAGAAGGTATGACTAACTATCCAGAAATGACCGCAAAACGTCGTTTAAATGCCGAGCATCCAATTGAAGTAACAGGTGCTAAATTACGTGCGATGATGCCTTGGATTGCAGCAAATCAAATCGTTGATAAAGCTAAAAACTAAGCTTTAAGCCTTGGTTTTACCGCACAAAAAAGCCCATCATTGATGGGCTTTTTTATGTTTATCAAACTAAAAACTTAGTCATTTTTTTGCACTAAAAACTCGAACATATCTTCATTTTTTACGCGAGAATAAATTTCTTCCACCGATAAGGTTAAATTAATCGCTTCAAAATGAACTTGATCACCTAAAAAATAATGTCTTGGTTGCCAGCCTTCGCTTCTTCTGACGACTTCGATATCGACAAAATCTTGCTCAATTAATACATACTCTTGCAAGCTAGGGATGTTGATATAAGACATAAGCTTAATTGTTTCATCCATGCGTCGGGTAGATTTGGATAACACTTCGACAATGATAACGGGTGACTCAGTATAGTAAGGCTTTGACTCATCAAAATGACAATCTACGAGCACATCGGGATAAAAAAACCGTGAGCCGACTTTGACTTTCATATCAGAAGAAAAAGACTCACAGGGTGTTTTTTTTAAGTGGCTTCTAAATTCAGCTGCAACATTACCTGAAATACGTTCATGGTTTGCGC
The DNA here is from genome assembly GCF_900128525.1 of methanotrophic endosymbiont of Bathymodiolus puteoserpentis (Logatchev). Lineage (GTDB taxonomy): Bacteria > Pseudomonadota > Gammaproteobacteria > Methylococcales > Methylomonadaceae > Methyloprofundus. Next base: position 4,560 of record NZ_FQTQ01000097.1, read on the forward strand.
TGGCGCCCGCCATTGCATAAATAGCTCCATCAACAAGCTCGTATTTTATGTCACGCACTAACTCATCATGTAAATATTCATCTACACTAATTAATTTCTCATGTAATTCCGTTGCCATACTTACCTCGAAATTATCAAAATTTCTTTATGGTTGAACCTGATTAATAACTAAGTTCAATTCTTTACCTGCATTCACTTTTACTTGATCTAGCTGTACAAATAAATCACCTGCTTGCGGCCTTGGCGTACCACTTAAAGAGACACGCGCAATAATATCAACTTGCTCAACCGTTGATAGGGTCGCCGTTGGCATGGCGGCTTTGCTATCGTCTAACACAATCCGCTTAGGTAAATCTTTCACCTGTATGCGCTCTATCGCCAATGGCATACGTCCGCCTACAGCACGAGCAAAAACAAAGACAGTATGCTCAGGGCTAACCTTAGCTTGTAATTCAGGGGCTAAAGAAATATTAACAATAATTTGTGCCGCACCATTAGCAACTGGTTGCGTTGGCTTTGCCACAACAGCGACTGCCTCTGCAAGTGGCACTCCTGCTTTAGACCGTGCATCTGCAATCGCAGGCTCTATAAATCGCTGTGTTTGCATTGTGCCTGCTTTAACTTTTGCCTGCTGCCAAAACTCAATCGCTTGAGCATACTCTGCCTGCATATAGGCTTGAATACCTTTGAGTATTAATGCTGTACTTTCCTGTGCATCAGCGACCAAAGCTTGCTCTATAGCAGCATTCACCTCTTCAGTAAATTGCTCGCCTTGCGCTTGAAATAAAGCTTGAGCATAAGAGCCTTTTGCTGCAGCATAATCTTTATTATCTGGCCCGATGCGTTTCACTAAAGTTGCATAAACGTCAGCGGATTCTTTAAACTGTCCCATTGCAGCATAACTATTAGCCAGCAAAATATATTTATCAAAATCATCAGGATTTTCGGCTAATTTTTTCTTTAGCATTTTTACCGCTGTAGCAAAATCTGGTGCTTTTTTCTGTGATGCATCCCCACTGGCTTGTACTGTTTCACCTTGCTCTTTTAACGCCAAATAATCGGCATAATCATCACTACGCCCTAAATGCAAATAAACAGCAACACTGGAAATCATAAGTACCAGCACTATCCCAAAAATAAGCACAGCTTGTTGCACTTGTAAGGGCTGATTTTTATATTCTAACTGCTGTTTACCCGCTACATCTTGTAGTAATGATTTTTCTAATTCAGCCTTCAAAGCCTGATAAGCTTCCTCCTCTAAAGTACCCTGCTCTTTTTCTGCATCTAACTCCGCCAAACGATCTCGAAAAATAAGCACATTATCTTGCTGTACATCTGAGCCGGCCACTTCATCTGTTTTTCTTTTCTTTAGCAAAGGCAATAACAAAAACAACGTTGCTATTAGCAATAAAACAGCAAAACCCATCCATAAACTACTCATTATTTTTTACCTTTGTTTAAGACTTGTTGTAATTGTTTTTGCTGTTTAGCATCTAATTCTGGGCGAGATTCTGAATTTTCGTCATTCTTATTATCGCGCCTACGTGTTAACCAAATGATGGTTATTAAACCCAATAGCAACAATACACCAGGCCCTAACCATAGCACGGCATTTTGGGCATTAAATCGCGGCTCATACAAAACAAAATCACCATAACGCTCAACCATATAATCGACAATTTCCACATCGCTTTTATCAGCTTCCAGCATTAAGTAAATCTTTTGTTTCAAGTCTGTTGCAATCGCGGCATTAGAATCCGCTAGATTTTGGTTCTGACATTTAGGGCAGCGCATATCCGCACTTAACTTATGGAAGCGTAATTCTTTATCCTTATCTTTAAACTCATAAGTATCAATGGCAGCATAAACACTTGTTATCGATAACAAAGCTATTATAAAAAATCGTAACATTATTGCTTGACTCCTAAAGCCTGAATCATTGCCTGTAACTCTACCCATGTTTGCGCTGTGACCACGCCAACATGACGATGACGAACCACCCCTTGCGCATCCAATAAATAAGTTTCAGGCGCACCATAAACTCCCAAATCTAAACCCAACATACCCGCTTCGTCATAAATATTAAATAGATAAGGATTACCGAGTTGACGCAACCAGTTAGTCGCAGCAGCACGCTCATCTTTATAATTTAAGCCGATAATATCAATTTTATTATCTTGAGCAATACGCAGTAATTGTTCATGCTCTTGGCGACATGAAGGACACCATGTTGCCCAAACATTTACTAACACAGGCTTACCGACAAAATCTGCTTTACTTAACATGCGCTCAGGCTGCAATAAAGCCGCGACCTGAAACTCGGGAAAAGGCTTATCAATTAAAGCCGAGGGCAGTTTACGTGGATCAATACTGAGCCCTTTCCATAAGAAAAAAGACAGAGCAATAAATAATGCCAATGGAATAAATAATAATAATCTAGGCATGAGCCACCTCAGATGATGATTTACTACGATAGCGTTTATCAAAGACCGTTAACAAACCACCTAAGGCCATTAACAAACCACCCAACCACAACCAGCGCACATATGGCTTGTAATGCACGCGAATTGCCCACGCACCGTCATTACCTAAAGGCTCACCCATGGCAAGGTATAAGTCCCTAAAGAGGCCTGGATCAATCGAGGCTTCGGTCATCATCGAGCGCTTCACGGTATAATGGCGCTTTTGCGGATATAAAGTCACTACAGGCTCGCCCTCTAGGGTTATCACTATTGTGCCTTCATCGGCTGTAAAGTTAGCACCTTTTACCTTTTTTGCTCCTTTAAATTCAAATTGATAATCCGCTAATTCAATCTTATCGCCAGGAGCCATACGCATATCGCGCTCTTCACTATAAGTCGAAACCAAAGTAATACCAATCGCCACAACTGCAACACCGAGATGCGCTAACATCATGCCGTAATAACTTAGTGTTAATTGACTTAATTTTGCAGTAATCGAATTTGTATTACGAAATTTATCCTTAAATTCTTTAGCCGTTGTCGCAATAATCCAAGTACTGATCGTAATGCCTAAAAATACTCTAAAATTAAAGCCATCACCATAGATAAAAGGAAACACAAGACCAACGACTAAACTGATGATTGCCGGTACAAGTAATTGTTTCTTTAACCCTGAAATACTCGTTTGTCGCCAACGCGCTGCACCTGAAATACCCATGGATAAAGCTAACAAACTCATAATGGGTACAAATAAAGCATTAAAGTAAGGGGGTCCAACAGAAATTTTACCTGAACCTAATGCATCAATTAATAAAGGATATAAGGTTCCGAGTAAAACGGTAATTGCCATCACCACTAAAAAAACATTATTAATTAATAACAACATTTCACGCGACAACCAACCAAAACTCGATTCACTTTTAACATTAGGTGCTTTAAACGCATATAAGGTCAATGAGCCCCCGATCGTTAATAACAGTAATACGAGAATAAAAAAGCCACGTTCAGGATCACTAGCAAAAGCATGAACGGAAGTTAATACACCCGAACGCACTAAAAAGGTTCCGAGTAAACTCAATGAAAAAGCAAAAATGGCTAATAATAAAGTCCAACTTTTAAACACACCACGTTTTTCTGTTACGGCTAAAGAATGTATCAATGCCGTACCCACTAACCATGGCATTAAAGAAGCATTTTCAACTGGATCCCAGAACCACCATCCGCCCCAGCCAAGTTCGTAATAGGCCCACCAGCTACCGAGCGTAATCCCAGCACCTAGAAATGCCCAAGCAATATTCGTCCAAGGACGAGACCAACGCGCCCATGCAGCATCTAAACGACCTGATAATAGCGCTGCAATCGCAAATGCAAAAGCCACGGAAAACCCCACATAGCCCATATATAACATCGGCGGATGTACGATTAAACCAAAATCTTGAAGTAATGGGTTTAAATCTGCTCCATCAGCGGGAAACCGTGGTAAATAGCGCAAAAACGGACTAGAAGTCCACAGTAAAAAAGAAATAAAGCCAGTCGCGATAATACCCATTACACCTAAAACGCGCGCCAGCATATCCAAAGGCAATCCACGACTAAATAAACTTACTGCTAAAGTCCAGCCACTTAAAATAAACGCCCAAAGCAATAACGACCCTTCATGCCCACCCCAAATAGCACTGAGCTTAAATTGCATGGGTAACTGGCTATTAGAATGATTCGCTACGTATTGCACAGAAAAATCATCATTGGCAAAGGCATAAGCCAAACACATAAAACTAATTAACAAAAATGTAAACTGTGCTTTCGCTAAAGGTTTCGCGTAATCCATCCATAAAGCATTTAAAGTCGCCGCACCATATAAAGGAATGGTCGCTAATATAAATGAAAAACCTAGCGCTAAAATTAGCGCAAATTCGCCTAACTCTGGAATCATTGTGCTACCTCTTTTTTAGCTTTCATACTTTCAGCAATTTCCGGTGGCATATAGTTTTCATCATGCTTAGCTAACACTTCATCAGCTTGGAACACACCCTGCGCATCCATTTTTCCTTGTGCAATAATGCCCTGCCCTTCACGGAACAAATCAGGAAGAATCCCAGTAAAAACAACTTTCACTGTATTTTCATAATCTGTTAATTCAAAACTAACACGCAGAGAATCGGTAGAGCGTTTGAGACTACCATCGACCACCATACCCCCTACGCGCATACGTGCATCAGTCGGTGCTTCACCATTGGCAATCTGAGAAGCAGAATAAAATAGATTAATATTTTGGTTTAAAGCATACATAGTTAAGCCAACAGCTAAAGATGTACCGAAAACGATGGCTAAAATGATATATAAGCGTTTTTGTCTTTTTGGAGTCATGATTTTATTTCTTCACGTCGCGCTTGACGCTTTGCTTTATTAAAAAATTGACGTTTAGCCAGTGCTACTGACACGATATTATAAGCGAAGATACCGAATGCTATACCGTAGCTGAGCCAAACATACAGCCCGTGTTTGCCCATTTGTAAAAAATCGGCAAAAGTAGCAAAATGTCCCATCTGATTTCCCTTGTTGTTAATTCTGTTTAATAATCTCTTGCACCCAGCCTGCTTTCTTTTCTCGTTGCAGCACTTCAATGCGCGCACGTTGCATTAAAATCACCGCAAAAAAACAATAAAAACCCAGCACCATAATTAATAGTGGTATCCACATTTCCGGTGGCATAGCAGGCTTTTCTGTGACTTTAAAGGTCGCTCCTTGATGCAAAGTATTCCACCATTCCACTGAGTATTTAATAATGGGAATATTCACCAAGCCAACCAATGATAAAATCGCTGAAGCTTTATCAGCACTTTGAGTATTTTCAAAGGCAGAATGCAAAGCGATAACTCCCACATATAAAAAGAATAGCACCAGCATAGCCGTTAAACGCGCATCCCACACCCACCAAGCACCCCACGTTGGCTTACCCCAGATTGCTCCTGTCGCTAAAGACATAATAGCAATTGAAGCTCCAAAGCTCGCGCAAGACTTAGCCACGACATGCGCCATCTTAATTTTCCAAATCAAACCTATTGCTCCTGCTATTGCCATCAGCATATAACAAGATTGCGCTAAAATAGACGCTGGCACATGCACATAAATAATACGAAAACTATTACCTTGCTGGTAGTCTTCAGGTGCAAAAGCCAACCCCCACACTGAACCTGTCATTAATAAAATAAAGGCTGCAATAGAAAACCACGGTAATAATTTACCGCTAAATTCATAAAACCAACGCGGTGAAGCTAATTGGTAAAACCATTGAGGTAATTTAATTTTCATCATCATCCATATTCGGGTAAAAATTGATATCTAAGATTTGCTCTAAGCTGTACGGACAGTCTTTTGGGAAGTGCGATTCCTTAAACCCAGTTTCATAAACCGCTTTTCTAACAGCATAGGCATAAGCTTTTATTAGCCCTAACTCTAAAGTTTCTGGATTCGTTAAACTTGGGTTTTCAGAAAAATGATCCTTTATACGACTTCTTTGTTCCTGAATGGTAAATTCCCATGATTTTCCTTGCTGCTCTGGCTGATATTGCCATTTTAACAAGTGCATTAATAGCACCTCTAGCCTACTCAGTAACTCTCGCTTTTCCCGAGCCCCCATACTTTCCAGCTCCTCAATTAACGCCGCAACATCAATCTCATCAAGTTTTTCATCCTTTAACAAATATACTTGCTGTTGTGTCCACGCATAAAAATCTTGCTCATGTAATTGACTCATACCTAACCTCGTACACTAATTTTCAACGCTGCGGCAATAGCAAAGGGTGCTAACATCATACTTAACACCAACAAAGCCCCTAACAATGCCAAATAACCCGCTATCGGCAAGCCCATGGCCCCTGCTTGTACAGTACCTGCGCCAAAAATCAATACCGGAATATATAAAGGCAAAATTAACAGCGAGATTAAAATACCACCTTTACGTAACCCCACTGTTAAACCCGCACCTATCGCTCCCAGCAAACTTAAAGTTGGCGTACCTAATAATAAACTTAGTATTAATGCGCCTAAGCCTTCACTGGGCAAAAATAACATCATCGCTAATAAAGGTGACATCAACGCCAAACAAAAGCCGCTAATAATCCAATGGCTTAATACCTTAGCTAAAACAACTAAAACCAACGGCTGTGGACTAACCAGTATCTGCTCTAATGAGCCATCATCAAAATCACTACGAAAGATACCGTCAGCTGATAATAAACATGCAAGCAAAGCTGCAACCCAAATCACCCCGGGGGCAACTTGCGCTAAGAACTTAGGCTCTGGACTAACTGCCAAAGGAAACATAACCGCAACCATCAAGAAAAATGCCAACGGATTAACAATATCACTACGACGGCGTAAAGCTAAAATCAACTCTCGACGTACTGCCGCGATAAAAAAATTCATGAATGCGCCACTTCATCTAAATTAATATGTCGAACCTTATGGCCTGGCACATTTAAATCATGATGCGTTGTTAGAATCACCGAGCCCCCTTTTAAAACATGTTGTGCTAATAACGCCTCTTTTTCAGCTACCCCTTGTTTATCTAAAGCCGTAAAAGGTTCATCAAGAATCCATAACGGTGCCGTACTTAAATATAAACGTGCTAAACCTACTCTACGCTGCTGACCAGCTGATAAGGTATAGCATGGCACATCTTCAAAGCCATACAAGCCAACACTTTTTAAAGCCTCCGCAATATTCACTTTATTCAAAGCAGGATCAAGTTGTTGCATCCAAGCTAAGTTTTCTTCTGCTGTTAAGCTTGATTTAACTCCCGCTAAATGTCCGACATAAAGCATTTGCCTAAAATAATCATCGAGAACTTCAGCCATACCTTTTTTCTGCCAAAATAACTCACCTTCATACGCTTCACTCAAACCACATAAAATACGTAACAAGGTCGTTTTACCACTGCCATTTTGTCCTTCAATTTGCACTACTTCGCCAGAATTTATACTAAAGCTCAGATGACTAAACAACACACGTTCATCACGCTCACAAAATAGATTTTTAACCTCAAGCATAGCTTCTAGACTTAAATAAAATAGGGGAAGGAATAATGACGCTCAAGCGAGTATTGTACCCCCTCGACTGAATAAGACAACGCTAATGCAAATAATCGACACCAATGGAACGCGCTTTCTCTTCATGGTGATAATATTTATATTTTGGTAAGGACTCAATACCATGACAACTGACGCAAAAGGTATCTTGCACGCCCTTGTGGCGTAAAAAACTATTAGTAATATCGCCTTCAATATTTTCTTGCTGCTTATAGTCTAATACCGAATACAACTTTTCTGCAGCTCCCTTTAATGGCTCCCAAGTATGAGGTTCATGACAAGTAATGCAAGCAATTGCACCAAATTCAGCTATTTTTTCATGGGTGGTTTCTACTAAAGGCATCACTTTTTCATCTGAAAATAACACCATATCTTTATAAGGATGACCATAAAACTCAATAACTTTTTCTTTAGCCACACCTTCTTTTTGATGACAATTCAAACATAATTCATCACGCTTTAACCCTGGCGCGGTTTTATCACGCGACTCCACCTCTTTCAATATCGTTGCCGATAAAAAGGGGCTTTTCGCTTCGCCGCGATGCAAGGTATGGCAACTGCCGCAAACACCCGATTGATGCGGCGTTTCTTCTTGTTGATTTTGTGTTTTCTTACTGGTCACACGTAAATCATGATCAGTACCAACAACTCGCTGCTTGCCTTCATGGCAATTTTCACACAATTCACCATTATGGTGATCTTGCAATAAAGCCGGTGTATTAGGCTTACCTGAGTGCACGGCATGACAACTCAAACAGCCGATCTTTTTGACCTTAACACCCGCAATTTCTACTGCCTCGTCCAACTCAAGGTTCATTGGGTGTATACCTTTTTTAGCGGCCTCTTCTTCATCTTTAGCATGTTGTCGCTTATGACAAGCCACACATAATTTTTCAGCATCTTTCATTTTATCGGGATATAAAGCTGTATTTAAAGTGCCATTATGCACACTATGACAGCTATCACATTGCACTGTTTTTACTTTTTCCCCCCGAAATTCAACAGCTTCTTCCATCTCAATATTAACAGGATGCACACCTGCTTTACGTGCGGCCTTTGCATCTTTTGGCGCCTGGCGCTGATGACAACTGGCACATAAGGCGCCTTTTTCATCTGTTCGAGTCAACAGATTTTCAGTTTTACCATTATGAACCTGATGACAAGACTGACAAACGATTTCATCCTTTTTACCTAATGCCCCGCCCCCCGCTTGCAAACTATCTGGTAAACCTTTTTGTAAATATGGGTCTTGAGTCGTTAAGTGTTTAGGTTTGCTACTTGCAGGCTTACGCATAATCACCCCTAAAGGATGATTTACGCCATGTTGCTTAATATTTTCTCGACCAGATTGCTTGGTGTTTTTCTCATGACAAGCTTCACATTGCTCGCTACCGTAATCAGTTCCTCGTAACCATGCATTGTGATTATCTGCATATAAAGTCATTTGAGTTTCATTATCGCTATGCGGTGTATGACAGCTGGTACAAGTTAATTCTTTAGTCATAGCATCATGCGGATAAAATTCAGGTATTTTATCTTTTCGCGGCAATTTTTTATGCCGTGCCTGTTTTTCCTTATCGTCATCATAAACAGTCGGGTGCTGCTCGCCATGAGGAATGGCTTGACGCGAATCAAATACCACACCATGATGACAGCTGTAACACATATTCAAAGAGCTAACAGGTAATACCTCTTGGCTATCGCGTAATTTATTATTATCACTCTCACTTTCCCAACTGTAATGACACATCACGCAATTTTTACGCGAAACGACATCCATATTAGGCGGTAAGTGCTCTAAAGTTCGATAATCAAGCTGTATTTTTTGTACTTTATGGGTTTGAGCATCAACTACATATAAATATCCCTTAGGAGTGTAATGCAAGCTGACAGGCGTACTAAACTGTACAAGTTCTCCTTGACTGCCACGTAATAAGCCTAAATACCGGCCTTGCTGATAAACGCTGATCGTACCTAAATAGCTATCACTAACATACTGAAAATCCAGAACATCAAAGGCATTTCCATTAGGCCGATACACCGCTTGCAAGGAAAAACGTCCTGTTTGAGAATAATACTGTCCAGCGCGGTTAAATACCTGAACTCTTGCATTTAATACATCAACGACATTCAAATAGCCATCTCTATCCTGCGCAATTTGCAAAGGGTACTGAAACTGACCTGCCATTTCGCCACGCTCACCCACACAATCTCTTTGCTTATTAGTAGATAAATCAATAAAACACATACGATGCCAACGGCGATCAGCATAAATTAACTCTTGATCACGAATGAGTAGGGCGACCGGCTCAGGCATCTCCGTTTTCTTTTCTGGTGCTAGTAATGCAATATCACTTAGCCATTGTCCTGCAGTAGAGAATCGGCTAATTTTATACTTACCTGAATTAGCAATATATATAATGTCATTATCTATCGCTAAGGCCATCGCCTTATAAAAACTATGTTCAGTCTTTTCTGCCTTGATTTCTCTAAGAACACGTCCTAGTGCTGATAAAACAACAACCCTAGAATTCATGCCATCCAAGACATAAAGTTGCCCCTGCGTATCACTGGCAATATCCGTTGGCTGGTTAAAATTTGCCTGTAAGACATCTATTTTCTTTGCTATAGGAATCTGCTGTGCAGCCGAGACCAGACTTACCGATACCAGTAATATTAATAAAAATGTACAGCGCATAATCATCGCAATAAACTCATAATCCGAATTTGTTGCTTTTCATCTTTATAACGTGCAAAGAACTGGCTAATAATATTATTTTGTATCTTATCCATCTGATAGGCTGTTGCACCTAGTGTCGCTAAATCTAGCAAACTTTTTTCTTCATTATGGCAAGCCTGGCACTTCGGCCCTTTTTCAGACAAAGGCGCATGTATTAAAGCCCGACGTGCCGCTTTTTCCTTTACCCCTCCACTCTCCCAAAGCTTTTTAGTTTCTTGTGCAAAGGCATTATTACGACCTAAAACAACGGCTTGTTGTTGATAAAATGGAGTGACTTTATAAAATGGATTAATTTTTTTAGCTTTCGCCTCTTGCCAAGGTAAAGGCTCAGGCTTCATAGTATCAGGCTGTATTGACTGGGTGGTCTTTTTTACGGGTTTCTGCACACGAAATAATTCTGGGCGCGCCTGTACCAAGCTACCATCTCGTGTATCTTGCCATTGATAACTCAGTTGCACCGCTTCAGGTCGAAAATGACACGTCTCACAGGCTATATATTGTGTATGCATATTCATAAAAGTTCGGCTACGCACACTTTTAGTATGCGGTGGACTCAGGTGACAAGTCGTACAAAAACTATGCCCCAAAGATGGTATTTGTTTATTCCGCTTATGAAAGGGAGGAACTTCTAAATCCTCACGTAAAGCAATATCCTTATGCTCTTCTACTTTCTTAAGTGACTTCTGAATTTGTTCAGAAGACGGCTGTGTATTATTGAGCATTTGCAAATATAAGCCTTCCGCATGTGCCCAAGAATAAAGGCTACTACATAATAGAATAATGAATAAACGAGTCATATTAAGCACCTTTATTATTAGTATCATTATCAACTTTCGATATGTCTGTCTCAGCTTTATCAGGCATGACTGGCTTGTCTTTTTCCACTATGGGCTCACTTGAATCAGGCTTTACTGCCGCCTTCGTCTCTTTAACCTCCGACTTGGGCTTAGCGTCTCTTTTCACCGCTGGTTTTTTTACTACAGCTTTTTTACGTCCAGCTTTTCCTTTACGTCCAACCATGACGCGCTCAAAACGATCCCCTCCCACTATAGGTATAATTTTTTTGGTATTACGGTAAAGTAACCACCAAATAAAACTGCCCACAATAAAAATAACACCAAATAACAATAAGGGCCAAATACTCCAAAACCAAGCTGAACCACGTAAAGATTCCTCTTCAAGAGGTTGTTTAAAGTCCGCTAAATTTACCAAGGTCAGATTATGCATATCGGTTAAAGTAAAGCCCTCATTACCCGGCTTTTTAGTATAGCCATGACAGTCAGACTGGCCACAGGTTTCAGGTAAATTATCAGGATGTGATGCTGATTCAGAATCAGTATAAGAGCGAATATCATGTTTCCAAGCTAAAGGAGCATGGCAGTCTATACAGGATGCTCCATAAGCAGAATCATCTGCAATTAAACGCCCATGTAAGGTTTTTGCATAAGTATCGGTGCTATAAACAAACCTGTCACTAGGAGGATGCTCCTCTAAAGTCTCTGGATCTTCCTGCTTAACATCACGCATTTTTTCATGATCCCCGTGACAATCAATACACATTTGATTATTTTCTTGATTATTCCAACGGCGACCAATTAACCGGCGTAAAATATGCCCGCCAAACTGTCCCATCCATGCTTTACCTTGGTGACAATTACCGCATTCCGTTTCAGCATGATCGAAATCTTCTTTAAATTTTTCTAGTTGGGCTTCAGGAATATACAGCGTATTACTGTGGCAGCGCCGACAAGAAGGGTCTTGCTCTGTTTCTATTTCTTCTAGACGATTGCCGCCAGTTAAGCCTTTATACCATCCACCTGAATGCACTGACTTATCCATTTCTTTATGAATGGGATCATGCGTATATTTTACCCCTTCTGAAGGCTCCTCAACATGACAGGATTCGCTACAATCTACTTCAGTATTTTCAACTTTATGCGGATAGTTAATGACTTCACGGTGGCAATCCTTACAAGGCACACTACCATGCAAAGAACTTGCATAATGACTGCTGTCGATAGTAGCACTGCGCAACACTCCTTGCTCATCAATAAAACTTAAACCTTCATAAGCATGACAAGATAAACAACCATCGGGATCACTATAGCGTGGATTAGCAGATACCTGCTCATGCCCTAGCACCAATAACACTATTAAAAATAAAAAACGCAACATGCTTATGACAACCCTACTTCACTTATGATTATAAAAATGAACCAACAATAATTATTGATATAACGGTCAAGAAAATCATAGCATTAAAAACGCTAAGCACGCTGATGGCGGGTCCTGTTTTGACAGCACTTTCAACAGCATCTGCTTTTACAGGGTTAAAATGTACGGCTTGCCAATCAGGTAATGGGAAGATTTCAGTATTCTTTTTAATACGTTTGGGCTCATTCACTTTATGATTCGGTTTGGTTGTCCACGCTAACGCATTCCAATCACAAACATCAACACATTCATGACAAGACATGCAAGACACCTGATCGACTGTCGCTATTCTATCCACCATTTTAATCGCACCACACATACAATTTCGAGCGCAAATATTACAACCTGTACAACGCTCTTTAGCGACGCGAATACGACGCGCAAAAGGCATTTTTGCGCCTAAGCGATTAACCAATCCATCCGCCGCACCAATCGGACACATAAACTGACAATAAGCACGCCCTTTACTGGCGAACACACCTAAGAGCAATAACAAGCCTAAATTGACTAGCCCCACACTGGAAACTAAAAACATCATACCGCGGTACTCACCACTCATCGCTTCTATCAAGCGTGGAATCGTTATAAAATTACACAAACTACAAGCACTAATACCTAAAGCAGGCATAGCCACTAAAAAGAAGCCAAAATAACCATAACGAATCTGTATTTGCGGTAGAGAACGAAATTCAATTTTCCAGCGGTCATTAAGCATACGTGAGCTTAATTCAGCCAAGCCACCGACCGGACACAAATAACCACACCATATTCGCCCAAAAAATAAAGTGGTAATCATAATTAAACTAAAGGCCATCACACCAATAGAGGCGGCATTCACATGCACAAAAAAATCTTCCCACGTCATACCGGGGAAATACAAATAAAAGCGACGCATACATAAACTACCGCACAAATCATCGCTACCGACTAATTGAGGTAAGAATGCTAAAGGTCCTAACAAAGTCATACTGGTTAAAATAATCATCGCATACCGAAACTTCTGCACTTTCGGAATGGTTTTTATATTCTCAATAACTTTCATAAACTTTCCTTTAATTCTTATTATCAATCTTTAAAATCATGACATACTAAGCACATTTCGCCATTTTTAGCAGGTAAGCGCAACAAGGCCTCTTGCTTAATACGCTGATAAGAAAACTCAACGTTCATTTTATGTTGCTGATTAAATTCGGTTAAACGATCCGCTTTATCTGCCGTAAAAACTTGAGCCCAGGGATGCTCTGTATAAATAATACCTTTTTCTAAATCTTTATTGATCACCTGTTTCCCTGCTGGTTTTTCAGGGTCAATCACGCCATATTGGTGTGGCGTATGACAACTTACACAGATCACTTCCTGCTTATCACTTAAAGGCACGATAATACCTTCTGTTTTACTATTTTTCTTAATCCGCTCCAGCATCTCTTTTTTTGCAGGTTTTACTTGATGTTCAATGGCATTAAAATGCGGATCTTTAAGGTGGCAGCCATAACACAAACTTTGCATAGGAATGTGCATGAAATAACTTAGGCAACTTATAAAGTTGTTGCGTCAGGAATGGCAGTATAATTCCATTGCCTCAGGTGCTCATCAAATACAATTCGCATTGACTCTTTAAAACCCTCTGCAACTTT
>NZ_FQTQ01000098.1 GCF_900128525.1 methanotrophic endosymbiont of Bathymodiolus puteoserpentis (Logatchev)
GCGGCTTTTGTGCGAAGTTGAAGCGGACGCAGGGCGTACTGGGGCTTATCCAATTCGCTCCGTATGTGAATGAATATTTGGCGACAGGAGTCCCAAGTGTTTCATGAGGTAGGATGGCGCGCCTGTGACCGTAGTCCCTGGGGATACAATTAGATTAAGAGCTACCTCACCGAATCCAAGGTGCAAGGATTTTACTTTGGCGATAAGAGAAAATGATGCGGCTAGGCGTTAATTTTGCAGAACAGAGTGATTGCCGAAATGGCTAACCCCCGCTAATTAATGATGTTGAAGACTTGCTAACAAGGCAGAGTGAAAGCATATGTTGATTGGGATAATAAACAAGACTGAAAAAATAGAGAAAATTATGACTAAAAAAATCCTTTTATTGGTTGGTATTTCTAGTATAGCACTTTCCTTAACGGCTTGTGGTACATCGCCGCAGCGCATTGATGCAACAGGTAATGAAGGGATTGTTTCTATAGATCAGGTAAACTTTAAAGACTGGCAGATTGCAGCAGAAAAAGGTATTACTTCTTTGCTTGAATCTGGGGTATTAAGTCGTAACGATGGGCGCAAAAGTATTCTAATGATCAGTACGGTAAAAAATTCAACAACTCAGCATATTAATACGCGAATTCTTACCGATAAGATTAGGCAGGCATTGCTCCGCTCTGGCAAGGCGCTGACGACAACAGCGGTTGGTGGCAATGGCCCTGATGATATTGCCAGCAAACAAGTACGTAGGTTAGAAGAAGATGATATGTTTAATCAATCTACTGTACAAAAAGCAGGGACAGCCATCGCTCCAGACATGAGTTTTTCAGGGGAGATTGTTCAGCAGAAAGCAACACAAGGAAGAATGAGTGAGTCTTATTTTTTCTTTCATATGGCGGTGACAGATTTAACAACTGGCCTAGCCGTTTGGGAGGATAATGTAGAAATTGTTAAGCAGGGTAAAAAGCCAATTTTTGGTTGGTAGTGCGACCTTGAATGCGTGATTTTTTAGATTTGTTTGTTCATTGGCAAAGACTTTCTCGGCAGCATAGTTGTTAGCTGTAAGCAGGTTATAGGTGTAGGGAGTCATTATCAGTATGGAGATTGAATGTTACAAGCGCATCAAAATACTATCCAAGTAATTGCAACAGCTCTAGGAGTGTTATCGGTATTTTGGGGTTTATTGGTTGTTTTGTTTTCTCTGGTAGATCCTATAGCCCCAATGTTTGCATATTTTGCTATTCCTTTTATTTTGTTATCATTAGTGTTTGGGTGCAAAGGCTGGCTGATGGTCAAACTTTTTGGGGCATTGTTTATTTTGTCGCATTGTTTAGCATTTTGGACAATCCATGATATTGAAAGCAAAGCTACCGTAGTAAAATCTTCAGAACCTTTTAACGAAGATGTTTTTATTAAGTGTAGTGAAGCAATGTTGGGTGGTGTGAAGGAAAGTCAAAAGAAACTTACGTTGCAACAAAAAACTGATTTTAATCGTTGTGTAAACTAGGACAGTAGCAAAAAACAGCTAACAAAAAATGCGCCCCTTTAAACTGCGTGCTGATTTTGGTGTTGGGTTGGACTGTTAGATACTGTTAGATACGGAAAATTGTATGTCCGGTAATATGGGCAATGGGCGAAACCTCCTTTGCCGCTCCTTTACCACAGCACGGTTCAGTATAAACAGATCTGTTTGGTTTATTTAATATCGCTGTAATTTCTAATCGTCATCGTCATCAGTGGGAATTTGACCGCGAAATTCCTCGGATAAAAGCATTTGTGCGCCACTAATTACCAGAATGTCATCTTGTTGTAATGTCCTCTGGATAAAGTAATTCTCGGTATTTATCCGTTTTTTTTGACCGATTAAAATGCGTTTAAAATGTTCATCATCAACTTTAATATAAACAAAACTTTGACCTAAGTGCCAGACTAAGGCGGATACGGGGATGATAACGCCAGATAGGGCGGCTTCTTGTGTGGGAATCCAAGCATTGACACGTTGCTGATATCCTTCAAATACTTTATTACTTAAGTAAAAATAGGGTGCACCCGTTTGTTGGTTTATGCCTGAGATAGGTGCATTGGAAATTAATTTGGCCGCTTGTTTGGGTTCGTTTTGATTGGCGGTTTGTAATGCAATAGTTGTGGGTGGAACTTTTAATTGTTTAGGGAGATAAAGTAAGTAAAGGCATTTGTTCTTTTCGCTTAGATCAAGAAAATGCGGGGACTGTGCACTTAAGAACCAGTGGCTGACGATTTTCCCCCATTGTGCTTCTGTCTGTAGGCGTAATGTCTCACTCTGACTTTGGGATGCTTGAGCATTTACTTTGGCAATATCTAGATGCGTTTTTTGTTCTCTGAATTTGCGTGTAGAAATGATATTTTCATGTTGTAAATTTTGTACGCGTCGCATATCCCATTGTGCTTGTTCTAGCTGTAGGAGGGCCATTTGTTGTTCTGCCAAAGCTTTAAAATAATTAGCGCGCGCCTGAAATAACGGGAGTAAATCGACTAAGATTGCAAAGGTTTCAATTTGGGGGTTAAAGTAAGTACGGTGTAATTTTATTGTTTTTAAGTCACTTATTATTTGTGCAGGTTCTTCGATAACGACATTATATTGCGTCATCGTGTCGTTATCATCGGCATAACTATTAAAGCTAAATAGGAAAAAGCATAAAATGAGTAAGGAGTGTAGTATTCGCATAATAAATTTAGTCTATTGGCAGGCTTCTCGGTGACGTTTCATTACCCACGGGTATTTTGAAATATTAAGGTCTATAGAGTGTCCTGACGATAAAAATCGCATCAGGCAAACTTTTTAACGAAGATTGATTAGTTTGCTTGTCTCATCTATTCAAAGGGCTGCTAATGAAAGTTAGCCTGAGAATTTTTAGCATAGCTTTTTGTTAATAAGCTAGCAACGTAGCTATGGGTAAAAATTCAGCGGTTAGCAACCCGCAGTCGTGACCGCGCGAAGTATATTATAAGATATTTAGGGTAAAGCTCAGAGAGGAAACTGGCTTTATAGTAAAATACCCCTAGTAATGAAAAAATTTAATCTATTTTTTAAACCTTAAAAAAATGAGAGAAAAATGAGTGAACTTCCTAAACAATTAAAATATGCCACTACGCATGAGTGGGTCAAGCCAGAAAGCGATCTTGTCGTTAAAGTCGGTATTACTGATTTTGCTCAAGAAGAATTGGGTGACTTAGTTTATATAGAGTTACCTGAAGTGGGGCGGAAACTAGCAGAAAAAGAGCAGTGTGCGGTAGTAGAGTCCGTAAAAACGGCTTCTGATTTATTCAGCCCTGTTGCAGGCGAAGTCATCGCTATAAACGAAGCGTTGGCAGATTCACCTGAACTCGTTAATGAGGATGCTTTTGGTACTTGGTTATTTAGTTTAAAAATAGATAACGCAGCGGATTTGGATACGTTGTTAGATGCGGATGCTTATGCTGAGTCGATTGCCTAGGGTATTTGTTAACCGTTTTATTGGTAAAAGTATAGGGGCTTAAAGTTACTCACAAAATCTGTGGATAACTCTGTGTGTAATTTGCAACTTGTGATGCTAAATGGCTGTAATTATTATGCTTTTGTTAAATTGTCTATAAGCTATACAGCATTATAAATCAGTCGCTTAGAGATATTTTTATCGGTGTGGTGGCGTTGAATATTATATTATTTAGCTTGACAAGATTTTGTGTGTAAGAATAAATAAAAGGCAAAGGTTGCGGTGAGTATTATGCTTGCATTTATATTAGGGGCGTCTATTTTTAACGTGATCAATACACTGAAGATATTTGTAAGTGTTTGGTTTTAAAATATTTTTAACTTAAATAAAGTTACCCACAAAAGCTGTGGATAACTCTGTGGGTAATTTGCAACTAACAATGCTAAATAGCTGTAATTGTTACAGTTTTGTTACATTGGCTAAAAAATATACATCTTTATATATCAATAACTTATAGCGTCTTTAGACGTTTTTCTAGGACTAATAAAAAATAGTTTTTACTTGACAGGATTTTGTGGAAAATGGCTAATCAAAATGCAAAAGGTGTAAAGCGTATTGTTAATGCGATCTTTTTTTCAATAGCGGGTTTTAAAGCAGTATGGAAACATGAGGAAGCTTTCAGACAAGAAGTTTATTTATTGATAGTTGCTGCTCCTTTAGCTGTTTGGCTAACCGAAAATAATATTGAAAGGGTATTGTTAATAGGGAGCTTAGTGGGAGTGCTGTTGGTTGAATTATTAAATTCAGCAGTTGAAGCGGCTATTGATAGAATAGGATTTGAACACCATGAGCTATCAGGTAGAGCAAAAGATATAGGTTCTTCTGCAGTTATGTTATCGTTGGCGTTAGCAGCGTTAACTTGGACGTTGATTTTAATTTAAGAGGAAAAGAAATAAATGAGTGCATTGATTTGTGGATCTATGGCTTACGACACGATTATGGTGTTTCATGACCAATTTAAAAATCACATTTTGCCTGATAAAGTACATATGCTAAATGTGTCTTTTTTAGTACCTGTGATTCGTAGGGAATTTGGTGGTTGTGCCGGAAATATTGCATATAACTTAAAATTATTGGGTGAAATACCGAAAATTATGGCGACTGTAGGCCATGATTTTGAGCCGTATGCGCAGTGGTTGAGCCAGTGTAAAATTTCCAGTGAATATATTCAAAAACTAGATGAGCATTATACTGGACAAGCTTATATCACGACGGATCAAGATGATAATCAAATTACTGCATTTCATCCTGGGGCAATGAATGAATCGCATGTTAATTCAGTGTTAGATGCCAAAGACGTTGAAATCGGTATTGTTTCACCTGATGGAAAATTAGGTATGCAACAGCATGCTAAAGAATTTGTGGAAGCTGGGATTCCATTTATTTTTGACCCTGGTCAAGGCATGCCCATGTTTAGTGGCGAGGAATTACTGGAGTTATTAGAGCTGGCAACCTGGGCAACGTTTAATGATTATGAGTCGGAGCTCATGCAAGAGCGTACCGGGTTAACTTTAGAACAAATTGCAGAGAAAGTTGATGCTTTAGTGATTACTCTAGGTGGGCAAGGCTCAAAAATCTATAGTCAAGGGAAGTGTATTGATATTCCTGCTGCTAAAGCTAAAGAATTAAGAGATCCAACAGGCTGTGGTGATGCGTTTCGTGCAGGTCTATTGTTCGGCATTTTGAGTGACTATGACTGGGCAACAACTGGCCGTATTGCTTCTTTATTAGGTGCGATAAAAATTGAACACAATGGCACTCAAAACCATAGCTTCACTATGGCACAGTTTAAACAGCGTTATCAGGATAGTTTTGAGAGGGCATTTTAGTTTAAACTTTCTTATTCTTGTTTTCAGGGTTAGGTTTACTGCTATTAAATTAAGAAAATAAGTAGGGGAGGCTAATAATATGAAGCGCGTCATCACGTATGTATATGATGCGCTCACTGCCTTAAGTTAAGGAATTAGCTCATTGGGGCGCAGTGCTTTAGCCTGCTTTCATAGCTGAAAATAGCCGGCTAAGCACTGCGCCCCATATTCTATTGCTCTTAACTTAATGACAGTGTTAGGCCACAGCAACAATCTGCCCACCTGAGGCTCGCAACAGGTGACACCAGCCAAACCAAGCGAGCAAAAGGACAATGTTATGATAGGCTAAAAAATATACTCTTACGACCTGGATATTACGGGCATGACGGATTACGGTATTCCGCTGTTATCCATCGTTTCGGGTCAGTCCAAAGTCCCACCGCAAGGTGCTCGCATCGACGTGGCCTTTGCGGGCCTAGCCACAGGCCGCCTGACTGGTTCGGTGCAAGGGGTCGACTACCTGAGGATTCGTGCCGACGGCCGCATCGACCTTGATATTCGCGCCACCGTTGAGACCAAAGATGGTTGCAGGATCGCTCTCTCGGCCGATGGCGTGGGCATACCGCGTGCCACTGAGCCGGTCGCCGACTTGTGTGAAAATGTCATGCTCACGACGGCGGAAGAAAGTTACGCTTGGGTTAATACGCGACAAGTCTGGGCTGTTGGAACAGTGAATTTCGATACTGGCAAGATTCACCTCGACGCATACATGCAGTGAACGGCCGACGTCTCATTGCGCAGAATGAGGCCTAACAAAAAAACGTGCCCCTTTAAACTGCGCGCTGATTTTGGCGATATGATGCGCTTCGATCTCAGTCTTATTTTACAACTAAGCCCCACGGGTAACGCCCGACAGCAATGGATTTAGTGACTTTCATTAAATCAAGGTCAATAATAGAAATATCATTACTGACCCCGTTAGTGGTGTACACTCTTTTTTGATCTGGAGAAAATGCCAGGTTCCAGACTCTTTGCCCCACCAAAAAATACCTTTCCACTGCGAATGATTGCGCATTGATTAAAGCAACGCGATTAGCAGGTCCTAATGCGACCAAAGCCCATTTATTTTGTTTATCGAAAATCACGCCAACAGGTTGAATTTTATCAGAACTTACCCCAGGAATAGTGAAATTAATGGTTTTAATTTTGCTGTGATTTTTTGTATCTAGCACAGTTACGGTACCACCCATTTCAGATGTCACCCACAGTTGCTGACTATCTGCGCTAAAGCTTAAACCTCTGGGGCGAGGGTCGACTAGCGTATTATCCTCTACAGTCAATGTTTTACGGTTAATCCAGTGCACCATATTGGTTGCTTCAGAAGCGCTAACGACCCATTTTTCGTCAGGGCTGACAGTGACAGGTTCCGGTTCTACACCGACGGGAATGGTTTTAATGGCTTTAGCAGTATTAATATCAAGCACAGTAATGAGACTATCATCTTCATTTGAGACATAAAGCTGGTCACCTGATGGATTCATGGCAAAGGTTTCTGGATCCTCCCCTGAAGGTAACGTACCTACGGCTTTTAAAGTTTTAATATCAATAACCTGAATAATATCATCGTCACTGCAGGCAATATACAGTTGTTGCTGATTTTTACTTAAGACAATGCCGCGCGGGCGTTGACCTATCGCAACTGTTTTTAATAGTTTGCCTGCAATGGGATCGACAATAGCTAAAGCATTATCTTTTTCTAGGGTGACATAGATTGTTTCAGAATTAACCTGGCTATTGATTAAAAATAAGACCAGCGCTAAAAATTGCTTCATAGTGTCTCTTGTGTAAAGTTATAACAATGTGTCAAGATAGCATTTTTCAGTGTATGACTGGGGTCGTCGCAATAAATAAGGAAATTTTCCCAATGAGTTTACGGTATCAAATTAGTATCAGGATTTTATTGATTTCGCTATGTATTCTTTTTCTGGGAGGCTCTATTGGGATTTGGCAGGCACGGCAATCGGTTAGTAAGGAAGTGGATTCTTCCATTAATTTAGCATTGCAACTGATTAAGATAGGTATTGGTGCGAACAGAAGTAATCAAACGGACTGGATGTTTCGTTTGAGTCGTTTAGAACAAACGCGGCACTTAAATATCCAACTGAAAACAGCAGCAGGTGAGTTAGTTAATATTTCTCAACATCGACAACAGAATACATCAGATGATATGCCGCCCGATTGGTTTATTCATTTAGTGCTTGGTGAATATCCAAAAGTAGAATATCCCATTGAAACTTCGAATAACAGTGTCTTGACTTTGATTATTCAAGCCAATCCGATGGATGAAATTTCGGAAGCCTGGCAAGAAAGCATTGCCTTTTTTAGTTCTTTAGTGGTGTTGATTTTTTTGACCTTTGTTTCCGTTCAATTAGTGTTTAATAAAACCATCAAATCCATTCATTCAATTATTGAGCATCTTAAAGAGATTGAAACAGGAGACTATCAGAAGGCATTAGCTGAGTTCTCTACTCAAGAATATGATGATATAGCCAAAGCTATTAATCACATGACGGAGGTGCTGGATAAAACCGAAAAACAAAACAGGGCATTGACCCAGCATTCTTTAGAAATTCAGGAAGAAGAAAGGCAACATTTATCTCAGGAATTGCATGATGAGTTTGGTCAGTCATTGACGGCTATTAAAGTCATGGCAGTGACTGCAGCACATGAAAAAGCAGATACAAAAAAAATCACCACATCCATGATTGAAATTTGCGACCATTTAATGACGGTTGTTCGCTCAATGATGAAACAGTTACATCCTTTAATATTGACAGAATTGGGTTTGAAAGCCACGCTAGAAGATTTGCTACACCATTGGGAAGTTAGGCATGCGCCAACGGTGTTTACTTTGCATTATGATGATGCTGTTGACCAGCTAGAACAAACGATGGTGATACAAATTTTTCGGGTGATTCAAGAAAGTTTAACTAATATTGTTCGGCATGCACAAGCCAGTCAGGTAGATATTAGTCTTCAGATTAACTCTGAGTCAGATACGCTGGTTTTATCCATTACTGATGATGGGGTAGGTTGTGATCTTGAGCAGATTTCATCTGGGTTTGGCTTATTAGGGATGAAAGAAAGAATCAAACTATTAGGGGGGGATTTTAAAATACAATCTCAAATTAACAAAGGGCTACAAATTAAGGCAGAAATTCCTTTATCATGAACAGTAAAATAAAAGTTTTGTTAGTCGATGACCATGCGGTAGTAAGAGCTGGCTTTAAGTTGTTATTGGCTACTTCATCCAATATAGAAGTGGTTGCTGAAGCGGAGTCAGGAGAGCAATCTATTCAGCTTTATCAGTCTTGTCAGCCAGATATTGTTGTGTTGGATTTATCTATGCCAGGTATTGGGGGCTTAGAAACTATCAAACGCTTAGTGCAACGCAATGAAAAGATAAATATTTTAGTCTTTAGCGTGCATGATGAACAGGTTTATATTACGCGCGCTTTAAATGCGGGAGCAAAGGGTTATATTACTAAAAACAGTGCACCTGAAATTTTACCAGAAGCGATAGAGAGTATTTATAATGGACAGCGATATGTTGAACAGGGGCTACTCAAGCAAAATGGCAATAAAGCCTCGGAGCATGATTTTCAATCGGTTATACAAACATTTTCAACCCGCGAATTTGATATTTTTCGCTTATTGGCTAAAGGCTTAACAGCACATAAAATAGCTGATGAATTATGTTTAGGCTATAAAACGGTAGCAAATTACGTGACTCAAATTAAGAAAAAATTACAAGTATCCAGTATTGCAGAGTTAGCTCATATTGCCATATTATTGGGAATTATGAAGCATTAAGGAATAATTCCCGTATAAATACAAGAATCCTTCCCATTACAGCCCCTGCTTTATATTTGATAATATCAATTTCTTAATTGGGGTGAGCATGAACTTAAGTAGGCTATTTTTAATTTCCTTTGCAATTATTTCGATGGGAGCCTATGCACATGGGCCGACACCTAAAAAAGCAGATAAAAGTATTATTATTAATGCTTCTGTTGATAAGGTCTGGGCAGTAGTTAAAGACTTTAACAAAATTTCAGACTGGCATCCTGATGTACTCTCCAGTGAGGGGGATAGTAACAATAAATCAGGCGATGAGCGCAAGCTAACCCTGAAAAGTGGTGTATTAACAGAAGGTCTGGACTATTTTAGCGAGACTGACCACGAATACAACTATCGCTTAAGCACTGAGAATACCGATGTCTTTCCTGTGAGTTCCTATACGACCGCTATTCAATTAATTGCCGAGGGTGATAAAACCAAGGTTAAATGGAAAAGTCGTTTTTATCGTGGAGACACCAGTAATAGTCCACCAGAAAGATTGAATGATGAAGCGGCTGTTAAAGCAATGAATAGCTTTATTATGAATGGCTTGGAAGGCTTAAAAGAGGCGGTGGAAAAATAAATATGCTGCGATTATCTCTTGCTCTGTTGTTGTTTGGTTTCTCTGGTTTGATAGCCAGTGCTCCTTATTTTTATAGCAATCAGCCCTCATAATCCATGGTTTGCAGTGACCTACCCTGAACAGGGTATGATCAGTTTTATGGATAGCGAAAAACTGATTCCCTTAGAGCATATCAGTGTTGGCGGAAGTCCTTTTGGTGCTGTTTTTGCTGGCGGGCATCTTTATTATAGTGATTGGAGTAGGAATTTAGTGGGTGTTATTCACCCAGGGACAGGGCGTACCATCAAAAAAATTACCGTTGGAAAATCACCGGCAGGAATAGCGACTAATGCCTGTGAATCACAAGTATGGGTGCTTAATAGAGAAAGTAATAGTATCTCAGTGATAGATACAGATAATTTTAAGGTGATTAAAAATATAGCCGTCGGGCGGGCGCCTTTTGCGCTTGCTATGGATGAGCGATTTGCTTATATTGCCAATTCACAAGGTAATACCTTGAGTATTGTTGATTTAGCGGGTTTATCCGAAATAAAACGAATTAAAGTAGGGCGAATGCCTTATGGGGTGGCAGTCGACCAAAAACAGCATAAGGTATATGTTAGCAATCAACTGGAAAATACCGTGAGTGTATTAGATGCTAAAACTCATAAACTCATTCATATTTTAAAAACAGGTGCATACCCTGAAAATATCGCAGTCGATGAAGAAAATCAGCATTTATTTGTGTTGAACTGGTTTGATGGCAGTTTGAGTGTGTTTGACACTCAAACAGATAAGGCGTTAAAACTGATTAATCTGAGTGAGGGAAGCCGAGCTTTTGGGCAGTTTGTAAGTGAATCCAAAGTATGCATGAAGAAGTAGGGTGTGCTGACGATAGGAAGCGCATCGTTTGTGCGTGTGTGATGCGCTTTCTATCGTTAGTCTCCTAACTTATCAGGCTCTATTAGTCCTTGTCGCGTTGCCATCAAAGTAAACTCAGCAATTGTTTTAACTGCTAGTTTTTCTTTAATGGTTGTACTGTGATTACACACCGTTTTATAGCTTAAATGGAGGTTTTCGGCTACTTCTCGTGGGCTATTGCCATTGGCTAGTAAACAAAAAACATCAAACTCACGCGGGGAAAGTAGTTTGATCTTAGACTCATCATTTTGCTCAGTAATCATATTAACAGCGAGTTGTTGAGCCATAGGTGCATCAATATAAGTTTGCCCTTGTGCGATAGAACATACTGCCTCTACTAGTGTTTCGGGGACGCTACTTTTGCAGATATAGCCTTTAGCGCCTGATTTAATCGCTCGGGTTGCATAAATAAGTTCATTATGAATACTAAAAACCAAAATTTTACAGCGTGGTTCACGGCTAATTAAACGTCTAATACATTCTAGCCCTCCCATGCCGGGCATAGATAAATCCATTACTACTACATCAGCTGGCTGTTGCATATAGTGTTGACAGGCTGATTCGCCGCTATCTACTTCATAAATAGTGCCTATTTTTTCTGAGAGAGATAAATAAGATTTGTAGCCTTCTCTAACGACGGCATGGTCGTCAACCAATAAAACACTAATTTTAGTCATCAATAATTGCTTAAAAAATAAGCGATATCATGAATAGTTTTTCTTTTAAATGATATAGGAGCTTTTCCTTTTTATAGGTAAGGCTGTGGCGGGAATCTTTCCTGGGTTGGCGCAAGGTTTATTCCTTCTTTATTAGTTATTTATTCCGTATTCGAGAGTTTGTTAAGTACATACAATAACGTTTAAGCATTTGCCAATTTACCGTTAGCTTGATCAGTGGCTTTTTAGTGCAGCGTTGGCAAATGCTTCTAAATAAAAAATCAATCAGGAGGAATCATGCAAATTAAAAAATTTGCTCGGAATATGGGAACTACTCTATTAGTTTCTAGTGCAATTTTTGCCGTATCTCAGCAAGCTAGTGCCAACAAGAGGTTAGAGGATTTATCGGAACAGAACACCAACTGGGTCATGCAAACCAAAGATTATGATGCGAGTCATTATAGTAATATGTACCAGATTAATATCCAGAACGTACATAAGCTAAGACCGGTCTGGTCTTTTTCTACCGGTGTTCTTAATGGTCATGAAGGTGGACCTCTGGTCGTTGACGGTATTATGTATGTCCATTCTCCTTTTCCAAACAATATTTTTGCGCTGGATTTAAACGAGCCAGATAAAATTTTATGGGAATACAAGCCTAAGCAAAATCCAGCGGCACGTGCTGTCGCCTGTTGTGATGTGGTAAACAGAGGTTTAGCTTATGCACCAGGAACTAAAGATTATCCACCAACTATTTTTCAAGATCAGCTAGATGGGCATGTGGTGGCTATTCATGCTAAAACGGGAAAAATGCTTTGGAAAATAGAGAACTCTGATATTTCGATGGGTTCAACCTTAACCTCCGCTCCGTTTGTTGCTAAAGATTTAGTTATTGTGGGTAGCGCTGGTGCTGAGCTAGGGGTGCGTGGTTACGCGACTGCCTATAATATTAAAGATGGCTCACAAGTCTGGCGTGTGTATGCGACAGGACCTGATAAAGATATAGGTATCGGGAAAGGCTTTAATGAAGACAATCCACATTATGGACAGTTTGGCTTAGGGACTAAAACTTGGGAAGATGATGCCTGGAAAATTGGCGGTGGTACGAACTGGGGTTGGTACGCTTACGATAGTGATTTAGAAATGCTTTACTATGGTTCAGGTAATCCCGCACCTTGGAATGAAACTATGCGCCCAGGTGATAACAAATGGACTATGACCATTTGGGGGCGTGATGTTAATACCGGTAAAGCAAAATTTGGTTACCAAAAAACACCTCATGATGAGTGGGATTATGCCGGTGTGAATTACATGGGCTTATCTGAGCAAATGGTCGATGGCAAAATGACTAAATTGCTGACCCACCCAGATAGAAATGGTTTGGTTTATACATTGAACCGTGAAAATGGTGATCTAGTTAATGCATTTAAAATTGACGACACTGTTAACTGGGTTAAAAAAGTCGATCTAAAAACAGGCCTGCCTATTCGTGATCCTGAGTATTCAACACATATGGATCATGAAGCAAAAGGCATTTGCCCTTCTGCTATGGGTTACCACAATCAGGGTATTGAATCATATGACCCTGTCAAGAAAACATTCTTTATGGGAACCAATCATATCTGTATGGATTGGGAACCGTTCATGCTGCCATACCGTGCAGGTCAATTCTTTGTTGGCGCAACGCTAAACATGTACCCAGGGCCAAAAGGAACTTTGGGGCAAGTTAAGGCAATGGACTCTGTAACGGGTGAATTTAAGTGGGAAATTGCTGAAAAGTTTGCAGTTTGGGGTGGCACGATGGCGACCGCTGGCGACTTGGTTTTCTACGGCACCTTAGATGGCTATATCAAAGCGCTTAACTCAAAAAATGGCGAAGAGCTTTGGAAGTTTAAATTGCCTTCTGGGGTGATTGGTCATCCGATTACTTATAAGCATAATGGTAAACAATATATTTCTATCTACTATGGTGTCGGTGGTTGGCCTGGTGTGGGCTTGGTTTTTGACTTGCAAGATCCGACTGCTGGTTTGGGTGCGGTAGGTGCGTTTAAAGAATTGGCACATTACACCCAAATGGGTGGTGGCGTCATGACTTTTGCATTGGATTGATAAGCACCTGGGTGGATAACGCTATTGTTTATCCACCCTATACAAACTCACACGATTAATAGATAAAAAAATGATATTGAAACAGAGATTGCTCTATCTAACTGGATTGGCATTAATTTCTGGCTGTGCGGCAAATGCACAACCAGAGATTGCTTCGGCACCTACGGGTAAGGTACTTAAAGTTTGTGCTGCTGAAAATGAAATGCCGTACTCCAATAAAAAAGGGGAGGGCTTTGAAAATAGGCTAACTCGCTTAATGGGGCAAAGCTTAAACCGTAAAATAAAATATGTTTACTGGAAAGACCCGCGTTATTTTATTCGTGACTTTTTAGATAAAGGTTTATGTGACGTTGTTATGGGTGTCGATGCAGGTGATCCAAGAGTGGCTACCACCCAGCCTTATTACCGCTCTGCTTATACCTTTATTTCGCGAGAAGAGGATGGTTTGGATTTAAAAGATTGGGATAGTGAAGTTTTGCGCTCAGTTAATCGAATTGGTTATATTCCTGGAACACCGTCAGAAATAATGATTCGAGCGATTGGCCGATATAGCGATACTTTTAACTATAACAAGGAATTGGTTGGCTTTAAGTCACGCCGCAATCAATATGTTAAATATGATGTCAGTAAAATGGTTGGCGATATATCCAGTGGCAAGGCTGAAGTGGCCGTACTTTGGGGGCCATCAGCTGCACGCTATGTTAAAGAATCTACGGTTCCTTTGACCATGACAGTAGTTCCTGATAACAGTACCCGTGCAGATGGTCAAAAAGTGGGGCAGCATTACAGTACAGCGATGGCGGTACGCAAAGGAGAAACGGCATTGCTCAATCAATTGAATAACTTTATTCAACAGCAGAGTTCTGAAATTGAAGAGTTACTGGAAGATGAAGGAATTCCTTTGTTACCTGAAGCGTAATCGTGATGCTATCAATTATAGGATAAATGATGAAATTTAAAATAATAACAAGCGCAGTTCTAGCAACGGCGCTTCTCGGTACAACTGCGCAGGCAGATATAACGTTGCGCCATGCACTGCTTGGTTCTCCATTAGATATGAGTTTTGCTAAAAAGGGAGGAAATACGCCTGCTTTTAAAGAGTTTATGAAAGAAGGTAGAAACCCTTATAACACGGATAAAGAAGCCATTGAGGAAGGGGAGAGTCTCTATATGACAGGCTGTTCAGGTTGTCATGGGCATGAGGCCGAAGGAAAAATTGGGCCAGGGTTGGCAGATGATTATTGGACATATCCAAGTATTGCAACGGATAAAGGTTTGTTTGAAGTTTTATTTGGTGGCGCGAATGGCATGATGGGTCCTCAGTACGTTAATTTTAATACTGATGAGATGCTAAAAATTATGGCTTGGCTACGATCTATTTATACAGGGAAACCGAAAAAAGCAAAGTGGCTGAAAAAATAACTCAG
Source organism: methanotrophic endosymbiont of Bathymodiolus puteoserpentis (Logatchev) (assembly GCF_900128525.1). Taxonomy (GTDB): domain Bacteria; phylum Pseudomonadota; class Gammaproteobacteria; order Methylococcales; family Methylomonadaceae; genus Methyloprofundus. Next base: position 14,890 of record NZ_FQTQ01000098.1, read on the forward strand.
GAGATAAAAATGAAAAATAAAATATTATCAATTGCTATTTTATTAACAGCATCTGTATCGTTTACTGCACAAGCTTATGACGGTACAAATTGTAAAGAACCAGGAAATTGCTGGGAACCTAAGCCTGGTTACCCTGCGCAAGTGGCTGGGAGTAAATATGACCCCAAGCACGATTCCAACGAACTGAATAAACAGTCTGCCTCAATTAAAGAAATGGAAGCACGCAATAAAAAGCGCTCCGACCATTTTAATAAGACCGGCACATTTGTTTATGATGTAGATGAGATTTAAGACACCTCATCTGACAAGATCCTTCTTGTCAACAAAAAGGTATAGGTAGTTATATTTATCCCTTTCTGAAAATAATTAAATTATTTTCAGTAAAGACTAATATTAGCGTTTACTCCAGCTCCCCTCCGAGCTGGAGTCTTTTTTGGATAATAGATTTTGAATAGTCAACTAAGCGACTGGCGTAATTTAGCCATAGAATTTGAGCAACAAATAAACCAGACAGTTTTAGGGCAACAACAAGCTAAGTACCCATGTAAAATTAATTTAACCTTTATGAAAAAGCCACTTTATGACTTCCGCCAATATTTTTAAGCACATTGAACAGCTCTCGCTCTAACGACTGATAAGATTCATAGGCTGAAAAAGG
>NZ_FQTQ01000099.1 GCF_900128525.1 methanotrophic endosymbiont of Bathymodiolus puteoserpentis (Logatchev)
GATTAAATTCTAGCCTCCCTCGCGCACTGCTACCGCAGTGCACTTCGGATTGGCGAATTTCCCTGTCGCCTACTGCGGACTAAAAATCATCACTTCGCTATCGCTCCGTTTCCCTGATTTTCAGCGACTGCTGCGCCATGCTAGTGTTTTTTTTGCTCGGCAGTAGGTTGCGATAAAAGGTATTTTGGCCTATTAATTTTTCTGCCAATGCTTGTGCAGGCGGATAATCAGGACGCTGCAAGGCCACTTGAGTTAATAAATTACTCGCCAATAAGGGGCTTTCTCGGTGAATATTATCTTTAACAAGCAATTCAGCCTGTTGCGCCACTCGGTTAATTTCAGTGGATGATGGGGGCGATAACAATTGATTCTCACGAATTTGAGTCACTGATACACGCGGTTGATTTAAGCTGGGAAACAAATAATCTTCGGCTTTTTGTTCTAAGACTTGTAAGTAAATCGCACGATCAGGCATTAAACTAATCGTATGTTTACCTTGGGGAATTTCTAAATAATGTCGCTCCTCACGACTAACAACTTTAATGCGATTTTTAACCCTTACTACATGTCGACTTTCAACACTAGTAGAAAAATGTAACCATTGCATAACTTGTTCATCCATCTGCCATGCAATACGATAATCTTGGGATAATTCAGCAGCATTAGGCTCGTATGCTAAGCGTGATTTTAAGACTAAACGGGTCGGCCCTTCTATATCAAAATGGCTGACTTGGTTTGGCTCTCTAGGCCAAAAAATCTTAGGCAGTTGATAGTTTTTATCTTTTAATAATACCCATGGGTCGGATAAAAAAACCATATCTCGATAAGGCGCTAATTTGGGCAAAGTCTCGGTACGTGTAACAAAAAGTCCTACCGTTAATGCTTGTTCAGCTGTTTTATCGCGCCGTATATGCACCCACTGAGCAGCGCTGGCATCATTTATTAATAATAAGGAATGCTCGTCACTACTGATATTAAGCCGCTGTTCAACAGCTAAACCGGAAGCATTAGAGAGTAATACCAAGAGGTCACTAGGCTGCAGTACTAGCTCAGGGTTGTAAATGCGTAAATATTGATAGGGTTCTAAATAAACCCACGTTTCTTGATTAGGCTCTAATCTAACTATATCAAATCCCCACTCCGAATAATAAACAGGCTCTTTCCCTCTCACCCATTCAGGCGCACTTTCAATATTATCCCAACGCCAAGCTAATGAATAAGAATCCAGCAGGCGTACTTGCATTGCATCTAAACCAGCATGTACAGGTAAAATCCCCCCCCAGAGCATTCCAAAGTAAAGTATAAAAGTAAATAGCCTTAATTTTCCAGTCATATTAATCTTGTAGGCAACTAAGTAATAACTGGCGTAGTTTTACACTGCTTAATAATGACTTACGCAGTCTTAAACTCATTTCTATATGCAAAAAGCCCTGATGATTGAGTCTCTGTAATAATTTCCCTTGGCTATTAGTGGTCGCACCCAGCTCATTAACATCATAAGGAAATAAGCTGACTTTTCCAGGCATCTTCTGTTTTAGACAGCTAGCCGTTTGTTGAATCCATGCAGGTGGGTAATAATGCCCAGCACTCAAAATCATATCGCTGTCTTTACCTTGTTTAGATTTCCTTTTGTTACGAGCATAACCATGTAATTGGATAATGCGAGCTTGCGGAAATTGCCTGGCAAAAGCGCGCGTAAAAACTTGCCAATAAGTTTGACTCAAGTGCGCCATATCCGCCTTAGCAGAAAACCCTACAACCTCAGCATGCCGCGGTATGCTATTCCATTGCACGGCACGAAACCCGCCTTGCTCAAATAATAATGCCGTCAATTTTCCAGTATAACGATCCGCTTTAGCATGTGGCGCTTGTAATAAAACATTATTCGCTATTGCTCCAGTACTAAGCATAAATAATCCACGCCCATACTGAGACTGCGAGCTTTCTTGAAAAATAAGGTGGTTTGGTTGCGCTAAACGCTGCATATTAACTTTAGCCCATAGTTTACTTTCAGTGCCTTGCAATTCTTCAGTAAAAGCCTGTTCCACTTGCTGTAATTCTATTAAGCTTGCTGGTTGTAAAGTGTTCTTAGAAAATGCCTCTAGCCACTGTTTATTCATTGTTTCAGCTTGTCCAGCATTAGCGTTTAATAGCGTAATCAGTAGTAAATAGTATTTAATCATTAGTTTATAGTCTTACTATAAAAATGTCTCTGCGCATGAATGCCTGGTGTTAATTTAGATAAACTAACAAAACCTACCTCTCCTTCTTGCAGTGACATTTCTATGCGATAGGGTCCAGCGGGTAAATCACTGTTTAAGGGAATAAAAAAACTTTCCCCAGCGTTTATATCTTGCGCATTCGTAAACAAGACCCAACTGTTAGCTTCTTGCTGGTGACTTATATCATAAACTCGCTGCGTAAAAGTCCAGTCACTGTAGGCTTTATAAGAAGCAGGGGCATTGCCTTTTAATGGCATAATACTAACTTTTATTTTAGAATGCTGCGTACCACCAGCGCTTGCAAAAATCTTAGCTGATAAAGTTTCATTAACGCCATCTTGATGCTGTACATTAAAGACCAATTTATGCCTAGAATTTAGTTTAAAGGCTCTACGCTTTAAATACTGCGCTCCTTGGCAATTATTCATAGTGTTTATCAGCCATGTGATTGGTTCGGAACTTTGCAGCTTCAAAGTGTGTACGCCTGTTTTTATATCAGGTAAATAATAAACACCTTGTTTCCCTTTGGCTGTAGCTTGCGCCCATACCCGTTGATTTTGGCTAATTGAAAAATCAAAAGCTTGGTTATTGGGGCGTATAAAAATTAACTCTGGATTCAGTGTCCGTAATGAACCATAAGCTTGCAGTCTTGCTTTAAAACTTTGGTTTACCGGTAATACACAATATAAGTTGGACAAGATTTCTTTTCTTCTTGCTTGCCCTTCATAAGGTACCAAGATATAGCGCGCTTCAACTCTGCGCTCGGGTAAATAATCTTCCCATAAATACAGCCCCTCAGCTAAATAAGGGTCATCAATCGGTGGTCGTGGCTGTATACTGATTGCTTTCAATAATTTATTGAGTACCAGTGACTGTGAATGCTCCGGCTTCATTACAAACCAGCTAGGTAAATCACTACCTTGCATTTTATTCGCCATACTCATCCACTTGGGAATCGCTATATGTTTGACTAAACCGATAGGCTGATTGTATAGACTGACTAAGACATCATGTTGCAAGGCCGAGATACGCAGATATTTAACCGCATTAGGTAATTTAAAATAATACCTTTTCGGATCACTGATTTGAACATTATCCACCGCGTTTTTTACCCGATCATAAACTGAGGGAGTTTCGAGTGCAATCAGTTCACCTTGCTGTAAAATCTGGTGCTGCGCATCTAGCCATTGATAATGGACTGTTGCAGGCAGGTTAGCATCAGTACTTGAAATTAACCGCCTCACATCAATACGTACCATGGCAGGCTGATGGTTAATATGACGTATTTTGTAATCTAAGCCTGAGTCTGCATAATAAGCATAAGTGTTTACTAATTGCGGCGTAATATCAATTTTCTCAGCACCTAAGTGCTCTTGTGAAAATACTTTCAGCAATAAAGGCTTGGCACTATGCACTTCTAGTAATCCTGGTTGCACAGTGAGTTCAAGCGGAGTACCCGCACCATGCCAGAGCATTTGCTTCTGCCACCGAGCTTTTAACCCCGTACCAAACCAATGCAAAGTGATAACCACATCACCGTGTGTAGTCTGGTCTACCGGCTTGAGGTCAAGTAATAGACGACTACCTGACCCTACGACAGGAATGACAATAGGCTGTTGAGCATCTACCACTAATCCAGTAGAAAGTGCTTGCCTACCGACTTCTTTATAATCCACATCATTTAACGCATAAAGGGTACGCGCCTGATAATCGCGGTCGACCACACCTTGCGGCCCTAGCGGACTCCACTGATGACGTAATAGGTTAAGTTTTTCATTTTCGTTAAGTAAAGCAGCGGGATAAACACTGCCTTTAGCTAATGCCTGTTTCTGCTTATCATTCATACGCAACCATGAGGTGCCAATACGATGTTCTGCTACTTTAATAGGAACATAGAGCCGTATAACAGCATCAACTGCTTGTGATTCAAAAGTTTCTAATTTCAACTGAATCTTCTCAGCAGTGGGAAGTGATTTAAGGCTTAATATTGCCAAACGCCCATCTAAAGGAATCAAATTATTATTATCATAATAATTCGTATAAAATTGCTGCCCTTGTTCATCTTGATAGCGCGTTAAGCGAGTACCATGATAATAAGTTTGCTCAGAGAGCACGTGATTTTGCCTATCCAGTACCTGGTAATGCAAAGCATATTGCCAGCGCGGCTCAAGTTCTTGCTGTGTCGCTTGCTGTATAATTGACGGCTTAATATTCAAATTACTAATAATCCGTAACTGCTCAGTGTTTGCAGGAATACTAAAGACCACCCATTTATCAGCTCTCACCTGATAGACCAAACTATTTTTAACTGACTCCCCACGCCCATACTCGGTAAGTTTTTTATATTGCTGGAATTCACTCAAAACTTGTTGCCATGCTAGGGGGAACCCCCAAGTGACACTGGCAATAAGCAATAGCCATACCAAGAGCACTCGATAATAGCGACGCATTACTCAGCCTCCGTCAATAACCAAGTAAAACGTAAAGCAATAAATCGTTCTAGCTGTACTTGAAGGCTACTATTTTTCTGTATATAAAAGGTCTCTAACTTACGAGGATTAAGGTTAATTACCGCGACAACTTCTGAACGATTATTATGTAGCAACAAAAATGCTTGTTTACTATTCACATCAATTAAACGAGTTAAAAATTGACCTTCATTCTCTACTAGATGTTTAATTTGTTGCAACCCTAAAACATCAAAATCATTAAGGTACTCAGTGACCAATTTATACAACCTGAATTCAAGTCATAAGTGCATAACCCAGTAAATTTTTTATATCTACCCCAGTTAGCTCTTCAAAAGCTTCATAAGGTGTTTTGTAGTTCAGACATTTTTTAGGTCGATTATTAAGCTTATTTTTT
>NZ_FQTQ01000100.1 GCF_900128525.1 methanotrophic endosymbiont of Bathymodiolus puteoserpentis (Logatchev)
TAAGCTTAATAATCGACCTAAAAAATGTCTGAACTACAAAACACCTTATGAAGCTTTTGAAGAGCTAACTGGGGTAGATATAAAAAATTTACTGGGTTATGCACTTATGACTTGAATTCAGGTAACATCTATGTCTCCTCAAAAAGTATTTATTTAATAAAAGCAATCTATGTGCCATTAATGATATTTTTTATGTAACTGATTGTATGTTAAGTTGTTTTTGAGGATGGTATTTATATAATAAGATAATGTGGCTATGGGAAATGTCCCGATTAGGCGACAGGTATGTAAATTGAGGACTTAGTCATTTGTTTTTAGGCTGTAATAATCTCCTATTGGTATAGCATGCGCTAAAATTAGGAGAATAGAGTGTGTGAAGTTGAAATTGAAGTGGGTGGGGGGAGCATTCAATTCCGTACAGCATGTAGATTAATGCTTGGCGGCAGGTGCCTTAAGTATTTATGGGGTAGGATGGAGCTTAGGAGTATATTTATTTTTTATGGGAAATTGTCTGTGATTTTGTCGTTTTTTTATGACAAAGCATGTTTTTAATAAGGTAATTCTTTGTGATTGAGATGTGGTTTTTTTATTTTGAGTTGATTGTCTATGCGAATCTACAGGTAGTAGCTAATTGGGTTTAGATTTGAGTTATTGCAGCCTTAAAATAGGCTGCAATAAAGAGACATGTCGCTATTGAGTGACATTTCAATTGTTGGTACTATGATCTAAGGTCTGAGCCCTCATAACCACCAAGAACACGACTGCATAAAGTGCGACAAATATTGACCAAAACTTTATTGGCAAGTTCGCTTTCAAACTTTAATAACCGAGACATAGAGGCTTCATCCAAGCTTAAGACGCGCACATCTTCAGTTGCTGCAATGATGCTTGCTGAGCGTGGCATATGTAAGAAAAATGCAATTTCGCCAATCATGTCGCCAGGCGTAACAATAGCGATTAATTTATCTCCCCGACGTACGTCAATTGCGCCAGAAAGTAACACAAAAATTGTTTTTGCCGAATTATGATGATCAATAATATGATCACCTAAGGAGCACTCTATAATGTGGCTTTTTTCGATAACTCTTTGGACTTCATCTTCGCTTAAATGATCAAAAATTTTAGGTATTGGGTTATCTAAGAGTTTAGGATTGGCATAAATTTGTTTTAGAAAATCAGTTGGATTACTTGTCGCTTGGCTAATGACGTTAACACCATGGCCAATTTTTTCTAATATTTGTTCCGTATGAAGGCAATGATTAAAGTCATCTTCTTTTGTTAGCATACTAAAAGGAGAGCCAACGCGTTTAAGATGTTCATAATCTCCAGTCACCAGCACCATTGGGATAACTAAGCCGATCCCAGGGTATGAGTATGATTCAGCAAAAGGACGAAAGCCAAGCTTAAGATAGGAATTGAGATGGTGAGGCTCGCAGTCTAATAGCACCACTTCTACTTGTTGGTCAAGGACGAAATGCATTACTTCCTTATACATGCGTAAGGTTGTGGTTGATCCTCGATGCTTTTCCGTTACCATTAGACGCTCAACAATACAAATTTTCTTTTCATCCAGAAAATCTAAAAAACGAGATAAATGGTAAGCTTCAATTAAAGAAGGCGGAAATGGAGCGTCACCTCCCCAGAATAATCTAAGCGTACCTATTGGCTCGCCATTCTTAATAGCAATGACCGCTCTGGCTATTTTATCGTAATCATCTTTTAATTCTTTAAGTTCATGATTACCTTTATCTTTGAGTCTACCCATCCCTTTCACGTAGACGCTATAACGCATTTGGTATGAAGCGCGAAGCTCCTCTTCGGTTTGAGTAAATCTAATGCCGTCTTTCATAATTATCGCCTAGCTTAGTTAGGGTATAGTGATTTGTATTGAACTCAGCTAATAAATAAATATCTAGCACCATTGGCAATGGTGCTAGGTGACTGAGTCGTTCTTTTTTTATATTTAGAACATTTTAGCAATAAGAAGAGAAATAAGGAATGAGCAAGAATTGATTAAGCATATTAATTGATATACCCTAAAAAAGGGGTTACCTGAATTCAGGTAACGAGAAACTATGATTTTTGAATTAGACTGCCTATGAAGAAAAACGAATTGGGTTAATATGGCTTTATAATTTATTACTGTCCTAAGTGAGCTCTGACGTATGTTGTGAATTTAATTTTTGCAAAAGAAATTGGCGCGTATTCCTCATATGAATAGAAAATTCTTTGCAAGGTTCTGTCATGTCTATTGCACAATCATGTCGGCTTAATAAAAATAAAGTACTCATTATATTTTCCCCGGCTGGCGAAAAGGGTCGTAATATAACTCGTCCAAGGTTCAGTATAAAGCTAGGGATTACTATGTTGATAATTTTTCTCTCAAGTACATTGGCATAAATATCTGATACATCATGCCATGATAGAGTCTCTGGCCCACCTAATTCAATAATACGATGTTTTGCTGATGGCACTGTCAATGCTTTAACCATAAAAGCCGCCACATCATTAATGCAAATAAACGATTGCTTAACTTTTCCACTGCCAGGGAGTAAAGCAATGCCGCGATTTTCAAGTAGTCCAAACGTTAATTTAGAATACAGTTTTGTTAGCCAAAAACCGCGTAACAGCGTGGGATGTAAAACGCCATCCATTGCCAAGCGGCTACCCATGACGGCATAATAAATGTCCATAAACGCAGCAGCTCTGAAAATGGTATAAGGGATACCTGAGTCTACAATAAGCTTCTCAATCTGTCTTTTCACTCGAAATTCAGGCACTAGCTGATCAAAAGGTGACGAGAATGCAGAGATATAAATCAAATGCTCAACTTTATGGTGCTGGCATGCTTTAATTAAATGTTGATAATTCTCCACTTCATTTATGCCAAATTTATCACCATGACGCGGAATAATTGAGCTTGCAGTTGCTATTACTTGCTTAATCCCAACGCAAGCCTTCTCAACGCTAGCTGCATCCGCTAGGTCACCTTGAGCAACTTGCAAGTAATCAGAACTTGGGGGGCTGAATTTTGACGAGGGTCTGACAAAGGCAATGCATTCCTGCTTAGCTTCTAATAGCTGATTAAGCACAACCGAACCCAATTGACCGCTTGCTCCAATAACTAAAACTTTATTCATTATCCTACCCATATATATCCGAAGTACTATAAAATAATAAAAATTAGGCGACTGATAAATTCACCATAACGAATAGGGTACATTTAACCCTATAATTGTAAATATTACTACAATATATTACTTGAATGAGGTTGAAAAAAAACTATGAACAAGATCCCACGCGAACACCTTGTTAAGCTGATAGAGGCAGGTATTCAAGCCCCATCTGCTGATAATGGGCAGCCATGGAAATTTAAGCTATTAGAAGATGGTTTTGAGCTATGGCTTGATCAAGATAATATGGGGCTATTTTTTGATGTTAAGCAGGTGGCAACTCAAATAAGTTGTGGGGCACTAATAGAGAATGTGGTTACTTTAGCTAATGCATTGGGGCTAGCTACACATATCCGTTATTTGAATGATTCATCGGATAAGTTTGCTGTTCTGACTTTTAAGTATTTGGGGGGGCAAGAAAAAGTGGATATAGATGATGCTAATCAAACTATCTTTGGTCGCTGTACGGATAGGAGCTTATTTCAATTTAAGAAGAAAATCCCTGATACGCTGATGGCTGAATTGGCGAGTCTTGTGCAATCTGATGAGTATTGTTTGCATACCTATAAGTCACCTAAAGAAAGAAAAACTATCATCCAGACGGTAACTGCAACAGATACTATTCGGTTTATTCATGAGCGGATACATAATGATTTTTACAAAGTATTACGTTTTGGCAAGACTGCAGAGCAAACAAGAGATGGTCTTGCAAGTGCTACCTTAGGTATAGAGTCATTTATGATTCCTATATTACAGCTACTTAGGCCATGGAAATTAGCTAAATTACTCAATTACATTGGGTTGCATCATGTTATGGCTTTTAGGGGGACGTGGTTGCCAATGAAATCAGCACCTGAAATCGTATCGATAATTCATAAGGGAAAGGCAGATTATGTGGGGTCGGGGCGAGTTATGCAGCGTTTCTGGCTGCAAGCTAATAAGGCAGGGCTTAGTGTTCAGCCTTTGGGGGCTTTGCCCTTATTTCTGGCTCGATTGCATCAGCTTCAAGGTGAAGGTTTTACGCCTGAGCAGCTTAAAAATTTTGTAGCGCTAGAAGAGGAGTTTGCAGATATTACACGTGGCTTTAATAAAGGCGATGATCAGCTTGTTATGCTATTTCGGTTAGGGTATGGAAAAAAACAGGTTATAAGATCGTATCGACGAGATATTGAATCTTTTTTAAAAAGCTTATAACTTTTGCAAAGAACTCAATAAAGGCACATAAAAAAGCCCTAGTTAGATGGACTCTAATCTAGGGCTAAAAAATAAGTCATTAAAAAGACAGGCTATTATGACCTACGATTACGTGCTGAATTGGCACCAAACATTAGCATAGCGATGCCCATTAAAGCAAGTGTATGAGGCTCTGGGACAGTAGTTTTAAAGAAGACAGTACTATTGGTGTTCACTAGCCAGCCGTTAGAGCCTGCACCAAAAGCACTTGCATTCCCAACAAGGTCATGATTAAAGCCAGAAGTATCTGAAAAAACACCATCTGCTTCAATTGGTAATCCACCTGCATTAGATATAAGTGATAATCCAGATGTACCAGCAGCCTGTTGGTTGCTGCCGTACCCAGAAGCTAATTGTGATATATCCGTTCCAACGGTAGCAGTCCAAAAATCATTCCCTAGTATGCCAAATTCAGCAACTGGATTTAGTCCTCGTACAGTGTTAATGGCGGTGTTAGCTTGAACACCAAAACCGAAGATATCCAAAGTATCAGGGTTAACTTCGTATAGTTCAACCAAAACATTACTATTTGATAGAATATTTGCGCCAGAAAAAGTAAGTGTTTGTGCAACTACTGATCCACCTAAAACTACATCCGTTATTGTATCAACTTTTATCTCTGAATAGCCGTATAATCCGATTGGATGAGCGAGGGAAGATAGGTTTTGAGAATTTATTGTATTTCCTGCACCATCTAGCCAATCAAGCGAATCAAATTTAAGAGCTGCCTGGAAAACATCGCCTATCTGCCATGTGCCTGATGTTATAAGGTCATAATTAGTGCCATTGTATGTTACATCACCAGCTCCATTAGATACCCTTAAGATACGGTCACGATCGCTATCTTGCAAGCCATTGATGCCGCCAGTTTGAAGTAGACCATTTACCTCAGCAGGTGCCGCCGTTACAATCGGTGCGCTAAAAACTATTCCTGCAAAGACTATAGCATTCAACGTTTTTTTAGCTAAATTTTTCATTATTTATTCCTCAACTTAAAGTATAAAAAGTCAATATTTAAACTCAATACTGACAAAGTGAAATTTTTATTATTTCAGTTTAGGTGAAGCAGTTATCGTGCCATTTTTTTTTATCTTTATCTGAAGTTTCCCAATAATTATTTATGGTAAAATTGAAACCATGCCGCAACTATATGAAAAAAACAGTCTTTTCATTCGTTTCAAATGCTTTCGCCTAATGGGAATTAAATAGGGGTTTGCTAT
>NZ_FQTQ01000101.1 GCF_900128525.1 methanotrophic endosymbiont of Bathymodiolus puteoserpentis (Logatchev)
AGTCAAGGAGTGAGTGAGTGAGTGAGTGAGTGAAGGAGTGAGTGAGTGAAGGAGTGAGTGAGTGAAGGAGTGAGTGAGTGAAGGAGTGAGTGAAGGAGTGAGTGAAGGAGTGAGTGAGTGTTGTTTAATGCCAATTCAGCAATTTTTCAGCCACATTATGGCGAGAACAAGTTAATTTTCAATGAGATGATGATGATGATGAGGTCCGCTTTGTTCTAGACCAACACGCTGGGCTGGATTTTTATAATGTTAGCTCACTGAAACAACAGTCCACGGGAAGACATGTCGCTTCACTCGAACACATTATCCTGATTCCGAGCAAACCCGTCTTTGCTCTTTCTCCGTAATGCTGCGTGCTTAACGGAGAAGCAACATATAGTTTTTGGTTTTACCCGACCAGGACTCGAACCCACGATCTACCGCACTCGGGGCGAGCACGCTAACCATTACGCCTCCGATGCAGTGTATTCATTGTTGAATATATTAGGTACGCTTGTTATATTTTTGTTAATTAATTGTGTTGTGATATTGTCGATAGCTCTAGGATTTTAGTTTTTGTCACATGGCATAATCATTAAACTGGTGAGAGAGAAAAACACATACAGATGGGAATGCCTTTCTACACCAATAATAATCTCCATTTGTCATTGGTTGTTTATCATAATTGTTTTGATTCTAGAAATACTTCCTTGCGTTTAAAATGTTAACTAATTACCAATTTATTGTAATTAGTTTTCCTCCTGTTAGTGATATAATTCATTACTGGTGATATTTTTATTTCAGTGTAATTGAAGTTTTATGA
>NZ_FQTQ01000102.1 GCF_900128525.1 methanotrophic endosymbiont of Bathymodiolus puteoserpentis (Logatchev)
TCGTGGCTATTTTAATAGGACTGAGTTTATTAAAGATAATATAAAAAAGGTAACCTGAAAACTGCTCAAACCAGCCGCCTTTACGCTGCTCCTGAATACCATAAATAACATCAACTTCAGGTTTTCTGGTCAACTCGCTCCAAAACTGTAACAATAACTCAGGGTTCTCTTCAAGATCGGAATCAATCAAAAAAACAAATTCACCCAGCGCCTGCTCAAGGCCCGCCATACCCGCCTCATGATGTCCAAAATTGCGGGATAAATCGACAATTTTCAGGTGCGTATCTTGTCTTTGAGCAATCAGAGCCTTGTGTAATGAATCATCCGGCGAGCCATCATTCACCAGAATAATTTCGTATGCCTCAGTTATTTGTTGTGCGCAGACACTAACTCTTCTAATAAATTCATCAATATAGGGTGATGACTGATATAAAGTACTGACGATAGAAAGTTTCATTAATATCCGTTAACAAATTTAAAAAACCAAGAAAAAACTAAGCTATTAAAAGTAACATTATTTTGTTACAAGATAATTAATATACACCATTTAACTGTCATTTTAAGGTCGAATATATTTAAAACTCTCGGCTTACGGTACTAGCTCCTCATCAGGGCTAGAACATGCTATTATTCGTCCAATAAAATTCTAGCGCTTCCGAATCTTTAGCAAAACTCAGAAATTCTCAATTTAGGGGGCTCAAGCTAGAATACCAGAGGTAGGATCTGCTGACGATAGAAAGTGCATCATTTATGTGATGCGCTTCGTGTCTCAGCACACCCTACAACAGGCGTTAGCAAGCTGTTAAAAATGAGGAGTGATTATTATTGATCACAAGATATTGATTTTATTTTAAATTTAAAACCACTAACAAAAACTTCGCTCCACACCACCAAACAAGGGACAATGAAGCAACTTACGTTATTAATACTCGGCGCTAGCCTTACTCAATTACCTATCATTAAAAAAGCGGTAGAGCTAGGCTATTACGTGATTACTTTGGATAATATCCCAAGCAGCATAGGCCACCAATTTTCGCACCAAAGCGTAAATTGTAGCACTGCCGACCAAATTAGCGTATTGAAACTTTCTCAACAGCTCAATATCAACGGCATCACCACCTTTGCCTCAGATATAGCAACTCTCACTGTCGCATTTGTAGCCAAATCTTTAAATTTACCTAGCTGCCCATTAAGTACGACTAACATCCTTGCCAATAAAGCAAATTTTCGTTTATTTCAAGAAACAAATGATTTATCCCACCCTCGCTTTTTTATCAGTAAAAATAGTGCAGATATAGCTAATCTTCCTGCCCACCTAACAGCACCGCTTATATTTAAACCCATTGATACATCAGGTTCGCGGGGTATCACAAAAGTTGACCACTTTAACATAAATCATTATCGCGATGCGTATAACCACGCGCAACAATACTCGCGCTCCAAAACCGTCAGTATCGAGCAATTTATGATAGGCACCGATGTCAGTGGTGATGGTTTTTTAATCAATGGCAAGCTACACGCCTTTATCACACAAAAATATAAGCATAACTTTATTCCCATTGGCCATAGCCTGCCTAACAATATAAGCGATGAAGATGAAAAGCGCATTCTTACTACAGTAGAACAAACCTGTCATGCCGCTAATTACTTTAATGGTCCCATTGATTTTGATGTTAATATTTCCGCACAGCACACAATGGTTATAGAAATGAGCCCACGCTTGGGTGGTAATGGTATTCCTGAATTAATAAACCATCATACGGGTATTGATTTAATCGAAATGAGTATTGAATATGCTTTAGGAAAGCCGCTCAAAGCTCCCGTTGAATCCATACAAACCTATCCTTGTGGTTCTTATATTTTTGGCAGTGAAAAAGCAGGACAACTGGAATATATAGCATCAAAACAAGACCTGCATAAGCAGCTACCTAAGCTACTAAAATACCAACTTAACTATGCGCAAGGCGATGCAATTCCTGCCTTTGATCATAGCGGTAATAGCCTTGGCTATGCCCTTTTTGCCTATGCTCCAGAAGAAAGCTATACACAAATTGTTAGTCGCTTACAATCTGCATTGCAACTGCGTGTTACAACGCCAAATTCAGTTGATGCTGGCAAATATACAATGGTCACTGAAACACACTGAACTATAATATAAAATGACCTCTAAAAGGCATCTTTCATTTCTCAGTTTACACTTTAAGTTTTAGTTCACTACTGTTAATTATGAGGATATTTTGTGGGAGGGGCTTTTAGCTGCGACTTGTATGAACCCTAATGTTATTGATGTTGAAGTAAAACAAAAATACATATTAAAACTAGCTTTTGAAAATAAAGAGGTCAGGATTTTTGATGCCAGTCCATTTTTAGACAAAGGCATATTCAGCGAATTAAAGGATATTAATTATTTTAAGCAAGTAAAGGTAGCATTTGGTGCCATTGAATGGCCTCACGAACAAGACTTTAGTAAAGACACTCTTTATCTATTAAGCACTCCTTTAGATAGCTAACGCCACAATCAACCGCCCAAGCATACGCTAAATAATGAATTTATCCTGGAAAAAATTACGCCACCTTGCAGACACTTATGGAGATTCTTTTTACATTCTGGATCCTGAGAAATTTAACAGGAACTACCAAAATTTTTTAGCGGCTTTCCAATCAATCTATCCTAATAGTCAAATTGCATACTCCTATAAAACCAATTACACCCCTCGCTTATGCCAACTAACTGAGCAAATGCATGGCTATGCTGAAGTTGTTTCTGGTATGGAATATGATTTAGCACTCAAAATTGGTGTAGCGCCTGAGCGTATTATTTTCAACGGCCCTTATAAACAAGCGCATGATATAGAACGAGCGCTGCTTAATCATTCCATTGTCAATATTGATTCAACTTATGAAGTCAAGCATATCTGCGCACTATCGAGTCAATTTCCACAACAAACAATACAGGTTGGTATTCGCTGTAATTTCATCATTGGCACAGAGTCCCCTTCACGATTTGGCTTTGATATAAAGGATGAAAATTTCCAGAAAACCCTTAAAATTCTAAGAAATTTTCCCAACTGCCAAATCACAGGCATTCACTGCCACTTCTTACCGCACGAGCGAAGCACAGAATCTTACAAAAAAATTGCGAGGCAAATGATTAAGCTTGCCTTAACCGAATTTGCCCAAGACAATCTTAAATATATAGACTTAGGCGGGGGGTTTTTCAGCCCCATGCCAATTAAACTACAACAACAATTCTCTCACCCTATCCCCACATTTTCAGAATATGGGTATGCCATTGCTAATGAGTTCAAAGCTGCATTCCCTAAGAATGGCCCAGAATTGATTTTAGAGCCTGGCATTTCACTAACGGCTGATACGATGCAGTTTGTCACAAAAATTATCGACATAAAAGCGCAAGAAAAGCATCAAATCGCTTTAGCCGCCGCAAGTCGCTACGATATAAAACCAAATTTAAGTGCCCGTAATCTGCCTCTCTCTGTTTTTCATGCGCCCGACAGCAAGCCACGCCAAGGTATATTTAATATTGTTGGCTCAACCTGCATGGAAAACGACTGCTTATATGATAATTACACAGGTAAATT
>NZ_FQTQ01000103.1 GCF_900128525.1 methanotrophic endosymbiont of Bathymodiolus puteoserpentis (Logatchev)
CTATCACTTATAGAATTTTTTTGGGGTAAGGAATTGGATTTATTTTATCACTGAATCCTAAATTGAGAATTGCTGCTGTACACACGCGCAAGCTTTAAATAATCATATCCTCATGATCGGCACACTACCTACGCTAAAACGTTCGGCTATGACCTTAAAAAACATGTCGAATATGAACCGCTATCGTGTATTAAATGAACAAATATTAAACGTCCGTAACAAGCCTATCCATTTAGAGATTGGTGGTATAGAACATTTAAAATTTGATCATAATGATGTCATGCTAGAATCAGCAACAACCTCATTACAGCTACACACACAGGTTCCCCTAGACCAAGCACATCATTTTTATAATGCTTCAATTATTGCTTCTGCAGCGGTTGTTGCTAGTTGCGCCAATGCCCCCTATTTATTTGGCAAAAATCTCTGGCATGAATCCCGCATTCCTCTGTTTGAACAGGCAATAGAAACGGGCGGTTACGGAGGTTCAGATCGCGGCCCATTGAAACGCGTTAGCTTTGGCTCAGGTTATGCGCGCGCATCCATAATGGAATGCTTCCAAGAAAATCTAGAGCACTTCCCTATTTTGCTACCTGAGTTATTTTTTGAGCCCCTTGCAAATTTCGATCACTTACGCCTGCACAATGGCACTATCTGGCGCTGGAACCGACCTTTAATCGGCTTTGATGAGGATGGTACGCCACACATTAGAATTGAACATCGTACACCTTCGGCAGGCCCAACCATTATTGATTCCATTGCCAATGCGGCTTTTTATTATGGCTTAAGTAAAAATCTATGTGATGAAATTATTGCTACTGGCATTCCTCTAGACTTTGCTCAAGCAAAAGATAATTTCTATCAAGCTGCGCGCTATGGTTTGGATAGTCATATAACTTGGTTTGATGGTGAAAAACACAGCTTACATAAATTGCTGCAAACGGACTTATTAGCCAGAGCAAGAAAAGGTTTACAATCATTATCCATTGCCAGCGCTGATATTGATACTTACTTAAACATTATTGAGCAACGCATCGCCAACAAACAAACCGGTAGTCAATGGCAGCGTCAATTCATGCAACAACCGCAAGCAACTTTGCAATCTATGACGCAAGCGTATTTAACACATCAATACTCAGAAACCCCCGTTAGCCAATGGGAACTACACTAAAACTATGCAACTTCAACAAATAACGACCTACCCAAAAAAACTGCTTAGCTGTACAGCACAAGATTTACATACTATTTTTCCACAACCGACACTACTGCATTTATCAGGAAAAAACCCACACCCTTTATTTATTTCCGTACTCTTACATGGCAATGAAACCACGGGATTTTTAGCTGTACAGCGCCTACTGAAAAAATATACCCAACAAAGACTACCGCGTTCTATTTCCATCTTTTTTGGCAATACACAAGCCGCAGAACAAGGCTTACGCCGACTCGATACACAAGCAGATTACAATCGTATTTGGCCAGGTACAGATAATCCAATGTGCGCCGCAACAATAGTTGCTCAAGAAATTGTCGATATTATGCGCAGCAAAAAGGTTTTCGCTAGTATTGATATACATAACAATACCGGTTTAAACCCACACTATGCCTGTATTAATAAGCTAGATAATCGCTATTTACAACTGGCTAATTTATTTGCTCGTTTAACCGTCTATTTTATAAGACCGCTAGGCGTGCAGTCCGCTGCCTTTGCTGAACTTTGTCCAGCTGTCACCTTAGAATGCGGTCGTCCTGGGCATCAGCACGGCACCGACCATGCCTTTGAATATCTTAATGCCTGTTTACACTTAAATGAACTCGCCACCTATCCTGTGCATCCGCAGGATATTGACCTATTTCACACGACAGCCCAAGTAAAAATAACCGAAGGTATTAGCTTTAGTTTTAATGATACCCATACAGATTTATTATTTAATAAAGACTTAGAGCGCATGAATTTCACTGAAATCACAGCTAATACAAGTTTGGCTATAGTTAATCAGGATTCAATAATGCCCTTACGCGCCATTGATGAACTCGGTAAAGATGTCACGGATAAATTTTTCACTATCAATAATAAGCAATTAAAAATAAAACGCAAAACCATGCCTTCAATGCTAACACTTGATGAGCGCGTTATTCGACAAGATTGTTTATGTTATTTAATGGAACGAATCAAACTTTAGATCCTGTAAAATAGCACCATGCAAAAACTTCAAACAACAAATCACTGAGCAAACTATGCACGAACTAACCACACCTGAACTTTATAAAGCCTTAGAATACGCTAGGAACCTTGACGAAACAGAAGGCAGAAAAATTTTAAACCAATTTCAAGAAGACCAACCCATACTTGCGCAAATGATCTTCCACCTTTTTCCTATGACGATTAATGAGCAAAACCAAGAGATGAGCCATATATTTATGGACTTATGCTTTGATATTATTTGTGTTTATCAACATGCTTTTGGCAAAACCCCAACGCAAAATGAATTAAGCCCAGAATGGCTAGAAAAACAAGCCGAGCTATTAAGCATGCAATTACAAAGTTTATCTAAGCAAAAAGGCTCATTACAAGAACACTTTGACCAACAAATTCAGCAGACAGGATTAATTAATTTTATCAATGATTCTATTGATGAGTTTGTAACAGAAGACAAAAAACGCAAGTCCGCAGTAAAAATAACCGAAACCATGCTGTTAATCGTCACACATTTATTCAGCAATATTTACACTCATAGCAAGACCTAATCACGACTAACAGGGACGACTTTTAGCCCACCATTACTAAAAACCTGAAGTTTCCCAGAAATTCATCAAGCCACCATGCGTAATAGCGTGGCGACGAGAGAATTAACTGGGGAGTTGCTGGGTTTGGGGCAAAGCCTACTAAAATCCAGATCTAATCCTGCT
>NZ_FQTQ01000104.1 GCF_900128525.1 methanotrophic endosymbiont of Bathymodiolus puteoserpentis (Logatchev)
GAGTGAGTGAGTGAGTGAGTGAGTGAGTGAGTGAGTGAGTGAGTGAGTGAGTGAGTGAGTGAGTGCTTAGCGCCAATTCAGCAATTTTTCAGCTATATCATGGCGAAAACAAGTTATTTTCAATGAGATGATGATGAGGTCCGCTTTGTACTAAACCAACACGCTGAGTTGGACTTCTATAGTGCTATCTCACTGAAACAACAGTCCGCAGGTAGACATGTCGCTCCACTCGGACACATTTTCTGATTCCGAGCCAACCAGACATTTCCTCTTTCTCCTTAATGATGCGTGCTTAGCGGAGAAGCAACAAATACCAAGTCTTTGGTTTGACCCGACCGGGGCTCGAACCCACGATCTATCGCACTCGAGGCGAGCACGCTAATCATTACGCCACCGATGCGGTTAAGAACTACTTATATATATATCAACGGTTGCAACAATAGTTGGTAAAACATTCAAATTATTTCGCACACACCATTTTATTAAATTTTAAGAAATAAAGCACCTACTTTTTCTTCGTTGACTCTGTTTTACTACCTTTAACTATTTCCAGTATGAATTTGTCCTG
Source organism: methanotrophic endosymbiont of Bathymodiolus puteoserpentis (Logatchev) (assembly GCF_900128525.1). Taxonomy (GTDB): domain Bacteria; phylum Pseudomonadota; class Gammaproteobacteria; order Methylococcales; family Methylomonadaceae; genus Methyloprofundus. The sequence goes on from NZ_FQTQ01000104.1 coordinate 569, forward strand.
ACCACTAAGTTCTTGATGAGATATTGTCAGTTCCTTTACAAATGTATCTCGTTATAAGTAGAAAATAAAGAATTCTGTCAAGCAAAATTTTAAAATATATTATACGTATATAAATGTTATATTTCTAATAAAAACATATTACATGAAATAAAATGGCATGACATGAGTATAACTTAGTATATAGTCGAAAATGCAGTCCCCGTCCTATTATGCAAAAGTTTGGTGCATACAATTATCAAAATCTTCACAAAGTGCATATAACTATCTAATCTTGCACAAGATACAAAACTTATTTTAATTATCCTAGATGCACACTATACACATATAAATACATATCTTCTAACTCGCACAAGGTGCAGTAATACCTTGTCTTAGCTCTACAGAAGATGTATCCTACCGTGACATCTGCTCGGTCATGCAATAATGTCGGTCATTTGTTTTGATTTACAATTCTCGCGCAGCACGAGACCAATGACGTCATTCTGTATATTCATAGCGTACATAAACACAGAGGGGATACTTTCAACGTCAAAATTACAAGATGAGATTAAAATAGAGAAATTTGAATTGAATAAATTCCATGCAAGTAAAAAAGATTCTTTTTACTAATGTCTTTTTTTCCTGATCATTATGCTTGT
>NZ_FQTQ01000105.1 GCF_900128525.1 methanotrophic endosymbiont of Bathymodiolus puteoserpentis (Logatchev)
GCGGTATATGCTCTTGCATAGCCGCTTTATTTTGATATGGACTCATAAGTGCCTCCGAAATTAATTGAAGGGCTTAGTCTGCCATGTTTTATATTGGTTTAGAATGTGTACTTTAATTGACGCTTACAAACGAATTGCTTCTGTCATGCTCATCCCCAAGTCGTCAAGTACCTGTTCTGCGCTATGTTTTAATTCGTGACTCACTCGTGCTCTAACGATTTCAGTTTTTAATGGTGTCATAATGACAATACCTTTAATGAAAAAATGCCATTAGTGTAGCACATACAGGCTACGAAAAATTAAATTAACACTTTAAATAGTATGCATAAACTAAATGGTATGCCCGTAGGTTCGAATTTATTCGTACCGAAAAAGCCTATTGAACATAAGGTACGTATAAATTCGAACCTACAAAAATGTTTTGTAATTATGCCTCACTACTTAAGAGAATAAAGGGGCAGAGTAGACAAGATTTTTTGCCGACCATTTTAAACATAATATCCGTTTTTGTTGCGACTCAATGATGAAAAACCTTGTGTTACATTGTTTGGCGGGTAACAGGGAGCTGCCCATCCGCGGCGGTGAATAATGTGCAGTTATAAATCTCTAGGTTTTACACCTGATTTTAACTGACCGAGCAATACAAACCCGAGCATTAATAAAAAACCCAAAGCGGTAAACACCAACATTTTAATGATTGGGAAGCCGACTAAAAATAGAAAGCGTTGCGTGTTGTTAGTGCTAGGCTCTAATTCATCGGATTCCAATGAGACTTCTAGTGCGTACAGGCCAGCTTCTGGGAAATCGTATTGTATAGCAGCTGCACCTGACACTTGGACCAAGGTTTGATTAAAGGCCATAGAATTATTAAAGATCAGATCTGCGTACGAGTCGGCAGCTAAAAACTTTAAATTCATTTTTTTATTAAGTTGTGCGACAACATCTTCCTCAAAAGTAAAAATAACGGTACCAGTCGCTGGGAATATATGACAGAAATGCTTGCCACCGCCTATTTTGTCTTCCGCTTGAAAGCCGCCTAAACGTAGTGTAAAACCACCGATGTCAACAAAGCAATTATCGCCATGATCAACGCCAGCATGCGCAAACAGTGTAGTAGGAATAGCTAAATTTAAGCTGAAAATAGTGAGAAGTAGGAAAAAAAAACGTGCCTGCATTGAATGTATTTGATAGTAGCTAAAATAATTATTTTAGCGTCTTTCAGGTTTCATTGAGTGATTTTTTAAAAAAACACAGGCTCATGATAGAATAAACAGTTAATTAAAAATAACTAAAGCGCTTTGCATGAACCCTTATTTATCGCGATTACACCCTTATCCTTTTGAGAAGTTAGCACAATTAAAAAGAGGGATTACGCCGCCTGCTGACAAAGCACATATTGCTTTATCTATTGGTGAGCCAAAGCACGCAACACCAGCGTTTATTAAAGCAGCGATATTATCTAATATCGACACTTTGGGAAATTATCCGACAACTAAAGGCCTACCTGAATTAAGAGTAACAATTAAACAGTGGGTTACTCAGCGCTTTGATATTGCTAATGAAGCTTTAAATGCCGAAACGCAAATTTTACCGGTTAATGGTACGCGTGAAGCTTTATTTGCTTTTGCGCAATGTGTGGTTGATGGTAGTGCAGATGCCTTAGTACTTATGCCTAATCCGTTTTATCAGATTTATGAAGGCGCGGCTTTATTGGCAGGTGCTGAGCCGTATTATTTAAATACACTGGAAGAAAATGAGTATTTGCCGGATTTTGATAAAGTGCCGGAAGATGCATGGCAGCGTTGTCAGTTATTGTATATTTGTTCTCCGGGTAATCCGACAGGCGCGGTAATTGATCAGGCAACCCATGAAAAGCTGATTAATCTTGCCTTAAAATATGATTTCATCATTGCTTCTGATGAGTGTTATAGCGAAATTTATGACGATGAAGCGAGTCCACCACAAGGTTTATTGCAGTCCGCTTATGCCATGGGACATACTAGCTTTAAAAATTGTGTGATTTTTCATAGCTTATCTAAACGTTCTAATGCACCGGGTTTACGTTCAGGATTTGTTGCCGGTGATGCACAAGTGTTAAGTCAATTTCTTAAATACCGGACGTATCATGGCAGCGCGATGCCTATGCCTACTCAATATGCAAGTATTGCCGGCTGGCAAGATGAGCAGCATGTTTTGGAAAACAGACAGTTTTACCGTGAGAAATTTGCGGCAACCACGGCAATACTAGCTGAGGTGTGTACAGTTAAACAGTCGCCCGCAAGCTTTTATTTATGGCTGAAAACCAGTAGTGATGACGCTGAATTTGCTAGGCAATTATTTGCTCAAGAAAATGTCACTGTTTTGCCCGGTAGTTATTTATCGCGCGAAGTGGATGGGATTAATCCAGGTAAAAATCATGTGCGCTTAGCTTTAGTTGCCTCTGTTGATGAGTGTATCGAAGCCGCGCAACGTATTAAAAATTTTATTAACTCTTTAAACGAAAAGACATTATGAACGAACTAGAAAAAATTATTAACGAAGCTTTTGAAAATCGTGCTGAAATTTCACCGACTACGGTTTCTGATGAAGTACGTAACGCAGTTAAAGAATCCATTAACTTATTAGATTCTGGTAAAGCGCGTGTTGCCGATAAAGCAAGTGGTGAATGGGTCGTTAACCAGTGGTTGAAAAAAGCGGTTTTATTATCCTTTAGAATTAATGAAAACCGCGTCATGGACGGCGGTGCTGCTCGTTATTACGATAAAGTAGAAACTAAATTTGCTTCTTACACACCAGAAGATTTCGCAGAAGCGGGTGTGCGGGTTGTACCTAACGCCGTTGCACGTCATGGTTCTTATGTCGCTCCGGGTGCAATCTTAATGCCATCTTATGTCAATATCGGTGCTTATGTCGGTGCAGGTACAATGGTTGATACTTGGGTAACGGTTGGTTCTTGTGCGCAAATTGGTAAAAACGTGCATTTATCTGGTGGGGTCGGTATTGGTGGTGTTTTAGAGCCATTACAAGCTGGGCCGACTATTATTGAAGATAACTGTTTCATCGGTGCACGTTCTGAGATCGTAGAAGGTGTAGTGGTTGAAGAAGGTTCAGTTATTTCTATGGGCGTTTATATTGGTCAAAGCACTAAAATCTTTAACCGTATGACCGGTGAAATCACTTACGGTCGTATTCCAGCAGGCTCTGTGGTTGTTTCTGGTAACTTGCCATCAAAAGACGGAACACATAGCTTGTATTGCGCGGTTATTATCAAACACGCCGATGAAAAAACACGTAGCAAAACAGGTATTAACGAATTATTACGTGATTAAATTTTAAATGCGTAGGTTGGGTTAGATTTTTTTTGCGGAGCAATAAAAACGTAACCCGACATATGTGTGAGTTGTGTTGGGTTACGTTATCTACGCTTCGCTTGATAAGCTAACCCAACCTACGATTTATTAATGTCGAACTAGTTCGCTAGTCCGGCTTTTTTATTATTTAGGAACCCCCTTATGTCAGATTCACTATCTAGTAATGCCATTATTTACGCCATTCTTTCTATCGATGCTGAGATTGCATTACAAAAAGATTACTTAGAATCTTCTGATATTTTGCCTGAAGAACGTGAAAATGAAGAAGGGATTTTAGATGATTTAGAACAAGCTTTTATGGAGTTTATTGAGTTCTATAAATCTTGCCGTAAACAAGATAAAGAGTTACCTGCACTAGATGAACTGTTAACGCACCCTTTATAAGTCTATCTAGGTAATCTTCTTGCGTTGTTTAATTCAATATATCGCTACCTCCATACTGCTTTGTCTGGGTTTATTAAGCATGCCCGAACTTGCTCTCGCGGATGTTAGGCTAGAAAAAAAGTTTCCTGCATTGGAATTAACACCAGAAGAGCGCCAATATTTGAACAAAAAATCACAACTCACTATGTGCGTTGATCCGGACTGGATGCCCTATGAAAAGATAGAAAATGGACAGCATGTGGGTATGAGCGCTGATTTTATGCGTTTGTTCGCCAAAAAAATTAATATACCTATTGTACTTGTACCTAGCCGTAGTTGGGGGGAATCTTTAGCACTAGGCAGGCAACGGCAGTGTGATATTTTTTCGTTAATATTGGCAACACCCAAGCGTCAGCAATTTCTGGACTTTTCTGAGCCTTATATTGGTTTTCCTTTGGTGATTGCGACGGGCTATGAACAGATTTTTATTAATGATATAAGAAGTATTCTGGATAAAAAACTGGGCATTCAAAAAGACTATGCTTATGCGGAATTACTGCGTTTGCAATATCCAGACATACATTTAGTAGAAGTTGACAGCTTGGCTGAAGGATTAGCTAAGGTGACCAGCAAGCAATTATTCGCTATGATTGGAAGTTTACCTAGTATTGCCTATATTTTTAATAAAGAGCATATAGGGGAGCTGAAAATTACTGGTAAATTAGATCATTTATGGCAGCTAGGTGTAGGGGTGCGCAATGATGAACCATTATTAGTAGGTATTTTTAACAAGGCGATTGCCAGCATACAAAATACAGAACGTCAAGCAATTAATAATCGCTGGATGACAACACGGTATGAGCTAGGCACTGACTATACGGTGCTGATAAAAGTAGTAATAGTCTTTGCTTTGGTATTAGCACTTTTTCTTTATCATCATTTTCAGCTTAGAAAATATAATCGCTTGTTAAAACATTTATCTGTAACAGATAAATTAACCAATATAAGTAACCGCACTGATCTGGATGAAAAAGTAGAAAGAAACTTATACTCAGCCGAGCGTTATCAACATCCCTTTAGTCTTATCTTATTAGATATGGATCATTTTAAGTCCGTTAATGATATCCAAGGACATCTTGTCGGCGATTATGTTTTACAAACCATAGCGACTTTACTTAAAGAGCATATTCGTGTTGTCGATACCGTTGGACGCTGGGGGGCGAGGAGTTTCTGATTATTTGCCCAGAGCAAACGGCTGAACAGGCCATGATTTTAGCAGAAAAGTTACGTGTTATTATTGCCGACTTTCCTTTTAAATATGGCCTGCAGCTGACCTGTAGCATTGGAGTCGCAAGTTATCGTAAACAAGATAGCAGTGACTCTCTTATTAAAAGAGCTGATGATGCGCTTTACCAAGCAAAAAATCTAGGCCGAAATAAAGTCTGTCAAGGCTAATATATTAAACTTATTATGTACACCTTATACGGTATAAAAAATTGCGATAGCGTGAAAAAAGCACGCCAGTGGTTAGATAAGCACAAGGTTGAATATCAATTTCATGACTTTCGTGTGCATGGCTTAACCCCCGAGCAACTACAAATATTTATTGAGCGCGCAGGCTGGGAAAGTGTACTCAACAAACGTAGCACGAGTTGGCGGCAAGTCGATGAGGGGCAAAAGGCGGATTTAAATGCTGAAAAAGCAGCAGTATTGATGTTAGCGAATCTTACTTTAATTAAACGTCCGGTTTTAGTGGCTGGTGAGCAACTGTTTATTGGTTTTAACGCAGAGAATTATCAAACTTTATTATGAGCGAAACTTTAGATTTACTGAAAGACCTTATTAGTCGTGCTTCGGTTACACCTGAAGATGCCGGTTGCCAAGATTTATTAACTCAACGCTTAGAGACAATAGGCTTTAAAGCTGAGCAACTGGATTTTAATGATACTAAAAATCTGTGGCTAAAGCGTGGGCAAGAAAAACCTTTATTTGTTTTTTTAGGGCATACCGATGTCGTACCAACAGGACCGTTAGAGCGCTGGGATTCCCCCCCTTTTGAGCCGACTATTCGTGATGGCCACTTATATGGTCGTGGCGCAGCCGATATGAAAGGCGGTATTGCTTGTTTTGTTACTGCTGTAGAGCGCTTTATAGCTCAGTACCCAGAACATCATGGCACCCTAGCCATGATGATTACAAGCGATGAAGAAGGGCCTGCGACAAATGGTGTCGTCAAAGTAGTCGAAGTGTTAGAACAACGCAATGAGAAAATCGACTGGTGTTTGGTTGGTGAACCATCAAGTGATAAGAAAATAGCGGATGTCATTCGTGTCGGTAGACGCGGTTCTTTGTGTGCAAAACTGCAAGTTAAAGGCATACAAGGACATGTCGCTTATCCAGAAATCGCAAGCAACCCGATTCATAGCTTTGCACCTGCACTAAAAGCATTAACAGATGAAGTATGGGATAAGGGTAATGATTTTTTCCCACCGACTAGCTTACAAGTCTCTAATATTAACAGCGGCACGGGCGCAGAAAATATTATTCCGGGTGAATTAGAACTACAGTTTAATTTACGTTTTTGTACTGAACTAGATGAAGCAAGCATTAAACAACGAGTGCATGCTATCTTTGATCAGTTTGATTTTGATTATAATATTAACTGGCGTTTGTCTGGAAACCCCTTCCTGACAGAAGGCGGCGCGTTAATTGAAGCCACGCATGCTGCCATAAAAAAAATAACCGGATATGACACGCTAGATGATACGGGTGGTGGTACATCTGATGGTCGCTTTATTGCGCCGACAGGTGCTGAGGTGATCGAATTAGGACCTTTGAATGAGAGCATTCATAAGCTTAATGAAAATGTTGGACTTGAAGACCTAGAAATATTAAGCAAGATTTATGAGCAAATATTAATCGAATTATTAGTCACAAAGGATTAAGCGCATGCGTTGTCACGAACTGGATTATGAAATTATAGGTCATGATATACAAATGGTCGAGGTAGAGCTAGATCCTAATGAAACCGTCATTGCCGAAGCGGGTGCGATGACCTACTTAGAGCAAGATATTACTTTTGAAGCAAAAATGGGGGATGGCTCTGCTCAAGGTTTAATGGGTTCCTTATTAGGCATGGGTAAGCGCATACTAACGGGTGAGTCAGTATTTCTAACTCATTTTAGCAATGAAGGTAGCCAAAAGCGTAAAGTGGCTTTTTCAGCGCCATACCCTGGCTCCATTATTCCTTTAAATTTAGCTGAACTGGGTGAAGAGGTTACCTGTCAAAAAGATGCTTTCCTCGCCGCAGCTTTAGGTACGCAAGTGGATATTGCTTTCCAAAAACGGTTAGGTAGCGGATTTTTCGGCGGTGAAGGCTTTATTTTGCAACGCTTACGTGGCGATGGCATGGCGTTTATACATGCTGGTGGTACAGTGATACATAAACAATTAAATAATGAAACTCTGCGCTTAGATACAGGATGCCTAGTCGGTTTTAGTGGTGATATTGACTATAACATTCAATTAAGTGGTGGCTTAAAAAGCATGTTCTTCGGCGGCGAAGGCATGGTTTTAGCGACTTTAAAAGGAACGGGTTCTGTATGGATACAAAGCATGCCTTTTTCACGTTTAGCAGAACGTGTATTAAGTCATTCTAGTTTTTCTACGCAGGGCGAGCAGTAATTCTTATATCTTATTTTTTCTATGAATAACAAACAACTCACACTTTTCTGTAGTGCATTACTCGTCTCTACAAGCTCTTTTGCACAATCAATAAAATTTACTAATGGCAATACTTTAAATGTTGAATTAGTCTATCAAACTGATAAGACGGTCACCTTTTTTGACTCTATATTGGGCGAACAAACTGTTGATAAAGACAAAATTAGTAATTTACAAACGCTAAACCTTAAAAGCTTGAAAAAGCTAACTAAAGCAGAGCTTGATAACTATAAAAAAGTAAAATTGGCAGAAGAAAAAATCATCTATGCTAAAGATAAAGCTAGTATTGCTGAAGCAAAACTTTTAGCCGCTAAAGAATCAGTCGATCAGGCAACAGCAACTAATCGTGCTAATGCAGAAGAGAAACTTATTTTAGCAGGAAAAAATTTCACAACGGCTACAGAAGAAGTTAAAGACACTGAAAATAAACTTAAAGTCACTCAAGATGTCATCGTAGCTGAAGCAAAGCTCTCAGAGGCCAAATCCAAGGTTGACCTTGCTAAGGCAAAGGTAGCGCAAGTAGGGGAAAAAAGTATCGCTGAAGAGCTAGGAATTTTTGATACTGATGCCGTAACTGAAGAAGCTGAAGAAAACGTCAATAGTGCCGAGCAACAAGTCGTAGTAGCTGAAGATAATCTTAAGCTTGCTAAAGGCGAAAAGCCGGATATTGGCTTTATGGGGACAGGATGGTTCAGAGGGTGGGATAGTAGTTTTGATTTAGGGATGAACGGTTCATCAGGGCCTTCTGAAAATTTCAATTTCCGAGCAGGCTTTGCTGCTGGACATGAAGATAATGAAGGCAAGTGGGACTTTAAAAGTTATTACTTAACAAATTCACAAGATAGTAAGTCAACTGCGAATAAAGCTAATGCCAGTTTACTGAAAGATTGGTTCTTTAAAGATACGAACTGGTTTGCTTCTGCCTCTGTGATCTATGACTGGGATGAGAACAGAGATTGGAGGCACCGTGTTCAATTCGGTGTTGGCCCAGGATATCAATTTATTAAAAATGATGTTTGGGAATTATCAGGAAGAATGGGCGGAACAGGTGTTTTTGAATTTGGCGGTAAAAAAGAAGTCGAAGGTACAAACCCTATCATATATACAGACAGAGATAGTACTCAAAATTTTGAAATAATGGCGGGGCTTGATTTTCTTTGGAATATATCAGAAAGTCAAGTATTTACGCTTTCAAATTATGCTTATTCCAGAGTAACAGATGGTGGAAATATTAGAAATGTAACGAATATAACATGGCAACATGACTTAGATTTCTTTAAGGGTTTAGCGATTAAATTCAATATCCATAATGAATATGATATGACACAGATAGAAGAGAAAAATAAAAATGACCTTCAATATGGTGTCGCATTAGGACTTGGGTTTTAACGACTCATTTTTGTCAATATTTAGATGCTTCACTTGTATGGGGTGTAGCCACATAAGCAAATGCTTTTCATATTTCACAGGGCATGCATAAAGAGGCTAATTTTCTAGCTAGGTTGAATAATGATTTCTTATGTCCAATAAACAACTTACGCTTTTTTTAAGTGTTTTGTTCGCCTCTTCAGGTATTTCTGCACAGTCTCTACAATTTAATAATGGTGATACTTTAGAGGTCGAATTAATTTATCAAACCGATAAAACACTTACTTTTTCTCATATAGCCTTAGGTGAGCAAACAATTGATAAAAGTAAGATTAGTAATTTACAAGATATGAACCTTTCAGATCTTGTGAAGTTAAATGAAACACAAGTTAATAATATAAAAAAAGTCAACACAGCTGAAGCAAAAGTGTCAAATGCTGAAGCTAGGGTGAACACAGCTAAAACAGAGCTTATAGCTGCTAAAGTCGCTTTTGATAAGACTAAACAGGCTGATTCACAAGAAAGGCTTAATCGTGTTGATGCAGAAGAAAAACTTATCCTGGCAGGAGAAAAATTTACAACGGCTAAAGAAGAGGTGAAAGCCGCTGAAAATGAACTTAAAGTAACTAAAAATGTTATCAAGGCTGAAACACAGCTCTCTGAAGCTCAAACTAAGGTAGACTTAGCTAAAGCTGAAGTTATGGCGGTAGGAGAAAAAAGTATTGCTGAAAAGCTAGGGATTGCGACAGCTGATACAAAAGTTGATATTGCAGAGAACAAGCTTAATGTTGCCATGCAACACGTTCAAAAAGCTGAACATGACCTTAAGCTAGCTAAAGGCGAAAAAATTAACGATGGTTTTATGGGAACCGGCTGGTTTAAAGACTGGGATAGTCGTGTTGAGTTAGGTTTGAAAGGCTCATCTGGATCATCTACTAATACGACTTTTCGAACTGCATTTAACTCAAGGTATGAAGACCGCTTGGGTCGATGGGATTTTAAGTCGTTTTATTTATTTGATTCTGAAGATAATATAAGTAGTGAGAACAAGGTTAATGCTGCGTTGGTTAAAGATTGGTTCTTCCCCGACACTCAATGGTTTGCTTTTGCTTCGATGATTTATGATTGGGATAAATTTAAAGATTGGAACCACCGAGTGCAATTCACCGTGGGACCAGGTTATCAATTTTATAAAACTGAAGACTGGGATATTTCTGGGCGCATCGGTGGTTCGGGTATTGTTGAATTTGGGAAAACCGTTGATGACCTCAATAGCCCAACGGGGCTTTCCGAAAAAGATATTCTAGGCTTTGAAGGGATGGCTGGCATTGATTTAACCTGGCATATTACGGCTAAGCAACAATTTTTATTCTCTAATTATATTTACCCTAGCCTGACCAATCGAGGTGAGTTTAGAAATTTGACTAATATATCTTGGATACATAGTATTGACTGGTTTGAAGGCCTGGCTCTCAAGTTTGGAATACGTAACGAATATGATACAACAGAAAGCGAGCGCAATGATTTTAAGTATAATTTCTCATTGCTTTGGGGATTCTAAGTATAAGTTGTTTTTATAGATAATAATTAAAAGGAAAGCTAAATGATACCAAGTAAAAAATTAGGGCTACGCTTTTTTATAGCAGGCTCACTACTCTTAGCAAATAGTGCGTGTTCTCTTTTAACACAAGCGCCAGAGCTCAGTGATGCTGAAGTCTGTGGGCAGTTAAATGCGATTATTGCTGATCATAGTCATAATTTTCAGCAATTTAAAAAATCCCAAGTAAACTCGAGAGGGATGATGAATATGCGAATATGGAAAGCTGCACAAGCCTTTCCTAATGCAAACAACTGTCAAGTTTGGGAATGGAGTACAGGATTAACCAACTATATTTGTACTTGGCAGGAGAAAGGCGGAGAAATCGAGGCAAAAGCTAGTTATAACAAAGGTGTCAAGCTCGTACATCAATGTTTAAATACACAATGGACAAGCAATGAGATAACGACTAAAAGTGGTGGCATTAGAACTGTTTTCAGTCAACCAAATGGCAAGACTATTATTGCAGTAAACGCATTTAAAGAGTCGCGTACTATTTTAGATAATTGGAAGACAACTTTATATGTAGGTGATAAAAGTAATTTAAAAGCTGAAGTTCAGTAATTTATAGACCATTACTATAGTTAGCTGCACTCTATCCTCCCCTAACTTGCCACTTTATACGCACTATAGCGTACACACTACTGCGTATAAAATGGCCAATATAGGCTAATTGGACAGCACTCTCAATTTAGATTTTCAGCGGATAAGTACTCGTAATTCGCGCTTCATAATATAATTGCCCGTGATTTAATAACACTTTATTCCTGCTCTGATGCAATCAATACTTGCACTAGCTCACGCATTTTTTTTTGAATTAAACGTGTATTATCCGGCCCCATACGTAACATCTGCTTATCTAAAGCACTTAGCTTTTCTAGCTTAGAGTCAGCAAATTTATAGTGCACTGATGGCTGAATCACTTCTATTCGGCCCGTAATAATCGGCGCTTGCAGAATTTTTCCTACTGCGGCTTTAAAAATATCTAATACCTGGTAACTTTTTGGATAAGAGAACTCTTTAAAAACAACCTCAAAAAGTGGTAAATATTTTTTATATAAAGCAACTGCCGCTTGGCTATCAATTCGATTAACGGCGTGCGCTAATGGGTCATAACGTTGATATGACTTAGGAGAAATATACATTTTATCTCCTCTAGTTATCACTAAAAAAGGCTTGGATAACTTTAATTCACGTAAAACTTTTGCAGGCGGGCGCATTCCCTGAGCCATATCATTAATAGAAGCAATCGTTTTACTAATGATTTGCTCTTTAAATAGCCCTTGCTTTAATTGTGCTGAATCAGAAATAGCCAAAACATCCTGCCTAAATTCCGCATCACTATTTTTTAATTCAGGTAAAATAGCGCCTTCCACTTCTGGCAATAAGTCCTCAGTTTCATTCAGCGTCTCTTGGTACAGCGGGTCTGAAGCAAAGTTATCGCTTTCCTCTTCCTGCTCTAAATCAGCCGCCTGCTCAACAATTTCAGGTATCAATAATACCTGTTTAGTATCACCTTCATTGAAAGCAGCATCCTTATCATCATTCGCTAAAAACTTTAACAACCCAAAAACCAGCAAAATAACAGCTAGGCTCACTATTATTATAATAGGCCAAACCTTAGACTCTCCTGAATTACTCATCTTTTATTCCTCTTAGTTAAATCTTATATATCCATACAAAAGTACAGGCATTTTAATAAAGAAAATCAATTATCATCTGTTATGCCTTTATAATATGCCTAAGTAAAAACTTATTCAATCAAAGGAGTCATCATGGCTTACACTATTTATTTATCCGGCGAAATTCACAGTGATTGGCGCGAGCAAATCAAACAAGGCATTTTTGATCTAGGCTTAGAAATCGAAGTGCTTACTCCTATTACCAATCACGATAGTAGCGATAATGTCGGCGTAGACATTTTAGGGGCAGAAGAACAAGACTTTTGGAAAGATCATAAAGCCGCAAAAATAAACTCCTTACGCACACAAAGTTATATTGGTCGTTCTGATATTGTCATCGTCAGATTTGGCGAGAAATACCGCCAGTGGAATGCTGCTTTCGATGCCGGAACGGCTTATGGCTTAGGAATTCCTGTCATTACCTTACATGCTCCAGAATTAACACATGCCTTAAAAGAAATCGATGCTGCCGCATTAGCTGTAACAAAAACACCCCAGCAAGTCATAGAAATATTAAAATATATTTCTCAAGAATAAATTTATCAGGAACAAGCACATAATAACATCAACATACTGGAAACCTATTTTGTACTTGTTCCTTACTTAAATACACTAAATCAAGAAAGCGCCCCATTAACCTATTCACACCTACACTGAAGATCTTATGAAAAAAGTACTACTGCTTATTCTTGCCGCTGGATTTGCTGTCAATGAATTTTTAGAGCAAAATCCGACCTTTACATCACCGAGCAAAACACAAAAAAACCTCACTAGCAGTCGTCTCTTTGCTTCTTCTACATCAAACAGAGCACAAAGCAGCACCTCCTTCCCTAGTGTAAAAGCAAATAACCAAGCCCTTAGGAATGTGCATGAAATAACTTAGGCAACTTATAAAGTTGTTGCGTCAGGAATGGCAGTATAATTCCATTGC
>NZ_FQTQ01000106.1 GCF_900128525.1 methanotrophic endosymbiont of Bathymodiolus puteoserpentis (Logatchev)
TTTCGGTTTAGGCGAGTTCATAGAATATATTGTAAAGCAATTTTTTAATATTTGCCTGTGGATAATGAGAAGTTACGGCTTGATGATTGGCGAGTGGCTTATCTTTTTTCTCGCAATGTATTTGGGCAGTGATATCCGGTTTTTGACGGTTTCCTCTTGGTATTCTGATACGGATATTATTGAAGCGAGTATTGTTTTTTCACTCACCTTAACTTTATCCTGTGTCGGGCTAGGGTTATACCGTAGGAGTCTTGATTGGGAAGATTATAATTTAGTCCTACGAGTCTGTATTAGTTTTCTAATTGGTGGAATCATTACCATTAGTGTTTATTATTTATTCCCTAAATATTTTGTAGCACGTAGTGTATTTGTTTATGCGTTGATTTTTGCCTTTTTCGGAATGATGTGTAGTCGTTATTTGTTTTATCGTTATGTGAGCCTCGATAAGATACAACGTCATGTCTTGGTGTTAGGAGCGGGAGAGAAGGCTCAGCAATTAAATAAGGTTAATAGTCAGTACGTGCATAAAGGTTTTAGCATTGTTGGTTTTGTTGATATAGGTGAAGAGAAGAGTGTCGTGGATGAAAAATTATTAATGACAAATAAGCAAACACTGGTTCAGATAGTAACTGACTATCAAATTGATGAAATTGTTATTGCTATAGATGATCGGCGAAAAGCGATGCCGCTGAAAGATTTATTAGACTGTAAGGCATTAGGCGTACAGGTTATGGACTTATTAAGCTTTTATGAGCGTGAACAAGGCTTAATTTATCTTGATGGATTAACACTGAGTTGGTTTTTATTTTCTGATGGATTTGATTTTAGTGGGTTTAGAACTGCAATAAAACGTACCGTGGATATTGTGGCGAGCCTCGGTTTATTGATGGTTACGTGGCCTTTTATGTTGCTAACTGCATTAGCAATTATGGTGGAAAGTGGGGTTAACGCGCCTATTTTTTATAGGCAAATTCGAGTTGGAGAGCAAGGTAAGCTCTTTGGTGTCATGAAATTTCGCAGCATGCGTACCGATGCAGAGAAAAATGGCGCGCAATGGGCCCAGAAAAATGATGACCGGATTACGCGAGTAGGGCGCTTTATTAGGAAATGTCGTATTGATGAATTGCCGCAAATATTTAATGTCTTAAAAGGTGAGATGAGTTTCGTCGGGCCTCGGCCTGAGCGGCCTGAATTTGTTTCAGGTTTTGAGGAGAGAATCCCCTTTTATGCTGAACGGCACCGTATTAAACCTGGCATTACCGGCTGGGCGCAGCTTTGTTATCCTTATGGAGCAAATGAGCAAGATACGATTAATAAATTAAAATATGACTTATATTATGTCAAGAATTCCAGTCTATTTTTAGATATTTCAATTATCTTGGGAACAGTAGAAGTTATTTTATGGGGCAGAGGAGCAAGGTAAGTAATTACTCATTACCATATTGATCATGTAGGATGAATCCCTTATTTATTAGGCGGCTCTGGGTTTAATAAGAAAATCTACTGCTCCCCGAGCCTACAGTTCAATAATTGCAGCTGGTTTAATAGGTTTTACTAAAGATAAAGCCTTGAGTACATGGCGACCAATTTGCTAAATTACAGTTACAATAGATATTAGACGTTTATTCCCCAAATCCATAGTTAGTATTACGCATCAGTAGGTGTTATTTTGAAAAGTATATTGCACGAAATTTTAGAAAACCCCCAATTTGAAGAAGGCGTGGCTTGGAAACAGCGCAATTTTAAAGCGAATGAAGAAATAGTTAAGCAAGGCGAATTAGGTGAAACACTTTTTCTTATTGAGGAAGGTATGCTGCGGGTTACAGGTCATGTAGAGTTAGACGATAAAAAAAATATGCAGACGGGAATATGTGACTTAGAGAAAGGGAGTATTTTTGGTGAGACATGCCTACATAAACCTAGCCCACGTATGACAACAGTGATTGCAGTAACGGATGGGTATGCATTTGAAGTGAATGGTATGAGCTTGAATAAGTTTTTAGATACCTATCCCGCACTAGGTTATCTTTTTTATAAGTACTTATTTGAAATTTCCATCAGTCGCTTAAATAAAGCGAACCAACGCATCGAACACCTTATGGCTTGGGGACTTAAAGTTCATGATATTGAAAAATATTTATAGCATTATTAATTCAGTTGAGTTTAAGTAAATAAGAGTTAAATATACAATGTTAGGGAGCCTGATTTATTAAAACATCAGATGTATTGGATGCTATTTTCGCTGATGTAAAAACTCTCTATGATTAGGAGATAAACAAGTTTTGCTAATGATGTTAAGCATTTGAAGCAAGGGATTGTTTGTTTTGTAATTTTACAGTATGTTTCTAGCTGATAGAGTACAAAAATAACGTTAGGCAGCTTATAAAAATATCGTACCCAGGCATTGGAAGCAATCATTTTATTGCTTCCAATGCTAATCAAATATATCTGTTCACTTATTAACTGATGTTACGCACTCCATAACATTTATATTAAAATACTAGGATATGAAAACACCTGATATTTTTGATTTATACACCGATTACCTAATCACATCCTTTAGCTATACAACAGCAACAGGCTTGTCAGACTTAGTTGATAATGAGATTAGTCATGACCAAATAACGCGGTTTCTTTCTCAACAGGATTTCACCTCAAAAGAACTTTGGAAGGTGATTAAAAAAACAGTGAGAGAAATTGAAACGGATGAGGGTGTTTTAATATTTGATGACACGATCCAAGAAAAGCCACATAGCAAGGAGAACGACCTTATTTGTTGGCATTATGATCATTGTGTTAATCGCTCAGTGAAAGGGATTAACTTGCTGAATTGCGTGTATTATTCAAAGGAAATAAGCTTGCCTGTTGCCTTTGAATTAGTCAAAAAGCCCACCCAGTTTTGTGATATAAAAAATCAACGTGAAAAAAGAAAAAGTGAGGTAACAAAGAATGAACAGTTACGAGACATGTTAAAAGTGTGTTGTCAAAACC
>NZ_FQTQ01000107.1 GCF_900128525.1 methanotrophic endosymbiont of Bathymodiolus puteoserpentis (Logatchev)
AATTTCCTAAAGAAAAGCGCCACATGGCTCTTTGAGCGCAAGCTCCGACCTGTTTTGATGGCATATCTGTAATAAAATGTCGGACACCGTTAAGTTCCAGGCGAGTTTATTAGTACGGTAACCGATGTCAGAAATATATTAAATGAAATACATAGTGCCGAAGTTTTTGTGCATGACTTAATGCTAAGTGCGGAGGCAACGATTGCTTGGGTGCGGGAGACAGAAGGCAAAATTCTTCTTGGTCTGGAGTTTAGTGATGTCAGGCATAATGCAAATAAGTTGTGGTTGCAACGGCACTATTACCGCAAGACTTTGGTTGCCGATGCAAGTCTATTGTTAAATGAGCAAGAAATTCTGGCGCAAATGATAGATATTTCAAAAGATGGAATGAAGTTAAAGATTGCTACTGATATTAAGTTAAAAGTCGGGGATGCCATTAAATTATTTATTCCTGATAGGGAACTTAAAGTCTTAGCTGTTGTCGTCTGGCTTAATCATAAACCTGATTTGACCGAGCTTGGTGTGCGCTATATTAATATTGCTGGCTAAGTACTTGCGCATGTACTGCCTATCTTGCTAGTGTTGTAGGCATAATTTTATCGTTATGCGCTGCCTTTACACGTTAGAAGGCAAACAGTAATCTTATCTGCGTAGTTTATTTTGTGCGTTAGCTAAAGTCGATCCAAAAATATAAGTATATTTTTAAAGGCACGTTGGGCAATAAAAAAGGCTTAATTATTTAAAGTAATTAAGCCTTGTGCTACAACAGTTAGTAGTGATGCTTATTAGTCACCTTCAAAGTTATAGTAGATAGATTTAACTTTTTTGAATCTTTCAACTGCAACAGTCATTATTTTTATAGCTTCTTCAGTGTTACCTTTTTTGAAGGCAGAGCGTGCTTTGCTCAACGAGCTTTGTGCTTTAGCGCGAGCTGGTTTAACGACTGCGCTTTCGATTGTTTTAGATTCTTGCTTAGTATGTTTGAATAACGCTAAACCAGTTTCCATATCAACGCCATCTTTAAGGCCTTGTAATGTGGCTTCAGCCGCTGCAACAGCTGAGTCTAAAGCGCGAGCAACGCCTTCGCTAGTTTGGTTTTCTTGTTTACCTGCTGGCTTAGCCATTACGGAAGGAGCAGTTGCAAGCATTGCAGTGCTAATGAAACCAGCTAAAACTACTTTTTTCAATAAACTCATTATAAAATCTCACCTTATGTAAATAATTGTTATATTTTATGCGCAAGTTAGCACGCATATTTATTATCATAGCACAGTGATTAAAGATTTATTAAAAAATAATAACACTACTAAAGTGTGTGACTTTGGCGCGTTTTGTTGTAATTTATGCGGCAAGTAATGCATCTAACTCCTTTTTTAAATCTAAGGCACGCAAATCATCAAACCCCCCAATATGGCGCTCGCCTATATAAATTTGCGGCACGGTTCTGCGTTTAGTTTTTTGTACCATTTTTTCTCTTAAGCCGGCTGTAGTGTCCACATTTAGTTCTTTATACGTCGCACCTTTTGCTGTTAACAGGCGTTTAGCCATGGTGCAATAAGGGCAGAGGTTACTGGTATAGATAATGATTTCTGGCATGAAGCTTGAGCTCCTAAAAGATGGAAAAAAAGTAAATAAGTAAATGATTATACGCTAAACCTGAGGATTCGGAAATTATGCCGTAAATATGCAGATAGAAGATGTTAAAATGCCGCTCTTAATTCTTTTTAGCTTCTGCGCCGCAAGGTACGAACTTTTTAAATAAGTAAAATCTATGATCTACTCTCTAAATCGCCTGATTCTTATCGACTCTTATAAAGAAGGTGAATTACAAGAAGTTCGCTTAGATGGGCATACCAATCTAAATGGTGTTAATGGCGCGGGTAAAACCACCTTACTGCGATTAATTCCTTTGTTTTATGGTGAAAGGCCCGGACGTTTAGTGCCTAAAAGTCGTGTCACCGATAGCTTTGTTAAACATTATCTGCCGCGCGAATCTTCCTATATTATTTTTGAATACCAGCGTCATGAACAAACTTGCATGGTCGCGATTTATGCTTCGACTAACGACGAAGGTTTGTGTTATCGCTTTATAGACAAAGGTTTTGAACCAGAGGATTTTATTGAACAGCATGAGGATGGCGCAAAATATCCCGTTTCTTGTCGGCAATTAAAATCACATCTCGTTACGCGTCAGGTGCAGCACAGTAATCAAGTGACTGCTTGTAGCGATTACCGCACGATTATCCAAAATTTGCCACATAATAAAGGGCAAGACATGCGTCAGTTGATAGCGCGTTATAGTTTTTGTCAAGGCAGTTCGGGGCAGCGCTTAAAGGATATAGAGAAAATTATTACCGGCATGTTTATGCGTTCTACAGATTTCGCCGATTTACGTGAAATGTTGGTTAATTGTATTGATGAAAATCGTGAATCCATTGCTTTAGAGCTGCAAATGGAGACTTTAGATAACTGGTATAAAGAGTATCGTGCTTATCTGCAGGTTGAGCAAGAGCGGCCAAAAATAGAGTTATTAAACCAAGTCGAAAGTGCACTTTTGCAAACTGAGCAAGGATTGGGTGAATTGCAAGTGCGCTTAGAGAAGTTATTAGTGCAAAGTGAACAGGCGGAGCAAGAGCAACGTCAGGCCGGAGCTGCTTGTTATGAACAATTGGAGCAAGTGCAGAAAGCTTGGGAAGAAGAAGAGCTCACGCTTAAGTCTGCTTTAGCGACGACAAAAGCTGAATTGGCACAGTTACAGCGCCAAAAAGTGCAACTAGAAAAAGAAAAAGAGGTTTGGGATGCGCAGGATATAGCAGGTAAAAAACAGTTGTATTCACGCTTAGAGCTACTTAAAGCATCTTTGGAGAGTGAGCGCGATAATTTAAGTCAGCTTATGTCTGACGTACAAGATATTGAAGCAGAATTTCGTCGCTTACAGGCGGAGAAAGAACAATATTTTGCGGCACAAATTCATGACTTTGAACTGCAAAAACAGCAGCAACAGCAGGCATTAGGCGAGCAAAAAGCGCAAGTGACTGAGGATTTTATGGAGCGTAAAGAGACTTTGCGCGATACCAGTGAACAACAGCAAGAGAGTAAGCGTAAGTCAACATTGGCTTTAAGCGAGCAACTAGGCGCATTAAATAGCCAGATTATGCAAGTCCAGGCTGACCCAGTATTGATTGCTGATCGTGAGACAAAGCTAGAGTTGCACGATACTTACCTACAGCAAAAACAAGAAGCTGAGGCTAATGAGCAGGCGATAGAAGAGGAAATACGCGTGCATAAAGTAGCAGTTGAAGCTGTGTTTCAGAAAAAGCGCAAGCATGCAGAAGAAAAACAAATACTGCAAGCGAAAAGCGATGCCATTGAAGCGCAAATTAATGCCGATGCCAGCACCTTATTGGGGTTTTTACGTGAATATAAGCCAGATTGGGGGGAGAACCTTGCCAAAGTCATTCAGCCTGAGTTGTTGCTACGCGATGATTTAGAGCCGGAACTATTATCTGAACAGGCAGGCTTGTATGGCGTTGCTTTACAATTGCATGATATAGCAGCAGATTGCTCGGTAGATGAACAGAAATTACGTGATATTTTAGGTGATTTACATGAGCAAATGCAGCAGCAGATTTTGGCAGAAAATAATGCTGAAGAAGAGCTGCAGCAGTTAAGTAAAATTGATGCGGGCCTGCAAAAAAAGCATAAGCAACGGCTTTTAGAAAAAGGTCAAGCTAATAGTCATTTGCAAACAGTAAAAGAGGAGTTAGGTTCTTTAAAATTGCAAATTGTGCGCAGTAAAAAAGAGCGTGAACAGCAGCTAAAAGTACAGCGTACAGAAGTAAACCATAAAATTAAGCAGAATAACTTACAGTTAGCCGCACTGCAGCAGCAATTAAAAGATGAAGTTCGTGTATTAAGTCAAGCGTTAGCAGAAAAATAGCTGAATTTACCCAGCAAGCGGAGCAAGAGCGAGCTGTTGCGGATCAGGAAATTAACCGTCTAAAAGAGCAAAAAGCTAACGAGCTAGCGGAATTAAAACAGCAGCGTTTGCAAAGTATGCGTGAACGTCAAGTAGATACTGCAACTTTAACGGCTTTAGAGCTTAAAGTAAATGCGCTCAAGCAGGAATTGGCAGCAGCAGAAAATGCCGAACTATTGGTTGGTCAATATCAGCGTTGGCTGGATGTAGAATGGCAAAATTATGATGCTATACAGTCTGATTTAATTACCTGCGCCGCAAGCGAACAGCAGCAAAATCAGCAATATGCAGCGGTGTATACAACGTATCAGCAGCAACGTAAAACCTTGGATGATCGTTTAGAGCAGATTAAAAATAGCATTAAGAAATACGAGAAAGAAGTTGGTACGCTGAAAAAAGTGCTGGAAGATTTAGCTCTCTATCCGAAAAAAATACCTGAGCAAGTCTCGTTCGATAGTTCGCATCATTTGAATTTACTACAAGGGCATTTCAAGATTCTCAGCGCTAAGCATAAAACCCAGCGTAAAGAGTTGACTGATTTAGTGCGTCACTTAAAACGAGTCTTGTCTAAGATCCCTAATACACGACCTTCTAGTTATTACCTTGCTTTTGATAACGAGCTAGGTGTTGATAGCGATGAAATGCAATGGTTACCCGCCATACAAGACTGGTTTGTTTCCAGTGCAGATGATACAAGGCGTTGGCTGGTGATGCAGGCGCAGACTTTTGGTAGTGCGATTCGTAATTACCAACAAGCTTTACAGCGTTTTGACCGTGGCATTGATTCTTTATCACGTCGTTTGGCAGCGAATATTGATCAAAATATCAGCTTTGAGAAAATTGAAAGCATACAAGGCCGCTTAACTTCAAAAGTTAAGACTTTGGGCTATTGGGAGCAAATTGTTAAATTTACTGACCAATATGATGAATGGAGTCGTCATACTGATGGACAACTACCTGCTGATGATTTTGCCGAAATTGTGCGCCGTATTGCCGAGCAATTACAGAGCAAAAATAAGGTGGAAATGAAGCTAGTCAATTTATTGGAGCTGGAAATTATCGTTACCGAAAATGGCCGTAGCAAACGCGCAACACATGCTGAAGAACTACGCCAGATTTCCAGTCATGGTTTATCTTATTTGATTTTATGCGTATTTTTTATTGCTTTAGTAAATATGATTCGCAAAGATCAGCCAGTACGATTTATCTGGCCGATGGATGAGCTAAAAGAATTACATCAATTAAATATAGAAATGTTGATTGAGTTGTTAACTAAGAACAATATTACTTTATTATCGGCATTTCCTGATCCTGATCCCGAGATTTTGGGCTTCTTTAAAAATCGTTATCAGGTGCATGGTTTTCGTGAATTAATTGAAATGGATATGGATACGGAATATATGGCTAACTTAGAAACTTTAGCTTTTGATGTTGAATTGCCGGAAACAAAAGTAGCAGTGATCGTGGAGAGCGCGGATGTTTGAGTCTTTGGTAAAGCGCCTATTACAAGGTGAATTTATTTGTGAAATTACCGATGAAGCCAGTTTTCAGTATTTACAAAATCCAGAAAATTTATTTCAGGTAGAAGATTATTTACAGCGCTTAAATTATCGCTTGGCGAGTACGCAAAATAAATTATCCTTTTATGCAGCGTATATAGAAATTGATAATGCAGCACGGCAGGATATTCGCAAAGTATTTCAGCAGTTCCGCTTGGAGTTGCATCCTGTGGTCGAATGGCTGGATATGATGATGGCGTGTTTAAAGCAAGATACTGTATTATCGCCTGGGGATACCTTAGCTTTTTCCAGTTTATTGCAAGTGATCGAAAATAATCAGGCACTTGCAGATCGCTTACAAGCTTTTGCTAAATTTAAAGACTTCACCAGTAATGAAGATTCAATTAAAGGCCGTTTGGAAAAATTATTAAGTACTTTACAGAAATGGGGTTATTTGCCAGGGCAACCGCATATAAATTTCAATCTAAAAACATCACTTTTTCTCTAAACGAATCATTTAATGCGGCTTTAAATCGCTTTTTCTTTAAACTCATTTTCGAGGGTTCTGTCTTTAGTAAATTAATT
>NZ_FQTQ01000108.1 GCF_900128525.1 methanotrophic endosymbiont of Bathymodiolus puteoserpentis (Logatchev)
TCGTTAGTTCGTTGATTTGTAATTGTCCGCTATTCATGTTTTGCCAAAACAAAAATAGGATATTTGATTACATTTCAACGAACTATGCCACCTTTTTAGATTTTTTGTCGTGTACAGAGCAAAATAACTGTCATCAAAAAATACCATGGGCTTTCTTGGAGAAAGCCAGAATAAAGCAAAAGCTGGATAATAGGAAAGTGCAGTATGTAAACACCATAAGAAAAATCACCATACCTTCCGAAATTTCCTACATGCAAGAATAGACCCAAAAAAACAACGACAATAGCAAGTGCAAAAGGCTCAAAGATTGAGAAGGGAAAAAAATCTTTTGCTAAAAATATCAAAACCGCTAGAACTAAAAAATACCCAATACGACGTTCAAAGAGAGGCAAAAAATAATATAGAAATGCTCCTGCCATAAAATATGAGAGCTGCCCAGGTAATTGCCGAGCAAGTTGTTCGTAAAATACCGACCCAGTGCGCTCAGCAACTTCAGAAAAAAACTCAAAATAAGCTATGGATAATAAATAAGAAGATACCAGCACCGGAAAATAACCAAGTTTTCTAAACAAAAAAACGAATACCGGCACTGTTAGGTAAAACATCACCTCAATTTTAAGCGTCCAAAGCGCTCCATTAACTGCTGTTAAATTATTTGAGTTGAAAACACCCGGAAGAGTTGGTTGTAAAAAATTTAAAAATGCAAGATTTGCAAAAACATATTTAAGCCAAGCTAATGAGAAATAATCACCGATATCCTTAGAACTTATAATGATTAAACCTAAGGCACAAAGCATAACTACTGTAAAGTAAGCAGGGAAAATACGTCAAATTCGTTTCTTAGCATAAGAGCTAATAGACTCTGTTCTCTCAAAACTCATAAAAATAAGAAAACCACTCACAACAAAAAAGCTCTTAACTGCCATTGCAGACGACAAAATACGTGTAATTACCTCTAACTGCTGAAACCCAGAAAGCTGATAGGCATGAACAAGTAACACAGCTCCAGAAAACAGTAGCCTTATCAAATCAAAATTATTCTTTTTCAATCGTGGACTATTCCCCAGCAAACCAAACTCCTGCCAAATATTTATTACACATTTTACAATTCATCGCACACAACACTCAGCCTGTTGCGCAATTTCTAGCTCTTCATTAGTCGCAATAACTAACACTTTAACTAATGACTCCACCTGATTAATTTCCCTTTGCTGCTGTTGGTTTTTTTCCACATCTATTTCAACCCCTAATATGCTTAAATCGGAACAACATTGCTCTCTTAGCCAAGCATCATGTTCACCTATGCCACCAGTAAAGACCAAGGCATCAACCCTACCTAAAACAGCTGTATACGCGCCTATATATTTTTTAATACGATAGCTATACATGGCTAACGCTAATTGCGCTTGTTGATCACCTTTATCTGCCATTTTATGTACGGCACGCATATCATTTTCACCACACACGCCTTTTAAGCCGCTCTGTTTATTTAAGGCATTATCGATTTCATTCTGTGTAAACCCCAGTGTGCGACTTAAATAAAATATTATCGCTGGATCTAAATCACCACTGCGTGTCCCCATCATCAAGCCTTCTAAGGGCGTCATGCCCATTGTAGTATCGATACTTTTACCCGAAGCAATGGCCGCCATACTGGCTCCATTACCTAAATGCAGGGTAATCAGGTTGAGCGTGTTTAAAGGTTTATTGAGATACTGTGCGGCTTGTTTGGCAACATAAAAGTGTGATGTGCCATGAAAGCCATAGCGCCGCACACCTTGCTCTGCATACCATGATGTAGGTACGGCATAACGAAATGCATAATCAGGCATAGTTTGATGAAATGCGGTATCAAAGACAGCGACTTGCGGTACGCTTTGAGCATACACCATGGCCGCTTCTATGCCGGTAATATTGGCGGGATTATGCAAAGGCGCAAGCGGTATCATTTTCTTTATTTCTGCTAGAACCGTACTATCAATCAAGGTTGGCTGACAAAATTTTTCTCCGCCATGCACAACTCGGTGACCGATACAAAATAAATCAGAAATATCTTGAATAAAGTTCAACTCTGATAAGAGTGTAAAAACTGCCTGCAAGCCTTGCTGATGATTATTAATTGCTAGGCTAATGATTTGTTTTTGCTCTATGCCGCCTGAGCTGTACTGATATTTATGCGCACTGCCTGACTCCGCTATACGCTCTATGAGACCTATTATCTGCGCAAACTGAGTATCCATATCGAATAAGGCATATTTAATGGATGAGCTTCCTGAATTTAGAACTAAAACTTTCATAACTGCCTTATGCCTATAGTTGCAAAATACTCTTATTCTCAAGCCCTAGCGGCTGTGAAAGTATTATGTGTAGATTGCGGGCATACTTCACCCTAATCTACAGATTCTGTACTTTATTGTCACCTCTCATTATCCACAGGTATTTGAGATATTCACACCATAGCGCAGGATATACTAGCGATAGGGAACATATCGTTTATGTGGTGCGCTTTAGTATCTGTTAAAAATGAGAAGTTACATTTTATTAAGTTATATTATTGAATACTTTCAAAATCTCGAAGTTTGAGAATTCGAAACCAAAAAAGCGGACTAATGTCCGTCTTACATTGATTCTATTAACTAATCCACATACTCAGTCCAACGACAACGTTCAGTCACTATATCGGCTGTATTTTTAGTGCCGATTCCTTTAGCAATTAATGCCACAACGCGATCATCACTGTCATACCCTATATGTGCTTCCATTGGATTAGCAAAGCTACCCATTCCAAACATGTCAATCACATGCGCAACATTAATATTAATATTGGTCACTTCTGCGCATAAGCGTGAATCTAGATGACTTTGCACAAATTGTTGAGGGATGGCATAACTTAATAAATCATTAGGATCACTAAAAGCCATAATCGACGTTTTATTCACCAACCTTTGGTCGTAATGCTCACTACCTGGAATACAATATTTATCTTTTTGATTTATCACTTTGGGTGGATTTTGCCCCATCTCCAACAAAGGTAATTGATTAGACATTAAATAAAAAGGAATGCGCTTTTGCTGAAAAGCTTTAATAAATTGAGACTCTGCACTCGTTGGGTCTCCATTCGCTATTTTAGTAACGCGATAAGCAATACTCTGCATACCATCCATAACAATACGACTCCCTAAACTATGTGAGACAATCGCATATTTATCTTGAGGTAGATACTTAACGGCTTGTTTATCAATTACGCATAGATCCGAACTCGTCTCTGGCAAATCCTCCCAATCTCGTCCAACCATCCAGCAAAATGCCGTTCTAAATGAAGCCAGCATTTCCTCATGCTGATTACCTAGATAAATCATTGGATCAGGACTCGTATCATTAGAAAACTGTTTCAACATCTGATTAACTTCGGCACGATCATAAGAGTATTCACCCGAAGTATCATATTCAATCCTTTCTTTCTCTGCATTGGTAATATTAGACCAAGTTAATTCATAAAAAAGCATTTCCTGACTTCTATCTGCATTTAATAGGCGCCTAACTCTCAAAACGCCTAAATCTTTCTTTGGAAACTCTTTATTTACCAAATTAATTTCTTTATAACGACTGCTTTTTACCGTTAAATCAAGTTCTTTTGCTAATTTTTCTTTAAACTCGGTACTATAGCCAGGTTCATGTGTACCAACACCATGCACCATTAACACTTTTACCGTATCCCCTGGTAACTCAAGAGTACTTTGCAAACCCGCAAAACTTTTGCCACTAATTTTACAAGATCGTAAATCCTCTTCTTTTTGTTTTTCCAAAATAGCCGTGGCAATCCCTTCGCCAAAACTAGCACAGCCTGAAATAGCAAGGCTCATTGATAATAAAAGTATCTTTTTCATAGTTTAAGTCTCATGTTGGAATCGCTGCGCATTGGCAGGTAGTTTCTCAAAAATAGCATGTTTAGGCATATTATATTTTTCTGGATAATAAACGCCCCCCAAATACAAGCCATACGGAGGCGCGGTAACACCACCCACTTGTCTGTTTTTACTAAGCAATAATTCCTGTGTCCACTCAATAGGTTTATCACCTACACCAACCGCCATTAAGACACCCGCAATATTACGCACCATATGATGCAAAAAAGCATTGGCAGAAATATCCATAATCACTTGCTCTTCTTGCCGGTAGACATCAATAAAATATATCAAGCGCATCGGGCTAACAGATTGGCATTTTAAGGCTCTAAATGAGGTAAAATCATGCGTACCTACCAAGCTTTGCGCCGCCTGATGCATCCGTACCGCATTTAACGGGGCATGACACCAAGTGGTCTGATCTCGTTGCAGGGCTGACTTTGTAGGACGATTGAGAATAGTATAGCGGTAAAAACGAGCAATTGCGCTGTAACGTGCATGAAAGTCTGCAACTGCTTCTTGCACCCAAATCACTCTAACATCAGCAGGTAGGTTTGCATTAATACCTAACAGCCATGCTCGCTCGCTGCGCACTGCATCGGTCTCAAAATGCACGACTTGCTCTAGTGCATGCACCCCTGTATCGGTACGTCCTGTACAAATAACTGTAGCAGAGTGGTTAGCAACTTTAGACACCGCTTTTTGCACTTCATCTTGCACGGTACGTAACCCACCCTCTTGCCATTGCCAACCAAAAAAACCACTGCCATCATATTCTATACCTAAAACCATACGTGTCATTTCTGAACTCCAGGGGGTAGTGCCGGTATATTTTTTTGCTCGACTAAAACATGCACAAAATGATTAGCTTCGGCAATTGACTGCTCCATAGCCTGAATAAGCTGAGTAATATCAAAGGAAATTTCTGAAAACTCATGCTGTAAAGCGGCAATAGCATTGGCATTAAGATTGTGTTTTAAAAATAAAACCTGATCTCTAAAAGCACCTAAAACAGGTTGGATTTTTTTCTCAGCCTTACGCATAGCCTTAATTAAGCGCATATAATGCTGTTTAGATAATTTCATTTGCTGCCGACTTTGGGCGCGTAATGAACGATTAGTATATTCATTTAACTCAACCTCCCACTCTTTAAACAGCGCATTACTGACTTCCTCTATCGCTAGAATCTTATTCGCTACGACCTCAGAACGCATAGCACAGAAATCATATTGTTGCTTTAACAATCTATATTTATCTTCGAGACTACCAGAAGTCACCTGCACCACGGCTTTAAATCGCTCTAATGCATCTAAGAATTGTACTTTAGTTTTTTCTAAGCTATCACTAGCATCTTCTACACGCACAACGACAAGATCGCGTTTATGCTGCCCTAAAGATTCTTTAGTACGGTAATATATATGCTGAAACTTATAAGTGACAAAGCGCGAAAATAATTTTATTGAACGCTCGGTTAAACCTCGAATGGATAATAAAGAGTGTGATTGATTATATTTAGACATTCTTTTTTAAACTAGCTGAAAGTGCGTATGTTTGTGTCAAGCTAACACAATCAAGTCTTATTGGGTTATATTGGACAAAATCAGCAAATGCTTGATCAACTATATTGTGTTCCGACAGTTGTTGTAATGTAGCATTTTCAGGGAGTTGTGCTGACTTAACTAACATCAACTGATCTGCGGATAACTGTGTAGCTAACCATGCGGCTAATGTATCGGATGTGACTTCCCAGCTGGCTTTAATCTTACCAGAATCTAATTCAGTTGCTAAAGGAGACCAAACAACAAGCGCTTGCTTATCTAAAGCGGGTCTAATCGCTGCAACCTGGTTAACGATACATAAATCAGGACACAAACCTTTAAATAATAAAGCCATTTGCTGCATGGCTAAAATGGCCATGTAATGCGCCGTTTGGTCATCATACTGCCATTTTTTCTGTGTACTTCTTACTTGATCAGCAAAAACACCACCGCCCGGCACAATAACAAGCCTACCTTTGCCTTCCTTAACGGCTAAATGCAGCCACTGCGGTAATATTGAACTGGATAATAAACTGCCACCTAATTTTAAAACAATCACGACACTTGCATTTGCGCCAATAGACTTAACATCGCGGCAGCTTTATCAAAGCATTCTTGATACTCTTCTTCTAACACTGAATCATTAACAATACCGCCACCCGCCCAAAAGCGGATGGTATGCTCTGAGTGCACCAGTGTACGAATGGCAATATTGCTGTCCATATTGCCATCAAAACCAATATAGGCAATAGCCCCACAATAGACACCACGACGATTCGGTTCTAGCTCTTCAATCACTTCCATCGCTCGAATTTTAGGCGCACCGGTAATAGAGCCGCCCGGAAAACAACTACGTAATAAATCTAAAGCATGGTATTTTTCATCTAACCGCCCTGTTACCGTACTCACTAAATGGTGCACTGTGGCATAGCTTTCTACCTCAAATAACTTGGGTACTTTAACTGAGCTAGGAATACAGTTTTTACTAATATCATTACGCAATAAATCAACAATCATGACATTTTCTGCTCGGTCTTTATGACTTCTTTGCAAGGCATCAATTTGTTGCTGATTTTCTTGCTCATTTTCTTTTCTTGGCCGCGTGCCTTTAATCGGCTTAGTTTCAACCCTCCCCTGAAATACTTTCAAAAAACGCTCTGGAGACGAACTTAACACTTGTACTCCTGGAACATTCAAATACCCACTGAAGGGAGCAGAATTAATTTTTCGTAATTGCTGATATGCTGCCCAAGGATCACCTTGACAATTAGCAACAAAACGCTGTGCTAGATTAACTTGGTAGCAATCCCCTTCCTGCAAATATTTTTTAATCTTAGCGAAGGCTTGCGCATAACTTTCTTCACTCATATTCGCTTGCACGGAGCTGGTTACTTGAAACTCACCGACAGTCACTGCTTCTGGATAAGCACTAAATTGTTTAATTAAAGCTTGCCACTGCTGGTCACTATCGGCACAGCCGACTAAATAACTTTTTTGTTCTTGATGATCAACCACAACCGCCCATTGATACACCCCAACCGCCATATCCGGAATATGTTCCGCATCGACAGTAAGCTTAGGTATTTTTTCTAATTGCCTGCCCAAATCATAAGCAAAATAACCTATTGCTCCCCCATTAAAAGGTACTTCTGGGAACGCTTTTTGAGCTGTTAATTGTTGCTTAACCAGGGTGAAAGGATCTTGTTTAGATACATAGGTATTATTGCCTGAACATACCTGTGTTTCTGCTCCATGTGTGATTAAAGTACACAAGGGCTCTGTAGCAAAAATATCATATCGCCCTTGCCGTTTTTCCGCTAAACCACTATCTAAAAAAATGGACCACGGCTGCGCTGCTATTGCCGAAAATAATCGAGCACTATCAAGCAAATAAGGCAGTGAATAAAGCTGGGGGGTAGAAGGCATGTATGTTGTATCTGCGGCGTATGAGTAAAATAAGAACAGCTAGCTATTTTAAGTTAAAAACGGGTTAATAAGTTATTTATTCACCCACTAAGAGATGCACATTAAATAAAAAACCAAAACTTTAGCTTATGAAACACTGCCAGTCCTCGAAGAGCTGGCAGTGTTTTCGGATATTATTGAGTTTTGATTCCTAAAGCATACTTTATAGGTACTAAATTTTAACAAAATTTAGCTTCTATAGCTAAATAAGCTACAGCCACAGCAGGGGCACAGTCAGCAATATTCATTTCTGTAAGCTTACAAGGACTTGTAAATAAAGTCTCAAAATCGATATATTTCAACCCTAAACGCTGTGCAATCTCTTGCACTAAAAACCGTCCGATTCCCGCACCAACCAAAGGTGTTTGCATATTATCCGGCATGCGCTGCAACTGCTTTTGGCATGCAATTTGTATTCTAGTCAGCTGTTGTTCTCTCATCGCATAAGCAAGTTCCTGCCAGTCCTGCAAAGTAAAATCCTGTAAATCGCAACCAATCATCCGCGCCAAACGTCTAGCGCTTGCTAGTTCAGTTTTAGCACCGCCATCTGCGGTTTCATTTTGGTCGTGCAACTCGTTTAACTCATGCGTTAAACGATAAACATCCGCCATCGTAGCAAAATATTCACTCATAACACCGACTTCAGTACCAGCAAAATTAACAGACTGCACTACCGCCATTACTGCCGTTCTTACTAACCCTGTATAAACTAACTCACTTGATGTGAGGCGTTGAAAGTCGGTATACCCAATGGCATCAGCCTGATGCTTTGTGAGCAATAAAATATCTGTCGTTGTACTGCCTATATCGACAAATAAGCCCTGCTTTAGCTTCTGGGCAACATAAGAGGCACTTGCCAACCAATTTGCCGAAGCAATCGCATCAATATGCTTAGGTTCAATCGCATCCGCTGCTACAAAACCAAGCTGCCCTGCATAGACAGCAAAAGAAGGCTGCGCTAAAACTTGCTGCATTAAAGCAATAATGTCATATACGCCTTGCGCTCTATCGACAAATAAATCGACCAATTCACCAGTCATGGTAACCGTATGCTTTAAGTTTTTTTCCGGTAGCCTTGCTAGAATTGCAGTCAATGCTTTTTCTAATGTATCTAAACCTTGCCATAAAGGACAAGGTTCTTGATACACCGCAAGCACATCTCCTGCTTGATTCAGGCAAGCCGCTTTTAAATGCGCACCGCCTATATCCCAACCTACCCTATAATTAGTCATAAAAATCTCTTAATTAATATCAATCAATACCGGATGGTTCTTGGTTTTTTTAAAAATAGGTATTTTCTTATTTAACATAGCTAAAACTAATTCCGCTACATTAAGCCCTGTCGCCTCATTAATGCCCGCATAAGAACTCGTTAGGCGTGGATTTATTTCTAAAATCAAGTTTTCACCTGCCTCAGTTTCTATAAAGTCAATGCCTATATAGCCAAATAACTGGGGAATAGCTGCCGCTATTGATTGACATAATTGTTGATACTGCTGACATTTCTCGGTCTGCACATTAACCCAACAGGCCGATAAAATAAACTGCTGTCGCTCAATTGTCATTTGCTGTTCATTACAACAAATAAAAAATGCCTGTCCTTGGTAAAACAAGCACGACAAACTCAAAACTTTACCGGCAATATATGGCTGTAAAATATAGCGATGTTCTGGTATTAATTTAGCTAATACAGCTTTCCAATGCTGCTCTTCCTGCAATAAATACACCTCATCACAGCCCACAGAATCATTCGCTTTAAGTACCCATAAACCAGGCTCTATAACCACTTTAGAAGTAAATAAAAAACTAGGGATACAAGCAACCCCCGCCTTTTGCAAACGATTAAATGTCGCCAGTTTATCTTGGCAAAGATCAATCGCTTCTTGTCCAGACAAACACATTTTCTTGCCTTGTTTATTAAAAAACTGCGCCCACCTAGCTAAAATCCCCTCCGTTTCTGGCGCAATCAGCCAAACAGCATCATATAAGCTCGACTTTTCTAACAATAACTCCTGTATATCTTTACCCGTGTTTATTATCAGGTAACGGATATATTTATGGTGCGTTTCTACGGCAAAAGCAACACGTTCATCATGTAAAACCAATAATTCCAGCTTATTTAATAGACACAAATCATCCAGCAATGCATTGCGCATTAAATAGCCTTCCTGCAATAATGATGGCGGCAAAGGCTGGTTAATAAATCCACCCCCTGTAATAAATTCAAAAACCAACAAACGCATTATGCAAATTATTCCTGTTATTGATATAAAATTAGGCTGCGCAGTTCTCGCCAAACAAGGCGACCGGAAAAACTACCTCCCTTTAGCAACACCTTTATGTCATTCAAGTAAAATAGAGGATGTCATCAATGCTTACTTACAGCTCTACCCATTTACGCATTTATATATTGCTGACCTTGATGCTTTAATGGGGCTAGGGAATAATCAGCGCTTAATTAATTCACTTTTTGCTCGCTATCCTCAGTTAAGCTTTATGATTGACTCAGGTTCACTTACCCCCTCTTACACGCCAGTACACAATAAACAATTCACTACTATCATTGGCACAGAATCTATTACCGCCAAGACCTTAGCTAAAACACCACAACTTACAAAGAATTTTATCTTATCTTTAGACTTTAAGTCTGAGCATATAATGATGGGTGATGCAATTTTATATAAGTCACCCGCTTTATGGCCTAAAGATTTGATTATTATGACCTTAGGTTTAGTCGGAAAAGATAATGGACCTGATTTTAAAAAACTCCAATATTATAGCAACACTTACCCACAACATAATTTTATGGCGGCGGGAGGTATTCGTCATCATAAAGATTTATTGCAATTAAAAAAATTAGGTATTCAGCAAGCTTTAATTGCTAGCGCACTACATAATAAAAAACTAACAACACAGGATATTGAACAACTACACAGGCCTGTATAATTCCCTTATTATCGAGAAATAGCGCACAAAACTACCTTATAAAAAATGTACAATAAACCACTAAAAGTCAACGCTGTGAATTTATTGCCTATTAAAGACTCATGACAGAAGATTACATCACCTTATATGACAAGTCATACACATACGCTAATATACAAACAGAAGCGGATGAATATATACGCCTTGAAGCAGCCAACCAGGGCTTTGCACTAAAAGTTTTAGTTAATGACCAGTCCGCCTTGGTTCGCTCAACTGTTGCTCGAATAAAATACGGCCATGAGCAACTTGCTAAAGATGAAAGCTGGAAAGTCAGGGCAACTGTGGCTAAACATTGCCTGCCCACAATATTAAAGAATTTAATTTATGATGAAAACCATTTTGTCCGCTATATTATTGTTAAACGTGGCTATTTTCTCGAGCACTTTACCTGCGATATTGATGAAGAAATTGCTGCATTAGCCAAGTACCAATTAAGCATAAAAGCCAACAACTAAGCCAAACTACGTTCCACTCTCAATAAATCTTCCGGCGTGTCAACTCCCGCCTCCGGCGCTTTAGCAACTTTAGCCACCAATAGTTTTTCACCTTCCCAAAGAATTCTTAGCTGCTCTAGCATTTCAATGCGCTCTAAAGCCGACGCATCCCACTGCACATACCGCTGTAGAAAACTAACTCGGTAGGCATACATGCCGATATGCCGAAAATAAGTATCACTCTTAACCAAATCAACTTGTTTTTGCTTAAAAGCCTCTCTATCCCAAGGAATAGCTGCTCGGCTAAAATAAAGCGCATAATTGAATTTATCTAAAACAACTTTAACGGCATTTGGGTTAAAGATTTCCTCAGACTCAATTATCTCAGCCGCTAAAGTGGCTACCCCAGCAGTAGACTGCATGGCTAAAGACTGCGCAGCAAGGGAAATATATTCAGCAGGAATCAAAGGCTCATCACCTTGTAAATTAACAATAATATCCTCTTCATGCCATTGAAAAATCTCCGCCACTTCTGCTAATCGTTCCGTACCACTCTTATGAGTAGTACGAGTCATAACGGCCTCAAAACCATAATCATTGACTACCTCTAAGATTCTAAAATCATCTGTAGCCACAATAATTTTTTCAGCGCCTGCTTCTTTAGCTCTATCACAAACATGCAAAACCATAGGCTTCCCCGCAATCATTAATAATGGCTTTCCAGGCAACCTAGATGAATCATATCGAGCAGGAATAACAACTTTAAATGCGCAGGTCATTTTAATTGTTCAATTTCTTCACTTGTTAAAACTCTTGCTTCATCTTCGAGCATAACAGGTATATCATCACGCACAGGAAAGGCCAAACGGTCTGCTTTACAAATTAGCTCTTGCGCAGCTTTATCATAAACCAAAGAACTCTTACAAATTGGGCAGGCCAAAATATCTAACAACTTACTATCCATTAAACTCTCTCATTAATTTTTATTAAACGTTTATTTTACTCTATATTTTGAAGTTTTCTTGAATCTCTACACAAATTTGCAATTTTATTAGCACTCATAGCTATTGAGTGCTAAAATCGGGGCAAGTAAATTTTTTGGAGTAACTATGTCTAATTCATTAGCCTTACCTATTACATTAACGGCTGGGAACTTTGACTCTTATCTAAATGTTGTCGGTCAAACTAATAAATTAAATGCAGAAGAAGAACGTGAACTTGCTATTCGCTTTAGAGACCACCAAGACCTCGAAGCAGCTAAACAGCTAGTTATGGCGAATCTACGTTTCGTAGCTCATGTAGCACGCGGCTATAATGGCTATGGCTTACCTATGAACGATATCGTTCAAGAAGGTAATATAGGCCTTATGAAAGCAGTTAAGCGTTTTAACCCAGACTTAGGTATCCGCCTAGTCTCTTTTGCTGTGCATTGGATTCGTGCGGAAATCCATGAATACGTGATAAAAAACTGGCGCATTGTAAAAATTGCGACGACAAAATCACAACGTAAACTATTTTTCAATTTACGTAAATCTAAGAAAAATTTAGGTTGGCTTTCTAAAAATGAAGCCGAAGCAATTGCACAAAATCTCAATGTAGACCTTAAAACAGTTTACGAAATGGAAACGCGCCTTGATGGCAAAGACATGGCATTTGACTTGCCAGAAGCTGACTCAAGCGAAGAAGCTTATAGCGCGCCCATTTCTTATTTAGAACAGCATAATACTGACCCTGCTTTATTGCTAGAGAATGCTGATTGGGCCGGCCATAAAGAAATGCTATTAAGCAATGCACTACAAGGCTTAGATGAGCGCAGCCAAGATATTGTTGCCAGTCGCTGGTTAACAGAAAAAAAGCTAACCCTGCATGAGCTAGCAGAACGTTATAATGTCTCTGCAGAACGCATTAGGCAGCTAGAAAAAAATGCCATGAAAAAACTAAAAGGCGCAGTTAGTATCCTCGCCTAATTCATAGCAACTCAAACATAAAAGCCCCTTATTTACACTGTGTAAATAAGGGGCTTTTTTTATATGCTTCTAATGCATTAAGAAGCTAAGGTAACGCGCGCAATAAATAAACCACCGATAATTATTACACAGTATTTTCGTTTGTCTTCAAGACATAGAAATAGGCGTACAGCTAGATAGCTACGTAACTATTTCTATCAAAAAGAAGACGGGCAAAAAGACTAACAAGATAAAGAGGGACTTATTGCGAACTGTCTAAACCTAACGTTCTCCTCACAAGTCTACTAAGCATTAATACCCTTATTTTCAACTTAACGCCAAGCTCACATGACGCGAGAGGATAAACGATAAACTTCAACAACCTAATGAACTTTGGTAAAAAACTAACCTTTAAAAATGAGCTGCGCTTCCCGCTGTCAGGTGGAGCGTCTGATTAGGATTTTTATACCTCGGTTGACTTTTTTAGGTTAACTGAAAAAAAAGCACTAGATTCTTCCGTGCAAAAAATAATTCTAATAGCGATTACGATTTAAATAGCGGTCTATATCATCCAGCTTTTTTTGCACTTCATTATGATCATAATGGTCAACTATCTGTCCATCTCGAATATAGAAATTATATTTATGCTCACCAACGTATCCACCATAGCTATTTTTGGAATTAACAAAAACTTTAACATTATAATAATAAATAACTTCACTTGGAGTTGCTGCCCTCCTAAACCACTTGAAAGGCTCGCCTACATATCTATATTGAGCTGATAAAGGGTCTTTTAACCTCGTTTGAAAAAAATCCGTAATTAACTGTTTGTAATTTGATGGGTAAGGGCCATAATCAGCTGCATTTCTCTCTTTCTGAGTAGGTTCGTAAACTGTAGGTGGTCTAGGTGAGTGCCTAGCGCAACCTCCAAGAATAGTTGCTAATATTATTGTGTAAAATATGAGTCGTATCATAAATTTTTCTTTTTCAACTAAACTGAGGTTAAAGGTAATTCAGGGAAGACTTCATTAATGAACAAGCCATTAAAGATGTAGTATGTTTTTAAAGCCTAACAGCTAATCATACTAACTTATCAATGATTGCTTGCGCCTCTTGTTTTTGAGCATCAGTCCCTTTTTCTAGTACCTCTTGAGCAATATCCTTAGCTGCATCTGTATCACCCATATCTATGTAAGCTTTAGCCAAGTCGATTTTTGTTTCAAATTCATCCATATCAGTCAAATCCGATACCATTAAGCTATCTTCATCTGGCACCTCAGACTTCTCTGCAACTGAAGTATCATCAAAATCAAAGTCAAAATCAAAATCATTGCTTTCTAGCTTATCGCTTTCGACATTAACTGACTCAAGCTCCGCCGCCGTATCAACTGACTTTTCTGCTTTGTCATCTGCATCACCTAAAGGTGAACTATCTGAAGAAAAATCAAAATCGCCCAAATTAACATCGTCCATGTCATCATCAAGCACTAAAGGTTCTTGAGAGCTTAAAATATCAGCTTGATCAAAATCAAATGTTTCTAGGTCTTCAGGTGTATTGGGCTCTGGAGTTTTTTTAGCATCAGAATCAACAGTGTCAAATGAATTTAAATCGAAATCAACACTTTCAATTTCCTCCTCTGCTTTAGCAGCAAGCTTACCGGTATCCTCATTATCATCCATCAAAGAAAAGGAGCTTAAATCAAAATCAATCTCTGAATTATCAGAAGTATCCTCATCCTCTTTACTCAAAGATACATCTGCCTGTTCTTTAGTTACTACAGCAGGTGACTCTTGCTCACTAATAGCAGATGATTCATTTACAGTAGCGAAGTCATCGTCCTTATCTACTGCCTCAAACTTAGATTCTCTTTGCTCAGTAGAAAATAGATCAGAACCTGGGACAAGCTCACTCCCCATTTCTGAAACTTTCCCCCAAAAAGCTAAGTCGCTATTTTTACCTTCAGCAACTAACTCTTCAGAAAATGCAGCAAACGCCTCGCTATTTTCACTGGCATAAAAAATCTCTAAAAGCTTAAGTTTGTAATCATCTTTATCAGGAAAATCTTTAATTGCTTGACGCATTAACTCTTCTGCTTGCTGGTATCGACCATAAGCAAGATAAACATCAGCTTCTGAAGTAGGATCAACTTCTGCTTGATCTGACTCAAAAACATCAAAATCACTAGGCGAAAACTCACTTAAAAATGAGCTTTCTCCCACTGTTCCCACATCATAAGAGGGCGTCTCATCAAATACAGGGACAGATAACTCATCATCCACTTCAGGCAAAACAATTTCACTTGAAGAAGCAAACATACTATTATCATTTATTTCTTCTTCTACTTGGCGCCTGCGCCAAAATAGCAAAGCGATACCTGCAAGTGCTAAGCCACCCAAACCAAACCCCAAGTAAGAATAATTGAACCCAGAAGACTCTTGCTCAACAACGGGCGGAGCAACAGGCTTATTAACTACGGGTAAAGGGGCTTGTTTAGGTACTTGCTTAACCGTCTTTTGCTCAGGCGTTACGGTAGGCGTGGCAACTGGGCTTTTTGTTAGCGAACCTTCTTCAACTAAAGGCGGGGCAGTAACCTCTGTATCTTCTTGTTCTTGCTCTTGTTTTTGTTCTTGTTTTTGTTCTTGCTCTTCTTTGACCTGAGATTCAGGGGCAATTTTTGCATTTTGTATAGTAGCAAGTTGCTGATCTTTTATCGCCAGCATTTCTTGCATAATAACAAATTGCTTTTCTAAATTTGCTAGACGCTCTTGTAATTGCTGATTTTCTGTTTTCAAACCGCGCACATCAACATCACTGGCATCTGCAGATAAAGCATCTGTGTCAACAAGCCCTTCTGTTGGCGGCACTAAGGTTAACTGATTACTCGTTTTAGTGTTATCTGTGCTGACTAGTTGAGTTTCAGGCTCCGCAATAGCCTTGCCTTCCCAAACAGCCATTTGATTATAAAATTCAGTGTTTGCCTGCTTTTTAGATAGCTGTACAATCTCAGATTTTTTTGGAATCTTTAGACTTTTTCCAGCCATTAATGCATTCACATTTTTCTTATAAAATGCGCGAGGATTAGCTTTATATAAAGCCATCATCATTTGCTCTACAGAGACATCACTATATTTATTAACTTTTTCAGCAACTCTCCATAAGGAATCACTTCTATTAGTGGGTCCATACTCCCCCTCTATCGCTAGACTTTGTACAGCAGAGTCTGTAGCATTCACGCGATTAACAGTAGGTTTAACAGCTGTTATTGTCGGTGTTTCAATCGCACTTTGTAGGTAAACAGCAGGCGGATCAACTAAAACTGTAAATTCTTTAAAAATCTCACCTTTAGGCCAACTAACTTCAACAAGAAAATCCAGGAAAGGTTCTTGTACCACCTCATGAGAGGTTACTTTAACAACAACTTGCCCGTTTGCTTTTAGGATAGGCTCTAACTTAATCTTTGCTAAAAAAGAATTCCAAGCAATACCTGCTTGGTCAAATTTATCTGGTGAAGCCAAAGAAACTTTTATATCAGCAAGCTCTTCACCAGCCGATAACGATAGCATAATTTCAGCATTAAGCTTCTGATTTAACGCAGAATGTAACTTTATAGTACCTACACCCAACGAGTGCGCAGACATTGGCGCCAACAAAGTCATCGCCGCTAAAGTTTTAGTAAAATTATGCACTACACTCTCCTTCCCACAAATTTTTCCACAATAGCTTTCCTAAATACAGTCAAATATATCTTTATAGCTTAGACTAGATGTAATTTTTTACCAGCTCTTCTGCAATTTGCACGCTATTTAAAGCTGCGCCTTTGCGTACATTATCGGCAACGACCCATAAATCAATACCTTTTTCATAAGAAATATCTTCTCTAATACGCCCAACAAAGACATCATCATGACCTGAAGATTCAGTTACCGCAGTTGGATAACCCCCTTCAACTCGCTCATCCATAACCGTAATACCAGGCGCGGCCGCCAATAACTCACGCACTTTTTCCACAGTAATTTTGGCACGTGTTTCAATATGAATGGCTTCTGAATGACCAAAGAAAACAGGAACACGCACAGCAGTAGGGTTAACTTGAATACTATCATCACCCATAATTTTTTTAGTCTCCCATACCATTTTCATTTCTTCCTTGGTATAACCATTATCCATAAACACATCAATTTGCGGTAAGACATTAAATGCAATTTGCTTAGGGTACACTTTTGTTTGTATCGGCTTACCATTTAACAACTGCGACGTCTGGCTCACGACCTCTTCAATACCCTCTTTACCCGAGCCAGAAACAGCCTGATAAGTACATACATTAATTCGCGTTATTCCAACCGCTTCATGTATAGGCTTTAATGCTACTAGCATTTGAATAGTTGAACAATTTGGGTTAGCAATAATACCTCGCACCGTATGCTGTGCAATGGCTTCTGGATTAACCTCAGGCACAACTAAAGGAATATCATCGTCATAACGAAACTGTGATGTGTTATCTATAACGACACATCCAGCAGCAGCTGCAATAGGCGCATATTTTTCCGACAGCGATGCCCCCGCAGAAAACAAACCGATATTCGCTTTAGAAAAATCAAACTTTGCTAAATCTTCAACTTTTAGACTTCTACCATTAAAAGAAATACGCTTACCCACAGAGCGTTCACTCGCTAAAGCATATACTCTATCTACTGGAAATTTTCTCTCTTCCAAAATAGAAATCATCGCTTCGCCTACCGCTCCCGTTGCGCCAACGATCGCTACATTATATTTTTTAGTCATTGTTTTGCGCCCTCACTTTTAAGGCATTAACCACGGCATCGCCCATCTCTGAGGTGCTTACTTGTTTCATGCCTTCTGAATAAATATCTGCTGTGCGTGCATTTGAATTCAGAGCATCATTAACCGCTTGCTCAATACGATCCGCAGCCCCCGCTTGATCAAAAGTGTAACGCAACATCATTGCCGCAGATAAAATAGTCGCCAAAGGATTAGCAATACCTTTACCGGCAATATCAGGTGCAGAACCATGAATCGGTTCATACATCCCTTTACCATTAATATCTAATGATGCTGAAGGCAACATACCTATTGAACCTGTTAACATAGAAGCTGTATCCGATAGAATATCACCAAACATATTTGTTGTTACCATCACATCAAATTGTTTTGGTGCACGCACTAATTGCATAGCAGCATTATCAACATACATATGACTTAGCGCTACATCAGGGTATTCTTTAGCCACCTCATCCATCACTTCACGCCATAATTCAGTACACTCTAATACATTAGCCTTATCAACCGAACACAAACGTTTATCACGTTTTTGTGCAATTTTAAACGCTGAATGGGCAATACGACGGATCTCTGATTCACTGTAGACTAAGGTGTTATAACCTTGTCTTTCACCATTTTCTAAAACTCTGACACCCCGTGGCTGACCGAAGTAAATCCCACCGGTTAATTCACGTACAATCATTAAATTTAAACCAGCAACCACTTCTGGCTTTAAAGTCGAAGCCTCTGCTAATTGTGGGTATAAGATGGCTGGACGCAAATTAGAAAATAATTCCAACTCAGAACGCAAACCTAGAAGACCTTTTTCAGGGCGTACAGCAATATCTAAAGATTCCCATTTATAACCACCAACCGCACCCAATAGAACAGCATCAGCTTGTTTAACTAAGTTTAAGGTTGCCTCTGGAAAAGGTGATCCCGATGCATCATAAGCTGCGCCACCAATTAACCCCTGCTCAAACTCTATGTCTAAACCCATATCCGCATTTAAGTAATCTAAAACTTTAATCGCTTCAGCAACAATTTCAGGGCCGATACCATCGCCGGGTAATACTGCAATTTTTTGTGTCATTTACGTCTAAACCTTTTTCCTAATCTAAAATATTTTATTGTTATGCAAACAGCCAAGGCGCACGTTTTGCTCGCTCTGCTTCATAGGCTTTAATTTTATCGGCTTGTAATAAAGACAAAGCAATATCATCTAAACCGTTATATAAACGATATTTTCTCGACTCATCAACCTCAAAACCAATCACTTTCCCCTTCGGCGTAATAATTGTTTGCGCTTCTAGGTCAATAGTTAATTGATATCCAGCGGTTACCTCTTTAAACAAACCATCAACAACTTCCGCTGGTAAAACAATAGGTAACAAACCATTTTTGAAGCAGTTATTATAAAAAATATCTGCAAAACTAGGAGCGATAATGGCACGAAAACCATAATCTTCTAATGCCCATGGCGCATGTTCGCGCGAAGACCCACACCCAAAATTCTCACGAGTTAATAGGATTTCAGCACCTTTATAATCTGGATTATTAAGCACGAAATCTTTGTTCAATGGGCGGTTAGTGCAATCCATTTCTGGCTCACCTACATCTTGGTAACGCCACTCATCAAATAAATATGGCCCAAAACCCGCACGACGAATCGATTTTAAGAATTGCTTAGGGATAATTGCATCGGTATCGACATTAGCTCGATCTAAAGGCGCAACTGTCGCCGTAATTTTTTTAAATGCTTGCATCATCGTCTCCTTACCTCCAGTCTCTAATATCAACGAAATGTCCAGCGATAGCCGCGGCCGCTGCCATGGCAGGACTGACTAAATGCGTACGCCCCCCATAACCTTGGCGCCCTTCAAAATTACGATTCGAGGTTGAGGCACAACGCTCCCCTGCTGTTAATTTATCTGCATTCATGGCTAAACACATGGAGCAGCCCGGCTCTCGCCATTCAAAACCTGCCGAAATAAAAATTTTATCTAAACCTTCTTGCTCTGCTTGCTGCTTAACCAATCCAGAACCAGGAACCACTAAAGCCAACTTAATATTAGCTGCAATTTTTTTACCTTCAACCATCACTGCTGCAGCACGCATATCTTCGATTCTGGAATTAGTACAAGAACCTATAAAAACTTTATCAATTTGAATATCGGTAATCGCTTGCCCTGCCTGTAAGCCCATATAATCTAGAGCATTTCTCATACTTTGTTGCTTAACGGCATCAAACTCGTCTACTGGATTTGGCACTTCTGCATCAATAGGAACGACCATTTCGGGTGAAGTGCCCCACGTGACTTGAGGCTTAATTATAGTAGCATCTATTTCAACCACTTTATCGAATATAGCATCCAAATCTGAATGTAATTTTTGCCACATTCTTTCGGCCATAAACCAATGTTCACCTTTAGGCGAATAAGGGCGATCACGATAATAATCGATAGTCACGTCATCAACAGCAATTAAACCTGCTCTAGCACCTGCCTCAATTGCCATATTACAAACTGTCATACGACCTTCCATCGATAAATCAGTGATCGCAGAGCCTGCAAACTCGATAGCATAGCCATTGCCGCCAGCCGTACCAATTTCGCCAATAATAGCCAACACAATATCTTTAGCCGTTACGCCGGCACTCGCTTGGCCGTTAACTTTTATTAAGAAATTTTTCGATTTTTTCTGGATTAAACATTGAGTCGCCAAGGCATGCTCAACTTCTGAAGTACCAATACCAAAAGCCAGCGCACCAGAAGCTCCATGAGTAGAAGTATGTGAGTCCCCACAAACAACCGTCATACCCGGTAAAGTTGCACCTTGCTCAGGACCGACGACATGCACAATTCCCTGCCTCAAATCAGTCATACCAAACTCAGTGATACCAAATTCAGCACAATTTTTATCCAATGTTTCTACTTGCAAACGAGATACAGGATCAGCAATACCGGCACTTCTATCTGTTGTCGGAACATTATGGTCTGCAACAGCAAGATTACGCTCAGTACGCCAAGGCGCTCGACCTGCGAGACGCAAACTTTCAAAAGCTTGCGGTGAAGTTACTTCATGAATCAACTGTCTATCTATGTAGATTAACGCCGACCCATCCTCTTCTGTGTGGACAACATGATCGTCCCAAAGTTTGTCATATAAAGTTTTTGCTGACATTTCAACCTGTACCGTATTTATTTGAATTTTTAAATTAAAGCTTGGAAAGTTCTGCAACTTGTTTTTCTAACTTCTTCAAGCGCGACCATACTTCACTTAAACGCTGAAAGATGGCAATATTTTTCGTGTATTTTTTAAAGGGTTGTGCTGGGCCATAAGCATAAATACCCGATTCTTTAATGCTGCTATGCACACCTGCTCTATGTAATAGCATAGTATCATCAGGTATATGTACGTGGTCTAAAACACCCGTTTGACCAGAAGCAATAACGCGCTTGCCAAAATGACTCGAACCGGCAATTCCCGTTTGCGCTACTAGGATACAGTCTTCTTCGATAATAACGTTATGTGCTAAATGGCATTGAGCATCAATAATAGTGCCATCATGTACTTTAGTTTCTGTATAAGTAGCTCTGTCTATCGTGGTCACCGAACCAATGACAACTTTATTGCCGATCACAACTCGGCCTGTTTGCGGAATGCGATGATGATGAAAATGCTTATCTTGAGCAAAGCCTTGACCATCACTACCAATAATACACCCCGCTTTTAAAATACAATCTTCACCAATATGACA
Source organism: methanotrophic endosymbiont of Bathymodiolus puteoserpentis (Logatchev) (assembly GCF_900128525.1). Taxonomy (GTDB): domain Bacteria; phylum Pseudomonadota; class Gammaproteobacteria; order Methylococcales; family Methylomonadaceae; genus Methyloprofundus. The sequence goes on from NZ_FQTQ01000108.1 coordinate 21,314, forward strand.
ATCATAAGAAATAACACACGAGGAATAAATAACCGTCCTAGCACCAATAATAGCATCAAACTCAACCACTGAATTAGCCATCACAACCACACCTGCACCTAACTGTACGCGTGCACCAATAACCACTCCCGGACCAATAACGGCATCACTAGGAACTTGCACCGACTCATGTATAACTGCAGTTGCATGCACACGCCCCCACTCAGAATCATAGACGTTTCTATCCGCATATTTCTGGCGTATATAAGCCATTGCCAAGCGTACATTCGGTGCCACTAAAATAGCTGCATTTTTCAACTCAATGGTTTCTGCTAGTTCCGCCGTCGTTACAATAGCCGCAACGTCCGCCTCTAAAACCGCCGGTAAATATTTTACATGCTCAACAAAAACTAACATGCCAGGCGCACTTGCCTCTACAGGCACAATATCATTGACTCGTGTATCGACTCCCAAATGCGCAATAATAAAACCTTGCTCTTTGAAATCCTGGTAAATTTCAGAACTTAAAATATCCACCCTGACCCCTGTCTTTGTTAAGCTAAAGCAGCAAAAACCTTAGCGGTGATATCAGCAACAGAACCCACCCCCTCTACCGTCGAAAATTTCACTTTTCCTTGCTGCGCTGCCGCGCTATAAAAATCAACTAAAGGTTTAGTTTGCTTATGGTAGACCTCTAAACGTTTTCTAACTGTCTCCTCTTTATCATCATCACGCTGAATTAAAGCATCACCCGTCACATCATCAATACCTGCTACTTTAGGTGGGTTAAATTCTATATGATAAGTTCTGCCTGACTCTGAATGCACGCGACGACCGCTCATACGCTTAATAATTTCTTCATCAGGTACGGCAATCTCCAGCACATGGTCAATTTCAATACCCATTGCATCTAAGCCTTCAGCTTGAGCAATCGTACGGGGAAAACCATCCAACAAAAACCCTTTAGCACAATCTGCCTGAGTAATACGATCCTTAATGAGACCTAAAATAATTTCATCCGAAACAAGACCACCTTCATCCATAATTTTTTTTGCTGCAATACCTAATTCAGTTCCCGCTCTAACTGCAGCACGTAGCATATCACCTGTTGATATTTGGGGAATAGCATATTTTTCAGTGATAAACTGTGCTTGTGTGCCTTTGCCGGAACCTGGACTACCTAAAAGTATGACGCGCATTATTTACTCCAATAACTGCCGCTAAAAATAATTCAATGAAAAACAAACGTTTTAATAACTGATTTTCAATCTAATCTAATCAAATATAATTTATCATTTTATAACATTCACTGACATAACTCTTGTAATATTATCAATACCTGCCTATTCTGTGCCGTCCACAATGAATATGAGGAGATAGAAAGTATGAGAGTAGAAGATTTAATGACCCAAAAAGTTTTTACAGTAGAACCAAGCGATATGATTGATCGTGTTTTTTTTCTACTGCATTATGAAAAAGTACGTCATTTACCCGTCATAGAAAAGGGCAAAGTTGTTGGCATTGTCTCCGATAGAGATCTTTACAAAGCGCTCGGGCCTAAAAGTAATTCAAGCAGCATTACAGCAGAAGGGACAACAGAATTACATGTACTACCGAAGAAAGTCACCCACATCATGCACCGAGGCGTGATTACGGTAACAACGGATACTTATGCATCTAAAGCAGCCAATCTGATGGCAGAAAACAAAATAGGTGCTTTACCGGTCGTTGATGCTAAAAATAAATTGGTGGGTATTCTATCTGCAACCGATATTTTAAAAGTATTTGCTAAACTAGAGCATGCTAACGAGAAACGCGTAGAAAAAATCGCAAACACACATAAATAAGATGTGTTAGCAAAAAAGCCTCGATAATCGAGGCTTTTTTCTGCTTAGTTCAAACTCTTACTGAGCCTTCGGACGCATATGTGGGAATAACAAAACATCACGAATCGACGGTGAATTAGTAAATAACATAACCAAACGATCAATACCAATCCCTTCTCCAGCTGTCGGCGGCATACCATGCTCTAATGCAGTAATATAATCCGCATCATAATGCATTGCTTCATCATCACCCTCTTCTTTTTCTTGAACTTGTTTTAAAAATCGTTCAGCTTGGTCTTCCGAGTCATTTAACTCAGTAAAACCATTGGCAATTTCACGCCCCCCTACAAAAAACTCAAAACGATCAGTCACATGTGGATTATCATCATTACGACGTGCTAACGGTGAAACCTCAACAGGGTACGCCGTAATAAAAGTCGGATGCATCAAACGAGTTTCAACTGTTTTTTCAAAAATCTCGATTTGCACTTTACCCAAACCATAACCTTCTTTAACCGGAATACCAAGATTTTCAGCTACTTTCACCACCGCTTCACGAGTACTAATATCCGCAGGTGTCAAGTTAGGATTGAAATGCAAAATAGAATCAAAAACTGTCATACGCTCAAATGGCTTACCAAAATCGTACTCTTCTCCTTGATAAGTGACAAGACTATTCCCTAGTAATTCTTCAGCAATACCTTTTAACATTGCTTCCGTTAAATCCATCAGATCACCGTATTCGGCATAAGCCTGATAGAACTCGATCATAGTAAATTCTGGATTATGCCGAGAAGACAAACCCTCATTACGAAAATTTCGGTTAATTTCAAATACTCGTTCAAAACCACCGACAACCAAACGTTTTAAATACAATTCAGGTGCAATACGTAAATACAGTCCCATATCTAGCGCATTATGATGCGTCTCAAAAGGCTTAGCTGTCGCCCCTCCAGGAATGGCTTGCATCATAGGTGTTTCAACTTCAAGAAAATTCCTCTCCGTTAAAAAATGACGAATATAAGCAACAATTTTTGAACGCATCAAAAAAGTTTCACGTGATGTATCACTCATAATTAAATCCAGATAACGCTGTCTGTATTTAATTTCTTGATCCGCAATACCATGAAATTTTTCAGGCAAAGGGCGCAATGCTTTTGTTAATAAACGAATATCATCAACTTTAACACTCAACTCACCCACTTTTGTTTTAAATAGAACACCTTCAGCGCCAATAATATCGCCTATATCCCATTTTTTAAACTGCTCATTATAAAAACCTTCAGCTAAAGTATCGCGCGTCACATAAAGCTGGATTTTACCTGACATATCCTGAATATGAGCAAAACTTGCTTTCCCCATAACTCGGCGCGTCATTAGCCTGCCCGCTAATTTAACGCGAATCGGCTCCCCTGCATCCAATTCTTCTTTAGTTTTTGTATCGTATTCTGCAATTAACTCACCCGCAACGACATTACGACGAAAATCAGTTGGGAAAGCAATCCCCCCATTTTCACGTAAAACATTTAATTTTGCACGACGCTGCTTAATTTGTTCTTGTTCGTCCTGTTCTAATTCTGACATTTTCACTTTAATTGTAGGTTTAAATTAAAATAGATTTACAAACCACTTTTTAGGCTTGCTTCAATAAACTGATCCAAATCACCATCTAATACAGCTTGAGTATTACCTGTTTCCACATTAGTACGCAAATCCTTGATACGCGATTGATCTAACACATAAGAACGAATTTGGCTGCCCCAGCCTATATCAGATTTACCATCTTCCACTGTTTGTTGCGACTCAGAGCGCTGGCGCAGTTCCAGCTCATATAACTTAGATTTTAACTGCTTCATTGCCTCATCTTTATTTTTATGTTGTGAGCGTCCATTTTGACATTGCACAACAGTATTTGTAGGGAGGTGAGTGATACGTACTGCCGATTCTGTTTTATTAACATGCTGCCCGCCTGCGCCGCTAGCGCGATACACATCAATACGTAAATCTGCAGGATTAATCTCAATCTCAATATCATCATCAACTTCTGGTGAAACAAAGACAGATGCAAATGAAGTATGCCGACGATTACCTGAATCAAACGGCGACTTTCTGACTAAACGGTGCACACCCGTTTCTGTGCGCAACCAACCAAAAGCATATTCACCTTCAAATTTGATTGTAGCGCTTTTGATACCAGCGACATCACCTTGTGACTCTTCAATTAATTCCGTTTTAAAGCCTTTTCGCTCACCCCAACGCAAAAACATACGCTCAATCATAGCAGCCCAATCCTGTGCCTCTGTACCACCTGATCCCGACTGTATATCTAAAAAGGCATTATTCACATCCATTTCACCAGAAAACATGCGTCGAAATTCTAAGCTGGCTACTTTAGCTTCAAACACTTTCAAATCAGCAATAACTGCATTAATAGTCTCTTCGTCTGACTCTTCAACGGCCATCTCAAGTAATTCAGCGGCATCACCCAAACCATCGTTCAACTCATTAATAGTATTAACTACCGTCTCGAGTTGTCCTCGCTCCTTCCCCAGCGCTTGTGCCTGCTCTGGATTATTCCATATATCTGGGCTTTCTAACTCGCGTAAAACCTCAACTAAACGCTCACTTTTAACATCAAAGTCAAAGATACCCCCTAAGTGACTCGGTACGACTCTTTAAATCTGAAATTTTATTGGTAATAGGATTTATTTCTTGCATTGACTTAATATTATCCGAATAATCAGGAAAATCATTAAAAGCGCATCATTATATACTACTTATTACTTATTTCCGCCTGCAAATAATTGCATTGTTGTTTATCATTCTTATGCTAGAATGACCAAGAATTCGTAGCTTAGTAAGCTTAGCTACGTCTTACTATAACTAAAAACAACATGAGGGCTACATGAAATTATTAAAACCATTACTACTATCTGCTTTCCTTGGCGCTTCAATGGGAGCTTTTTCTACTGCTGCTTTAGCAGAGTGTGAAGACGGAAGAACTTGTTTTGAGCCTGATGAAGCGATTAACATGACTGTTGAAAAAATCATGGAAGCAAGACATGCGATTGACAACGGTGCTGATAATGCCACTATTTTAGGCCTTATCAGAGATGCAAAAAACCTAAACAAAGAGATTAATGCTAACGATCTCGTTGATAGAAAACGTCAAAAAGCAGCTAGCTACTTAAATAAAGCGAGAGGAGAAGTCAGAAAAGCGGCTCTTCAACCTGCTGATTCACATTTATTAGAAGCTGAAAAACGCTTTAAAGATTTACACAATTTCCTATAAGGTTTACGGTTCTCTAAATAATAGAGTGGTTAGCCACTCTATTATTTAATCAATTTAATCCCAGCGACTATCTTTTACTTCTACTCTCCCTGCTTTAACTCTCACCTCTAAACTAGCTATATCTTCATAAGCAGGTGCACTTTTTACTTGCCCCGTTTTAATACAAAACCTCGCACCGTGCCGAGGGCAAACAATCTCATCCCCATCGACAGCACCGCTACCTATTTCTGCTCCATCATGCGTACAGACATCTTCTAAAGCATAAAACCCATCTTCCAATTTAAAAACCGCAACATCAATACCATCAACATCGACAACTAAATGTTCGCCTATTGCTAAAGCACTTTCAGCCACTACATCAACCCATTCCGACATCGTTTTACCCTTAATTTTTTAAATACACATCATACCTAAGCAACTTCCCCTTGAAACTTGCACTCGGCGTCCCACCCATTGGCTCAGCATAGTCAGGACTTTTCACCACAACTCTTTTTGCCGTAGCCTGCATAGCGGTAGAAAATAATTGCTCTTTATCCATATCATCACCCAATAAATCACGCAAAATGAGCATAGATTTCTTAGGTAAAGCCGATTTCTTTCGCTTAGGTGGGAACATAGGATCGATATAAATACACTCAGGCGCTTCTGTTAATTCGGAAAGAACCCCAATAGCATTACCAGCGATTAATTCAGGCACTGATAAACTCAATCTTTGCACCCAATCAAGCTGTTCAAGCCTCAGATAAGCATCGCCTAATAACTCCAACATAACCGCTGAACGCTCGATGCAACGAAGTTCATAGCCCATACGAAAAATATGCAAACTATCCTGCGCCCAGCCAGTAGTCGCATCAATCACCGTTTTAGTTTTTCGACCAATGGCCTGTGCCAAAGCACCATTTTTAGGGGCTGGCCAAGAACGCTGCTCACCATTTCTAGGCTCTATATCGACGGTTAAACCGCCTTTTTTTAACAGCTCTTTATCCAATAACTTCAAACAGCCGTCACGCCATGATAAAAAGAAATCTTCCGCTGTATTTTTATCCACATTAAGATATAGCGGCACTGCCAAACGATCAGCTAAGGCTTGAGAGACATTAAGCGCATATTGTTCGTTATGTAAAACAGCTAATTTACCGCTATATTCAGGCATTGCTATTCAGTCGAAATCGCTTCTTGCTCATTTTTTAGCGCAGCATCTAAAGTATGCCAAGCTAAAGTCGCACATTTCACTCGCGCTGGATATTCACGAACCCCCGCTAGAACCGCTAATTTACCAATCGCTTCGAGGTCAATTTTGTCCTCTTTGCCTGTGGTCATCTCGTGAAATTGACGAAATAAATCCTCTGCTTCCGCTTCCGTTTTACCTTTCACAATCTCAGTCATTAAAGAAACTGAGGCAGTAGAAATTGCACAGCCGGAGCCTTGAAAACTGGCATCAATAATTTTATCACCATCCATTTTCAAAAATAGTGTCAAACGATCACCACATAAAGGATTAAATCCTTCTACTTTACGATCTGCATCCTCCATAACACGAAAATTACGAGGATTTCTATTATGGTCAAAAATAACCTCTTGATAAAGGTCACGTAAATCATCAAACATAGTCTTCTCAGTTTACATTCCGACTGTTTAGCCGAAAATTTTAATTAAGTCTTCAATACCTGCTATCAAGACATCAATTTCTTCTTTAGTATTATACATAGCAAAAGAAGCGCGTGCCGTTGCTGGCACTGCAAAGAAATCCATTACTGGCATAGCACAATGATGCCCTGCACGTACCGCAATACCTAAACTATCTAGCATCGTACCAATATCATGCGGGTGAATTTTATCTAAAACAAAGGATAAAATCGCACCTTTGTTATTATTATCACCAATAATACGCAGGCCTTTAATTTGCCTTGCTTTCTCAGTCGCATAATCTAATAATTCTGCTTCATAAGCCGCAATATTGTCCATACCGATTTCATTTAGATAATCGATTGCTGCCCCCATACCAATAACATCGGCGATATTTGGCGTGCCTGCTTCAAATTTATAAGGCAAGGTATTGTATTCAGTTTCGGCAAAAGTCACTTTACGAATCATATCTCCTCCCCCCTGATAAGGAGGCATCGCTTCTAATAAAGCTTGCTTACCATAAAGCACACCAATACCTGAAGGGGCATATAATTTATGTCCAGAAAACACATAAAAATCACAATCCAAAGCCTGCACATCGACAGACATATGTGGAATCGCTTGCGCACCATCCAATAAAACAGGGATATTTTTTTCTTTTGCAGCAGCAATAATTTTTTTAACAGGGTTAATTGTCCCTAGCGCATTCGACATATGCACAACAGAAACTAATTTAGTTTTATCACTGATTAACTTTTCAAATTCTGAGAAAATCAACTCACCCTGCAAATCAATCGGCGCAACTTTCAATACTGCACCGGTTTCTTTACACAGCATTTGCCAAGGTACAATATTAGAATGATGCTCCATCGCAGTGATTAATATCTCATCACCCGCTTTAATATTCGCTTTACCGAAAGTTTGCGCGATCAAATTAATCGCCTCAGTTGCACCCCGCACAAAAATAATTTCTTTTGTACTTTGCGCATTAATAAAGTCTTTTACTTTTTCGCGTGCGCCTTCATAACGGTCGGTCGCTCTCACACTTAAAGTATGTACGCCACGATGCACATTAGCGTACTCATGACTATAACAATGCACAATACTATCAATAACCTGCTGGGGTTTTTGACAGCTGGCGGCATTATCTAAATACACCAACGATTTATTACGTATTTTCTCTTTTAAAATGGGAAAATCTGCGCGAATTTTTTCTACGGGAAATATTGTCATGCTACTTCTATATTTTTTGCTTTAAGCGGGAAGCGTTCAGGGTGCTCAATCATATCAAGCGTCAAATCAACATCAAAGTCAGGCCAATAAAAATGATTGTCAGAACTTTCTTCTACATTAATAATCGATTTTATAGACTGTTCGGCAAACCAAGGAAACTCATCATACGGCATAAATAACGCCTTATCATGAGTCAACAACCATACTCCATTAGCTGAAATATTTGTTATCTCAGCTAAATGTCTAAAAACAGCTGGACTCATAATCTATTCTTTATACTACAACCACTCTTGTTGAATGCCTTCTTGCGGAAATCTAGCCAATAATTGCTCTAATATCTGGTCGTGTAAATTTTTGATTTTAATCTTAAAAACCATTTCATTTGCAAAAGCAAAGGTTAGCATATTTCTAGCCGTTGCTTCATCAACACAACGTGATTGCAAATAGAAAATAGATTTTTCATCTAATTGTCCCACCGTAACACCATGTGCACATTTGACATCATCTGCATAAATTTCTAATTGCGGTTTAGTATCAGCTTCAGCATCATTAGATAACAAAAGATTACGGTTATTCATTTCTGAGCTAGTTTTTTGTGCATATTCAGCCACAACAACACGCCCCTGAAAAACACCGCGTGCTCGTTGATCCAATACGCCCTTATATAACTCACGGCTGATTGCATGCGGCTGCAAATGATTAATGCGGGTATGATTATCAATATGTTGTCGTTTAATACCAAGATATAAACCATTTAATTCGCATTCAGAGGCCCGCCCTAAATCAGTACGTATATCATTTCTAGCTAACAAGCCGCCAAAAGCAAAATTATGATGCTTAAAGCGAGCATTAGCTTCTTGTTTAACGTAAGTTCCAGCAAAATGATAGGCTTTCTCACCTTCCAATTGCAATTTATACAACGTTAAATCAGCATTTTCACCAACGAAAACTTCTGTCACTGCAGTTGATAAATAGGCATCATCGCAACCAATAAAAGTTTCAATCACTTCAGCTTGAGCCATTTTATCAATAGTAATAATATGGCGCGTATTGCTCATATAATCAGCCTGAGTCACAACATGTATGATCTGCACTGGCTTACTTAACACTTCTTTGCTTGGCACATGAATAAAAACACCATCAGTAAACCATGCCGCATTAAAAGCCACAAAGCCATGCTGCTTATAACTCACTGCCTGCGTAAAATATTTCTGTAGCTCATCTGGATATTGCTCTAAAGCACTTGCCATATCTAAGACACGAACGCTGCTAGGCAAACCCTCTAAATCAGACAGTGCCGCCGAAAAATGCCCATCAACTAAAACAATAGTCCAAGCATTTTCAAGACGATAAGTATCTAAACTACCGACATCCAGCGCACCGATTTCATCATGCACGACGGGAGAAAATAATTTTTTCTCAATAGCAGAAACATTAGTATAACGCCACTCTTCTTCTCTTAAAGACGGGAAACCATGACTAGAAAAAAAGGCCAGAGCTTGTTCTCTTAATGTCTTTAACCAGCTAACGGATTGCCCAGGCAATAAGGCTTCGACTTTTGCATATTCAGCAGGGTATTGGCTATTTATTTGCTCAGCACTCATTATGCCACCTGCTCTTGAACCCAGCTGTATCCTTTTTCTTCTAACTCTAAAGCCAGCTCAGGGCCACCTGTTTTAACAATCCTGCCATCTGCCAAAACATGCACAATATCTGGCTTAATATAATCTAAAAGACGTTGATAATGAGTAATCATCAAAAATGAACGATCTGCTGCGCGTAATGAGTTTATACCAGCCGCAACCACTTGCAAGGCATCAATATCCAAACCTGAATCGGTTTCATCTAAAATACACATACTAGGCTCTAAAATAGCTGCCTGTAAAATCTCGTTGCGTTTTTTCTCGCCGCCCGAAAACCCTTCATTGACTGAACGATATAAAAACTTCTCGTCCATTTCCAATAATTTAACTTTATCTTTAACTAAAGTTAAAAAATCAAACGCATCGACTTCAGGTAAGCCTTGATGAATACGCATTGCATTTAAAGCCGCTTTTAATAAATAAATATTACTGACACCTGGAATCTCTACCGGGTATTGAAACGCCAAAAATATACCTTCACGCGCTCTTATCTCAGGCGCCATATCTAATAAGTCTTTGCCTTTATAAGTAACGGTTCCCTCAGTAACGGTATAACCTGACTTCCCAGACAATACATGAGATAAAGTACTTTTACCTGAACCATTAGGCCCCATAATCGCATGCACTTCCCCTGCGTTAATCTCTAAGTTGATACCTTTAAGAATAGGCTTATCACCTACGCTGACATGAAGATTTTTTATGCTAAGCATTCTATTTACCTGATTTTATTTTTTATAAATTTGTATCGCTTTGTTGACTAAACTTTTATTACTAAACAAGGAAAAGCTAACCCAACCGATAATATTTGACTAACCGACAGAACCTTCCAAGCTAAGTCCTAACAAAGCTTGCGCTTCCACTGCAAACTCCATCGGTAATTCTTTGAAAACTTGCTTACAAAACCCATTAACAATCATTGAGACTGCATCTTCAGCAGATAAACCACGCTGTTGACAGAAAAATAATTGATCTTCACTGATTTTTGAAGTAGTCGCTTCATGCTCAACTTGTGCAGAAGGTTGCTTCACTTCCACATATGGAAAGGTATGGGCACCACATTTATCGCCCACTAACAAAGAATCACATTGGGTATAATTACGGGCATTTTCTGCATTTTTACCTATTTTAACTAGGCCACGGTAAGTATTTTGCGATTTCCCAGCCGAAATACCTTTAGAAATAATGGTACTGCGTGTATTTTTACCAATGTGGATCATCTTAGTGCCAGTATCGGCTTGCTGATAATTATTAGTCAAAGCAACGGAATAAAACTCACCGACCGAATTTTCACCTAATAAAACACAGCTAGGATATTTCCAAGTAATCGCCGAGCCGGTTTCTACTTGCGTCCACGAGACTTTAGAGTTGACACCACGACATTCAGCGCGCTTAGTAACAAAGTTATAAATGCCACCAACACCATTTTCATCGCCGGGATACCAATTTTGTACTGTGGAATATTTAATCTCGGCATTATCCAGTGCGACCAATTCAACAACAGCTGCGTGCAATTGATTTTCGTCACGCATAGGGGCAGTACAGCCTTCCAAATAACTCACATGACTATCTGCATCGGCAATAATCAAGGTGCGCTCGAACTGTCCGGTATTAGCGGCATTAATCCGAAAATAGGTCGATAATTCCATGGGGCAACGCACGCCTTTAGGAATATACACAAAAGAACCATCAGTAAAGACAGCAGCATTTAAAGCGGCAAAGAAATTATCCGTTTCGGGAACAACCGTTCCCAAGTACTGCTTAACTAATTCTGGATGTTCTTGTAAGGCTTCTGAAATAGGGCAAAAAATAACCCCTACATCGTGCAATTTACCTTTAAAAGTTGTCGCTACCGAAACACTATCAAAAACCGCATCAACCGCAACGCCAGCTAAGCGCTCTTGCTCATCTAAAGGAATGCCTAGTTTCTTATACGTTTCTAATAATTGCGGATCAATTTCATCTAAACTTTGCGGCTTGTCCGAATCTTTTTTAGGCGCAGAATAATAACTAATCGCTTGATAATCAATCGGCTCAATATTTAACTGCGCCCAATCAGGCTCTTTCATTGTTTGCCAATGACGAAATGCTTTTAAGCGATATTCCAGCATAAACTCAGGCTCGCCTTTAATGGCCGACAACTTAGCAATGACCTCTTCATCTAATCCCGGTGGAAAGGTATCCACTTCAATATCAGTGACAAAGCCTTCTTTATATTTTTGACCAATCAGATTGTCAATTTCTTGTGCGCTTGATGACATAAATACTCTTTAATCTTTAATCTATTAACGATATAAACTGGCCACTGGCACAGTAATTTCTTTAGGGAGGCTAACAGGCAACATCATGTCAGCTAAAGTCACCGACTCTAATGCTTGCTGAACGGTCTGATTAACAACACGCCAATTATTCCCTATTTGACATGCCGCAACTTGATCACAACTATGATCTGTTGAACTGCATTCAGTTAAAGAAATAGGGCCTTCTAATGCTGTAATCACACTAGCAACGGTGATCTTGTCTGGTGTTTGTACTAAAATATAGCCCCCTTTAGCACCGCGCACCGAACTTAATAAGTGCGCCTTAAGCAATGATTTCAAAACTTTACTGACCGTTGGTAAAGCGATTCCTGTTGCTGAAGAAATCTCCAACGCCGCATACCTGTGCGCCTGATTTTTAGCCATAAAACTCAAAATAACCGTTGCATAATCAGTTAATTTACCCAGTCGCAGCATAATCACTCCCTTAATATAGGACCATTTTAGTCCTATTTAATTCCATAGTAAATAGCTTGGTTATTATTTTATGCCATTTTCTTGATTTGCCTACCTATTCCAATAGCGGCGATATTTTTCTCTATAGCTTTCAACTTCAACCTTTCCTTGGTAAAAATTGGCCGTTAATGCGCCCGCATCACCTGTTATAAAATATTCTACTCCTATTTTATTATATCTATCGATCACCTGCGCATGCGGAAAACCAAATCGATTAGGCGCTCCTGCTGGAATCAAAATAATACTTGGCTTTACAGCCGCTAAAAAGCCAGCACTCGAAGACGTTTTACTACCGTGGTGCGGAGCAATTAACACCTCTGCTGACAGACTGTCAGACTGCTCAATTAAAAATGCTTCAGCCGTCTTTTCAATATCCCCTGTTAATAAAAAACTCCCCTGTGCTGTCTCAATTTTCAACACACAAGAATTGTCATTTTCACCTTTCAGAGCCAGCTTCGGTGGCGATAATAGACGAAATTTCACCCGATCCCACTGCCAACTCATCCCCGAATAACAAGTTTGCGCCTTATAAGCTGCTAACTGCTCAGGCACACTACTCAGCACCTCTTTAGCTGGCATCCCTGCTAATAGTGATTGCGCACCACCAATATGATCATTATCTGCATGACTAATAACTAATGTATCAATGCGATTAATCTGCTGATACCGTAGAAAAGGCAAAACAACATTTCTGCCCATATCAAAACTATCAGAAAATCGTGCTCCCGTATCAAAGACCAAAGTATGCTCAGTGGTCTCCACCACAACGGCCAAACCTTGACCGACATCTAATAAAGTGACACTTGCCATACCCACTGCAGGTTTATCTTTATGTACTAAAATTAAAGGCAATATAAAAATAAAGCCCATATAACGCGCAGGAATCCCCCGTGGCGCTAACAATAAAAACACACCGAGCATGGCCACAACAATCTGCCATAGCTCAGGCTGAGGCCATACAATACTAGCCAGCGGAAGATCAACTAAAAAGACTAATACCTGCCACAGAAACTGCAACACACTATCGACAATCTGCAATAAAAAAGCGGCGCTATCTGGCATAACAGGCAGTAAAGCGACAGCAAATAAAGCCAGCGGCACTACCAAAAAACTGACAATAGGTATCGCAAGAAAATTAGCAACGGGCGAAACCAAGGAAGCTTGCTGAAAGAAAAACAGTAAAACCGGCAATAAGCCAAGACCAACAACAAAGTGCAATTTAAGACTACTAAGAAAACGATTTTCTCGGCCTAAGCGCCCAGAAAGCACATAGATAATACAAAAAACAGCCAGAAAAGATAAATAAAAGCCCACCGATAACACTGCCATCGGGTCAATCAGCAATACCACTAACAACGCAATAGCAAAAATATCCAAAGATTTCACATGTCGGCGTAACAATATCGTCAGCATAAATACACTAACCATCACTAAAGCGCGCTGTGTCGGGATAGAAAAACCCGCTAATGCAGCGTAAGATAAAGCGGCTAAAAATGAACAAACAGCTGCCACTTGAGGCGCTGAATATGAATTATAAGGGATGCGCAGCCAGCACTGGAAAGCCAGCCAATAAATCATGCCTGCCACCAAGCCGATATGGAGCCCAGAAATAGCCATCAAGTGTGCCGTACCACTTTGCGCTAAGACTTGCCATTGCGATGTAGAAAGTGAACTACGATCCCCTAAAGTGAGCGCCTTAACCAAAGCCAAGCTATCGGCACTTATCTTTTGCTGTGCCAATAAATCCAGCAAACTCTGACGCACTACCGAAATGTTCTGCCATATAGCTTGTGTCGTTAATAATTTTGCCTGACCTGCTTTACGAATATATCCAGTCGCACCAATATGCCGAGCAAACAACCATTTTTCATAATCAAAACCACCCGGATTTAAAGTTCCATTCGGCGCTTTTAATTTAACAAAAAACTGCCATGTTTGACCCGCAGACACTATTTTCGGCGGATAATACCAACTCAAACGCAATTTATCAGGCAATGAGACAGCAGCATGCGTCACTTTAAAATCAAAGCGCACACGTCGATCATTGTATTCAGGTAAACCGACAATATCTCCCTTAATCAATAACTCTTCGCCCTGTAAATCAGGCATCAAGGAATGGCTTAAAAAATACCCAGAAAAAGCACCGGCCCAAACAAAACCTAACAGGAAAAACGCAACTCGCTTTTGCTTAAAATAAAGCAGCACCAGAGCCAGAAAAAAAACGCTCGCTAAAGACCAGACACTAGGTAGCACTGCCCATTGTTGCAAACTTACAATACCCAAGAAAAATGACAAAACAGATAAAAGCACAACTAAAACCTGCTACACTTAAAGGTTAATGTATCTATACGGAATCATCAGTCATGCCAAAAAAACTACTAAAAAAATACATGCCATCACCTGAGTCCATTAAAGGGCATAAAAATCTCAGCTTTTTAGGTGATAAGTTGCATGACCCTAATCTTTGGCACCTAAATCGACGTTCAGTTTCTGCTGCTTTTGCCATTGGCCTATTTGCAGCATGGATTCCAACCCCTGGACAAATGGTGATTGCTGCCATTATCGCACTGTATTTTCGCGCCAACCTACCCATTTCAGTCGCTTTAGTTTGGATTACTAATCCACTAACTATGCCGCCTATGTTTTACTTTGCTTACTTGGTTGGGCTATGGTCTTTAGGGCAACCCTCACCAGACTCAACTTTTGAATTTTCTGTCGATAGCATTATGGCAAACTTAAATGATATAGGTGGCCCTTTTCTAGTAGGGTGCTTAATCCTTGGTATTATTTCTTCTGTTGTTGGCTATTTTGGTATTCGTTCTTTCTGGCGCTGGAATGTTGTTAAACATTGGAATGCACGCCCTCATAAATAAAAATAAACATCCCCGCCAAAAGCAAGCGGAATATTTGGATGGTTTGCCCAAAAGCCAAGATTTCCTCACAATAATTTTTAATCACTGCAAGTAGCAGGGGGAATATATCTCCCAGGAATCAAAATTTGGCCCCCTTCATTCCTCTGTTTACATTTTAAGTGGGAGCGGCTTTAGCCGTGATAGTGGTCTGAACTATCGTAGCTAAAACCGCTCCCACGAAACATATTAAATAGGTGCTAAAAGTGTAATCTACTTTTGGTACTCCATGAAAGATGCCCAAAATTCAATAATAAAAGCACCGCCAGTCCTCGAAGGACTGGCGGTGCTTCATAAGCTAAAATTTTGGATTTTATTTAATGTGCATTCCCAAAGGATTAAATATTACAAGGCAACGCTTTGTGTCGCATGACAAGGGTACTCTTCATTAATTACCCCATCTTTCATGGTAACAATTGCAGTACCAGATATTTGCGCCAATGTCCTTGCTTTAATGGCTGCTCGTTTCATTGCTACTTCTGCATTGATAAAAATGGGACACCCAGCCTCATTAGGTAAAAACTCCGATGCAAAAGTGGTTTTCCCTGCACCATTAAGGTCCTGCAATAATAATTTTTTATCCATAGAAAAATCTAACAAAGGCCTCCTTAACTGAATTCACACGCCTAAGCAACAATCAAACCATCAGCCATATGCAGCACTCTATCCATGCGCCCTGCAAGATCAGGATCATGTGTAACAATTAAAAAGCTGACATTTAATTCTTGATTTAATTCCGACATTAACTGATAAATTGTTTCAGCCGTTTTACTGTCCAGATTACCGGTCGGCTCATCCGCCAGAATACACTTAGGCTTATTAATTAAAGCCCGCGCAATCGCCACCCTCTGCCTCTCACCGCCCGACAATTCACCGGGCTTATGTTTAATCCGGTGCGCCAAACCCACACGCTGTAGAATTTCTTCCGCGTTTGCTTTTGCCAATGCAATAGAAGCACCACCAATAAGCGCCGGCATAGCGACATTTTCTAAAACCGTGAATTCACCTAAAAGATGATGAAACTGGTAAATAAAACCTAAAGTACGATTTCTTAATTTAGATAATTTTGCTTGACGTACTGTATTTAAGTTAACGCCATCCAAAATCACTTCACCACTTGTCGGCTTATCTAAGCCACCCAACAAATGCAATAAAGTACTTTTACCTGAACCAGAAGTCCCCATAATAGCGATGCGTTCACCAGCATAAACTGAAAAATCAATTCCTTTCAAAACGGCAACATCAAGCTCGCCCTGTTTGAATCGTTTCGTTAATTGATGACATTGCAAAATAACCGTATTACTCATAGCGCAATACCTCCGCAGGATTCACTCGCGATGCCTGCCAAGCAGGATAAATAGTGGCAAGCAAAGATAAAGAAAAAGCGACTATCGCAATAACATAAACATCCATCCAAACTAATTTAGACGGTAAGCTACTAATATAATAAACATCCGCCGCCATAAAATTAACACCAAAAAACTTTTCAATCGCCGGTACAATTGTTTCTACGTTTAAGGCCAATAAAACCCCACCTACCGTACCTAAAGCCGTACCAATCAATCCAATAATCGAACCTAAAGTAATAAATATCCCCATCACCGATAGAGGCGTTAAGCCCTGTGTCTTTAAAATAGCAATATCGCCCCGCTTATCAGTCACCACCATCACTAAGGTTGAGACAATATTAAAAGCAGCGACAGCAACAATTAACAATAGAATAATAAACATCACGCGCTTTTCAGTTTGAATAGCACGGAAAAAGTTACTATGTGCTTTTGTCCAATCACTCACATAATATTGTCCACGTAACTTTTCTGCTAATTCACGACTTATTTGTGGCGCATTAAATAAATCATCTAATTTCAAGCGCAAACCAGAAACACGCCCTTCCATACGCAATAATTTTGCAGCATCAACTATATGAATAATCGCCATATTACGATCATACTCATACATTCCCACTTCAAAAATACCACTCACGGTAAACCGCCGTAAACGTGGAATAATACCCGCCGGTGTTGAATTAACTTGTGGGCTAATCACCGTCACTTTATCCCCCACGATAACACCTAAATAAGTGGCTAATTCAGAACCTAGGACAATTTGATATTTCCCAGCCTGCAAGTCAGTTAAGGCACCAATCTGCATCTTTTCACCCACCTCAGAAACAGCTGACTCTTGTTCAGGCAAAATCCCCCGCAAAGCAGTACCACTCACTCTGCGCCCTGCATTAACCATCACCTGACCATTCACAAACGGCGCAGTACCTTGTACATGAGGGAAGTTTTGCAGTTCTTTCTCTAAGACCTGCCAATCATCAAGCTGCCCACCACGCCCTGTGACAGTAGAGTGCGCTGTCATACCTAAAATACGCTGACGTAGCTCGGCTTCAAAACCATTCATCACTGACAAAACAGTAATCAAGGCAGTGACACCTAGAGCAATCCCTAAAACAGAGGTTAAAGTAATAAAAGAAATAAATTGAGTACGACGTTTCGCGCGCGTATAGCGCAAACCGATGTATAAAGTAAGCGGTTTAAACATATAAAATTACAATAGTAAACTAAGAAAAACTGCCTATAGATTTATTGGCAGTTGGGGCATAAACCATAAAGATACAAACTATGATCGGTTAACTCATAGCCTAATTTTTTAGCGATTTGATCTTGACGTTCTTCAATTACCTCATCAGTAAATTCATCGACTTTACCGCATTTAACACAAACGACATGATCGTGATGCTTCCCTTTGTTTAATTCAAAAACTGAATTCCCCCCTTCAAAATGATGCCGGTTCACCAACCCTGCCGCTTCAAACTGAGTTAAGACACGATAAATCGTCGCCAACCCAATTTCTTCATTTTCACTTAATAGAATTTTATAAACCTGCTCAGCAGTCAAATGGCGCTTATGGGTTTCACGCTCCATAATTTCTAAAATCTTTACCCGCGGCAAAGTGACTTTTAAGCCCACATCTCTTAATTCTTGAATTTCCACTCGTTTATCTCCCATACAATCCACCTTACCCCTAACTTAATCTTAATACCTGCTTACATTGTAGTTCTTTTCAGACGAATAAAGAAAAAACCAAGTTAAATACTTGGAATTCACTTTTTAAGTTTTAAAGAAGTTCAGGTATGATGCATACCCATAAATCTAAACAAAGCAAACATCTAACCCTGTTTCCTGAAATTTTTACCTTCAAAATCGCTAGCATACTTTTATATGTCCCAAATCTTACGCCGAATCATGCTGCTTATTTCATTTAGCATCACCACAGCCTGTTCAACCCTTGCCGTCGATGTTCCTTTTGTTTACAAAATAGATATCGACCAAGGCAACGTTATTGATCAATTAATGATCAACCAGTTACGTCCTAATATGACTAAGCGCCAAGTCATTTATGTTCTAGGCTCTCCACTACTCATCGACCCTTTCACGACAAACCGCTGGGATTATATCTACTCACAACAGCCTGGGCACGAAGACAGAGTCCAAGAGCGCGTTGCTTTGTTTTTTAGCGGTGATAATTTAGTCCATATCGAAGGCGATTTAGCACCCGAAGCGAACCCGCCTCCCCCGCCACCTAAAGAAATTACCATAGATGCTCCGAAACGCGAGCTGAAAAAGACCTTATACGAAATAATAGTGGGCTTATTTACTTTTGGAGACGATTCATAACTCAAAAACACTGCGTTATATCGTTTTTATATCAGTAATAAAGGATTGCTACACTAGCGCCCTTGCTGTATGGCTCGTTGCCTGCGCGCATCCATCGGATTAAGTGCTAAATTACGATAAATTTCAACACGATCATTTTCTTGTAACAACTGATTAAGTGAACAAATTTGGCTAAAAATACCCACCTTATTTTTAGCCAAATCTATCTCAGGAAAGTAACTGACTATGTCTGATAAAACGATCGCCTGCTCAACGGTACAACTCACTGCCACCTCAACGGTTAAAATTAACTGTTTCTCAGGCGTCGCATAAGCGACTTCAACCTCCATATCTAAGATAAGCCCCGTAATAAGTTAAAAACAATCCGTTATACCTTTTTCTATGTTGCAAAGTAGGCTTACTATACTAAGTATATATCTGCTTTGCGCGCTCAGTAAACGAAGTCACCATGGTATTACAAATTTGATTAAAGACAGCACCAAATGCAAAATTAGCTAACACCCCATTCATTTCAAACTCTAAGTCCAAAGAAATCTTACTTGCATCTTCACGTAGTGGCATAAAGCTCCATACACCATCTAATGATGAAAAAGGACCGTGTAATAAAGAGATAGTAATACGCAGTTCACTTTCATCGTTAATATTGCGCGTCGCAAAAGCATGTTTAAACCCTGCTTTAGCAATTTGCAACTCTGCCTCAACAATATTACCTTCCCGGCTAATAATCCTACTACCCGTGCACCAGGGCAAAAATTCAGGATAAGACTCTATATCTGCAACCAAAGCAAACATCTGCTGTGCCGAAAATTTAACTAATGCGCTTTTTTCAACGATTGCCATTAGCCAAACACCCCTAATACATGTAAAAACACCAAGAAAACAGCCACAGGTGTCACATAGCTAACTAAAAACTTCCAAGCTGTATATTCTATTTCATTATCCAAAGCTAGCTCAGCTTGAGTATGTTTTTGCAACATCACCCGTCCAGCAAATAAGGCAATACCTAAGCCCCCTAACGGTAACATGAGGTTCGCTGTTAAATAATCTATCTTCTCAAAAAAACTTTCAGAAAATACCGTACCTAAACCTAAGGCCCACGTACCTACCCCCATATAAATACTGGCTTGTTTACGATCTACATCATAATTTTCAACAACCCAAGCAACAGCCGGTTCAATTAATGAAATCGCCGAAGAGATCGCCGCAAAGACCAACAAAACAAAAAATAACACCCCAAATAACCAGCCGCCAGTCATATTGCCAAAAGCAATCGGTAAAGTTTGAAAGATTAACCCAGGGCCTGCGCTCGCCTCTAAACCATTAGCAAACACAATAGGAAAAATCGCAACACCAGCCAACAAAGCAACCAGGGTATCGGCTCCGGCAATAAGAATAGAGGTTTTAGCAATAGAAATGCCTTTAGGTAAGTAGGAACCATAGACCATAATCGCCCCCATGCCTAAACTCAAAGTAAAAAATGCATGCCCCATGGCAGTCAGTACGCCATCCCCCGTCATTTTACTAAAATCAGGTTTAAATAAAAATTCTAAACCTTGCATATAAGCCCCTGTCGTCATTGCATAAGCCACTAACAATATCAGCAAAACAAACAAGCTTGGCATTAAAAGGCGTACAGCCTTTTCTAACCCACCTTGCACACCACGAGCAACCACCGACATAGTGGCCACCATAAAGACCGTATGCCAGAAAATCTGTTGTCCTGGGCTCGCTTGTAAATCACTAAAAAGGCCACTTATTTGTGCTGCGCTCTCACCCGAAAAACTCCCCGTAAATGCCTTAACAACATAAGCCAGTGCCCAACCTGCAATAACACTGTAATAAGACAAAATTAGAAATCCAGCGATCACACCCAGCCAGCCTAAATAATGCCAATTTTTATGAGCTCCCGCCTCTTCAGTTAAAGTTTCCAAAGCATTAATCGGGCATTGACGCGCGCGCCGTCCCATCATCGTTTCAGCAATCATAATAGGGATGCCGATAACAGCCACACATAATAAATAGACAATAACAAAAGCCCCCCCCCCATTTTCACCGGTAATATAAGGGAACTTCCAGATATTACCCAAGCCCACTGCAGAACCTGTTGCCGCTAAGATAAATGCGAAACGTGAAGACCACTCTCCATGTATAGATTTCTTTGTACCAGTCATTAAACTACCTACGCGTTTGAAAATTGAGTTTTTATCAGTAAATAAAGTAAAATACTGATATGTTCATTCTTAAGCAGGCTAATTACCCAATGTTTAAAATGGCATAAACACAAATAACGCCTAAATTATCCGTGTAGAGTATACCCTTTACCATCGTTTAAAAACAGATTTGGACACCTAATGGCTGGAAAATCATCCAAGAAAAAAAAACAAACCGATAATATTATCGCCAAAAACCGCTATGTTGCACATGAATTTTTTATAGAAGAACGCTTTGAAGCGGGTTTAGTCTTAGAAGGCTGGGAAGTAAAAAGCCTACGCGCTGGTAGAGTGCAACTAAAAGAAAGCTATGTCTTTATAAAAAATGGCGAAGTCTGGATATCTGGCATGCATATCTCTGCACTCAATAGCGCATCAACCCACGTCACACCTTATGCAACTCGAGTACGTAAATTACTGTTAAAACGCCAAGAGATTAACAAACTTATCGGCAGTGTAGAACGCAAAGGCTTTACTTTAGTACCCACCTTTATGTATTGGAAAAATAGCCGTGCCAAATTAGAAATTGGCTTAGCCAAAGGTAAAAAGCTACACGATAAACGCGCCACAGAAAAAGACCGTGATTGGCAGCGAGAAAAAGCACGTAATTTAAAACTTAATTAATTCAAACCCACAATGACAACTCACCCCAATTTACTTAATAGCCATAATAGCCTACTTTTAATCGTTGATATTCAAGACAAATTAACAGGGGCAATGCCTGAAGGCAATGCTGAAGATATGTTAGAAAACAGCACACGATTAATTGAGGCGGCTAATTTACTGAATGTACCAATCATTATCACCGAACAATACCCAAAAGGCTTAGGAGCAACAGTAGCAAGCCTCCGTGAAAAATTAAAGGAAAACACAGCACATTTTGAAAAAACGGGATTTTCTTGTTTAGCCGCGGATAATTTTTCAGCCACACTAGAAAAAAAGGCACGTAAACAAATTATCATTGTCGGCCAAGAAACGCATGTCTGCATCTTACAAACAGCACTAGAGCTTATGCAGCAAGGCTATCAAGTCCATATCGTTGAAGATGCCGTCTGTTCACGTAAAGCAGAAAATAAATTTTATGCCTTACAACGTCTACAAGCACAAGGCGCAACCATTAGTAACTTTGAATCTGTACTATTCGAATGGCTTAAAACTTCGCAACATGAACACTTTCCAGCCATAGCAGCGCTACTACGCTAAAGCAATTTAGTCCCATAAAGATGTGCTGATAATATCACGTAAACGATGCGCTTCGTTCCTCAGCACATCCTACCTCCATTAAAAAACAAAAATATGCCTTTAAATACATTTCTAACAAAAATAAAATCTCAGCAAAAAGTCAGCTTCGATGACACCATGGCAATCATTAACCAACATTACCAATACACACCGACCACCTTTAATAACGGTTTAGGGGACAATACCGTGATTAATGAAGCAGGAACCAATGAAGGCTCATGCAAAATATTTGCTTTTGCCCAACTTAACCAGCTTAACCCAGAGCAAACCTTAAATTTATTCGGTGATTTTTATCAAGACGTACTCAACGATCCCGAGGGTAACAGCCACCAGAATATTAGAAATTTTATGCAGTTTGCTTGGGAAGGTATAAAATTTAACACACCCAACACCTTAAAGCCCAAATAATATCTCACCAACTCATTGGGGCGCAGTGCTTTAGCCTGCTTTCATAGCTGAAAATAGCAGGCTAAAGCACTGCGCCCCATATTCCACCTTAAAGATATAGCCCCCTACCCATGCCCCAACAAGTAGACTACCTCATTATTGGTCAAGGACTAGCAGGTAGCCTACTCAGCTGGGAGCTACTCCAACACGGTTGCAGCATTCACCTGATCGACAACCAGCAAGAAAACGCCTCACAAATTGCCGCTGGGTTAATCAACCCAGTAACAGGCATGCGCTTAGTCAAAAATAATCATATCGACACCCTATTACCCTGCGCAAAAAAAACATACCAAACCTTAAGCCAGTTTTTCCAAACAGATTTTTATATAGAAAAAAGCATGTTACGGATTATCCGTAACGAAAAAGAAAATCTAAGTTACCAAAAACGCTGTCATGATCCAAGCTACCTTGATTACCTAGAGCCTCATCTAGTACAAGCACCCCGCTCAATTCATGCACCACTGGGGTTAATTCAACAAAAGCAAACAGGGTATTTACTCACACACAAGCTATTAAGCCATCTAAAAAACTATTTTCAAGCATTGCAGTGCTATCAAGCCTGCCAGTTTGATTACCAAAACTTACAACTTAACGACACAATAACCTGGCAAGGTATAAGCGCACAAAAAATCATCTTTTGTGAAGGTTATCAAGCCATTAACAACCCATGGTTTAGCTACCTTCCCTTTCAGCTCGCCAAAGGTGAAATACTGACCATGCGCACAGAACAAAGGCTTATTCCTCAAATGCTCAATTATGGACACTGGTTTATACCACTCGATGCCCATCAATTTCGCACGGGAGCCAGCTTTGAGCATAATCACTTAGATACGAAAACAACTCTCAAGGCACAAGCACAAATATTAGCCACTCTCAGCCAAACCTACCCTGCGCTTAGCTCTGCCAGCGTAGAAAAACAACAAGCCAATATACGCCCAACCACCTTAGATAAAGCCCCTTTTATAGGTCTACACCCAAAACATCAGAATCTCGCTATTTTTAATGGTTTCGGAGCCAAAGGCAGCCTACAAATCCCTTATTACAGCCAGCATTTTCTACAGCATTTACTAAACCAAACGCCACTGGAAGAGCGAGTAAATTGCCTGCGTTATGATCAATAAAAATTGAGGATAAAATAAAACCCGAAACGGGACAAAAAGACAAGTACTGTAGGGTACGCATTGCGTACCTTTCGGTTGATAAGGTATGGGTGCATACCCTACATAAATATAGTCTTAAGTAGAGTCAAATAAACATAGCAGGTTCAACCCGATGAATTATAAGCTCACAAGAAAAGCCCTTTCCGTTAGTTATTTTTTAATGAGGCGACGGAAACGAGAAATTAAACTAACTGCTTTCTTGATTCGCCTTATTGCAAATATGTCACCACAAAAAGCGCACAAGAGACCGTAATCCCTAACGACCAAAACATAAAGCGGTCAAGGCGACGATTCATCTCAGTGAAACGCTTATCCGATTCCAATGACATTTGTTCAAAACGCTTATCCACTTGCTCAAAACGTTTCTCCATCTGCTTAAAGCCCTCTTGCATCAACTCACGCTGATGCTTTAGCTCTTCTTCCACCCGAATAGTACGCTCACGCAAATCAATTTCATAGCGCACATTCGCATTTTTAAATTCAGGCGTATTATTGATCGTCTGTAGCACAATCGCCTGAATTTGTTCAACATCCTCTTTTGCTAGTGCCATGATATAGACCTATTTTTCCAGTGTAATAAAAAAATTATAGCATGCTTCAGCTAAGCGCAATGCGGGCCACCAATTTAAGACGGGACAATTTAACTACTCTGTTAAGCAGGCTAAAGACCTGCGCCCCAGTCTTGGAATAACACGGGGCGCAGGTCTTTAGCCTGCTGATAATTTATGTCTCGCCTTTGATACATTATGCCTGAACCCTTTGGTGATGATATTTTAATATTACTTGCCTTTCAAGCTGGCTGACCCCTTGATACATTTAAAAGAAAAAGGCTTAACTTAGTGGCAGTGGCCTAGAACGGTGGGAATGAGAAATTTTCAATAAGCAAAAAAAAGCCCCAACATCGCTGTTGAGGCTTTCTTATCAATCATCAGGTCAGCTCACATCAAGCTGGCTGACCCCTTAATTTATTTAAATTTATTTACAACTTATGCACCAGTGCAACCTTTAGGAACATATTTTTTTGCCGCTGTAGAGGCACAAGCCCAAGAAATATTTCCTCCATTATCAGTAGGAGTGTAAGTTACAGTTTTTCCATCAGGATCTCCTGACTTAATTCCAGTCAATGTATATTCAATGACACCATTTGCTTTAAGGTCAACCTTGCTTATATAATTGCTGTCGGCAAGTTGAGTTTGCCCATAAGTACTACCATCGGTTTCTGCTGTTGGCCAGCTTCCTTCTATCTGAAGATGCTCTGATATGCGAGCTTTATCGCCACTAGCTAACGTCATAATTTCAGACATTTTTGCCCTAGCAATATAATCCTGATAAGCAGGAATAGCAATACTTGCCAAAATACCAATAATCGCCACTACGATCATTAATTCGATAAGGGTAAAACCTTGTTGTGATTTTTGCATATTCATAATATTTTTCCTTTCAGTTAAAAAAATAGAATTGAGTTAGTCTCGTATTAGTTAAAGCATGTTCTATGCCAAAAATAATTAAGATATGCATTTTGCGTTTGTTAGGTCATTAATGCGCTGAGATTTAAAATATAGACCCGCTTCGATTGTTACCCTAAAAATATCATAAGCAATTGTTTTTAATTGATTAATATCCTTATCATTTCATCAACTATTTCGGGAAATACAGCCCTCGCGTACCCCGCTCCCTTTTTTCTAGGTGGTTTGTTTGTTTGCTACCCATCAATAAAGTAAGTGTAGATTAATACTTAAACACCTACACTAAGGCGTCTTAATATGACAAAAAATGTCACTATTAACCTTACTAATACCAAATCAAAGGGGTCAGACTCGATTGAAAGAATTCTTTTAGCTGCCCATTCGCGGCTTATTGCACGATTGTTGTAAGTCATGCTGTATCAGAATACAATAGGTATTACTTTAAAGGTAAAAAAGGTAATATTATGCATACAGTCACTTTAAAAGCAGATAATCAACTTTATCAACAGATTTCGCAAATGGCAGAAGAACTTCACTTGTCAAAAAGTGAACTGATTCGTAAAGCTTTAGCAGCCTATCAAGAGAATTTATCTAAAAATAAAATGCAACATGCTTTGCAAAGTGCATCTCTTCAGGTTCGTGGTGCTAATACAATGATAAATAAAGAGCTTGATGAGTTTATCTTTGATGGACTCAGTGATGTTTGAACGCGGTGGTGTTTATTTAGCCAACTTGAATCCTAATAAAGGCAATGAACCTGGCAAAACGCGTCCTGTTATTATTTTTCAGGCGAATGCGCTAAACGAAGTGGATCATCCCACCGTTATTGTCCTCCCTTTAACAACTCAGCTTATTGATCAAGCTTATCCGCTGCGTTTTCGTCTTTTAGCAAAAGATAATTTAGAAAAAGATTCTGATGTTTTATGCGACCAACTCAGAGCGATTAGCTTACATCGTTTACAGTCGACAAAATTACGACAATTGACTTCAGCACAGCTTATTGCTATTGAGCAACAGGTTTCACATATTTTAGATTTTTCTCATGTCTGAGAATCAAAGGGGTCAGCAGACTCGATTAAAAGAATTCTTTTTAGCTGCTCATTCTTAATACGCCAACCACTAACCCACCTACAGCAATTAATACACCGAAGCTCCATCGCATTTGTAATTTTATTTCTTGATGTATGTCCATAATGGATTTACTTTGCAGCTCAAATTGCTTGTCAATTTTTTCAAAGTGTTTCTCTACTTGCTCAAAACGCCTGTCAGATTCATTACGCATTTGCTCTAATTGCTTATCAACTTGCTCAAAGCGCCTGTCAGATTCATTACGCATTTGCTCTAATTGCTTATCAACTTGCTCAAAACGCCTGTCAGATTCATTACGCATTTGCTCTAATTGCTTATCAACTTGCTCTAATTGCTTATCCACTTGCTCAAAGCGCTTTTCTACTTGCTCAAAGCGTTTATCCATTTGAGCAAAGCCCGCTAACATCAACTCTCGCTGATGCTTTAATTCCTCTTCTACTCGAGTCGTTCTTTCTCGAAGCTCTAATTCATAGCGAACATTAGCATTACCCACTTCAGGCGTGACTTGTATTGATTTTGTAATGAGTGCTTGTATTTGTTCTATATCTTCTTGTGCTAGTGCCATAATTTATGGCCTCCTTCTATAAAAATTCGTGTATCAATGGGGTTACACTCGATTGAAACCATTTTCCTCCTCTTTTTCCGATACGCAGTAAGGCCAATCCTTCCACTTAATTCCCATAATGCGTTCTTACTCATACAGTTAGAACAATACATTTATCTTCTTCAATACGATAGAGGATACGGTCTTGATACGACAACCTCACTGAATAATAGCCTTTTAAGCGACCTATTAATGGCTTTCCTGCCCTCGGTTCATATGCAATCTTATTCCGTAAAATTGCTTTCGCTTTTATTTTAAGTTTCGGTGACAAGCGTTGAATATCTTTTTGGGCTTTTTTGGTAAAATAAAGCGTGTAGGGCATTTACTGAACTTCACCAAAAACATCTGCAAAACTTACAATCTCTCCCTTACTCGCATTTTGCTCAGATTCAAGCAGTTCTTCTTTGAATTGAGGTAGTGATAATAAGGAATGTGCATGAAATAACTTAGGCAACTTATAAAGTTGTTGCGTCAGGAATGGCAGTATAATTCCATTGCCTCAGGTGCTCATCAAATACAATTCGCATTGACTCTTTAAAACGCTTCAATTTTTTGTTCTAGGTTAGCTATATCGCTGGATACTTTTTGTTCTAAATTAGCCATATCGCTGGATAATTTTTGCTCCAGATTTGCCATATCGCTGGATAATTTTTGCTCCAAGTTTGCCATATCGCTAGATAACTTTTGATCTAGATTAGCTATATCACTGGATACTTTTTGCTCCAAATTAGCCATATCGCTGGATAGTTTTTGCTCTAGGTGGCTAAAGTTTTTCTCCAGATGAGTAAATTTTTGCTCCAATGCAAACACACTGCCGACCACTTCATTCAGTTTTGTATCCAGGTGATTGATATGATTATATTGAGACTTTAACAAGAGGGTATTAATATCATCTTGTGTTAAGGCACCTCCACCTGAGAATTTTTCTTCTATTTCTTTAAGCTTGGGGGAGATCATTTCGATTAACATATCATCAACTTTGGTTTTGTTCATCGCTAAAATTTATCTATAATTTTTGATAATGTTAAAAAGGCACCGATAACAACAATCAGCGTCATCATATTTTTATTCAGTGCTTTTTGTATGGTCGCTTCAATTTTTTGTTCTAGGTTAGCTATATCGCTGGATACTTTTTGTTCCAAATTAGCCATATCGCTGGATAATTTTTGCTCCAGATTCGCCATATCGCTAGATAACTTTTGATCTAGGTTAGCTATATCACTGGATACTTTTTGCTCTAGGTGGCTAAAGTTTTGTTCTAAATGAGTAAATTTTTTCTCTAATGCAAAGACACTGCTGACCACTTCATTTAGCTTTGTATCTAAGTGGTTGATATGATTGTATTGAGACTTTAATAAAAGGGTATTGATATCATCTTGTGTTAAAGCTCCCCCACCTGAGAATTTTTCTTCTATTTCTTTAAGCTTGGGGGCGATCATTTCGATCAACATATCATCAACTTTGGTTTTATTCATCGCTAAAATTTATCTATAATTTTTGATTTAGAATAATTGTGTAGAATGTGCTGACGCTAGGAAGCGCATCAGCTTTGCAAAAGATGCGCTTCGTTCCTCAGCGCATCCTACATAGGAGAGCATGACTTGTATCACACCTTAAGTATGTAATCAAAATTTATCTATAATTTTTGATAATGTGAGAAAGGCTCCGATAACAACAATTAGCGTCATCATATTTTTATTCAGTGCTTTTTGTATGGTCGCTTCAATTTTTTGTTTTAAGCTTGGGGGCGATCATTTCGATCAACATATCATCAACTTTGGTTTTGTTCATCTCTGATCCTTGTCATAGCATTATAATGTCATTGTATCAAGAAATAGACACAT
The DNA here is from genome assembly GCF_900128525.1 of methanotrophic endosymbiont of Bathymodiolus puteoserpentis (Logatchev). Lineage (GTDB taxonomy): Bacteria > Pseudomonadota > Gammaproteobacteria > Methylococcales > Methylomonadaceae > Methyloprofundus. Next base: position 50,338 of record NZ_FQTQ01000108.1, read on the forward strand.
CAAACTAAATAGTAAAACAAGAAATTAAACATGATGAGAGCTGAAGAAAAACCAGCTCTTACTCGGTTTATGTTTTTATTTATGGTGAGTTATTGCTTTCTCATTAATCAAATTGTAAAGTTTAGATCGCGCTTCTGTTACATTAAGAATTGTCATATATTCACCCCAATAACAAAGGCACGTTATGACGTACGTAGGGCCAATATGTATTTGTAAATCATAAACCTCTATTTACTAGCAAATCCTAGGTAACTGCTCGCCACTCAATAAATCTAAAACTCGACTTATACCAAATTCAGTTTTTAAAGTGAGCATGCCCTGCTCTGCTGTTTGCTTAACTGTACCAATTCTATTTGCTTGCTTACCTAAAGGATGGTTGCGCATAATCTGTAGCGCTTGCTCTACGTTATCCTCTGGTACGATTAAAGCAAAGCAACCTTCATTGGCAATATAGAGGGGATCAAAACCGAGAATTTCACATAAACTTTGCACGTCATCGTGTATGGGCAGGTCTATATGAGCAATTTCCATATGCACTTGCGCACTTGTTGCTAGTTCAATCAATGTACTCGCTAGTCCACCCCGCGTTAAATCACGCAGACAATGTATGGCAATATTTGCTTGTAGCAAATCATTGACTAAGCCAGAAACATCAGCGCAATCACTTTGAATATTGCTTTTAAAATCAAACCCATCACGCTCCAGCATAACGGCTAAGCCGTGCCGCCCTAAATCACTATTAATGAGAATAACATCATCAGGGCGAATGGCTTGGGCATTAATTGCTTGTTTTGTTTCTAGGATGCCTACACCGGCAGTATTAATATATAGCCCATCTGCTTTGCCGTGCTCGACGACTTTAGTGTCACCGGTCACAATGCTCACCCCTGCGGCACTGGCTGTGGCTTGCATGGAGGTTAATAGGCGACGTAAATCTTTAATGGCAAATCCTTCTTCTAAAATTAGCGAACAAGTGAGGTATAAAGGCTTTGCACCGCTCATTGCCAAGTCATTTAAGGTACCGCAAACAGCTAGCTTACCTATATCCCCACCTGGAAAGAAAAGTGGTTTGACCACATAAGAGTCCGTTGTAAAGGCAATGTTTGCGCTATTAATAGGCAAAACAGCACTGTCATTTTTTTGCGCTAAGATCGGATTATTAAAAATCGGTTGCACCACATCATCTAATAATTGCTGCATTAAACGCCCGCCGCCGCCATGTGCCATAACGATGCGTTCATAATGCAGTGGCACGGGGCAATTTAATTTTATTTCAGTCATTTTGATAACGTCGGTAACGATAATAAGCGGCGCAAGCGCCTTCTGAAGAAACCATGGTTGCACCTAATGGATGTTCTGGCGTGCAAGTGGTGTTAAATTCGGGGCATTGCACTGGCTTAATTAATCCTTTTAAAATCTCACCACTGCGACATGCTTTGGGTTCATCAGGCTGAATATCGGCTACGGAAAAGTATTTTTCAGCATTCCAAGCATCATATTCAGGACTTAAGGCTAAGCCACTATCAACAATATTCCCCATACCACGCCATTGTCTATCGACTATTATATAAACTTGCTGCATAAGTTGCTGGGCAGTGACATTACCTTGTTCAGTGACTACACGTTTAAATTGGTTGTCAACACGATAGGTTTCTGCTTCTAGTTGTTGTATACATTGATAGATGCCTTGCAATATATCGACTGGCTCAAAACCGGTAATAGCAATCGGGGTTTTATATTGCTCACTAATGGCGTGATATTCATGATAACCCATAATGCTACATACATGGCCAGCGCCTAAAAAACCTTGCACGGTATTATCTGGCGCATCTAATAAAGCTTGCATAACAGGTGGCACACGCACATGGCACACCAGCATATAAAAATTAGTTAAAGCCCGTTGTTTGGCTTGATAAATAGCTAAAGCGCAAGTTGGAGCGGTGGTTTCAAAGCCTACAGCGAAAAATACAATTTGTTTACTTGGGTTGTCTTCCGCCAAGTTAAGCGCTTCGAGAGGTGAATAGATAATACGTATATCTGCTCCCTGAGATTTAAGGCTTAATAAATCATCCTGAGAACCTGGCACCCGCAACATATCGCCAAAGGAACAAAATATGACATTATCTTGCTGCGCAATGGCTAGTGCTTTATCTATATAAGCAATCGGGGTAACACAAACGGGGCAGCCAGGGCCGTGAACTAAATTAATGTTTTCAGGCAATAATTGATCTAAGCCATGCTTGATAATGCTATGCGTTTGTCCACCGCAAACCTCCATAATCGTCCAAGGTTGCGTGGTAATGTCGGCAATAGCTTGTGCCCATTTTTTTACGGTTTCAGGATCTCGGTATTCATTAACAAATTTCATATGCCTTGTTTCCATTGCAATTATTTATATTTTGAATTTTTTCTTATCTCTTAATCTGATGGCAGTGACTCCCTAGCAGGGTTGGATTGGGGAACAAAAACATTAGTCGCTTAAGGCATCCATTTGTGCAAAGACTAATAAGCTTTGTTCAGCTTCTTCTTGATCTAAAACTGAAAGAGCAAAGCCAGCATGAATAATCACATAATCATCTACCTTTGCTTCAGGTACATAAGCCAAACTAACCTGCGTACTAATACCAGAAAATTCAACTAGCCCTGTACGGCTTAGTGAGCCAGCTTCGCTAATACTAATAACTTTACCGGGTACGGCTAAACACATAAGTCTCTCTCATTTATTTTTATAAAAATGGGCATAGTATAACTGCCCTAAAGCAAGCCCTGCATCGTTGCTTGGGATTTGTTCATGGCTATAGACCTGAAAACCTGCACATTCTAATACTTGATGTATTTTTTCGGTTAAAACCACATTCTGAAAGCAACCGCCACTTAAAACAACCTGCTTTTCACCGGCTTGTTGAGCGATACGTAAAACAATATCTGCTAAAGTATTATGAAATTTTGCCGCGATCAGCTCAGCACTTAACACTGGCAAATCAATTACAATTTGCTGGAACATTTCCTGCCAATTAATAATAATCGGTTGTGTCGGTACAAACGGACAGGCATAAATCTCAGTTGTGTTTGATAAAGAAGCAGCCGCTTCCAAGCAACTCGCCGCCTGCCCTTCATATCCATTAAGCTGGCAAAGGTTTAATAAACTCGCCACAGCATCAAATAATCTTCCCATACTACTACTTTTCGGGGTATTTAGCTTAGTTTTTAAAGCAATATTTAATATGTGTAATTCCTTAGCAGTAAAGCTTTGCACACAAGCGAGCTGCCCCGCTACACCTTGCCACTGCTCACCAAATAATTGATAAAGAATAGCTATCGCTACTCTGCGCGGCTCTTGATTGGCCTTATCTCCCCCCACTAATAATAAGGGCTGAATATGTGCAAAACGTTTAATTGCTTGAGGCTGAATCAGAAAAAATTCTCCGCCCCAACTACTGTTATCTTCACCTAGGCCTGTGCCATCCCAAGTAATGGCTAATGCCGGTGGCTTTAACTGATGTTCAGCTAGGCAAGAAAAAGCATGTGCATGATGATGCTGAACAGCCATACGTGGCAAAGGACTTTGCGCTGCATAGTGACTAGTAAAATAATCAGGATGCAGATCATGAATATGTTGTTTAACGGGCATATTATAAAAAGTCTGGGCATCAACTACTGACTGCTTAAAATGCGCTTGATTCGCTAGGCTATGCATATCGCCTAAATACTGGCTCAGTAGCACATATCCTTGATAACTGAATGCCCAGCTACTTTTTAAATGCCCACCCAACGCGAGTATATTACTGTCAACTGGCAAAGAAACAGGTAATGGTGCATAGCCTCTAGCGCGCCGTAAAACACGCGGTTTATTGGTGATCACTCGAACAATGGAATCATCTAAAGCACGCAGAATCACACGGTCATGCAGTAAATAATAATCAGCAATATCAGATAACAACGTTAAAGCCTGTTGATCATCAGTGCAAATTGGCTCACCTGCTCGATTAGCACTGGTGGCAATAAGGGGCTGCATAAAGGCTTGCATAATAAGATGCTGCAAACCAGAACTGGGCAACATAACAGCCAATAAATGACTACTCGGTGCAACCGCCTGATATTGTGTTATAGATACGTGTTTTTTCAGTAATACAATAGGTGCCATAGCCGACTGTAAAGCCTGTTGCTCTTGCTCATTGACGAAGCACAAAGATTTCACCATAGCCAAATCAGTCGCCAATAAAGCAAAGGGCTTGGCTGGACGCTTTTTTTTGCGCCGTAATCGTGCAACCGCTACTTTGTCCTGTGCATTAACTAACAACTGATAGCCGCCAATTCCCTTAACTGCGACAATTTTTCCTGCCTGCAATTGCTTTATACAGGCAATTAAAGCCTGCTCTTTAATCGCTAATGCTTGCCCCTGTGCATCCAGCCACTGTAGCGCTGGGCCACATTCAGAGCAGGCAATAGTTTGTGCGTGAAAGCGTCTATTTTCAGGGGTGGAAAAATCTTTCTGACAAGCAGCACATAAAGGATAATCAGCCATTGTCGTGCGCGCTCGATCATACGGCTGCTGTGTCATAATGCTATAGCGCGGTCCGCACTGACAACAACTAATCAAGGGATATTGATAGTATCGACTAGTAGGATTAAATAATTCAGCAACACAATCAGTACATGTTGCTATATCGGGCAAGACAAATAATGAAGCTTGACTATCAAACTGGCTCGGTTTAATAGTGAAATGAGGAAAATTTTCTAAAGGAAGAGGCTCACTGGTGAGTGATTTTATTTGCGCAAAAGGCGGTAAAGTATTTTTTAACTCAGCTAAAAATTTTTGCTGTAAATCAGAAGAGCTTTCTATATGTAAACTAATACCAGAGTTGGTATTGGCGATCCAGCCTTTTTGCTGGTATTGACCTGCTAATCTATAAACAAAGGGGCGAAATCCAACGCCCTGTAAAAATCCATTCAGCTGTATATGTAAATGCTGCATCAACTAGGGAATTTTAAAACCCGCTTTAGAGCCCTGCTGCCATTAAGTACAATAATGGTGCAATGAGTGGGTATGAGCATTTGAATGAGACCCCTAGACATAAAAAAGGCGCATCACATAAGCGATGCGCTTCGTTCCTCAGCACACCCTACAACACTTTTTGAGTCAAATACCTCCGGCAAAGCCGGAGGCTTGAAAACCGTGAACCGCTCGAAGCGGGTTAATTCATTTACCACCTAAAGGTAGCGGTGCTTTAAAATAGATCCAGTTGCTCTATTCGCTTATCTTCATCTTCTTGATGCTTAATATAATTTCTCACGGTCTCCTCATCTCTACCCACGGTTGAAACATAATATCCTCTGGCCCAAAAACTCTGCCCCGTAAAATTCTTTCTTCGCCCCATATAAGTTCGAGCTATAGATATGGCGCTCTTTCCTTTAATAAACCCCACAACCTGTGACACCGAGTATTTTGGAGGGATCGATATTAGAATATGCACATGATCCGACATCAAATGTCCTTCTTCAATTTTACATTCTTTCTGACGGGCTAAATCCTTGAGAGTAGCACCCAGATACTGCCTCAAATCCTTATACAGGCTTTTCTTTCTATATTTGGGTATCCAGACTATATGATACTTACATTCCCATTTAGTATGATTTAAACTATTTTCTGTATTCATCGTTTGTTTCCTTATCTTTTGAACTTTCGGCGGTTCACAGATAGGGAGACTCACGATGATTCCCGTAATTGTCAAACTTTATGAGTCCCCCAGCAAAGCTGGGGGTTTACTTATTAGAAATTATTTAATTGATTCAGCAATATGATTGAAAGCTTCAACTTTATCTTTACCGACTTTAATAAGATCCATACCCGTTTCTGTCACCATCGCGATTAAGCCAGGTGTTTGATAGACTATCTTGCCTAAAAAACCAACGATAGGAAGCCCGATTAATGCCCCAATAAACGTATTTAAGCCAAATGCACCCAATAACTTAGTAATCATTACCAGTGCATCTAATGGAATTAAGACCATTGCACCAAAATACGCAATAACCATAAAGGTAAAAATAACAAACACGACAAACTGAATAAGTCTAACTAAAGCAACATTAATTTTTTTCATTTGAATTCAACTTCCTAATAATAACTTTAAAGTAGACTATGCAATCCACTCGTTGAGTTTTTTATAATAATTTTAGCCGTGAATTATACCTTAAAGGAAATTATTCAGGATAATCTTTTCTAAGAAAGAAGCGAAATAAAACAATACCCGCCACAAATCCCCCTAAATGCGCCCATAATGCGACATCTGTTGCACCACCATAGAACAAAGCTGCCGTACTTGCATTTTTCATTTGAAAGATGACCCAAACACCTATAAAAGCAATAGCAGGAATTTCAATAAAGATGGGTAACAATAAAATTGGCACCCAAAGTACAATTTTTGCATAAGGATAAAGAAAAAAATAGGCAGCTAAAACGCCTGCTATTGCTCCCGAAGCACCGACAACAGGGTTAACAACCTCTGGTGTATATTGCCATTGCACAAAAGTAGCAAAAAGTCCGCACAACAAATAAAAAACAATAAACCGGCCATGCCCCATTCTATCTTCTATATTATCGGCAAAAATCCAGATAAACCACATATTCATGATTAAGTGCACCCAGTTGCCATGTAAAAATAAATTTGTCAAAAAAGACAAGTAATAGTCGCTAGGATAGCCCATAGCCACAGCCCACTCAGGGTTAGTATAGCGCGCGGGAACCATGCCATAAATATAAATAACATAGCGATGATAGCGCTCTGGCGATACTTCTAGCAACACAAATAGACTACTACAAATAAAAATTAGCGCCCAACTAACATAGGGCTTGGAATAACATGGCGCAGTATCTCTAATGGGTATCATAAGTAGGATAATTCAGTTTATTTAAATGCACTGTACATGATCGACAGGTAAGGTAACAACCTCTTATTTATTAAGATAATTATACCGCCTATCCAGTCTTTCAATGCTTGCTATAAAATGAGACGGCGCGTAATATAAGTATAATATAATTTACTTTTTTGGGGCTTTACGTGTTTTTTTCCAATAAACAACCTTTACTTGATGCTGAACAAAAAATTGCTCAACTAGAAACTGAAAATCAATCCTTAAGCTTAGAAATTAATGATTTACGTACTGAAAAGTCGCGCCTGCTACAAGATATTGAGAATACACACGAGATTAAAAATTTCCATCATGACCTGTTCGCCTTGTTGCAGGAATTTGGCTCATCAATGCTGATGATGCAAACGTCTTTAGCTTCGCTTTCAACAGTCATGCTAACCGAGCGGGATAACGCCCAAAAGACATCAATCGTATTAACGTCTACTCACTCCGTAGTCAATAAAATCTCTAACTCACTTGCCAATATGGCAACTGAAACACAACAAACAGCCAATACTGTCGATGGATTAAATCGTAGTGCCATGGATATTGAAGGCATTATTAACCTGATTAAGAATATTTCCGATCAAACTAATTTACTCGCGCTTAATGCTGCTATCGAAGCAGCGCGTGCGGGTGAGCATGGCCGAGGATTTGCTGTAGTAGCTGACGAAGTCAGAACATTAGCAAAGCGCACTAATGACGCAACGACGGATATAGAAACCTTGGTAAGCACGATTCTTAATGAAACAGATGCAGCCAAAAACCAAATGAGCAAAGTAGCAACAGACTCGGCACAATTTGGCGAAACTGGAACCGAGGCTAGCAGAAAAATGCAGGAACTAGTCACTTTATCCGAGGGCATGCAAACGACTATTACAGGCAGTGCACTACGCAGCTTTGTTGAGGTCGTAAAGCTAGACCATTTAATTTATAAAATGGAAATCTACAAAGTCATTATGGGTGTTTCTCAAAAAACAACAACTGACTTCGCTAGTCATCTTAATTGTCGTTTAGGAAAATGGTATTACCAAGGGGAAGGTAAAAACCATTTCTCGCACTCGCCTAATTTTAAAGCTTTAGAAACACCGCATGCAAGTGTTCATCAGAATGGCGTAGCTGCAATTGACGCATTACATAAAGGCGATAAACAAGCCTCTTTAAGCGCACTCGAAAAAATGGAAACTGCTAGTGTGAACGTACTGAATAAGTTAGAAGCTATTGCACTTGAAGCAGAACAGTGAGATTTTTCTCATACTCTTATGACAGACTAAAGTTCGCCCTACTCTTATCGGTATTAATCTGCCCTGCACTTCAAGCCCAAGATAAAACTATTCCTATCAGTCACTTTTCAAGCTTGCAATTAAACGACTGGCAACACAAGTCATTTAAAGGGGAAACCCAATATCAAATAATTCTGCTTGATAAACAAGCCGCACTACAAGCTAAAAGCAGAGCAAGCGCATCTAGTTTATATAAGGAAATACATATAGATTTGCATGAAACACCTTATTTAAACTGGTCATGGCGCATTGATAAAAAACTTGCTATCAACAACGAACAAAGCAAACAAGGCGATGACTTTGCTGCCCGAATTTACCTTATTAGCAAAAACAAGTGGTTTTTTTGGCAAAGTAAAGCAATCAACTATGTATGGGCAAACAATACAGCCAAAAATACCGTATGGCCAAATCCATTTGCTGGTAAAAATGTCATGATGTTTGCCATTCGCTCAGGCGATAACCCAACAAAACAGTGGCACACTGAAAAGCGCAACGTACTCAATGACCTAAAAAATATTTTTGGTGAAGATATACGCTATATTGATGCTATTGCCATTATGACTGACACTGATAATTCATCAGGAAGAGCAGACAGTTATTATGCTAATCTTTATTTTAGTGAACAATAACTAAACGCTAGACAAAAAAATGCCCCGGTAAACCGAGGCATTTTTCCATACAGTTACAAGGTATAAATTATACTTTGTTAGCTGCGAAAGGATGTTGTGCAGTAGATTTTTGAGCAACAACTTCAGCAGCAGTTGGCGTTCCAGCTACAGCATTTTTGATAGATGCTTTAACAGCATCGTAGTTGTTTTTCTCAATAGCAGCATCATCTTCTGCTAACCAGTGAATGAAAACACCAACAGAAATGAAGATATCATCAGCTTCATCAGCTGGGATAGTTCCATCTTCAACACAATCAGCAACAGCCATTGCAACACCACGTTGTGCAGGGCCGAACATTTGTACTGCTTGCTTAGAACCTTTGATTGTTACTTTGTTAAACATAACAGTTGCAGGCTTAACCATAAGGTTAGGAGCAACAACAGCTAGAAGGCTAGAAAAACCATCTTTGTTGTTTGTTAAGCAGTTTGCGAAAGCAGACTCAGCAGCTGAACCACGAGGTCCCATCATTAAGTCAATGTGAGCAACTTCGTTTCCGTCGCCATTTAAAGATTCACCTACGCGTAAGTTGTTGATTTTAGCCATGCTACTTTTATCCTCAGAAAAAAATGAAAAAACTTTATCTAAAATTGACATTAAAAATGCCCTCAAATACTACTATTTATTGGATGACAATAACCCATAAACCAAACAAACAGTCTTCTTTAACCTAGTAATTGTTGCAACTGTACAGTTAAAACCGTTACCACAGTTAGATCCGCTGTTGTCCCTGGATTAATTCCGGCTAACTTGAACTTAGTATCTATTATTTTCAAATAGCCTACTAATTGCTCAGGTTTTCCAGCTTCAGATAATTTATCATTAACCAAAGCCATTGTATCCATCACCATCCTAGTGTGGATATTGCCGTACTTTCGCTCAATATGACTATCAGGATATTTAGCCAACATTGCACTAAATACCGCCGCAGCAGACCAACCTGCATCACCCCATCGATTGAAGACTGAATTATACCTTAAAACTAAAAAATCAAAAACATCTTTATAATTTGTTGTGAACTGTAACGCTATTCTATCTTTTTCACTGGCTATTTGCATTGCTTGAGTTAGTGTTACATCAGGCTTTTCCGCTACGTCCTGCTGCTTTGACTCTCCTAAACCTCCAGGCGCTGCCAAAGCGATAGCACGAAAAACCCATTCCGCATCAGCCACTGTTGTATTCGCTAAAATTTCTGCAAGTTGGACTCTTAATTCATTGGCAGTATGTGCCTTTTGTGCAGCAATTAATAAAGGCGCACTTAATAAGATAATACCTAAATTAGTATTACAACCAACCGCGTCGCGCGTTGCTTTAACCGCATAATAAATACGCTCGCCTAAGCTATAGTCAATATTACTAATAGATGTGGCACTTTGCTCAGCACTAACGCGAAAATCCTCAACTGTCATATCATGACCATCAGCATAAACACTGACATTCCCAGGTTTAAATGCTTGCAGTTCAACTTCACATGCATATTGATAAGCGGCACTTAATTGTTGTTGACTCAGCATACCGCCTCAGCTCCTTGCCCTTCCAGTTGACAGTAATTAAGCAAATCATCGACTAAAATTTCAGCCACATTGACTTCGCAAACGCTCTCCAACCCTCTCCAGGCTGGAATACTGTTGACCTCAATGATTTTATAACCGCCCTCACGGGTACAAATAATATCCACACCGGCATAGTTCATCTGTAATGCCGCTGTTGCTTTTATTGCTAGTTCAGCCATGACATTATCTAATGGCAAAGCTTCACAAGATGCGCCGCGCGCAACATTATTTAACCAATGAATGCCACATCGACGCATCGCAGCGATAGCCTTACCGTTAACAACAAAAACACGCCAGTCAGAATAGCCTTCACCCGCACACGGTACAAAACGCTGTAAATAATAAACACCTTGACTATGCGCCAACCAAAATAAATCAGTCATTTTCTCAAGGCGGCGTATACCCTCACCTTGCGAACCAAAAATAGGTTTACTAATCAGCTGATACCCCTGACTTAATTCTCGCTCAGCAATCTCTAGTGCCTTTCCCCTATCCCTTAACACCCAAGTCTGCGGCGTAGGCAATTGCTGCTGCTGCAATAAAAAACTGGTCATGCCCTTATCAACACTACGCTCTATCGCATGCCCATCATTATAAACAGGGATACCCATTATTTTCAGCGCATGCAAAATATCCAGATAAAGCACTACTTCAGTCAACGAGCCACCTGGTACACCGCGCACAAAGACTGCATCTGGTAAAGCCGACTCAAAACCCGGAATATAAAGCGGCAAAGCCCCCTCTTCGACAATAATGCGACATTCAGTCAACGACACATACTCGGCCAGATAACCGCGAGCAGCAAAGGCTAGTCTTAATTGTTTACCGTGCCAGCCCGGATCATCGGTAAATATCGCTATTCGTCCCACTATATAGTTAAAACCTGTAAAATAGTAAATCAAACATTATACCGCTAATCAAAATTTGCCTCTTATAAGAGTTTACGGTTTTTATTAAATGGCATATTTTAATAACCTAGTATTCTAGTATACTATAGCCAAAATCAATTCGGTTCTAACATCATGACAGCATCTGAAAACGTACATTTACACGAAATCAATAAATTTGGCTCACAAGCAGAACGCTGGTGGGATAAAAATGGAGAGTTTAAAACTCTACATGACGTTAACCCACTGCGCATAAATTTTATCCAAAAATTTATCAATCCGCAAAATATGCGTATTGTTGATGTCGGCTGTGGCGGCGGCATATTAACTGAAGGCTTAGCTAAAAAAGGCGCTAATATGCTAGGCATTGATTTAAGTGAAGACTTAATTGATATTGCAGATTTGCATGGCTTAGAGTCAGGCGTAAAAACGCATTACCAAAAAATCAGCGCTGAAGCACTAGCAGAAGCAGAACCTGCCAGTTTTGATCATGTAGTCTGCATGGAAATGCTAGAACATGTGCCAGAACCTGGCTCCGTTGTTGCAGCATGTGCAAAAATGGTTAAGCCAGGTGGCTATGTTTTTTTCTCGACTTTAAACCGCAAGCCTAAAGCTTATTTATTAGCGATTGTTGCCGCTGAACATATTCTAAAAATGCTCCCTGCTGGCACGCACGACTATAAAACTTTCATCAAGCCCTCTGAACTCAGTCAATCAGCACGCGATGCAGGTTTAGAACTACAAGGCATGACCGGCATTCAATATAACCCTTTAACTAAGAACTTTAGCTTAAGTGATGATATTGACATTAATTATATAGCGGCTTTTAAACGCCCCGAATAATTCTATGAACAACTCGTTTAGTTTATCTTGCGTACTGTTTGATTTGGATGGCACCTTACTTAATACCGCGCCTGATTTAACTACCGCTCTAAACAAAGCGCTAGAGAACTTCCAATTTCCTAGCGTCTCTGCGGCTGCTATTACACCATATATTTCTTATGGTGCCGCAGTTATGATCGAACAGTCATTAGAACAAGCCTGCTCTGACAGCCTAAAAGCAGAAATTTTAGAGTGGCTACTAGACTATTACGAAGATCATATTGCAGATCACACTTATCTATACCCTGGTATCCCTGAGTTACTAGCTAACCTTGAAGAAAGAAACATCCCTTGGGGAGTCGTAACTAATAAGCGCGAACGCATGACTCACCCATTAATGAACACATTAAACCTAACCCAGCGTGCTGCCTCCATTATTTGTGGCGATACAACTGCACATAGTAAGCCACACCCCGAACCCATGCTAACAGCTTGCCAACAAATACAAGTCACTCCTGAAGAGTGCCTATATATTGGTGATGCCGCACACGATATCAGCGCTGGCAAAGCTGCGAATATGAAAACGCTGGCAGCAACCTACGGTTATTTAAGGCCTGATGATCAACCGCAAGACTGGGGGGCTGATGCTTTAGTACATCACCCTGATGACATTTCACACTGGATAAAAAATTACACCTATGCCTTTAACTAAGCAAACCATCCTTATTACAGGTGCAGGCGGTGGCTTAGGTAGCACCGCTGCACTTGCGCTTGCTCAACAAGGTGCAACGATTATTTTATTAGACAAAAGCATTCCTAAACTGGAAAAAGTTTATGATGCTATCATTGCTACAAATGCACCTACACCCATCATATATCCCTTTGATTTAGCCGGTGCTTCGGAAGTGCAATATCATGAGCTAGCCGCTACCATTGAAAATAAATATGGTCAGTTAGATGGCGTATTACATTCTGCTGCCGAATTAAACGCTTTTACCCCTCTGTCTATTCATGACACTTTCGCTTGGGGGCATACCATCAATGTTAATTTAAATGCGCCATTTTTATTAACGCAAGTGCTATTACCCCTACTACAAAAAGCTGAACACGCTTCCATTGTTTTCACTGGTGACTCCTTTACTCGTGAACCTAAGGCTTATTTAGGAGCCTACGGGGTTTCTAAAATCGCCCTAGATGGCTTTGCAAAGATTTTAGCGGAAGAGCTCGAAGATGCCGGAAAAATTAGAGTAAACACTTTAATTCCTGGCCCCGTTGATTCGCCATTACGCAAAAAATCCTTCCCTGCTGAAGATAAACATAAACTGCCCACTATGACTGAAATAATGCCTGCATATCTGTATTTGTTTAGTCATAAAAGTATCGGCACAACAGGGCAAACTATTGATGCTCGAACCTTTAAACTATAGAAAATACGACCATGTCTGAAAGAGAAACTATTACCTTAACGCGTGATGTAAACGTTGTACTTATTCCTGACGGAAACCATGGTACGCTCAGCAAAGGCAAAGAAGTAACCATTCACCAAGCATTAGGTAATAACTATACCGTTGTTACTGAACACGGTCATATGGTCAGAATTGCCAGCACCGATGCTGATGCCTTGGGTAAAGAAGTTCATGAACTACATACTTTAGTCTCTGAAAATAGTGCTGAAGCAGTAGAAAAAAACTGCTGGGAAGTCATGAAAACTGTTTATGACCCTGAAATACCCGTCAATATCGTTGATTTAGGACTGGTCTATAATTGCCAAGTCGAAAGTGTCGCTGAAGGTGAAAATGATGTCCATATTATGATGACTCTAACCGCGCCAGGCTGCGGCATGGGCCCTGTTATTCAAGGTGACGTAGAAAAAGCAATACGCGCATTACCCGGTGTTAAATCAGTGAATGTCGAAATTGTACTAGATCCACCTTGGTCACGCGAAATGATGTCCGAAACTGCACAGGTTCAATTAGGTCTTTTTTAACGCATAATAAAACTGTAGGGCGAGGCTTCAGCCCGCCTTTAACATTGCAGCTGAATATTGGTGGGCTGAAGCCTCGCCCTACAGGTTAAACTAGCACACAAGTTCCTTAGTTACTTACACTCATATTTCATACCGGAGCATCACTCATGAAACATCAGAAAAAAATACTATTAGCACTTAGCCTATTCTTATCTAGTACAGCTGTTAACATTATCTACAGCGCTGATTTAACACGCCAGCAAGTTGAACAATTATTAAACCAAGCTAGCCAAGATAAACCTGCAGATTTAAGGCGCAAAGATTTAAAAGGCATTGATTTATCCAATATGGATTTGCGCAAAGCTGATTTATGGGGCGCAGATTTACGCGGTGCCAACTTAAGCAAAAGTAATTTATCAGGCTTAGTTTTAGATTTAACCGTAATGACCGGCATCAATTTATCCGGCGCGGACTTAACAAAAGTCAGTATTTTTGGCGTTAGCATGATGCGCTCAGATTTAAGTAATACTAACTTTAGCGATAGCCGAGTTATCGCTAACTTAGATAATTCTAATATGACCAATGCCAACCTATCTAATGTTAGGTGGGGGGCTGATATGAAAAACCAACCTATGGGTCTAATGCGCGTTAATCTAAATAAAGTTAATTTAACTAATGCTAACTTACAAAACGCGGACTTAGGCCGTGCCAGCATGCGCTTTGCCAATTTAACAAATGCCAATTTAACAAATGCTAGTCTATTGTCAGCAGAATTAACGTCAGCGAACTTCACCAAAGCCAATCTTAGCAAAGTCGATTTCACTTCTGCTAAATTACGTGAAGCAATCTTTACCAATGCCATACTGAACGGCGCTATATTCAAAGCCGTACAAGGTCAAGAGAGCGCCCGCGACTTAAAAAACAACAAAACTAAAAGCGCAGCTAAGTTTGATTAAGCTCTAACTTATAGATAAACCACAATATCTCCTCCTGCCCTTCGATCAGTGACTTTTCTAACCCTAGCAACTCTTGGCAACAGAAAAATTATTGAATTTTAGCTTATTTAAAACTGCCATAAGCGATAGATTACCTTACCACTACTTTCCCCCACAAAAGTTTTAGATATAAAAGCCATATCTAAACACTGCTATAATTGGCCAAAAAATGATAATAAGGCAATAAAATGAAGCAATATTTTGGTTTTAGGTATTTCAGTAGCGATAAGACAACGGCAGGTAAGCCACACAAGCAATCTGGCAATGTATCCATTGCCGGCGAGTGTATCGTTTTCAATAGCAAACAACAACTTGAAGAATGGCTAAACCAAGAAAACCTCAGCACCCCTAGCGACTCAGGTGGCGGTAAACGGATAAAATCATCCAGAGCCGATTTACGTAATAAATGCTTAGGTTTAACCATGGCTAATTTTAACAGAATGCTACTACGTAACACCGTAACTGAAGATACGGAGCAACCATCAACAGCAGCAACCAATAAACCGGTTTAAGTCGGTCTTACCATAGCTGACTAAGGAAATTAAAACTCAATAACTTCTACTAGCCCTCTAAGGAGTAGCAGGGCTTTAGAGAGGGCGAAAATTTGTTCCGTGTTAAATGTATAGCCTGATATCCCCTTAAGTCAACCAAGCCAAACCCCATGACAAAAAAAATATCACTGACTAACAAAATCCTCATCGCTATGGCGACCGGCCTGCTATTAGGTAGTCTAATTAATTACTTTGCAGCAGATCAAGCCATTATTCAAAACTATTTTGTTAATGGCATCTTTCACGTTATTGGTTCTGCATTTATTAATGCATTAAAAATGCTGGTTGTCCCGCTAGTCACCTTTTCACTCATTTGTGGTGTCTGCGGCATAGGTGATATTAAGGCACTGGGCCGTGTAGGATTAAAGTCTTTTCTTTTATATCTACTAACAACAGGGCTAGCTATTACTCTCGCTTTAGTTGTAGCCATCACTTTGGCTCCAGGTAAAGATTTTATTCAGCAACAAACATCCAGCGAATTTATCACAAAACCAGCTCCAGCTTTAACCGATATTTTTATTAATCTAATCCCTAGCAATCCAGTAGCAGCCTTTGCTCAAGGTAATATGCTACAAATTATCTTCTTTGTTATTCTGTTTTCTATTGCCATGTTAATGACAGGCGAAATAGGCCGTCAACTTGCTGACACTGCAGAAAAACTAAATGAAGTGATGATGAAAGTAGTGACTTTGGTGATGGATTTTGCTCCAATTGGGGTGTTCTGCCTGATGGCAAAAACTTTTTCAGAACAAGGACTCGCACTTATTGTGCCAATGATAGGCTATTTTTCAGTTGTCATTCTCTGCTTGTTATTGCATGCGCTAGGCACCTTCTCGGTACTTTTAGCCTTTTTTGCTAAGCTGAACCCGCTCATTTTTTTCACAAAAATGCGCCCTGCTCATATTTTTGCTTTTAGCACAGCAAGCTCCAATGCAACCATTCCTGTCACTTTATACGCACTTGAAAAAAGAATAGGTGTCAACAATACGACTGCTGCTTTTACCGTCCCCTTAGGTGCAACCATTAATATGGATGGCACAGCCATTATGCAAGGCGTAGCTACTGTGTTTATTGCCAATGTCTATCAAATCGACCTTGATATCAGTCAATATCTCACTATTGTCGGTATGTCTATCTTAGCTTCTATAGGAACTGCTGGTGTTCCTGGGGTTGGTCTAATTATGCTAGCCATGGTTTTCAATCAAGTTGGCCTACCCGTTGAAGGCATTGGGCTAATCTTAGGCGTAGATCGCTTATTAGATATGATGCGCACCGTGGTTAATATTACTGGCGATGCAATGGTAACCTGTATCGTCGCACGCGGTGAAAACACTATTGATGATATTGTTTTTAATGACCCAGAAGCAGGATCTCTGCTTGATATTCATTTGCCACATAAAACGCCAGAATAACGGCACAAAATTGCCACAACCCAAAAACGGACTAACGCGTTATATTACCCCCGCTTAAAAACACACGCAACACACTGATTTAATTAAAAATTATAATAATGGCACATTAATCGCTTCATGCTTAATAACATAAAGACTCACGGCATGAGGAAAGATGATGACAGCAAAAATAGATAATCTAGCCATTATTAGTAATAATACTTTTGAAGCAACAAAAGCGTCTAATTTAAATCACTATGACATCAGCAGTGCGCTACAAACAACACTAGAATTCCATGAGTCAAATACCTCCGGCAAAGCCGGAGGCTTGAAAACCGTGAACCGCTCGAAGCGGGTTAATTCATTTACCACCTAAAGGTAGCGGTGCTTTAAAATAGATCCAGTTGCTCTATTCGCTTATCTTCATCTTCTTGATGCTTAATATAATTTCTCACGGTCTCCTCATCTCTACCCACGGTTGAAACATAATATCCTCTGGCCCAAAAACTCTGCCCCGTAAAATTCTTTCTTCGCCCCATATAAGTTCGAGCTATAGATATGGCGCTCTTTCCTTTAATAAACCCCACAACCTGTGACACCGAGTATTTTGGAGGGATCGATATTAGAATATGCACATGATCCGACATCAAATGTCCTTCTTCAATTTTACATTCTTTCTGACGGGCTAAATCCTTGAGAGTAGCACCCAGATACTGCCTCAAATCCTTATACAGGCTTTTCTTTCTATATTTGGGTATCCAGACTATATGATACTTACATTCCCATTTAGTATGATTTAAACTATTTTCTGTATTCATCGTTTGTTTCCTTATCTTTTGAACTTTCGGCGGTTCACAGATAGGGAGACTCACGATGATTCCCGTAATTGTCAAACTTTATGAGTCCCCCAGCAAAGCTGGGGGTTTACTTATTAGAAATAATTAGTGCATATTTTTAGCACTAAGATTCAAGAATTAGTGCCGCATAATGGTTTTATCTATACCAATACTGAATTTGACCTTAACATCCAAAAAGGCATTCAAACGAAAAATACATGTAGTTACGCACTAAAAGTTGAAGATCAAGACTTAGGCGAACTAACACTCATGCGTCATACTCGCTTTAGCAAACATGAAATTGATTTATTAGAAACCTTACTTTGCTGTCTAATTTATCCCTTAAGAAATGCGACTTTATTTAATGGCGCATTAAAAATGGCATTTACTGATGCATTAACTCAAACGAATAATAGAACAGCATTTAATGACTCACTAATACGGGAAATGACTTTAGCTGAGCGCCATGCCAACCACCTCTCTCTTATTTTTGTGGATCTTGACCACTTTAAAGCCATTAATGACACTTACGGGCATCACTGCGGTGATCAAGTATTAAAATCAGCAGCGCAGAGCATTAAAGATAGTATTCGCGGCTGTGATATAGCCTACCGTTACGGCGGTGAAGAGTTTGTCATATTACTTAGCGATACAGATTTAGAAGGGGCTAAGTTACTAGCTGAACGAATTCGTGAAAAAATCGCCAACCATACCCTAGCCTACGGAATGGAAGTGATAAAATTGACTGCTAGCTTAGGCGTTAGTAGCCTACGTGGTAATGATACGGTTGATAGCTTTGTACAAAGAGCTGACGATGCCATGTATCAAGCCAAAGAAATGGGTAGAAATAGAGTACAAGCTGCGGCATAAAAGCAAAACAAAACCCACAAAATACTATTATTTAGCAATATTATTGATTGAGAATAAGTATGACTCCCGCACCAACTCACTAACTTTCAGCTATTTTTTGATTAATTTCTTGCGCTAAAGCAAACTGCTTTTGCGTTGTCGCTCTATCCGGAAGCTGCCATTTAATAGGTGCTTTCCCGGCACTCTGCAAATACTCATTACTACGAGAGAAAGGTTTTTGCCCAAAAAAACCACGATATGCAGATAAAGGGCTTGGATGTGGCGCTTGCAGTACTAAATGTTTTGCACTATCAATAAAAGCACCTTTCTTCTGTGCATAGCCTCCCCACAAAATAAAAACAACATGCTCAGTTTGCGCATTTATTAACTCAATAATTTTATCTGTAAATCGCTCCCAACCCTGCCCTTGATGAGCAGCAGCACTATTTTTTTCGACACTCAAAACACTATTCAATAGCAACACGCCTTGCATAGCCCAACTAACCAAACAACCATGCTCTGCGCGATCAATTGCAAGGTCACTACTTAATTCTTTATAGATATTAACCAAGGAAGGCGGCAAAGCAATGCCGGGCGGCACAGAGAAGCAAAGCCCGTGCGCTTGACCTGGACCGTGATAGGGGTCTTGACCCAAAATAACAACTTTAACTTGATCGAAAGGTGTTAAATTCAATGCAGAAAAAATTTGCTTTGCTTGTGGATAAATTACCTTACCTAGCTGCTGTTCATGCCGTAAAAAACGACGCAAAGCACGCATGTACTCTTGATCAAACTCATCCAATAATACGGCTTTCCATGAACTTTCTATTTTTATTCGTTTGCTAATCTCTGTATCCATAAATGCGAACCTTAGCTACTACCAAGTAAATAATGATGTCATTTTTTCAAACTCATAAAAAAACCACTCAATCAAATAACTGATTGAGTGGTTTAGAAATGTATATTTTAAAATTTACAAGCTGGGTGAATAGATAAAGGCTGAATTAAACCTCTTTTTTATTTAAATCCTGCTCTTTATCCAATACCGGAATATCGTCGTCATCCTGACTCGTTTCCTGCTTAGAATCCGTTTTTATTTCAATATCTTCTGGCTCTTCTTCCGGCGGATCTATTTTCTCACCTTGCAAAAGTCGCTCAATTTGATGTTTATCAATTGTTTCCCAATCCATCAAAGCTTGCGCCATATTGTGTAAAACTTCGATATTATCTTTTAAAATCTCTTCCGCACGCTGATAGTTTTTATCAATAACACTGCGCACTTCATCATCAATTACCTGTGCCATTTGCTCTGACATTGGTTTCGCTTGAGCCCCCATATAGCCGCCTTCACTATCACCATAATCCATAGGTCCTAATTTATCAGACAAACCCCATCGAGTCACCATATTACGTGCCAGCTGCGTAGCACGCTCAATATCATTAGATGCGCCAGTGGTTACTTTATTTTTACCGTAAATCAATGCTTCAGCAATACGCCCACCGAACAATCCAGATATTTGGCTTTCTAATTTATCTTTACTGGCACTATAAGTGTCGCGCTCAGGTAAAAACATAGTGATCCCTAAAGCACCACCACGCGGCATAATACTCACCTTATAAACCGGATCATGCTCAGGCACATGACGGCCAACAATAGCATGCCCCGCCTCATGATAAGCCGTCATCAATAAATCCTCTTTACGCATTACCATCGAGCGCTTTTCAGCCCCCATTAGTAATTTATCCCGCGCACGATCTAAATCATCCATGGTCACTATACGCTTATTATTTCGAGCCGCTAACAATGCACCTTCATTAACCAAATTAGCTAATTCAGCTCCTGAAAAACCAGGCGTACCTCGCGCTAAATCTCTAATACTCACATCTTCTGCTTGAGGAACTTTTTGGATATGGACCTTCAAAATTTGCTCGCGACCTTTAATATCAGGCAAGCCAACATGAACTTCTCGGTCAAAGCGCCCAGGCCTTAATAAAGCTTTATCTAAAACATCTGAACGGTTAGTTGCGGCGATAACAATAATACCTTCATTACCACTAAAACCATCCATTTCCACCAATAACTGGTTTAAGGTTTGCTCACGTTCATCATTACCCCCTCCCCCAGTACCAGCCCCACCACGCTGGCGACCTACCGCATCAATCTCATCAATAAAGATAATACAAGGCGCTCGTTTTTTAGCCTGTTCAAACATATCACGCACACGTGACGCACCTACACCAACAAACATCTCTACAAAATCAGAACCTGAAATAGAGAAAAATGGCACATTAGCTTCACCGGCAATTGCCCGCGCTAATAAAGTTTTACCTGTTCCTGGAGGACCAACTAATAACACACCATGAGGAATCTTACCGCCAACAAATTCGTATTTAGAAGGGTCTTTTAGAAAATCAACAATTTCCATCACATCTTCTTTTGCCTCTTCTACACCTGCAACATCAGAAAAACCGACTTTAATTTGATCCTCTTCAAGTAGCTTAGCACGACTTTTTCCCATGCCCATTTGACCGCCGCCACCGCCTGCACCACCTTGCTGCTTGCGGAAAAAATAAACCCAAACAGCAATAAGCAGCAACATTGGCGCCCAAGAAATAAAAATTTGCGTCAGCATTGACTGCTTTTCAGGTGTTGCAACTTTAATCTTTACACCATATTGAATAAGGTCATCAATTAAATGGGTATCATCCGGATTATAAGTTATAAAGGGTTCACCATTAATTAACTTGCCTTTTACCTTTTCACCCTCAATGGTGACTTCAGATACCACCCCATTGCGGATATCCTCAATAAAATCAGAGTACAGAATTGTATAGTTCTGCTCATAGGTCGGTTGCATTCGTCCCATCATGCTAAAAAGTACACTACCAACCACTACGAACATAGCAATTCTTACTAAAATCTTCATCATATAATTTCTCTATTATTATCAAAAACCAGGAACTAAAACTCCTAATTTTTATTATTTTTTATTCTTTGTTTCTCTGTACCCCATGAGCTTTGTATAATGCTAAAATTAATTTATACAACCAAAGGAACTAAACTATGCCAATCTCATCAAATCTTGTTGAAGAAATTACCATTTTAACACGTTACAACCAAGCATCAACGCAAGCCGGTATTAAAGTACACGACACAGCACAACCAGAATCCATTGCTGCCGTTAAGCGTTTATTTGATAAAGGCTTAATCTCTCGAGATGATGGCGGCTATTTAACTGACTTAGGCATTGAAACTGCTGAGCATATACAAAGAGCCTTAACTATATTAACATCCAAATAAGCTTCTTTATTTATCAAAAAAAGTAAGGCTAATAAATTTTCAAAATTTTCCTTACTTGTTAGACTTTTCTAGCCCATGCAAACAGCTATAAAATACTTATAGCTGTTTAGGTTACCTAGTTCGTAGCCGTTGTTTTTTTATACTGAAAAGCCTCCTCCCCCACTCACTTTTAATCTTACCAACCTTCCCCTAAAGAGATAAGAATAAATACAGAGAATCCATATTTCAAATTCTCGCATAAAAACCAAACACTATATTAGCATACAATGAAATAGATACGTATCGTTTACTGCTATTAAAAACATACAACATAAGCTACTATTGAAATACTTAGAAGCGAAAATTTTGCTACTGTCTCTCACTCTAACAGGACACTAAAATGAGAAAATACCTCTTATCATTTATCGTTATAGTATTTATAACCAGCTGCTCTTCACTTACCCTAGATACTGATTACGATAAATCTATAGACTTTTCCAGCCTTAAAACTTACCGCTGGCATGCTCAAAATAAATACAATACTGCGAGCCAACAATATTTAAAAGTTAACAACTTAATGGATCAGCGCATTCGATCTACCATCAATCAGCAGTTAAAAACTCAAGGCTATATCTTAGAAAGCACAAAAAAGGTCGATTTTTTAGTCAATTACAGTGTTGTTATAGAAGATAAGACCGATATACATACCTATAATAATTACAATGGTTATTATCCAGGTTTTCGCTACGGTACAGGCTTTGGATATTACGGGCATAGTATGGGCATAGGATATAGCTCAGCATCTGATATACAAGTCATTTATTACCAACAGGGCACACTAATAATTGACATCATTAACCCAGAAACAGACCAATTAATGTGGCGAGGGGCTGCTGATGGCCGCTTACCTAAAAGTGCCAACAAAGCAGAAAAAGACAAGCTTATCCAACAATATGTGACAAAAATATTATCCGATTTTCCGCCCAAAAAATAATAGCGTTTTTGAGTGTCAAATTTGGCGGTACACAGCCATTGAGAGGCAGAAGTAATACGTCATGAGACGTAGTGTCTAGCCGAGCATCCTTCATTTTTCGCGGTTTACACTTTCTAAGTGGGAGCGGCTTTAGCCGCGATAGTGGCATGAACTATCGCGGCTAAAGCCGCTCCCACGAAACCTATTAAATAGTGCAAACTACTTTTGGCACTATATGAAAGCGATACTCAAAATTCATTCTACGAGTAGCCCGGCTTTTACCCAATCTGGGAAACCGCCGCGATAATAAAAGACTTTCGTCCAACCCCAAGCCACTGCTTTTTCGCTGGCTACTGCACTGCGCTGACACATGTCACCATTACAGTAAAACACCACTGGCTGATGCTTTTTCACAACTGCCGCTAAAGATTCTTCCGTTAAATCCAGTACCAAATCCAAATACACCGCCCATTGAATATGACTGGATTGGTAATCCGTAACTCGACGCACATCAATAAAAGTAACGCCTTGGTTCATCAAGGATTTTGCACGTTTAGTGCTTATTGTTACCGCGCCATCCACTTGTTCTGGAGCCGGTGATTTCGCCAACACACTTTCAGTAACAAATAAAAAACTGACCAACATAATTAAATAACGAATTTGCATAATAAACTCCTAATACGAATGATTTATGTTTACTTTTAACATATTTGACAGTATTTTTGTTAAAAATATCAAATAACTTTCAGGATTTTATAAATTTTTCGCAAAAAAAAAGCGGCTCACCTAAAAGGTGAGCCGCTCCTCTAAAAATACTTACTTATAAATTAAGCAGATTTCTTACGACGGCCCAAACCAAATGCCACTAAACCCATGCCTAATAGAGCCAAAGAAGTAGGTTCTGGAACAGTAGGAGGAACAAAAGCTTGACTACCAAAAGATGCAAATGAATCAAAAGTTGCATCAACAGCAATATTATTATGAATTAATAGATTTATGGTATTTACACTAGTTAGATCACCAAAAAGAGAATGTGCAAACACTATATCACCCACAGCATTTACAAACTGTGAAGAACTCACTCCATCAACTACTAAAGTTACATCTACCCCACCTTGATCTATAGTTAACAAACTAAGAACAAATGCATCATTAAATATTGAGGCTCCCGTTTCTGCGACAGTAAAATCAAATCCCCCAGCATTAGCATATGCACTTGTTGTATCTGACTGGAGAGCTGTAGGTGTACTGATTGATAAAATTCCTCCAAAAACATCTGTGCTAGCATGAGCTCGGGTGCCTATAGGATTCTCTACAATGCTTAGTACACGATCCAAAGAAAAGTCAGAGCTGGAACCTAATGTCGTTGTCTCAATGCCAGGTGCATTTATAGCGCCAGTTAGATCTGCAGAAAAATCATCAATTATAAATGCAGCCTGAGCATTTGATGCCATTACTAAAGCGCTAACCGCTAAAGTCAATCCTAAAATATGTTTGTTCATTTTGTTATACTCCAAATTAAAGTTTAAAGTCATCACGGAACATTCCGTAGTGGAGTGCCCCCAATCGACTCTATAATAGATATCTGAAGCTTTCAGATGCTACTTCGCAGAATATGAGGCAAATAATGCAAAATACAAAAGAAATAAGTAACAGAATATTTATGTAAAAAAAACTGACACCCTTTTTCTTTGTTTTTGCCGGTGTATTTTACGTACCCTTAGTGCCTTTAACTGTCATTTGCTGCCATAAAACTGTCATTTTCTGTCACCTCATACAGCCCCTTATTACTACGCCCCCCCCTCAAATACTCCTCTTATAAAAATACAACTACTGAAGTTCTTTCAATACTATTAGATACTTAACATGTAAGATTATAACTTATCATTATTAATAGAATGCCGTATTTTAGCCCGTCTTTATAGCGGAAAATAGCAAGCTAAAGCACGGCACTCTAATAAACTACCTTCAACTTAATAGCTCAAATGCCATTGGGTAGTGCGTCATTACATAAAATCACCCAATTACTAAAATCTCAACCTGCCTATATCGCTTACGGGATACAGGGAAATTAAGGTAATAACTTAGTCTCCAACGCTGCTATAGGTATATAATTGTCAGGTTTCACCACGTTGTACCATGATTTTTTAAAAAAACACCGGTCATCAGAACGACTTCGTCCTTAATGACTGTAAAAATACTTGACAATAAAGAAGGGGATTTCACAGTTACAGTGCTTTTGCTTTAACACAATGGCTTATATCTTATTTTAATTGCATAACTAAGTAGCTTAATAAGCATATTGAACTATCATTAACTGTGACGACACACTTGATTTTTATACTGGCTTAGATAAATATCATCACTACCCAGAAAATACATTTTGTTTTGATGCACTCCTTATTACTGATATTTTTTTTTATACCTCAGCTACTCTATGCTCAACAAAACATACCTGTCGCAGCAGGCGAGAATTCTAAGCAACTCAGCATGGAAGTCAGGGTATTACGTGACCAAGCAGGTGATAAAACACTAGCTAATGTGCTAGCCTTAAAAAACGACTTTAACTTAGTAAAACTCCCCTTTAATCGAGGCCACACCCGGGATGCTTATTGGTTTTGCATTACTGTTCAAGGTATAAAAGATATTCAAAAAAACTGGTTATTATCAGTCACGCCTGCCACCTTGAATAATTTACGTTTGTATACCCCTAATGACAATGGCGGTTTTACTCTACATCAATCAGGCAATCAGGTGGCAGCAGCATTGCGCCCAATAGATAAACAATTCGGAGCCTTTACCTTTCCAATCACATTAACGGATGTCACTTCGACCACCTTTTATCTTCGACTACAAACACAATCCACTTTCACACTGAACCTTTCAATAGCTACAGCAGCAAACCTTGCGCAAACTAATAGCCAGAATAAATTACTGCTTGGACTTATATTAGGTATTTTACTAGTTATCTTATTCCTGACTCTAGTAATGTGGAATAAGAAACACCATTTGATCTATATCGTACTCATCAGTTATATCATTGGCTGGAGCATGTCTCTCTCTGCAATCGATGGCATGATCACTGATTACTTATTTCCTTATCATCCTGAAATTGCTATGCTAATGTCGCCTCTTGGAGGCGGTATCATGGCATTCTGTTTTGCTGCTTTCAGCATCCTATTTTTTGATACTCCGCGCTATTTTCCACGCCTAACGTTTATTTTTTATGGCGTAATGGCTTTCACAGTATTAGCGGCACTAAGCATGCCTTTTGGCCAGTTTATTACTGTTGCACCTATTGCAATGTTAGCTACCCTTTTATCTTTACCTGCTCAGCTGTATATCAGTTGGGTAAGAGCCTACCGTGAACAGTTAGGAGATAAAGCTATTTTTTATGGCTCTTTATTAAACTTAATATTTTCTATGCTTTTGCTGCTGTTTATATTAGGCTTAATTTCCATTAATATCATGCAATTATTAGTTGCTCAAATGAGCGTGCTCGCAATATTCCTTTTTTTTGGACTATACCAACGCTTTCATAAACTCGAGCTAACCCAAGAGGAAGCTAATATCCGTAGTGAAATTGCCGAAAAATTAATCACTATAGAAAAACAGCACCACAAAGAATCATCGACCTTTTTCACCCTTGTTGTTCATGAAATAAAAACGCCACTAGCCGTTATAGATAGCACCATACAGACCTTACAAGCATACCCTACCCTGTCTAAGGAACTCGTGTCTGAACATCACCATAGAATTCGTCAATCTATCGCACATCTCAATAATTTATTGGAAAATACACTCTCTAGTGACTATGATAATCAACTGCTACTTACCCATAGCGAACAATTTTTACTTGCCCCCTTTGTTAAGAAAACTATTCATACCTTATCAACCAATAGCAATTGTGAGTTCGAAGTAGCTCATGATCACCGCTGTATTGCTGATCGAAGATTACTTAATTTAGCTTTAAGTAATCTTTTTGTAAATGCAGAAAAATATAAAACAGCAAATACACTCGTCACTTTACAAGCTAGCAAGAACATGCAGCATGGAAAAGATGGCACACTATTCACTATTAGCAATAACTACACCTCCCTAGTAAAACCCGATACAACAAAATGGTTCACTAAATATTACCGAGAAAATAATCAAACCAATATTGATGGCTTAGGTTTAGGGCTGTATTTGGTACAACAAGTCGCTCAAGCTCATGCAGGCACTCTTAATTGTTCCGTAACGCCCACATCTCATGCCAATCAATGGTCAATTTCAATCCACTTATGGCTACCAAGCAACAACGTGAAGGACGACAAGAAATGACTCGAATCTATATTGTAGAAGATAATGCAGATTTATTAGAAAATGGTATCTTATGTTTAAAAGCTCAAGGATTTGACTGTTATGGTGCGTCTGATGCTCAAAGCCTAAATACCTTAATCTCAGAGCAACTTCCAGACTTAGTGGTCTTAGACTGGATGTTACCTGATGAGTCCGGCCTAGATATCGCGCAAAAGTTACGCAATAACGATCAAACAAATAAAATTGGCATTATCTTCCTGACGGCTCGTAGCAATATTACTGATCGTATCGCAGGCCTAGAATTTGCCGATGCATACCATATAAAACCGATTGATTACCAGGAGCTGGGAGCCATTATTAATAGTATTAATCGTAGGTCAGCAACTATTAGCCCAGATAAAACGGCTAAATCTACGTGGCAATTACACAGTACAACCTTAGCCCTACACTCCCCAGCAGGTGAAGTGCTGAGTTTATCTCACCGTGAATTTATATTATTACGTGAACTTGCACAAAGCTCTAATGCTCCTGTCTCTGCAAAACAGATTATTGAAGCTTGGGGGGAAAGCTGGCTCCACTATGAAAAAAACCGCCTTGAATTATCACTATCTCGACTACGAAGAAAAATTAAAAATATAAGTGATGACTCACTAAACCCTGTTCGCGCCATACGAAATCAAGGCTATCACCTGATGATACCGATCCAAGTTCACGATTAAGCAATGCACACAGTCTACAGCTTTAGGCTAAACAGCATGGTCAGCCCTTTAAGGAGCAGTACTTTGTATTTTTACTTTTTCAATTTAGTTAAAGCCTACAAATCACCCCAAGCCTTCTCTAGCCTTTTAGCCGAAATGGGATAAGGTGTTCTTAACTGCTGAGCAAAGAGTGACACTCGAAACTCTTCAAGCATCCAGCGAAAGGCCTCACTATCAGGGTTAACAATTTCATTTTTCTGCCGCTTTTCGGTACGCTGCCAAAACCATTGCTGAAATTTTGCTATTTCTTGCATTTTTTGCTGGTCTTTAGCTGGCTGCTGTAACATTGTTTGTAAGCGTGCTTCTAGGGCTTTTAAATAGCGCGGATAATGCCTCAAATGTTCATAAGCGCTCTTGGTTAAAAAACCCTGATAAAACAAACGGGCTAATTGTAACTGCACATCCTGTACCGACTTATCTTGCTGAGGCATGCGATCCACTTGCTGTTTAAGCTTGGCATAATGCGCTAATGCACTGACTACGCAGTCGCCAATTTTAGTCGACATAGTCATTAGTTCCGACTTGTTATCTTTTAAGCACTGCTCAAATTGTTGTTCACTACGAATGGTGCGGCCACTGACAAACACGGATTTAATAATTAAGCTGAGCATATCTTCTTTATAATTGCGGCTTAAAATATCCTTAGTTAATTCAGGATGCTGCACGAGCCGATTGTAAGCTAATTCCGCTTCTGGCGAGAATGGCAGGTTCTTTAAAATATATTTGGCCTCCTTTCTTAACTGTATCTGAAATAAACGTGCTAAGCCTGCTTCATGTTGTAAGGCCGCCTTTTCTGGTGTATCTAAAATACGCACACCAACCGTCTCACCTTCATCAATAATTGCCGGATAACCGACAAAATCTTGCCCATCCTGTTCAAATTGATAAACTTCAGGTAAGTCATCAAACGCCCATTTAATACAACCCGTGTAGTTAAGCTCATCTTCAGCGAGTTGATTAAAGCTATCCCCTGCTTTTTCTGTGTATTTTTGCTGTAAAGCTTTTAAATCACGGCTATTATCTAAGTGCTTACCTTGTTCATCAACCACTCGGAAATTCATGCGTAGATGGTCGGTTAGTACCTCTTTATTCCATGCTGTTAAAGGAATCGCTTCGCCCGTCAATTTACGCAAGCGCATAGCAATCCACTCATATAAAGAGCCTGTGCCATCTGGTTCAACTTCAAGGCAGCGCTCAACCATAGCAGGTACAGGAACAAAATGTTTACGTAGTTGTTTAGGCAAACCTTTAATTAAAGCAGTCATTTTTTCACTCAGTAAACCTGGAACTAGCCATTCAAATGGCTGCTCTGTGAGTTGGTTAATCTGGTGTACTGGAATAATGACCGTTACTCCATCTTCTTCGTGCCCTGGCTCAAACCGATATTGTAAAGGCAGTGTTAAACGCCCCACTTTTTTCTCATCAGGGTACTCCCAAGAGCTAATATGTCCTTCATCTTGACGGGTTAAATCTTCTTTGGTTAAAAACAGTAACTTTGGCTGTTTGCGCTCTGCTTTTTTACGCCACTGATCAAAAGTAATACCATTAACCACTTCTTCAGGTAATTTTTTATCATAGAAATCATATAACCATTCTTCATCTTCGATTAAATCAACACGGCGACCTTTATGCTGAATATAGCCCACTTCTTCTAATAAAGTTTCATTCGCTTTAAAGAAGGGCGCGCGTGTATGGTAATCATGCTCAACTAGCGCATGACGAATAAAAAATTGACGTGCCGCTTTTGGATCGACATGCTCATAAGGAATCTTGCGCCGACTTTGTAAAGTTAAACCAAATAATAGCGTGCGTTCATAAATAGCACTGCGCGCAGATTTTTTCTCCCAATGCGGATCAAAATGATTTTTCTTAATCAAATGCCCTGCACAACGCTCAATCCATTCCGGTTCAATTTTAGCGACACAACGGCCATAAACCTTACTGGTTTCCACCTGTTCCGCTGCCATAATCCATTTAGGGCGTAATTTATGCTGCCCCGCTCCTGGGAAAATATAAAATTTTAGGTTACGTGCACCTAAATACTCATATTGCTCATGTTTAAATCCGATATTGGATAATAATCCAGGCAATAAGGCTTGATGTATCGCTTCATAAGAA
Organism: methanotrophic endosymbiont of Bathymodiolus puteoserpentis (Logatchev); assembly: GCF_900128525.1. Taxonomy (GTDB): domain Bacteria; phylum Pseudomonadota; class Gammaproteobacteria; order Methylococcales; family Methylomonadaceae; genus Methyloprofundus. Next base: position 80,477 of record NZ_FQTQ01000108.1, read on the forward strand.
GCCTCAGTGCTATTAACCTTAAGTTTTAACTCGCCTTTAATCACTTGTAAGATTTGCGTATGTACATCTTGCCATTCTTTTAGGCGAATATAAGATAAGAAGTTCTGTTTACACCATTTGCGCAGTTGGTTATTAGATAAATGTTTTTTGCGCTCGCCAAAGGTATTCCAGATTTTTAAATAACTCATAAAATCAGAATCAACACCGACAAATTCAACATGCTTAGCATCGGCTTGTTGCATTTTATCGGCTGGCTTTTCGCGCGGATCTTGAATACTTAGCCCAGAAACAATAATAGCAATTTCATTTAAACAAGACATTTCATTGGCTGCAATTAGCATTCGCGCTAATTTTGGATCGACGGGTAGTTTGGATAATTGCTGTCCTATAGGCGTTAGTTTTCCTGACTTATCCAGCGCATTAACTTCTTGCAACGTTGTTAAACCATCGCGAATCATTTTATCTTCAGGTGGCTCAACAAAAGGAAAATCACGTATATCACCCAATTTTAATGATGACATTTGCAAAATAACGGAGGCTAAACTAGTACGTTTAATTTCTGGCTCAGTAAATTCAGGACGACTTAGATAATCTTCTTTAGAATACAAGCGGATACAAATACCATCGGCAACTCGACCGCAACGCCCTGCTCTTTGGTTGGCGCTCGCTTGGGAAACTTTTTCAATCGGCAAACGCTGAATTTTACTGCGATGACTATAACGACTAATCCGTGCATGACCAACATCAATAACACTACGAATACCTGGGACAGTTAAAGAAGTTTCCGCCACATTGGTCGCTAAAACAATGCGCCGCTTGCCACCTTTAGGTTTAAACACGCGCTCTTGTTCACTGACACTAAGTTTAGAATACAGCGGTAACACGTCAAATCGACCATTATTATGCTTGCGTATAGATTCATCGGTTTCCCGAATATCGCGTTCACCACTAAGAAAAATTAATATATCGCCACTAATATCTCGGTATAACTCATCTACTGCATCTAAAATGGCCTGCTGTACATCCTTAGTGGTTTCATCTTCTTCCTCCTCTTGCTCTATAGGACGATAACGCATTTCCACAGGAAAAGTACGCCCTGAAACATTAATAATCGGGGCATCAAAAAAATGCGTCGAAAACCGTTCAGGATCAATCGTCGCAGAAGTAATAATCAGTTTTAAGTCAGGGCGGCGTGGTAGCAACCAGCGCATATACCCCAAAAGAAAATCAATATTTAAACTACGCTCGTGTGCCTCATCAATAATAATCGTGTCATATTGATTTAAATAAGGGTCATTTTGTGATTCAGCGAGTAAAATTCCATCCGTCATCAGTTTAACTAACGATGTTTCTCGCGTTTGGTCGTGAAACCGAACTTTATAACCAACCGCTTGCCCTAAAGGCTGTTTTAATTCTTCGGCAATACGATCGGCCACGGTTCTTGCGGCAATACGTCGCGGCTGCGTATGGCCAATCAAACCTGCCGCACCACGACCAATAGATAAACATATCTTAGGTAATTGCGTGGTCTTTCCTGAACCCGTTTCACCGCAAATAATCACTACCTGATTTTTCTGGATTAATTCTGCTATTGCTTCTTTTTTACCGGTAACGGGTAGGTCTGGGTATTCTATACTCGGAAAGCTTTGTAAACGTGCATGACGCTTTTCAATAGATTGCTTTAGCTTTAGCTCTAACGCGAGTAGCTTTTCTTTAATGTCTTTACCTTTCCTTAATTCACTACGTAAACGATCTAATTGCCGTTTAATCGGCTGACGATCTTTATTAAGTGTTTTAGGTAAGTTTTTAGAAATTTGTTGGATTAATTCTTGAGAAGACATAGGGGATTTTGTGTAATACGTCGTGGGAGGGGTTTTAGATGCGACTTGTATGAAATCGCGGCTAAACCCCCCTCCCACAAAAACTCGTTTAACTTAATTGCAGTGAAGTTCCTGCTTGGGAACACATGTAGCAACAGCTCAGCTGCGACTTTAAGTAAGGGGCATGCACGAAATAACTTGAGCACAATAGGAAGCAGTCGTTAGTCTGCCCTTTAAAATGCAGGCTGAAGGCCTGCACCCCAGATGACAGTGTATAAATTATTTCATGCGCGTTCCTAAGCAGAAATTACTAGCCATGCATACCTAAACGAAGTTTAGGTATGAGAAGATGGATAATGAAATTTTATAATTTAGTGGTAAAAACTACCGACCTCGACCTCTTGGCGGGCCAGGTTTTCTTTTAGTTCTTGCAAACGGATCTTGCTTTTCGTGATTACGCCTATCAGGTGCGCCTTTTGACTTACTTTGTGGCGCATGAGTAACTTTTGATTTACTCGTCCTTACTTTGTTCGGTGGTATTTTAGGGCTGGTACTATTAAACCGCTCTAGTGGTAATTTAACAAAAGTTAATAAATCATCTAATTCTTTTGCATTAAGCTCATAGCACTGCCCAGCACCTAAACCGTCTGGCAAAAAAATAGGCCCATAACGCACTCGCATTAAACGACTTACTTGAAACTCTAAAGCTTCCCATAAACGGCGTACCAAGCGATTACGCCCTTCAGTAACGGTTACGTGATACCAGCTATTTGCGCCCTCTCCACCATTAAACTGAATATCATCAAATTTAGCGATACCATCTTCCAGCTCAATGCCTTTTTTTAATTGGGCAATATTGTCTGCCGTTACTTCACCTAAAATACGCACGGCATACTCACGATCAATCTCTGAAGAGGGATGCATTAAACGGTTAGCTAACTCACCATTATTAGTCACTAATAATAAACCTTGGGTATTAATATCTAAGCGACCTACCGCAATCCAGCGACCTTTTAGAATTTTAGGCAATTGACTAAAAACCACTTTACGCCCTTGAGGATCATTGCGCGTCACCACCTCACCCGTAGGTTTATGATAAATCAGTACACGAGTCGGCTGCACACCAAAAACTTCCCACTTTAAATGTCGGCCATTTAATTGTAATTTATCACCTGCTTTCAGATGGTCGCCTAACTGAACTTTATTGCCATTGATAAGCAAGCGGCCTTCAGTAATCCAGCGTTCGACTTCACGACGCGAACCGACACCACCGCGCGCTAAAACTTTCTGAATTCTCTCTCCTGCGGCATCTGCCTCTTTTTTAGGCTTAGTTGGTACAACAAGGTCTTGAGTGGTATTTTTAGCATTCTCCTCATCTGTTTGATAAGGCTTTATATTAATAACGGGGGCTTGTGTTTTCACGTATTTTATCTTTTTCTGGATTTGTGTAAATCAGCTATCTGTAGCTAATAATTTAATGTGTAGGATGGACTTCAGTCCGTCATGCCACGAAAGGTGGACGAAAGTCACGCCCTGCCTATATTTATCTATTTACCTGGCGAATTACCCCAGAGTATTTTATGTAATTGTAATTGAAAGCGTACTGGTAATTGATCACGTAAAATCCATTCAGCCAATTCTGTCGGATCTTGCTCACCCATACTCGGAGAAAATAAAACCTCGCACTGTCTATCTAACTGATATTCATCTAACTTTTCTTTAGACCATACATAATCTTGCGCATTACAAATGACAAACTTTAACTGATCTTTAGCATCGAGATGAGGCAAGTTAGTATAGAGGTTGCGCGCCTCTTCAGCCGAAGCTGGCGTTTTCAAATCCACCACTTTAACAACTCGCGAATCAACTTGAGAGATATCAAGCGCACCACTGGTTTCTAAAGATACAATATACTCTTTATCCGCTAATTGCTTAAGTAATTCTAAACAAGCTGGCTGCGCTAAAGGTTCACCGCCTGTTACCGTAATATATTGCGTTTTATATTGTGCAACTTGCGCCATAATATTAGCGATACTGGTCATTTCACCGCCAGAAAAAGCATAACTGGTATCACAATATTGACACCGTAAAGGGCAACCGGTTAGGCGAATAAAAACAGTAGGTCTACCCACTGATTTAGACTCACCTTGTAGTGAATAAAAAATTTCACTAATGCGTAAATCATCATGTCTCACTAAACTTACTGCCTCATACTCTGTAATTTTTTCTCTGCCATATGTGCGGATGTACTGCTAGGGTAATCAGTACTAATTCGTGTATACAATTGCTTTGCTTGTGCGGTATTATTTTCTGCTAAATAAATATCAGCCAACTTTAACATAGCGGTTGCGGCCTTTTCACTTTTTGGAAATTGAGTAAAAACAGCTGCAAAATTCTTCTTAGCCGCAGCCTTATCCTTAACAACAGAATAGACAGAAGCTAACCAAAAAGTGGCATTATCCGTATATTTTCCTGCTGGATAATCTTGTAAAAATGCCTTAAATAATTTGATCGCTTGCTGATAGTGGCTATTTTTTACACTGGCAAACGCTTTATCAAAATCTGCTTTTTCAGTGGCTGTTGTTTTGACTTTAGGCTTAGGTTTAGCCGCCTCAATTGCCGCCTTTCTTTGCGCCGCCGGAATAGCCAAGTTTCCTTGAGTTGAGCGCTGAGAGTTAGTTGTTGTTGCACTTCGTCCCATTTCTATGCGCTGTAAGCGAGCATCTATATCAGCATAAATATTGTTCTGCCGTTGCTTTAAATGCGTAATTTCATAATTTTGTTGTTCCACCAAACCGCGTAACTCCTGCAACTCAGTTTGCAGGCGCTCGACACAGCCTAACATTTCTAACATAGGTTGATTGGATGTTGCTCGACTAGAATAAGCAGCACCGCTGGCATAAGTTGAATTATTAATAATAGGTGGTAAAGGTCTCGTTTCGGCCTGCACGATGCCTACTGCGGATAAAACCAAGATTAAAGATAATTTTTTCATTATTTATACACTATTTCAACGCGGCGATTAAGCGCAAAAGACTCATCAGTATGCCCTGAGGCAGCTGGTTTTTCTTCACCATAACTCACAATATCTATCTGGCTCGTCATAACACCAATCAGTTGCAGTATTTTAAAGACAGATTTAGCGCGTTGCTCACCTAAAGCAATATTATACTCACGCGTACCGCGTTCATCTGAATGCCCTTCTAAAGTAATACGTTGATTCGGGTTAGCCATTAAATAATTGGCGTGCGCCTCTAGTATCGGTACAAATTCATTTTTCACTTGGCTACTATCATATTCAAAATAAATAGTACGTGTAGACAAAGGACTGTTTGGATCAGAAAACTCAGGACTTTGCATAAGCGCATCAATACCTTCACTAATCTGATTATCTACACCAAGTTCCGTTACCTGTAGACCATCAGCATTATAAGTATTGCTATCAACGCCCGAAGAATCATTAAGAGAGTTCATCACATTCTGTGCAGCATTATCTTCCTCACTTAAAGAATCTTTATTAAATAGGCTACAACCTGATAATAATGTTGTGATAAAAAAAGCGACTATAACTGTTTTAAGTTTCATATTTCTAACCTCTGCTTGATAAATATTTATGGACAACTACCCTTATTTACGTGGAGCCCACGCTGGCTCCCGCACCATACCACCTCTATGCCGTATATCTTGCTTGCTTGCCCCATCAAGCGTAACGGTTGCTAAAATATCATTATTCCCTTTACGCCGCGCATAAATAATCACTTGGCCATTAGGCGCAAAACTGGGTGACTCGTCATTTGGACCATTGCTTAGCACTGTTGTTGTTCGGCTTGCTAAGTTTTGTACTGCAATCCGGTAATTACCTTGCACACCTTGCACCATAACTATTGACTTACCATCAGCAGAAAAACTGCCACGCGCATTGTAATCCCCATCAAAAGTAATTCTCTCTGCAACACCCTGGCCATTGCTTGCCATAATATATAATTGTGGGCGGCGGCCACGATCAGAAGTAAACAGTATTTTTTTACCATCCGGTGACCAAGCCGCTTCGGTATCAATCGCTAACGATTTGGTTAATTGACGTAAAGACTTATTCGCCAAGGTCAAAATATAAATATCTGAGTTCCCCCCTTTAGATAAAGTCAAAGCTAATTGTTTACCATCAGGCGACCAAGCAGGTGCGCCATTAATGCCTTTGTACTTAGCAATACTTTTACGCTCACCCGTTGCTAATGTTTGCACAAAAATCTCAGAAACTTTATTTTCAAAAGAAACATAAGCAATTTTATCTGCATGAGGAGACCATGCCGGCGACATAATTGGCTCTTTAGATTGTGCAATAGAGATTGCATTAGCCCCATCATAATCAGCCACATACAAATTATATTTAGTTTTATGCTGACCATTTAACTCACTAGTTACATAAGCAATTCGTGAAGTAAATATGCCTGGAATTCCGGTTAACTTTGCATAAATCGCATCACTTAAATAATGTGCCGCCATACGCAATGCTGAAGCTTCAACCGTTACCCGTAAACCTTTTAATTGTTCTTTTTTATAAACATCGAACAAACTCATTTGTACATGGTAAAGGTTATTATCTTTGCTTACTCTACCGATGACTAAATAATCTTGACCTAATGCTTCCCAATTACGAAATTTAACCTGCGCTGGCTGACTAGGGCGTGTTAACATTTGCGCCTTATCCAATACTTTAAAATAGCCACTTCTGGCTAAATCATTACCAATAACCTGTGCAACATCTTCTTTTAATTGCTCACCCATAGGGCTTGCAAAAGGAACAACCGCTATCGTATGCGCACTTTGCACACCTTCAGTAATTTCTATAGTCAGTTCAGCACGTAATAAATGGCTATATACCATTAAATGGCAGCCAAATAATATAAACACTATTTTTTTCGCTATTTTAATCACTTTTCACTCTTTAAAATTAATTATTTAGATACAAACAGTAGGGCGAGGCTTTGGCTCGGCCTTTAAAGCTTCTGTTTCAAATTAGCGGGCTAAAGCCGCACCCTACAAAAACCATATTTAAACTCAGCGCTATTTTTTAGGGTCAAATAGTAAAGTAAAGCTTCTAAACTGCTCAGCAATCTTTGGGTCTTTAGGTACCGGTAAAGTGGCTGCTTTTAAAACAGCTCGCTCAGCCGACTCATCAAACAAACGATTACCACTACTTTTTTCTACGTTAACGGCCATAACATCGCCAGAGGAAGGAATCAGATTAACTCGAATTCTACAGGAAAGTCCATCAGGAACAGTATTGGGCTGATTCCAGTTCTGCATGATTTTCTGCTTAATTAAAACCTTGGCATCTGCCACTGCTTTTTTTGCAATTCTAGCATTTTCTGCACGTATTCTGTTTTCTTTTGCCCGTTTGGCAGCTATCATTTTTTTCTGCTTCTCAGCTGCTTTACGTGCAGCTTCTTTTTTCTTTGCTGCTGCTTTACGCTGTTGCTCTGCAATTCGTTCAGCCTCTTGTTTGCGTTTTTTCTCTACTGCCAGAGCTTTCTCTTGTGCTATTCTTTGTTGCTTAATCGCTGCTTGTTTTTGCTTTTCTAATACAAGCGCCTGCTTAATAGCGGCTAATTTTTTTGCTTCATTCTTGGCTACTTCTTGCAAGCGCTGCGCCTCTATTTTAGCTGTTTTTTCAGCCTTTAAACGTTTAGCTTTTGCCTGCTTAATACGTAATTTTTCTTGCTTTAGTTGTCTAGCAAGTAGCTCTTTTTGCTGTTGCTGCTGGTTGCGTTTTTTTTCTTCGACTTGTTGCAGTTCTTTGGCTTTTTCTGCAACGACATTTTCATCTAGAATTGAAGCCTCAATAATTTCAGGTACCTTGTCTTGCGCTTTAGGCATAGGCACTGGCTCACTGATAAAATTAAATGCAAACAAGCCGATAATTAAAAAATGCAAACTTAGCGCTAAAATAAAAGCCAGTGCATATTTTTGTAATAGGCTCATTGGGCAAAGTTTTCCGTCATTAAACCCACATTGGGTACGCCCGCATTTTTTAAAGCTGCCATAACAGTAACAACCTTACCGTATGCCACTTGTTTATCGCCGCGTATATAAACTTGTGTCTTAGGTTTATTTTTACGTACCGCCGCCGTTAATAATAGCACTTCACTCGCACTTACTGGCTGTTCATCACTCCCATTACCTAAGTCTATAAAGTATTGTCCCGACTTATCAATAGTGATAATAACTGGCGTTGGCGCATTATCCTGATCTACTTGCTGAGAGTTTGCCTGCGGCAAATCAACATCAACACCCGACTGAATCAGGGGTGCAGTAATCATAAAAATAATCAGTAAAACTAATGTTACATCTATATACGGTACGACATTAATTTCTGCCATAGGTTTTCTGCGAACATTACGTCTAGCCATTACGAATGCGCCTGACGCTGTAATAAGACGACAAATTCATCGACAAATATTTCATACCGCCCCGCTAAACGATCAACTCGTGTGGAAAATCGGTTATAAGCAACAACCGCTGGAATAGCAGCAAACAAGCCTATCGCTGTCGCCACTAATGCTTCTGCAATACCCGGAGCAACTTGTGCTAAGGTCGCTTGCTTAGCGGTAGATAAGGAACGGAAGGAGTTCATAATCCCCCAGACGGTACCAAATAAGCCCACATAAGGACTTGTTGAGCCAATCGTTGCTAAAAAAGGTAAACTCTCATCTAATCTATCCAATTCACGCGATAATTCTATACGCATCGCTCTTTGTGCATTTTCTACCTTATCAGAAGCAGGCATGCTAACCACTTTATGCATGCGTGAAAACTCCTTATAACCCGCTATAAATATTTTTTCTATGCCTTCTACTTCTCGACCTTCTTCCGTAATTTTTGCATACAACTCGCTTAAATCACCCCCCGACCAAAAGGCTTGCTCAAATTGCTCAGTCACTTGAAAAGTCGCGGCTAACTCTTTGCGCTTAGCAAAAATAAAAGTCCAAGACATCACCGAAGCAACCAAAAGAATTAACATAACCAGCTGGACAACTAAGCTCGCTTGGCTAATTAAATAGAAAATAGATAAATCATTATTCATTGTTTAAGGCTTGCTTTAGAGAATCGGGAATCAATTGAGGACGCATCGAATTAGAATCTAAACAAGCAATCCGAATCGTTGCTTTACTGAGTATTTCATCTTGACGCATGACAGTTTGGGCAAAAATTAAGCTAGCGCTTTTCACTCGACTTAGAGCGGCGCTAACGTCGAGTAAATCATTAAATTTAGCAGGCTGCAAATAATCAACTTGCACTGAGCGAACTACAAATAGGATATTTTGTTGCGCCATTAGTTCATCTTGCTCAAAGCCCATCGCACGCAACATTTCAGTACGTGCACGTTCGTAAAACTTGAGATAATTGGCATAAAAAACCACGCCACCCGCATCCGTGTCTTCATAATAAACCCGTACCGGCCAAGTAAATTGTTTGTTCATTATTATAAAATCCTTGTTCCCATGCTCGATATAATTACCATTAAGCTAAATAAATTGATGTAGGAGCGAAGCGCATTGTTTGTATGTGATGCACTTCCTATTGTCATCCTACTTATTTTTTTAAACAACATCATCGACTTCTATATTAGGAACTTGTGGTGCTTTTAAACCAAAATGCTGATAGGTTTTGCCAGTCACCACGCGCCCTCTTGGCGTACGCATAATAAAGCCTTGCTGAATTAAATAAGGCTCCAAAACATCTTCTATTGTGCCTCGCTCCTCACTAATCGCTGCAGCCAAAGTATCTAAACCCACAGGGCCACCATCAAAGCTATCAATAATCGTTTTTAACAAACGCCTGTCTAACTGATCAAACCCGCAATGATCCACTTTTAGCATGCTTAAAGCTTGTTGAGCCGTGCCCTCACTAATCGAACCATCGCCCTTTACTTCAGCATAATCACGCACTCGCCGCAGTAAACGGTTGGCGATACGTGGAGTACCACGCGAGCGCTTAGCAATTTCATGCGCGCCACGTTGATCAATTTTTATACCCAAAACACCTGACGAGCGAGTGACAATAAATTGTAACTCTTCCACCGAATAAAACTCCAAACGTTGAATAATGCCAAATCGATCCCGCAAAGGCGAAGTTAATAAACCTGCTCTTGTCGTTGCACCTACTAGAGTAAATGGCGGCAAGTCCAGTTTAATTGACCTTGCTCCCGGGCCTTCACCAATCATTATATCAATCTGATAGTCCTCCATCGCAGGATACAAAATCTCTTCGACTGCAGGACTTAAGCGATGAATCTCATCAATAAACAGCACATCATGTGCTTCTAAATTAGTTAATAAAGCAGCTAAATCTCCCGCTTTATCCAGTACAGGGCCTGAAGTTTGGCGTAAACTAACATTCATCTCATTGGCAATAATATTCGCCAATGTCGTTTTACCTAGCCCCGGTGGGCCAAAAATCAATACATGATCTAACGCTTCTTTACGCGCAGTGGAAGCTTGAATAAACACTTCCATCTGCTCACATAAAGCCTGTTGCCCCACATAATCTTTTAGTGTTTTCGGTCTTATCGCACGATCATGCCGTTCTTCGTCTGTATTTTCATGCGCAGTTATTACGCGATCCGTTTCAATCATTTAAGTTATCACTTTTCCTAAAACTCTCATTCTTAATGCTAAAGCCCCATTCTTACACAGAGCCTAGGGGAGCTAAAAAAACCTACATCATAGTAAATAACTCAAATCGGCTCGCCTTTTTATCAAACGTCAATGCTGTTGCACAATTTGCGACGACTGCAGACTGAGCAATCAAAATATCAGATAAATCATACGAATATTGATTAGCACAACAGATAAAATTCCGTACAACGCTTTGACTTTCAAACTCCAATACTTGCATTTGTAAAAGGTTATTTATTGCCAAAATAATATCTTCCCGAGTAACGCTATAAGCTGATTGCAATACCCAAATTACCTCAAGCACTACCAATAAAGGCACAAACAAAACCTCTTTATTCTGTTCTGCCTTGGAAAATAGCTTATCAGCTTGATTGACATCATCTTGAACAAGAAATCGTATTAGAACATTAGTATCTAAGGCTTTCATGAAAATTCTTTTTTACATTGCGTGGTAATCGCTTCGTTCATTTCCTCTATAGAGAGTGGCTTATCTTTGTTATATTGGCTGAGTTGCCCAAAAACATCGATTGCTTTTTTTGTAATCGGTTTTATAACAACATCATTCTGAGCATTAATAATAAATTCAATTTTATCCCCAGCATCTATTGCCATAGACTCTCTTATATCTTTAGGGATAGTTTCTTGCCCCTTTGTGGTGACAGTAGATAATGACACATCGACTCCTTACTTTAATCGTAAATATTCTTAACGGTAATACCGAGCATCTAAAAAGTCAAAACACTTAAAATAACTATCACATCTTAAGTTAGAACCATAACTCATCCCTTAATTTTACCCTGCAAAGCCAAACGGATAATCTCTTCACAGGTTTTATCTTCTTGTGCGATATTTTGCACCATTTTATTGGCATCAGCTGGCTTATAACCTAATGCACATAAAGCACTTATTGCCTCTTGCTTGGCATGACTGCGTGGTTGCGCAGTAGCGCCATCAGTTACGCTTGTTTGCTCAGCAGGCGAGTCACTAGCGGTAGGTAATTTATCACGCATCTCAACAATCAACCGCTCAGCAGTTTTTTTACCCACCCCTGGCAAACGTATTAAAGTCGCGGTGTCATTATCTTGAATGCAACGATAAAATTCATCTGAACTTTGCCCTGATAAAATCGTCAATGCCAATTTAGGCCCAACCCCATTCACTTTTATTAAAGTACGAAACATCACTCTATCAGCTTCAGTTGAAAACCCAAATAAAATATGTGCATCTTCTCTAACCACAAGATGTGTGTGTAATTGAACGATTTCCCCCATCGCTGGTAAATTATAAAAAGTGGTCATCGGTGCTTCCACTTCGTAGCCCACACCTTGCACATCTAAAACCAACATCGGGGGCACTTTTGCCACTAATTTACCGCGTAAAAATCCAATCAAGAACGTGTTCCTTGTGTTAATCGTTGTTGTGTCTGCTGAAAATTAGAATGACACAAACTAATACCTAAAGCATCACTGGCATCCATTTGTAATTCACCAGTAATCCCCAATAAAACCTTAACCATATGCTGTACTTGTAACTTGTCAGCCGATCCTTTCCCTACGACCGCTTGCTTTACCTGCCGCGCAGCATATTCAAATACGGGAATATCAAATAACTGTACCGCGCAAATAGCCGCACCTCGCGCCTGCCCTAATTTTAAAGCAGAATCTGCATTTTTATGCATAAATACCTGCTCTATTGCCATTTCAGTGGGCTGATACTCTTCCACTACATCACTGATACCCGCAAAAATTTGCTTTAAGCGTAGAGGGAAATCATCGCCTTTAATACGCAGACAGCCACTCGCTACATATTGATAGCCAGTGGCTGTCTCATCAATAACACCAAATCCTGTCAGGCGTGAACCTGGGTCTATCCCTAAAATTCTAGCCATTTAATCCACAAACTCTAATACCCTTAAAAATTGTAGCTACTCACTTAAAACGGAAACATATTAAAAACTGTAGGCCGTGACTTTAGCTCGCCAATACCAATCACCTACTCTATAAGTGGGCTAAAGCCACGCCCTACAAGTATATCGACTATTTCGCCTTAAATGAGCAACCAGAACTTAGCCTCAAAAAAGATCTGCAAATTTTAACATTTTGCCTTAAAGTTATCGAACTAATCCAATACAATATTTGCAACAGCAGAAAATTCACTCGCGGAGAGAAACAATGGAAGGCACATCACATCTTATTTGGAGTACACTATTTGGCGCTATAGGCTTAGGTTTCTTTACTTACGGTACAAGGCAAAAAGCAATCGTTCCCTTATGCACTGCAGTCACCCTGTTTGTCTTTCCTTATTTTATTGAAAATATCTACGCCCTGGTCTTCACAGGTATGATATTAGTGATCCTACCGTACTTTGTACGTTTATAGTTGCACCAAAAGGTACGCGGTGCGTACCCTACCTTATAGTAAGCTCTAAGCTCTACACTAAATACGCCAATACCGCTTGCAAGTCAGGCTCATGAATAAATACATCCGCCTGTTCTTGAACAATTTTACGTGCAACCACACCACCAAAACCTATACAAAATGCCCCGGCTTTTTTAGCTTCCATATCGGTATTACCATCACCCACCATAGCTAGCTTTACTTTATGGGGGTTGAGTTGCAAACAAACCTCTGCTTTCCCACCATTACGCGCTAAAGGTGATTGCTGGTTAAATCCTGCATAAGCTCCTTGCTCATCAAATAACACATCAACTGCGTGTACATGCTGCTCATCTATGTTTAATAACTTTGCCAAAGGTAAAATCGCTTGCTTTAAACCGCCACTGATTATATGTACTTGCTTACCTTGAGCTTGCAATTGCTGAAAAGTTTCTTGTACACCTAATACTATTCTTTCTATATATAAACCAGCCACCCAATTAATCGCAGCTTTATCAGGGCAAATCAAGTCCAACCGCTGACCATAAACGGATTCTAATGGCACTTCTCCATTCATGGCAGCATTAGTTAATGCTGCCATAGCAGCACCACAGCCAGCACGATTAGCTAACTCATCAATCCCTTCAATTTCACTTAAAGTACTATCACAATCAAAACAAACAATATCAAAACTCATTTTTTAAAAAACTCCATAAATCCCCCCTAAATCGCACTGCCATTAAGTTAAACAAGTTGTAGCGTTTACATGTACGCTTCCTATCATCAACACATCCTTGTATATTAAGTACAGCTATACTTCGCGCGGCTACGGATGCGGAATTTATAATGCGCTGATTTTTGTCGAGAGCAAGGCGCTGAAGCAGTTGCATAGCTGGCTATGCAACTGTTTCAGCAACACAGCTATCGGCAAAAATCAGCCGTTAGAAATCCGCAACGGTGGTCGCGCTAAGTATAAGTAAGCATCACAGTTTACCTGCTTTGCTATAATCACTACAGTGAAAATTAATTAATAAATGCGCTATGTTTAAATCCAGCAGACCCTTTTTATCCGCTAACATTTGGAAATATCGGCTAGTGTTTTGGCTTGGCGCTATTTTTATAGGCTTATTAATCGCTACAATGACCTTACTCAGTGAGCAGGCTGCGGAACTGTATCGTACAACTTCACTGACTTACCCTTGGTTTAATTTTGTTGTCGCCCCTTTTGGGCTCGCTTTTACCGCATGGCTGACCTTTCGTTTCTTTCCAGGTAGCCAGGGAAGTGGCATTCCACAAGTTAAAACTGCCATAGAAATTCCTTATACTTTAGATGAGCGTTCCAAATTAGTTTCTCTACGTATTGCAATTGGTAAAACCTTTTTACCAATTCTAGGGCTTTTATCAGGTGCATCGGTAGGTTTTGGCGGACCAGCGACCCATGTAGGTGCATCATTAATGTCATCACTAGGTAAGGCGGCCAATTTCCCCCCTCATTATATGCACAAAGGCTTACTATTAGCGGGGAGTGCTGCAGGTTTTGCCGCTATGTTTAGCGCACCTTTAGCCGGAATTATGTTTGCCATTGAAGAAATGGGGCGAACCCTAGAAGAGCGCGTTAGTAGCCTTGTTTTAACGGCTATTATCTTTTCCGGTGTGACTGCCTATTCCATTTTACATCACAACGTTTTTTTTGCTGATAATTCATTAGTTTTTCCTGGCGGTGAAAGCTGGCTAGCCGTCCCCTTATGCGGTATTGTTGGTGGTCTGTTAGGAGGCGTTTTTAGCCGTATTATTGTCAGCGGCAATCACCTCCTAAAAAAGCTAAAATTGCCCTTCGTTTTAGTCGCTTTTGTTTGCGGACTCATCATTGCTTTACTCGGTTTTTTGTCTCACGGTGATAGTTTTGGCACGGGCTATCAATTAGCAAAAAACATTATATACGATAATATCCCTATAGATCCTCTCTTCCCCGTTTATAAAATGCTTGCGACTTGCGCGACATTTTTTAGTGGCATTCCTAGCGGTATCTTTGTTCCCGCCATTGCAACAGGCGCAGGTTTTGGTGCAAACTTAGCACACTGGTTTCCTATCGCACCTACGTCAGTCATGATATTACTAACGATTACAGCCTACTTTTCTGGCATGCTGCAATCACCACTTACTTCATTTGCCATCGTGCTAGAAATAACCCATAGCCACGAAATTTCCATCCCCATAGTGGCGGCAGCTTTTATTGCCTCAGGTGTCTCCAAGTTAATTAACCCACAGCCCTTATATAGAGCTCTATGCGATGCCTATCAACAGTACCCCACCCAGCCACTAGATTATGATCAACAACAAAACAAATAAATACCTGTTTCTCTCTCTGCTAAGTTTAATTATTATTGGCACTGCACTTTACGGGCTGTTAACGCATACATTTCCAACACCAGCATCCAGCACCCATTTTAAAACCATTGCTAATAAGCAAGTCTCACTCAAACAATTACAAGGAAAAGTGGTATTAGTCACTTTCTGGGCGAGTAATTGCCCAAGTTGCTTAAAGGAAATCCCACACCTCATCAGCCTATATAACGACTATCATCAACGTGGACTAGAACTATTTGCCATTGCCATGCACTACGACCGACCTAATTATGTTGTTAATGCCAGTAAAGCCTACCAAATACCCTATGATATAGTGCTAGATTTACAGGGGCAGTTAGCCTCGGCCTTTGGTGATATAAGCCTGACACCGACGACTTTACTGATAAATTCAAATGGCGAAATTATCTATCAAAATACCGGTATTTTTGACTTACAGGCCATGCAAACTCTTATTGAATCTTTATTACCTATACAAGGAAACAAATAATGCTCTGGTTAAAAGCGCTACATCTTATTTTTATGGTTACTTGGTTTGCGGGCTTATTCTATCTACCGCGTTTATACGTTTATCATGCTATGAGTGATGATGAAATCAGCAATGAACGCTTTAAAGTGATGGAACGGAAATTATTCTACGGCATCATGACACCCGGCATGATTATCACTTTTATCTTTGGTATCTGGATGCTGGTTGATTATGCTTGGGGGATATACAGCTCAATGGGTTGGTTACATGCAAAATTAGCCGTATTAGCGCTTGCAGTGGTTTACCATTATTATTGCTATCGCTATTTACTGGACTTTAAATTTGACCGCAATCAACGTAGCCATGTATTTTATCGCTGGTTTAATGAAGTGCCTGTGTTATTTCTGGTAATTATTATTATTTTAGCGGTAGTTAAGCCTTTTTAAAGTATTTTATTATGAGCTATGGTTGTAGGGCGGACTACAAAGTCTGCCCCACTTATAGAGACATCTACCACCTAGCACCTTGCTCAACTATTTCACCCATTTTCTTTCCTGGCTTAACTTGCCCCTGATAAGTCAACACCGAACCAATAGTAAAACCACCCTCCGGGTCATGCAGCTTAGTATTTTGCTCCAAAATCCACATATGCCCATCACGAGAATCAATAACAAATACTTTGGGTGTCAAACTGCCCGATTGACCTGAATGACCTCCTTCATGTAAAACGACCGCCCGATATCGCCCGTCATCATCAGCCAGAGCGGGATGTACTGATGGCAAGACGAATAAAACCAATAGAAATAATCTACACGCCACTGCATACGGCCGGTATTTTGCAATCATAGTTAAGATCCTCATTATTAATGAACATTTTTTTAAAACTAAACACTATAAGCCATAACTGAATTTATACCATTCCCCTTGGGTTCATACTTACTTGACTGGCTTGCCGTATAGATTGAATTAGCGCTACGCCTGCTGCAAAACTAGCGGCGGACTTTTCGACTCTAAAGAAGCCTTCAACATCCGCTTCTGCCACCTCTCTGGAATCATATACAAAAACACCAATTTTATCTTCAGGCTTTAAAAATCCAGTTTCACCAAATTCAGTATAGCGCGTCGCACCTAAAGAAATAATAATTTGTTTGGGCTGTTTAAGTTGAGTTAAATAATATTTTAAATGCTCTAAAGGGCCAAAATCATTTTGACTATTAAAGGTTTTGATAATCCAGTTTAGAAGTTTACCGTAAAAATACTGGTAACCCGTTACAGGGCTATCGACGCCATATTGAATCACCTCTCCATTACGACGTAAAAAAGAAGAAATATGGATATGATCTAAAATTCCACCTGCTTGAAATTGATCAATCTCGATCCATTGCTGCCCTATGCCCGTACACGATAGGCCCCAGTTCTTTTTTTCACTGATTTTTTTCGCATTGGGCTTACGAATCGAGCAATCATTAAAAGTGGTAAAGGCTAATGGCTCTATAGACTCGACTAGCCCGTCCGTGTAACTAACATTAAATAGCACACACATTTCCGGTTCCATATGCAAATTCACTGGCGTGGAAAAATCAGCGTCAATATGAGTATGCGACAGAGGAAACGTGCTTAGGAAAGTGGGATACTGAGGCAAATAAATAGGAAAAATACCTTTGGGAGCATTTTTTTCTTCGGTAATTACATTGACAAAATCTGCATCTTCACCGGCTTGGCTTAGGTGCTCGGCGAAATTACCCGCAATACCAAAAACAGCTAACTCTTTAAGTTGACCAATACTTACCCTTATCATTCGCTATCCGGATCTAATTCTAAAAATACATTTCTAATATATTCAGCATGATCTTCTAGTAAGTGACCTTGATGAACCTGTAAATCTAAGTTAACTACTTTGGTTTTTTCCAAGCCTCCTTCTGTGCCAATTTCTCGCACTGTATGCTCTTTTAGATCCAATATATATTTCTTTTTATTATAGTGTTTTTTTTGTAAATATTGCGTCGTAATTGGCTTGGTTTTATGATTAATGGTTTCCCAGCCAATCACTTGATGCCTCTCCATCCAGCCTACAGCATCACTTGAGTTATTTTCAAGATCAACGTTAAAAACAACGATATAACGGTTTTCTTCAGCAGGTATCGTATTGACATGGTGTATATTAGCAACCGAGTCAAACTCAAAATCATCGGGTACAAAATACTTCTCGCTTGCACCATCACTAAAAGTGATATAAATCGAATTCGTACTTTTGTGATATCTGAGCGAACGCACTAAATCTAAATTTATTTTAGTATCTTCGTTAATTAAAAGGAAATTACTCATAAAGGCTCTTGTCAAAGTATTAATAATCAGTGTCCAGCATACTGTTTTACTGATGGGAAAATGTAATAATAGTTTTTTATTATTTGTTATTTATCAGTTTAATTTACCATGAAAAATGCGCTCGTCCCAATTTTAGGCTTTGCCGCACCTAGCGGTACGGGAAAAACCACTTTATTAACGCAACTTATTCCACAACTTAAAGAGCTAGGCATTCGGATTGGCTTAATAAAACATAGCCATCATAATTTTCAAATTGATAAACCAGGAAAGGATAGCTTTCGTTTACGTGAAGCAGGTGCAACACCAGTCATGCTGGTTTCAAGCCATAGACGTGCGATTATTACCGAATTTCCTAGCCCACAAGAACCCATATTAAATGAGCAACTTAGCCATTTTGACCAATCTTGTTTAGATTTAATTTTAGTTGAAGGCTTTAAGAGTGAAAATTTCCCTAAAATTGAATTACACCGCCCTAGCTTGAAAAAGCCTTTACGTTATCTTGACGATCATTCAATTATTGCTATTGCCTCCGATCAAAAGCTATCGCTGGAACGTGATTTAGTGCAAATGGACTTAAATAATATCCCTCAAATTACGCATTTCATTATGCAGACATTGTTGCAACATCATGACTAATCAATGCTACTCTAACTCCTTAATTAGCATTAAGGATGCCTTGGATAATATTAAAGCTGCGCTTTCTCCTATTGAAGAGGAAGAAACCGTTAACTTACATGAGGCTTTAAACCGAACATTAGCTCAACCCTGTACCGCTCCCTTTCACCTGCCAGCTTTTCCCAACTCATCTATGGATGGCTATGCCTTTAACAGTGCTGATATAAAAAGTACACCGTTTACTTTAGAGCAAGTTGGCATTTCTTGGGCAGGTAAGCCTTTTACTGGCGAGTTATTAGCAGGGCAATGCGTGCGTATTTTTACTGGTGCTGTGCTTCCAAAAGGAGCTGATAGCGTAGTTATGCAAGAGCACGTTACCGCCAGTGACCAAATCATTCATTTCCCTGGCAATGTTCAAGCAACACAAAATATCCGTTATATCGGCGAGGATGTTCGACAGGATGATTGCCTATTAGCAGCGCCTAAGCAATTATCAGCGATTGACCTTGGCTTACTCGCTTCAGCAGGCATTTATGAAGTACGCGTTAAACGCAGAATTCGTATTGCTTTTTTTTCTACAGGTGATGAACTCAGTGCGATTGGCAACCCTTTAGCCGCTGGACAAATTTACGATAGTAATCGCTATACTTTAGCTGCCTTATTAAACAACCCTTGCTACACCGTTACTGACTTAGGTGTTATTCGCGACAATAAAGCCCGTATACATGCTTGTTTATTAGACGCAGCGAAAAGTAATGATGTGATTATCAGTACCGGTGGTGCTTCTGTCGGTGATGCTGATTTTATTAAAGAAATTTTAGCTGAAATAGGTCAGGTAAATTTCTGGAAGCTAGCCATTAAACCAGGAAAACCTTTAGCTTTTGGGCGCATTCAAGCATGTTATTTTTTTGGTTTACCTGGTAATCCAATTTCAGTGATTGCAACTTTTCAACAAATCGTAACGCCGGCTTTACGTCAATTAAGCAGCTTAAGTAATCGTACACCACTACGCTTCAAAGCAATATGTCAAAGCCCGCTACGCAAGCAAGCTGGACGCCAAGAATTTCAGCGCGGTATTGTGCAGCAAACAGAAAATGGAAAATTTGCAGTTATTTCTGCAGGTAAGCAAGGCTCTAATATATTAAGCGCTAGTAGCCGTGCAAATTGTTATATAGTCTTAACACGCGAACAAACGAACGTAGAAGTTGGAACTGAAGTTCTAGTCGAACCTTTTAGTTTATTTTTATAACCCACAGAGGAACTCTTATGCTTACTATTAACCAATCGGCGCCCAATTTCTCACTTTATGATGCCCATGACATTTTACATAAGCTAGATG
This sequence comes from methanotrophic endosymbiont of Bathymodiolus puteoserpentis (Logatchev), assembly GCF_900128525.1. GTDB lineage: Bacteria > Pseudomonadota > Gammaproteobacteria > Methylococcales > Methylomonadaceae > Methyloprofundus. The sequence continues at coordinate 100,462 of NZ_FQTQ01000108.1, forward strand.
ATTATAAAGGTCACTGGCTAGTTATTTACTTTTACCCCAAAGATAATACCCCAGGTTGTACTAAAGAGGCTTGCGCATTACGTGATAATAGTGCCAAATTTGAAGATTTAAACACTCGAATTATTGGCATTAGTACCGACAACAGTAAAAGTCACCTTAACTTTAGCCAAAACCAAAACTTAAATTTCACCTTACTCGCTGACCCTAAAGGTGAAGTAAGTAAAGCATATGAGGCATTATTCAAACTAGGTCCAGTCAAGTTTAGCAAGCGTCATAGCTTTATCATCGACCCTACTGGAAAAATAGCAAAAATTTATCGCTCCGTTTCACCTAGTACACATAGTCAAGAATTAATCGATGATTTACAACAACTACAAGCTGAATTTAACAGGCAATAGTAGCCCTCTCTCCAAATCAAACACAAGAATACGCATCACTTGTATGATGCGTATTCTTGGTCAGCTACCCGACGACTTATTTTCTTAACTTAATAACTCAAAGCCAACGACTGCATCAGCCGACACTGGAAGATACACAACGAACTTCAACAATGCCTCTAAATTTTGATATAAAAACAACTTTTTTAAGCGAACTGCGCTTCCTGCGGTCGGCTGGGTACACTGGTTATGCTACTTTTTTACCTAGTTGTAGTAATTTCGCTTGGGTTGTTTCTAATATTGAATCCCTCAGAAAAGAACTTGCCTGAATTATTTCAATACCGATAAGTTCTCCTTCATCATTCAATTCTGCCGTAATATTTGGACTAATTTCAACACTATCGAACTCTCGCTCATCTGAGATAGCAAGATGTAAAATATCTTCTTCCTTAAAATAAGACAACTTTGAATCATTCATTTTCAAACCTCCCACTTTTTACTCTATAATTAATTTGCTGACGGGTAGTAGCATGAATTGTAATTGGAGTAATTATATCTTTTTTGTGAATTTCATGCGGAATCATAACCAAGATATTAGCGTCCTTTCCTACAATTACTAGTCTTTCGGTAGCTGTATCATAGTATCTTTCAGTGCTATATTTGATTATCTCTTCGACATTTGACAAATTGAAACCGCGAAGTTTCACTCTATATCTGAAATACTCTGTCCAACTAATTTCTATCATTTTCTATATGTTAATACCTTACATTTTGTAGCACAATATAAGAGCGTAACTTTTACTGGCGAACCTTTTATGGGTCTATAGGCTGTTGATAAAAACAAAGACTTTTGTTATTTTTTAACGATAGTAGACCAGGCAGATAACCATGCATCAGACTGATAATAACTCGCTTTTTTGGTTAAATTTCCTATAAGCACTTGTTTTAATGTAATCTCGATAATGCCAAAAAAATGACAATAAGCACGCGGTGCATCCAGCGCTTTAATTTCACCCTCTTTAATACCATTTTGTAAGATTCTTAATATCTTGGTAAACGGCGGCGTTGCCATCAATGGCTTTTCTTCCGGTAAAAACTCACTGACATTTAACACTAAGAGGAATTTCATTATTTCCGGTGCATGCTCGGCTAAATGAAACCATAAATCCACAATTTCCCTTAATTGTTCAGAGGCTTTACGATTTCTACGGCGAATATCATCGATAGAAACACTTAATCGATCGGTAATCCACTGATACAATGCTTGAGCAATTTCTTGTTTATTCTTAAAGTGTTTATAAATCCCTGCACTTGTTTTAACACCGGAAAGTTCTGCAATATCTGTTAATGAGGTATTAAAATATCCTTTCTCAGTAAATAACTTTAATGCTGCTACTAAAATATCATTATGCAGCTCTTCTTTATCTTTTTGTAATTCCTGATCCATGTTGCTCTTTTATCCTAGCTCTTCGTTAACGCTATGCTTTATTAATGAAATTATTCAGTTATCGAAGTAAATGCCGCTTTTAAATAACTCATCATTGACCATAAAGTTAAAATTGCTGCAATATACATCATTACCAAACCAAATAAACTCATTGACATGCCAGCGATGTCATCGTGGTATAACAAACAGCCTATGGCCAACATTTGCGCTGTCGTTTTCCATTTTCCTATTTGTGAAACTTGCACCGCAGCGCGTTGACCTAACTCGGCCATCCATTCGCGTAACGATGAAATAGTAATCTCTCGACCAATAATGACCGCAGCCGGTAAAGTCATCCAAATACTAGACTCTGCTTCGACTAATAAAACCAAAACAAAAGCCACCATAATCTTGTCAGCAACAGGATCTAAAAAAGCACCAAATTTTGTTTCTACCTGCATTTTTCTGGCTAAATAGCCATCTAACCAATCTGTAATAGCGGCAATAAAGAAAATTACGGTCGTTGCTATATTGGAATACTCCCAAGGCGTATAGAAAAAAATAGCTAACACGGGGATTAATGCAATGCGTAGCAGCGTTAATAATGTCGGTAAATTTATTGTATCAATCATCTTGATGATGGAATGTATCGTATATTCGTTGTGCCAATTGTCGGCTAATTCCCTCTATGCTGCAAAGTGCATCAACACCTGCGCGAGAAATTCCTTGCATGCCGCCAAACTGCTTTAATAAAATCTGTCGCCTTTTAGGCCCTAGCCCAGCTATTGTTTCTAGCACGGATTTTTTTGTTGCCTTACCTCTACGTGCCCGATGCCCAGTAATAGCAAAACGATGCGCCTCATCTCGAATATGCTGAATTAATAATAAAGCACTCGCATTAGGCGTGACATCAAGGGGACATTCTTGCCCCGGTAAAATCAACTTTTCCATGCCTGCTTTCCTATCAGGCCCTTTTGCAACACCGACTATCATAACACTATTTACGGCTAATTCAGCTAATGCCTTTTCAGCTTGATGCACCTGTCCTTTGCCACCATCAATAAATAAAATATCCGGTGTTTCATGCTCTCCTTTGACTAAACGCTTGAAACGCCTAGAAACTGCTTGATAAATAGCAGCATAATCATCTCCAGGTGTTATACCTTCGATATTAAAGCGTCTATAAGCTGACTTTACTGGACCTTCACGATCAAAAACGACACACGAGGCAACCGTATAGTCTCCCTGCGTATGGCTGATATCAAAACACTCTAAGCGCTTAGGTACTTCCTGACAGCCTAATTCCTCCTGTAAGCTTAAAAAGCGCGCATAAATACCCTGTTTATCAGCTAATTTAGTCATTAATGAATTTTCTACATTAACACTGGCTATTTGTAGCCATTTAGCTCTATCACTGCGTACGTTAGGTGAAATACTCACACTATGCCCAGCATGCTCAGTTAACACTGCTGCCAATAGCTCGATCTCTTCGGGTCTATGACTAACAATTAATTCATGTGGGATATTTTTATCTAGGTAATATTGCGGAATAAAAGCCTGCAAAATATTTTCAGGTGTATATTCATTGCTTATTTTAGGAAAAAAAGTTTTATTGCCCAAATTTTGCCCATTACGAATAAAAAATACCTGTACACAGGCAATACCCGCCTTAGTGGCACAAGCAACAATATCCACATCCCCAGACTCACCTGAAACATAATTTTTCTCCAATATAGTACGTAATTGGCTAATTTGATCTCTAACTAACGCAGCTTGCTCAAACGCCAAATGCTGCGCTAAAGTATCCATACGTACAATAAGCTTATCGATCAATAAACTGCCCTTACCCTCTAAAAATAGCGTGGTATTTTGCACATCTTCTGCATATTTTTCTTGGCTAATTAAATCCACACAAGGCGCTGTACAGCGCTCTATTTGATGCTGCAAACAAGGTCTAGAACGATTTTTATAATAAGAATCTTCACACTGCCTAATAGGAAATATTTTTTGTAATAACTTTAAGGTTTCGCGCACGGCTCCTGCGCTAGGGTACGGCCCATAGTAACTACCTTTTTTCTTTTTAGCACCACGATGCGCAGTAATTTGCGGAAAGTCTTGTTCAGTAGATATAAAAATATAAGGATAGGAACGGTCATCCCTTAAGCAAATATTATAACGAGGTTTATGTCGCTTAATCAGCTGACTTTCCAAAAGCAACGCTTCGCCTTCTGTATGCGTTACAGTAACTTCTATATGCGCAATTTTAGCAACCATCACTTGTTGCTTAGGTGATGCAGCACCTTTTCTAAAATAACTGGTAACGCGATTCTTTATATTTTTAGCCTTACCAATGTAAATGATATCGCCTTTATCATTTAACATTTTATAGACCCCTGGTAAACGCGTCAGATTTTTTAAAAACTCATCACTATCAAAATGCTGCTTATCTGACTTCGTAGCCTCCACTTCCGTCATTTACAATACCTCATTAACCTTTACAAACACTCTTCCACAGAGGGTAGACGCGTCAGTAAATCATCCCATTCAATTTGCACATTATCTAAGATAGAAATAGGTGTACTACCCCTTAATTCTAAAATTTCGGCTTTCCCATATTCCCCATTTTGTAAACGATAAATAGTTAATACTCGGTCAATAGGGTGAATAAGCCAATATTCACGCACGCCATGATGCTCATATAATTCGCGTTTTTTAATTTGATCATGGCTTGCTGTAGAAGGTGATAAAACCTCTAATATCCAATCAGGTGCGCCACGAATACCACGCCGATCTAATTTATGACTATCACAAACAACAAGTACATCAGGCTGAACGACTGTATCAATAGACTCGTCGGCCTCATCTTTTTTGGGTAAACGCACATCAATTGGTGCTATAAATGCACGACATTTTTTACCGGCTAAAGCTGAACGTAACTGAAAATAAACATCACCAGCAACTTCTTGATGTTCTAAGTTTGGTGCCGGCGCCATAAAATAAGCCTCGCCATCAATTAATTCATAGTTATTATCTGACCAATGTAAATAATCACCATAACAATGATGTTCTGTATCTTTTAGTGCTAACCCCATCTCATTAACCTCAATTAACAAATTTATAGATAAGTAAATTGTAATCCTTTCTATAAAAATGAACCATAAAAAAAGGGCCTTTCGGCCCTTTCTATGTCGCTTTAGGAAGCTAAAACTTAACTTTCTGCCTTACCTACTTCTTTCATACTTAACCTTACACGACCTTGGCGGTCAATTTCTAGAACTTTAACCTTGACAACATCGCCTTCTTTCAACTTATCACTCACTTTATCAACATGCTCATCAGTAATCTGCGAGATATGCACTAAGCCATCTTTACCTGGAAGAATAGTAACGAAAGCACCGAAGTCCATCAAACGAGCTACTTTACCTTCGTAAGTTTTACCCACTTCAACTTCAGCAGTGATTTCTTCAATAATTTTTCTAGCTGCTTCACCCGCTGCTTTATCAACAGAAGCAACATTAACCACGCCTTCATCTGTTAAATCAACTGTCGCACCGGTTTGCTCAGTAATGCCACGAATTGTTGCCCCGCCTTTACCAATAACTTCACGAATTTTGCTTGGGTCAATTTTAAAAGTAATAATTCTAGGTGCAAAGTCAGACATCTCTTCACGAGTTGTCGATAATGCTTTATTCATTTCACCTAAAATATGTAAACGACCTGCTTTCGCTTGATCCAAGGCATTGCTCATAATCTCTGAGGTAATACCATCAATTTTAATATCCATTTGCAAAGCAGTAATTCCTTTTTCAGAACCTGCTACTTTGAAATCCATATCACCTAAATGATCTTCATCGCCCACGATATCAGAAAGCACTGCAAATGCATCGCCTTCTTTAATTAAACCCATGGCAATACCTGCTACAGGTGCTTTAAGAGGCACGCCCGCATCCATCAATGCTAAGCTTGTGCCACAAACAGAAGCCATTGAGCTTGAACCATTTGATTCAGTAATTTCAGAAACCACACGAATCGTGTATGGAAATTCAGCCATATCTGGCATAACAGCAGCAACACCACGCTTTGCTAAACGACCATGACCAATCTCACGACGTTTTGGAGAACCAACAAAACCTGTTTCGCCTACACTGTATGGAGGAAAATTGTAGTGCAACATAAATGGCTCTTTATATTCACCAGCCAATGCATCAATAATTTGCGCATCGCGCTCTGTACCTAAGGTTGCAACCACTAAAGCTTGCGTTTCGCCACGCGTAAATAATGCTGAGCCATGAGTACGCGGTAAAACACCTGTACGTACAGCAATAGGGCGAACAACATCTAAATCACGACCATCAATACGTTTTCTATCGCTTAAAATCGCTGAACGGACAACACGTTTTTCGATCTCTTCAATAATATCGCGTATATCTGCTTCAACATATTGCTCATCAGCTGTTAATTTTTCAACAGCGGCGGCTCTAATATCACTCAATGTATCTTGGCGTACTAATTTTTCTGCAATTTGATAAGCAGTAACAATAGATGCTTCTACTTCAGCCACAACAAGCGCTTCTAATTCTGTATTGACAACAGGAGCAACCCAGTTATATAAAGGCGTATTAACTTCTGCAGCAAACTCATTTATTGCAGTAATTGCTACTTGCATCTGTTCATGACCAAATAACACTGAACCCAGCATGATTTCTTCGCTTAAATTATCCGCTTCAGATTCCACCATTAATACCGCTTGGCTTGTACCTGCAACGACTAAATCTAATAATGAATCAACTAAACGTTCCTTATTTGGATTTAAAATATATTCGCCATCAATATAACCAACACGAGCAGCACCAACAGGACCATTAAAAGGCAGTCCTGAAACAGCTAAAGCTGCCGATGCACCTAATAGCGCTGGAATTTCTGGGTCTACATCAGGGTTCAATGAAACAACAGTGATGATAATTTGAACTTCATTCGTATAGCCTTTCGGAAATAAAGGACGAATCGGTCTATCAATAAGACGGCACGTTAACGTTTCTGTTTCTGTAGGACGCCCTTCTCGTTTAAAAAAACCACCGGGGATTTTTCCTGCCGCATACGCTTTTTCTTGATAGTTCACTGTTAGTGGGAAAAAATCACCTTGACTGGCTTCTTTTTTACCAACAACAGAAACTAAAAGCGATGTACCTTCAATATCAATCATGACTGCACCGCTAGCTTGACGGGCAATTTCACCTGTTTCAATGCTGACTAATTGTTGACCGTATTGAAATTCTTTTCTGATTGGTTTCAGATTCACTATTGTTTTCCTACGTGTTAAAAATTGGGTTTAATTAGGTATTCAGTCCATGAATAAGGCAATAAAAAAGCGGTCATTACACCGCTTTTTTACCTACTCTTAATCTTATTTACGTAAGCCTAGACGTGAGATTAGAGACTTATAACGCTCTACGTCAGTTCTTTTTAAATAATCTAATAATTTACGGCGCTGGTTAACCATTCTTAATAGCCCACGACGTGAATGGTTATCTTTTTTGTGCGCTGCAAAATGCGGAGTTAAATGAAGAATATGAGCGGTTAACAAAGCAACTTGTACTTCAGATGACCCCGTATCTGTTTCAGTTAAACGATATTCTTCAATAACTGCTTTTTTCTGTTCTGCTGTAAATGGCATTTTAATCCCTATGATTAATGTATTAAGAGCTTTCACTCAGGTTAAATATGTTTCCACGATAGGGTGTAGAAACATGAAATAGTTAATTCAAATTAAATATTTTTCTAGGCTGTATTTTAGCATTCATTAACATTTCTCCCAAGCCTAAAAATTGCTTATCATGATATATTCTGCATATCTCTGACTCTGCTATATCTAGGGAGCAAGATATTTGCTGTCCTTGCTGAATTAAATCCGCCTCCAACTGTGAGACATGAATAGCGGGCATAGCCTGTAAAGGCTGATCAACAGGTATTAATATAGAGTATAATGGTTCGCCAGCCTCTATTGCCTGTAATTGCTCAATAGTACGTGCATCTGCCAATAAGAACTGCCCTGCGGCAGTGCGGCGCAACTCTTTTACAGTACCGCCACAGCCTAAATAATGGCCAATATCCTCAGCTAAGGTACGAATATATGTACCTTTAGAGCAGCGCACATCCAGTGTTAATGTATTACCCGTAGAAGCAAGACATTCAAGTGCATAAATTGTAATTTTACGCGCCTTACGCTCCACAGTAATGCCCTCACGAGCAAGTTCGTACAATTTCTTACCGTGGTGCTTTAATGCCGAATACATAGGTGGAACTTGCTCAATCTCACCAACAAAGCTGGCCAAACACTCTGCTAATTGCTGGTCACTTATTACAGGAACAGGTTTGTTTTCTAAAACTGTACCATCAACATCACCCGTATCAGTCATCACACCTAGCTGAATAACGGTTTGGTATCGCTTATCATCTGCCAACATATAAGCTGACACTTTAGTGCCTTCGCCCAGACAAATGGGTAATAAACCTGTTGCTAAAGGATCTAGACTACCGGTATGACCTGCTTTATTAGCATTATAGAGGCGCTTAACTTCTTGCATTGCTTTATTCGACGAAATGCCCTGCCGCTTATCTAATAAGACAATACCATGTATATCAAGTCCTTTTTTACGCCTAGCCATAACTTAATCTTTATCCTCTTCTGCATCAGAAACAGCAGGAAATTGAGCCAATAACTCCGATACCCGCATGCCATTTTCAAAAGAAGTATCATAATGAAACTTGATATAAGGCACACTACGCAAACGCATACGCTTACCCACTTCTGAACGTATATAAGGTGCCGCTTCATTCAAAAGCTTCAAGTTATCTTTTTGGCCTTGCTCATCCGCACCTAAAGCGGTAATAAAAACTTTCGCAGAACTTAAGTCCTTACTTAACTCAACCTCGTTAACCGTGATAAACCCAATACGCGGATCTTTAATGCCTTGCTGCAAAATAATAGCCAATTCTTTTTGCATTTGCGCTGCAACTCTCGAACTACGCTTAAACTCTCTAGCCATTATATTTCACGCTTCACTTCAATGCGTTCAAAAACCTCAATCTGATCACCGGCTTTAACATCGTTGTAATTCTTCACACCGATACCACATTCCATACCCATTTTGACTTCGCTAGCCTCATCTTTAAAGCGTCTCAATGACTCTAGTTGCCCTTCATAAATCACCACGTTATCGCGTAAAACACGAATAGGTAGGCTACGCTTAACAAAGCCATCAACGACCATACAACCAGCAATCGCACCAAATTTTGGCGAGCGAAATACATCACGCACCTCAGCCAGACCAACAATTTTCTCTTTAATCTCAGGAGCTAACATGCCGTTAATCGACTTCTTAACTTCATCAATTGCATCATAAATGACACTGTAATAATGCACATCAAGTTCTTTTTCAGCAATCAATTTCCTCGCTGTTGCATCGGCACGCACATTAAAACCAATTAAAATAGCACCTGAAGCCAATGCTAAATTAGCATCCCCTTCATTAATACCACCGACACCACCATAAACAACTTTAACCTCAACTTCTTCATGCGACAAACCAACTAATGAGGCACGTAAAGCTTCTAAACTACCCTGCACATCCGTTTTAATAATAATATTTAAGTTGGAGGTTTCACCCGCTGCCATCTTAGAGAATACCTCATCTAATTTAGAAGCTTGCTGAGCGGCATTACGCATCAATTTGCTTTTATCTTCTCTATGTTCAGCAAGTTCTCTGGCTGCTTTTTCATTGGTAACAACAATAAAATCATCCCCTGCATTAGGTGTGCCTGATAAGCCAAGAATTTCAACTGGAGTAGAAGGGCCTGCAACCTTCACACTTTTTCCCAACTCATTAAACATCGCTCGAACACGCCCGTATTCATGACCACATAAAATAATTTGGCCTTGTTCCAAAGTACCTTTTTGCACCATAACAGTAGCCACTGCACCTCGACCTTTATCAAGTCTTGATTCAACGACTAAACCAGATGCCTTACCTTCTTTAGGCGCTTTTAATTCAAGAATTTCAGTTTGTAAAATCAATGATTCAATTAAATTATCAACGCCCTCACCTGTTTTAGCAGAAACCTTAATAAATTGTACATCGCCACCCCATTCTTCAGGCACAACATTCAGTGCCGCTAACTCTTGCATTACTTTGTCAGGGTTGGCTTCAGGCTTATCCATTTTATTCATCGCCACAATAATAGGCACACCTGCTGCACGCGCATGCTCAACCGCTTCTTTTGTTTGCGGCATCACACCATCATCAGCCGCGACGACCACAATAACAACGTCAGTTACATCAGCACCACGCGCACGCATTGCTGTAAAGGCGGCATGTCCTGGCGTATCCAAAAAAGTAACTGAACCATGGTCGGTAACCACCTGATAAGCACCAATATGCTGGGTAATCCCTCCAGCTTCAGCATCAGCAACACGCGTTTTACGAATGTAATCTAACAATGAAGTCTTACCATGATCAACATGTCCCATAATCGTAACAATAGGCGCTCTAGCAAATTCTTCACGCTCATCAGCCTCAGTATGCTCAGCCAGCATTCCAGTCTCATGATCATCTTCACTTGTCATAATCGGATTATGGCCCATTTCTTCTACCAAAATGACCGCAGTTTCTTGGTCTATACTTTGATTGATAGTAGACATAATGCCTAACTTCATTAAGTGCTTAATTACCTCAGCAGCCTTAACGCTCATTTTCAGAGCTAGCTCTGAAACAACAATATTTTCTGGAATCTTAATGTCTTTAGCAACAACTTCAGTCGGCATTGCAAAAGCATGCTTAGCCTCAGCAACGAATTGGTGCTCATTTCCACCTTTTCCACGACCTGTTCTTTTACGCCCTTTCTTACCGTAGGACGTTTTAGTACCGCCTGCCGGTTTATCTGCTCTTCTGTGTACAGTTGTCGCAGGCTTAGCTGCATTTCGGCCACCACCGGGTACCGCTGCCACTCCAGATTTTCTTGCTGCACCGCCAGCCGTCGGCTTTCGTGCCGCACCACCGCCTGCCTTTCTTTCAGCTGCTGCTTTTTTAGCTGCCGCTTGTTTTCTTACTTTTGCTGCATTACGCTCAACAGACTCTTCCAGTCTTTTTGCTTTTTCAGCAGCAAGACGCTCCTCATCAGAAACTTTATTCTTCTTTTCCAGCTCAGCACGAGCGTCATCATCCACTTTTTTCTGAGCCGCTATTTTTGCATCTGCCTCAGCTTTTTCTCTTGCCGATGCTTCTCGATGCAACTCTTCTGCAGCTTCTTGCTTTTGTGCATGCTCATCAAGATCTTTTTTTACACGAGCCAGTTCAACTCGCGCCTCCTCCGTTATTGCATCTTCACGCTTAATATACGTTTTTTCCTTTTTAACTTGAATATTAATCGTTTTAGTGTCTTTTCCAGGCGTAGTTCCTTGCTTAAGTGAAGTCACCGTACGACGCTTTAACGTTACCTTCTTCGTAACTGCTGTATCAGCCCCCTCACCTTTACCATGTCGCTTACGTAAATGCGCTAATAAAGCCATTTTTTCATCTTCAGTAACGGTATCTACCTCATTATGCACCGAAATACCTGCCTCTTTCATTTGCTCTAATAACCGATCCAGAGGTATTCCAACTATGCCAGCTAATTCTTTTACTGTTTTATCACTCATTTTTCAACCTCTCCATTATCAATAGCAAACCAAGGTTCACGCGCTTTCATAATCAATTTAGCGGCTATTTCCTCATTCATATCTGAAAACTCATCAAGCAAGTCATCGACCGCTTGTTCCGCTAAATCTTCCATCGTTACTATTCCTTTACTTGCTAACTGATGAGCTAACTCATCAGTCATCCCTTCCATAGCCAAAATATCTTCAGCAGGTTCTGCTGTCTCAATTTTCTCTTCTGATGCAATGGCATTAATCAATAGTATATCTTTCGCTCGTGTTCGCAAGGTTTCAACTAACTCCTCATCAAAACCATCAATTTCCAACATCTCACTACTTGGAACATAGGCAATTTCTTCAACTGAATTAAAGCCAACCTCAACCAATACCATTGCAATATCCTGATCAACATTTAACTGCTCAACAAATAACTGCACTAATTTCCCCAACTCTTCCTGAGTATCTTTATTAACTTGATCAGCGTCACGAACATTCAACTCCCAGCCAGTCAACTCAGTTGCTAAACGAACATTCTGACCACCACGACCAATTGCCTGTGATAAGCTATCAGCCGAAACAGCAACGTCCATCGTATGCTTGTCTTCATCAACGACTATAGATTCAATTTCTGCTGGAGCCATGGCATTAATAACAAACTGCGCTTCATTCTCATTCCATAAGATGACATCTATACGCTCACCATTTAATTCATTAGAAATTGTCTGCACTCTTGAACCACGCATTCCCACACAAGCGCCTACTGGATCAATACGAAGGTCATTACTACGTACTGCAACTTTAGCTCTTGAGCCAGGATCTCGCGCCGCGCCCAACACATCAATCATCCCTTCACCAACCTCCGGCACCTCTAATCTAAAAAGAGCCAGCACAAACTCAGGGGCGGTTCGACTAACAAACAATTGCGGGCCACGAACCTCAGTACGCACTTCTTTTAAATAACCACGGATTCGATCACCGACTCGAACCGTTTCTCTTGGAATCATATGTTCACGCGGTATAAAAGCATCTGCATTACCACCCAAATCTATATAAACACTACCTTTTTCAATACGCTTAATGACACCGGTAACTAATTCACCCACTCTATCCATATAAGCGTCAGCAACTTTCTTACGCTCAGCTTCACGCACCTTATGAATAATAACTTGTTTTGCTGCTTGCGCTGAAATCCGCCCAAATTCAACTGATTCTATTTCATCTTCAATAAAATCACCAACCTCAATATCTGGATTATCTATTTGCGCAACTTGCAATGAAATTTGTGTCGTAGGAAATTCAACCCCCCCTTGAAACTCATCACTTTCTTCAACAACTTGCCAGCGCCTTAATGTTGAATAGTCACCCGTATCACGATTGATAACGACACGAACTTTAACTGGAAATTCGTAACGTGAAACAGTCGCACTTTCCAAAGCAGACTCTATCGCTTGAAAAACAATATCCTTCTCAATGTCTTTTTCATTTGAAAAAACATCAACTATCAATAAAATTTCTTTATTTACCACAAGACCCCCTTAAATCGAATAGTCTGGCTCAAGACGCGCTTTAGACATCGTCTGAAATGGAACTACATAAACCTGACCATCCTGTTGAAGATAAACATCACCTTCTTCAACTTTTTCGATCAACCCTGTTATATTTCTTCTGCCCTCGACAGGCTTAAATAAGTTAACTTTAGCCCTATGGCCAATAAACTGCTTGAAATGTTCTATCTTAAAGAGAGGCCTTTCCATACCCGGTGATGAAACCTCTAAATTATACTCACCTGCAATAGGATCCTCAACATCCAGCACCCCACTCACTTGATGGCTCACAGCCGTGCAGTCTTCCATACCTACACCGTGCTCTCTATCAATAAAAATACGTAGTAACCCATGCTTAGGGTGAGGATTATATTCAACCCCAACACATTCATACCCCAGGCCTTCCACGACCGGCTCTATTAATTTAAGTAAAACTTCAGGAGCTTGCTTCATCACGCCTCACTTTCTTGTACACATAAAAAAAGAGGCTATAGCCTCTTCCATTGAAAACCGAACATATAACTTCTGTACTACAAGCTAGAAACATAAAAGCCCCTAAAAAGGGGCCTTTAAAATATCTGGTAGCGGGGGCAGGATTTGAACCTACGACCTTCGGGTTATGAGCCCGACGAGCTACCAAGCTGCTCCACCCCGCGATTTATTTTTTATATTATACTGAATAATCCGATTCTAGCAAGTTTAATTTCAAAATACTTTAAATGAAAATCATCTTTTACATTTAAACTAGAAACAAAAAATCCCTGAGGAGATATCTTTAGAATACCTGACAGGGAAAACTATGGAATGTGCATGAAAATAACATTCTGAAAATTATCATGCACGCTCCTATATACCGCCCATTTTCTTCGAACTATAAAATAAACGCATCACAGTGAACTATCAGTCCACCAGAAGGTGTCATAGGTAAAAAATTAAACTTACCTCACTATTCACATTTACTACAAGCGGATCAATGCAAATTACCCTTATGAATATTGGAATGCATTGTTTTATAATTTTTGGGGTCTAAAAAATTAAAATGCACTACAGCATCGAAAAGTGGTGTTCTTTTTATTTTATATTGCTTAGTATAGTCTTTATCGCCTTTAATAACCTCCAGCTCTGCCAACCCTAAGAACACCAAAAAGCGCTGACATACTCTGAAGCAATAACAATGACGAAAACTTTCTTCTGGGGAGAAGTAACTCCCCTCCTCCATTTCATCTAACACCATCGGGAAGGCTCGTAGAAAATCATCCTCATACACAGACGTAAAAGTCATTTTTTCACCATGCTGTTTTAACAAATACAGCGCAAATAAAAATGACTGCTGTATAAGCGGAGTATCGCTATAGCGATCCCAGTAACCCCAATTAAATTTACGGCAATAAGTTTTAAAAATAATAGGATAAATACCTTTCACACCAAAGTTGTTGTCAATTTTTTGGTATTTTTTTGTTACATAGAAGCGCCCTTTAGTTTTGCGCAGAAACCCCGCCAACTCAAGGGTAATTCGCGCTACATGTAACTCAAAAAAATCATCCTCTTTATTTACCTTATGAACGCCAGAAAAATCTGGATCAACATACAATTTATTGTAATCACTCCACACATCTCTACAAAGTTTCTGAGGGAGATTTCCATTAGCTTTTGTTGCTTGCAGCCCTGTTTCATCAATAGCTGAAATAATCCCCTCGATTAACATTAAGATAGGAGCACTAGGCTCAATGAGCAATTGCTCAGAAAACTGAAAAAGTTCAGGAGTATCAAAAGCAAAATTAAGCATTCGAAAAACTTGCTCAGAAGATAGCCCCAAAAAGTCATCATGTGGCTTATGATTTTGTTTTGCCACAAGAGTATCTGTTACTGCCTGCAACTCTTCTATTGAGTCAAATTCTTGATCTGACAATAATTCTGTTAATTCATCACTTACCGCAGATGATGCTGATAAACAACAATATTTATATTTTTTACCACTACCACAAGGGCAGGGATCATTTCGACCAATTTTCATTTATTAAGCTCCTGCAAAGTTTATACCCCTTATATAGCGAATTTAGAAATTTCGCAAAGATCATACCTAAAATGGCAAGCCCCTTTTGAAGGATAAAACAGATAAAGCACCAAAAGAAAATACTATGACAAAAACAACAGACATAAAAAAAACGGTTCAGTAAAATTACTATCATTGACAATAATTTTACTGAACCGTTTTCAGTATTGGTAGCGGGGGCAGGATTTGAACCTACGACCTTCGGGTTATGAGCCCGACGAGCTACCAAGCTGCTCCACCCCGCGATTTATCTGACCATCATAGGCGACTAATTGCCTTCTGACAAGCTTATTTTTCAATTAGACTAAAAACATTAAGACCAGCCCAGCAAAAATACCCGCAATAATATCATCCAGCATAATACCAAAGCCACCAGAAACCTGCTGGTCGATCCATTTAATAGGCCAAGGCTTGATAATATCGAAAGCTCTAAATAACATAAAGCCTATTATTAAATTTTGCCATGAAAAAGAAACAAACCACAGAGTAATTAATAAACCAGCAATTTCATCCCAAACAATACCGCCAAAATCATGCTCTCCTAACAAATCTGCCGCCTGACCACAAATCCAAATACCCACTATAGAACATAATACAGTTACGATACTATAAATAATAAAATCAGCTTGCACCAATAACAAATAAATAGGTACTGCCGCTAAAGTCCCAAAAGTACCCGGCGCTTTTTTCGCCAGTCCCGAACCAAAACCAAAGGCCAGACATAACACAGGGTTAGTCAGTATCTCTTTGGCTGTTAATTGATTTTTTCCTATTTTTCTCATGAGACTCACTATTTTTTATGAAAAATGTTCGAAGCCGCCTACGACAAAATCAGACACCTGCCCTGCACGCTCCAGCCTTAAACCTTGCTCTTGTTCAATAATACCAATACAGGTACAGTCAATACTTAGTTCTGCTACGTTTTCTGGCGCAACCGTAAAGCACAATTCATAATCATCTCCTGCAATTAAAGGCATGCGCCAATCCCGTGTATCATTTATATACGCCATAACAGCATCAGATACAGGAATTTTCTGATAATCCAACCTAGCACCGACAGAACTTTTCTCCAAAATATGCCCCAAATCAGCCACCAAACCATCGGAAATATCTACACAGGCATTAGCCACAGAGCGAAGCGCCAATCCTTCAACCACTCTTGGCTCCGGCGTATTAAATCTATCTAAAACTGGCAAACCCTTATCGCCCACATAACCTTGCTTAACCTTCAAACCTAGCCCTGCATCACCGATACAACCTGTCACATAAATCAAATCACCAACCTTTGCCGCTGAGCGACGCAACGCTTGCTGCCTAGGTACCAAGCCCATTGCTTGAATAGTTAAAGTTAGAGGCCCAGATGTCGTATCGCCACCAATCAAATCGACAGCATATTTATCAGCTAAAGCAAATAAGCCTTGAGCAAAACTTTCCAACCATAAAGCATCAACTTTTGGCATAGTCAAAGCTAATGTTATAGCAACTGGCTCAGCACCCATACTCGCTAAATCACTTAAATTGACAGCCAATAACTTATACCCAAGATGCTTAGGGTCTACATCAGTAAAAAAATGCACGCCCTCAACCATAGTATCGACGGTAATTGCCAACTCAAAACCTTCTGGCACAGCAAGCAACGCACAATCATCTCCTACAGCTAACTGCGTACTCCCCTGCTTGGCAGGGCGCGTAAAAAATTGCTTAATTAAATTAAATTCTGCTAGTGCCATATAGCTAATTTTTCTGTAACTGCTGCAGAGCTTTATTACGTTCCTGTACTTGGCGTTCCATATCTAAGAGCTTACCACTTAAATCCTCTGACCTATTCGGCGCATAAACCTTATCTGTCCTATTATTGAATTCCTCAACCGTCTGTAATTGAAAATGTACTGATTCATTCGATATCTTTATTCTTTTACTTACTTTTTGTATATGTTCTGATTCAAGCGGTACCTCACTATCACTCTTTGGAGCAAGCATCTGTTCCAGAGCTTGTTCTGATGCCAACACACGCTGTTGCTGAATTTTCTGCAAATCCTGCTCTTTAATATATTTATTTTTTACTAAAAAGCTCGCTGCTGAATTCTCAGGACAGTTTCCTTTTTTATAGGTCACTTTCCCCTTGAACTCACATTTAGTAATAGCCTGTACGGGTTGCACAAAGCCAAACAGTAAAAAAACGATTACAAACTGCATATATCCCTCACATGAACAAGACCAAGCACTTTAACATAGCCAGAGAAAATCCCTGAATTTAATTAAGCTATTTTTTCGAAACCCAAACAGAGTTCAAATTAAGCGATTTTTTCATTTTAATCGCATAAGCTGCCGCTTCCGATTTATCTTTAAATCCGGCTACTCGCACCCTAAACCACCTAACGCCCTGCACATCAACAGGCACTACTTCCGCTGGAATGCCTTTCTGTTTATATTCTTGTACTTTTTTATCGGTATACCATCGCTGCTTAAACGAAATTAAATTTACCACCCATTCTTGCGCCACAGCATGCTTAACTGCTTTACGCTTAACTTTTACACGCTTTGAACTAACTATCTTAGCCTCAAGAGCAGCTAATTTTTCATCTATATCAACTAGACGCTGATCTATTAACGTCTGAATTTCCTCTGTATTTATAGAGTTCATCTGCCCTTGCAGCGCATTCAAGCGCTCAGGTATATTATTAATAAGTACCTGCATACTTTGCACACTCAACTGCAAATCTGCAATTTTTGCATCATTGGGATCTGCTAATTTAATTGCAGGCACTGCCAAACGATCCTCAATATCCATCAAGCTTTCCTGCATACGCTCAACACTTGACTGCACTCCCGAGTTTAAAACAACAACAGTAATCCCTACAATCAAAGCTATTACACCAACAACTAAAGCACTAATACTCCACACTTTAAGCTTCTTATTAGCCTCATCCAACTCTCTATTAGCTTTTTTTTGATTTTTGACCACCTTATCCAAAGCTTCAGAAAAATTAAGCCCTAATTTTAATTCAGCCAACTCACTTTCTATCTGAGCAACCCTTTCACTCTGATCATTGGTCATCACTGAATTACTTGAACTAGGAGTAACGGCTGCATCAACTCTCTCAGGGACAACTTCAGGATTTGCTACAGCAGCAGCCTGCTCGACCTGATCAGGCGTCGATAATTCTACAGCTTTTTCTTTAAGCTCATCATCATCAGCAGAAATATCAAAATCTGCCAATAAAAAATCATCCTCCTCATCATCAACTGAAAATTCATCAATCTCAGTCATACTTTCAGTAGAATCTACATCCACTTTAGGTTTTTCCTGCATAGCGACCTCAATACCTTCTTGCTCAGCTAATAAATCATCAGCAAATGCACTCATTTCATCGTCAGTAAGCACAGATGATGGCTCTGGAGCGGTGCTAGCTTCAACCTTTGTATCAGTGGCTTCATTCTCTCCCTGATCATCCGCAAATTCATCAATCTCTTTATTACTCAAATCAGCTGCCTGCCCCTGCTCCGCACTAACACCATCCAATAAAGAATCCACTAAATCATCAACGCTTTCAGAAAACTCATCATCTAAGGCCTCATCACTCTGACTATCACCTAGCAAGCGGTCAATCGCATCATCACTATCAAGTACATCTTGGTCATTATCCACTTGATCGACAGTATCCTGCAGCATTTTATCTAAATCATCATCGAAACTGCTGTCAGCTTGTTTATCTTGTTCAGAATCAGCCATTTTCCTGCACCTCTTGCACAATAAATCTAATCAGATTAATTTTAACATTAAATCAAAACGCCAATAATGTAATCTATAGCGACCAATCATTACTTTTATAAAGCATTTATTAATGATAAATAGCCAACCACACTCAAAGAAATTTATATTCACTCTCCTTTTCATATTTATGCTACGCTAAAGTTATATAAGCATTTCCACACGCACAAGGAGCCAGTATGTCTAGCGTTACTTTAGGTAGTCCCGTACCAAATTTTGAAGCAATATCTACTGGGGATAAATCCATCCAGCTATCCGACTACCGAGGAAAATACCTTATTTTGTACTTCTATCCCCGCGACAACACGCCAGGTTGCACAACCGAAGGGCAAAACTTTCGCGACAAAATAGCTGAATTTTCAGCATTAAATGCCGTCATTTTAGGTGTTTCTCGTGATAGTGTGCGTGTGCACGAAGGCTTTAAAGCAAAACAAAATTTTCCGTTTGACCTACTTTCTGATCAAGAAGAAAAATTATGTACTTTATTTGATGTCATTAAAATGAAGAACATGTACGGCAAGAAAGTACGTGGCATAGAGCGCAGTACTTTTCTCATTGATCCTAATGGCATATTAATTCACGAATGGCGAAAAGTGAAAGTCAAAGTGCATATTGATGAAGTACTACAAACCTTAAAAGAGCTAGGAGCATAGATATGAATATCAGCGCTAATAAAAAATTATTCGTTTTAGACACTAATGTTTTAATGCATGACCCCGCTGCTTTATTCCATTTTCAAGAACACAATATTTTTATCCCAATGATTGTACTTGAAGAGCTTGACCATGCCAAAAGAGGCGTAACTGAAGTTGCTAGAAATGTACGCCAAGTCAGCCGGTTTATTGATGATTTATTAAAAGGCACGGATCAGAATGACATCAAAGAAGGGCTCGCTCTTTCACAACTACAAAGCTCAGGACAAAAAGAAAATGCCCTTGATGGTCGTTTATTTTTCCAAACACAACACATGACTTCAGAGTTACCTGCTTCAATGCCAGGTAGTCTAGCTGATAATTCAATTCTCAGTATTGTTCTAGCCTTAAGCAAAGAATATCCAAATACGCAAGTTATCTTGGTTTCTAAAGATATTAATATGCGCATCAAAGCCGCGGCACTGGAAATAAAAGCTGAAGATTACCATAGCGACCAAACGCTCGATGATATTGATTTACTTTACAGCGGTTCTACCGCTTTACCTGAAGATTTTTGGGAAACCCATGGCAGTAAAATGGAATCTTGGGTTGAAGACGGTCATACCTATTATAAACTAGCAGGCCCACTCGTTGCAGGCTGGTTTCCTAGTCAATATTTATATATAGAAAATGGCTCTGACTCTGATTTTGAAGCTATCGTCCGCAGTATTGATAATGATACAGCCACCTTGGAATTAGCAAAGAATTATCGTGAAGGTCACCATATGACATGGGGAATTAACGCTAAAAATAGAGAACAAAACTTTGCTATTAATGTATTAATGGACCCAGAAATTGACTTTGTCACTTTACTCGGCACCGCAGGCACAGGAAAAACATTGCTTGCATTAGCCGCAGGTCTAGCACAGACCATGGACGACAAAACGTATAAAGAAATCATTATGACACGCGAAACAGTACCTGTTGGTGAGGACATAGGTTTCCTACCCGGCACAGAAGAAGAAAAAATGACACCATGGATGGGTGCTTTAATTGATAACCTTGAATTACTAGGCGATCAAACCGAGAACAGTGACTGGGAACAAAACGTCACAAAAACAATTGTTATGAACAAAATTAAGATTCGTTCACTTAACTTTATGCGTGGTCGCACTTTTTTAGGTCGTTACCTTATTATTGACGAAGCACAAAATCTAACCCCTAAACAAATGAAGACCCTTATCACTCGCGCGGGCCCCGGTACAAAAATAGTGTGTATTGGTAATTTATCCCAAATCGACACCCCCTACTTAACGGCGACTAGTTCAGGCTTAACTTATGTCGTGGATAAATTTAAGTCATGGGAACATGCCGCACATATCACTTTAAAACGTGGCGAACGCTCACGCTTAGCCGACCATGCCTCAGAAATTTTATAAAAAAATTGCTAAATCATTTTATTACAGGCGAATCCAGTAGATAATAGCCTATCTGCTGGATTTGACATATTGCGATAACAACGATAACTTAATGGGTTGATTTTTAAAAACCTCCGCAATTACAATACAACTCGCTATATAGCCACTTTTTAAGAGCCACGAATGGAAGAATTTCACCGTATTAGTCGTCTACCGCCTTATGTTTTTAACATTGTTAATGAATTAAAAGCAAAAGCACGCGCACAAGGCGAAGATATTATCGACTTTGGCATGGGCAATCCAGACCAACCTACTCCGCAACATATTGTTGATAAAATGGTGGAGGCTACACAGCGCCACGACACACATCGCTATTCAGTATCTAAAGGAATTCCTAGGCTGCGCCGCGCCATAACTAATTGGTATAAAAGCCGCTTTAATGTCGACCTAGATCCAGAAACTGAAGCTATTGTCACCATTGGCTCTAAAGAAGGTTTAGCACATTTAGCATTGGCAACACTAGGCCCTGGCGACACGGTTATGGTGCCTAACCCCGCTTACCCTATTCACCCTTATGGCGTCGTTATTGCCGGTGCTGATTTACGCCATGTAAAAATGGTACCAGGGGTGGATTTTGTTGAAGAATTACATAAAGCAATCACGGAATCTTGGCCTAAGCCTAAAATGCTGATTCTTAATTTTCCTGGCAACCCTACCTCACAGTGTGTGGAGCTGGAATTTTTTAAGCGCATCATCGAAGTCGCTAAAGAGCACAAAATATGGGTAGTACATGATATTGCCTATGCGGACATCGTGTTTGATGGCTATAAAGCCCCTTCTATTTTGCAAGTTCCCGGCGCCAAAGAAGTTGCTGTAGAGTTTTTCTCATTATCAAAAAGCTATAATATGCCTGGCTGGCGTGTTGGCTTTATGTGCGGAAACCCTGAATTAGTTGCAGCACTTGCTCGCATTAAATCTTATTTGGATTATGGTATGTTTACCCCTATTCAAATTGCAGCCATCACTGCTTTAGAAGGCCCACAGGATTGTGTTGCTGAGATTTGTGCAATGTACAAAGAGCGGCGCGATGTGCTGTGCGATGGCCTCAACTCAATAGGCTGGAATATAGAAAAACCCAAAGCTACCATGTTTGTTTGGGCGCCGATTCCTGAGGCCTACCAAGCTATGGGTTCAATTGAGTTCTCTAAAAAGCTAATTACCGATGCCAAAGTTGCCGTCTCACCAGGTATTGGCTTTGGTCAATTTGGTGATGACCATGTACGTTTTAGTTTAATTGAAAATGAACACCGCACTCGCCAAGCTGTTCGCGGACTCCGTGCTATGTTCAAAAAAGATGGCCTGATTTGATATAATAAATTTTTTATAAGGCGGATTTTTTAATCCACCTTTATTAATATACACACTAGATCAACTAATTATAAAACCTAAGCAGGAGCATAGGTTAAATGTAAAGGACTTACCTGTTTATCTATACATGCTCAGGAGTTTGATTTGAAGCCAGTAAAAATAGGCGTTTTAGGTTTAGGCACTGTCGGCGGCGGTACTGTAAATGTCTTAAAACGTAATGCCAAAGAAATTTCACGCCGCGCAGGAAGGGAAATTGTTGTCACCTGTGCCTCGGCAAGAGACCTAACTCGAAAACGTTCGTGCGACACCCAAGACATCCGCTTAAGTACTGACCCCTACGAAATTATTAATGACTCTGAAATAGACATTGTTTTAGAATTAATCGGTGGCACCAGTTTAGCTAAAGAGCTTGTTTTACAAGCAATAGCCAACGGCAAGCATGTCGTCACTGCTAATAAAGC
The DNA here is from genome assembly GCF_900128525.1 of methanotrophic endosymbiont of Bathymodiolus puteoserpentis (Logatchev). Taxonomy (GTDB): domain Bacteria; phylum Pseudomonadota; class Gammaproteobacteria; order Methylococcales; family Methylomonadaceae; genus Methyloprofundus. Next base: position 123,204 of record NZ_FQTQ01000108.1, read on the forward strand.
CTTAATAGCGCTACACGGTAACGAAATTTTTTCAGCAGCCAGTAAAGCCAATGTCATCGTCGCTTATGAAGCTGCGGTCGCTGGTGGCATTCCTATTATCAAAGCAATCCGCGAAGGCCTGAGCGGTAATCATATCAACTGGCTAGCAGGCATAATTAATGGTACAGGCAACTTTATTCTCACAGAAATGCGCGATAAAGGTCGTGATTTTAATGATGTACTTAAAGAAGCACAAGCGCTAGGCTATGCTGAATCAGATCCAACGTTTGATGTTGAAGGCATTGATGCCGGTCATAAATTAATGATTCTCGCCTCCATTGCTTTTGGTATCCCACTACAATTTGAAAATGTTTACACCGAAGGCATTACCAAAATCACCCGTGCTGATGTCGAATATGCCAATGAATTAGGCTACCGTATTAAACACTTAGGTATTGCCCGTAAAACCAAGGCAGGTATAGAGCTTAGAGTGCACCCCACCCTAATACCTGAGCGCCGTTTACTGGCTAATGTTGATGGCGTAATGAATGCCGTTTTAGTCAATGCCGATGCCGTTGGCCCAACTTTATACTATGGTGCTGGCGCTGGCGCAGAAGCTACTGCTTCCGCAGTCATTGCGGATGTGGTCGATGTCGCGCGCGCTTTAACTCTCAACTCAATTAATAAAGTTCCGCATCTTGCCTTTCAAGAAGACTCTATTGCTGACTTACATATTTTGACACACGAGCAAATAGAGACCGCCTATTACTTGCGCTTAACGGTTGAAGATAAACCCGGCACCCTAGCACAAATCACCCAAATACTTGCACAACAAAATATCAGCATCGAAGCTATTTTGCAAAAAGAGCCGCTACCCGATCAAACCCTTGTCCAGATTATTATGCTCACGCAAAAAACCATCGAAAAAGAAATGGACGATGCCATTTCTACAATTAAAAATTTATCATCTGTTACCGGTCAGGTAACACGCATCCGGCTTGAAACATTAGGATAATTACCCATGGCAACACATACACGTTACACAGGCTTAATCGAACATTACAGAGACCGTCTTCCAGTCAGCGACTCAACACGAATTATTAGCTTAGGCGAAGGTAATACGCCACTTATTGAGTTACATAACATTCCTAAGTTGATTGGCAAGAATGTTAAAATATATATCAAATATGAAGGCTTAAACCCAACAGGCTCATTTAAAGATCGCGGCATGAGTATGGCCGTCACTAAAGCTGTTGAAGATGGTAGCCAAGCAATCATTTGCGCATCAACAGGTAATACGTCTGCAGCCGCAGCCGCTTATGCTGTCCGCGCTGGCATTAGAGCCTTTGTTTTAATTCCCGAAGGCAAAATTGCTCAAGGAAAATTAGCACAAACTTTAATGTATGGTGCAGAAATCATCCAAATCAGAGGTAACTTTGACGAAGGCATGAGCTTGGTTAAACAAGTTATTGATCATGCGCCAGTGACTATTGTTAACTCAATTAACCCATTTCGAATCGAAGGCCAAAAAACGGCTGCTTTTGAAATTGTTGATGAATTAGGTAGAGCGCCTGACTTCCATTGTTTACCTGTGGGTAATGCCGGTAATATTACCGCTTACTGGAAAGGTTATAGCGAATACGCCAAAGAAACCAACGGAATTGCCGCAGTAAGTAGCAATACACCTGTTATGTGCGGCTATCAAGCAGCCGGTGCTGCACCTTTCACCGCTGGAAAAATGATTGATAACCCAGAAACAATAGCAACGGCTATTCGCATTGGTCATCCACAGTCTTGGGATTTAGCGTGGAATGTACAAAAAGAGTCAGGCGGCTGGTTTGATAGCTTTTCTGATGAAAAAATCCTCGCTGCACAAAAAATGCTCTCTGCTTATGAAGGTATTTTCTGTGAACCTGCTTCAGCGACTTCATTAGCTGGCGCATTAAATGATATTGCCACTGGAAAAATCCCTGAAGGCAGTACAATTGTTTGTACCTTAACAGGTAATGGCTTAAAAGACCCTGATACGGCAATTCAACAGTGTACTGAGACACACCCTGTATCGGTTGATGCCTCTTTAGATGCAGTAAAAAAAGCAATATTAGACAATATGTAAGAATAAACTTGGGGTGGGCACTGCTCACCCTTTACTATCGTGCATACTCAATAAACTCCACTTCACACTCTCGTTAAAAACAGCCTCTATTGTTTGTAACAGGGAAGTAAAAAAATATAATCATCCAAAATATATTTATAAGCTATATTTTTCAAGCGGAACAACTATGAATTCCTCCCCTCGCCCTTCTCGTAGATCGTACGAGCAAAGGGAAAGCAGAAAAACCAATCGGCTTACTTGGTTAATGAACCGAGGAATGAATAGGCTCCACAATAACTATCTGCTCTATAACATCTTGAACCTTATGCATAGTTGAAAAATCTAACTCACAGCCATTAAACATATCCATCACCGCCCCACTTAGCAAAGCCTTATGATCGTTCGTTATATGTAAATCTTTTTCCAAATCGAAACTAGGCTTAATATCCATCACATCTAAATCAAAAATATCAGCAAGTACAAAATAAACGGTCATAGTCATCATATTTTTGATAGTATCCACTTCACTTGCACCTAATTTTCCACACATAAACTACACCTCAAAATTTAAAATATCTTAAGGTTTATTTAAGCATTTAACAGGCTCTATAAACTTGCTCTAGTAAGCATTTATAAATTTTTGAACATGAACTCGATCACATATTTTCATTTGTCACCTCAATACAAGATGGCAATAAGCAGTAAAACAGTTACAAATAATTTTGTGGAAATCTACCCAAAAAAAACCCCTTGACGCAATAGATGACCAGTCGTATATTAACTACCCAATGAAGATTAGCAAACAAATCAAACGCAATAATTTACTTGACCAAGGTGTGCATTTACTCATGACGCATGGCTATCATGCTGTGGGGATCAATGAAGTTGCCAAGGCAGCTCAGGTTTCTAAAGGTTCTTTTTACAGTTACTTTGATAGCAAAGAGGCTTTTGCAGTAGAAACCATTAGCCACTATATCGAGCCGTTTATTCAGCTATTAAAACAACATATTGAACACTCGCCTGAGGATGCCTTAGCAGCTTTAAAAAATTACTATGCCGAGCTGATTATTGCTGCTGCAAAAAATGGCTATAAAGGGGGGTGTTTACTGGGCAATATGATAGGAGAAGTCGGTGATACCAGTGAGCTTTGTAATCAGGCACTGAAATCGGCGGTTGAACGCTACCGATTATTGCAATATAAAGCCTTATTGCAAGCACAGACACAAGGCACGGTACGCCAGGATAGAAGTGCTGAAATGATGGCCAATTTATTGGTTAATAATTGGCAGGGCGCATTATTACGTATGAAAATTGAGCAATCGGTACAGCCATTGCAAGAATTTTGTGAGACTTTATTAGACGATTATTTTATCGTCAAGGAAAAGTAAAGCCATCATAAAGCAGAGCGATACAGTGATACCGCTGTATCGCTTTTTTAAACGACCAATTAAAGATGACTGGTCATATAATAACAAGAACAGGATTTTATAATGAACTCAGAAAAAACCTTAATGGATTTTGTTAAACAAGCAAAATCACAAATCCAAGAAATTGATGTTTCTGAAGTGCAAGCACTATTAGAGGAAGGCTACCAGGTTCTAGATGTACGTGAACCTGCTGAATTTAATGCAGGCACTATTGCAGGCGCATTAAATGTGCCGCGCGGTATATTGGAGCCAGCAGCAGATCGGCAATATGCAGGTCGTCGTGACGAATTGCAGGATCGTGATAAAAAATGGTTGTTATTTTGTGCCAGTTCTGGACGTTCAGCCATGGCAGCGGTTGTTTTACAACAGATGGGCTTTACCCATATTAAGAATATTAATGGCGGCATGAATGCTTGGAAAGAAGCGAAATTAGCGATCAGCACACCACAATAAATGAATAGCGTTATAACAAAACTGCATAGCAGTGTGTTTTTACTAGCGACTAAGGGATGATAACTCAACAACAATAATAAATACTTGAGGAAGAATAATGAAAAAAATAGCTGTTTTAAAAAAATCCCTGCTGACGATAGCTTTACTTTGCCCAATAATGGCTCAGGCAGAAGTCTTGGCATTGGTCAATTATGAAAGTAAACCGGGGCAAACACCCAAAAAAGAAGGTTTAGCAATTATTGATATTGACCTTGAGTCGGCTAATTTTGGCAAAATTGTAGAAAATATTCCTTTGCCTGTCGGTGTTGTCGCACACCATGTTTTTTACAATAAAGATGTGACTAAAGCCTATGTGACAGGGTTAGGAAGTAATCCATTACAAGTAATGGATATGACAAAAAAGCCGTACAAGCTTGAGACCATCTCCGTACCAAAATGTCAGGTCGCTGAAGATATGGTTTTTTCAGCGGATAAAAAAAGATGGTTTTTAACCTGTATGGGTTCAAGCAATGTCATTATGGGAGATGCACAAACCGATCAACAAATTAAAGTGATTTCTGCGCCTAAAACAGCCTCTAGCAAGCGCTTTATTAGTCGCCCGCACGGTATTGGCTTAAACGACAAAATTAATCGGATTGTGGTTGCCAATACGGTCAGCCCTGATTTAAGTGAGTCTGAAGAAACGATTACTGTTCTGAATGCGCGGAGTGGTAAAGTGCTTTCGACGCATAAAATGTCAAATAAAGCATCACCCTCAGGCGTTGCCCCTGTTGAAGCCGTGTTTGTCCCTAAATCTAATCCGGAAAGGCTTTATATTACCAATATGTTTGGTAACACCTTGTGGACTGGGGTATGGAACAGCATGAGTTTAAGCTTTAGCTTTTCGCCTGCGTTTGATTTTAATCCCTTAAAGCAAGGGGTGCCTTTAGAGATTTATTTTAATCATAAGCTTGACCAAATGTATATCACCACGGCAAGCCCTGGCTACTTAAATATTTTTGATATTAAAAATCCTGCCAAGCCTAAATTGCTAAAAGCCATTCCTACGGCCAATGGCTCACATCATACTGTGTTATCACCTGATGAACGCTATGCCTTTGTGCAAAATAGCCTGTTAAATTTACCCAATATGAGTGATGGCTCTATTACCGTGGTTGATTTAAAAACGCAGCGCGTTAAAACCAGTATTGATACCTTTAAAGATCAGGGTTTAAATCCAAATTGTATTGTGATGATGCCAAAATGGCACCATGACGATGCGCATTAGTCTTCTGGTTTAAACCTGAAGACATTCTTGATATAACAGATATGCTACTACAGGCCCATCATATCAATCGTTATATCTTTTTTAAACGATCAGTTAAAGATGACTGGTCAACTATTAGGTAGGAGGCATTATGCCAAAGTATATTATTGAAAGAGAAATTCCTAATGCAGGTCAATTAAGCGCAACTGATTTGCAACAAATCTCACAAAAATCCTGTTCTATTTTGCAGGATATGGGGCCGAAAATTCAGTGGCTAGAAAGCTATGTCACCGCTAATAAAGTGTATTGTGTTTATATCGCCCCTGATGAACAGACCATTAAAACCCATGCCGAGCGTGGTGAATTTCCTGCTAATTCAATTGCGGAAATTAAAACCATGATTGACCCAACAACTGCCGAAAATAGCTAGGAGTAAAGGTTATGAAAATACAATGGGATGAAAAACAATGTAGTCATTCAGGGCTATTCGTTAAGTCATTACCTGAGGTTTTTAAGGTTGAAAATGGGCAATTTATTATTGAGCCTGACAAAGCAGCTGAAAATGAAGTCGTTAACGTCATCAAGCAATGTCCGTCTAGTGCGTTAAAACATATTGATTGATAGGCTACCAGCTTAAAGCGGGATAAATATTCATGCAAAAAGTAGGGTGGGCAGTTTTTTTTGCCCACCATTAAGGATGCATCACGGTGGGCAGAAGAGATTGCCCACCCTACGATTTATAAGCTGTCCCAGTCTAAAGAATTTAATTGATAAAACAGCACCGCTAATACAGGCGGGTAGATTTGATAATATTGTCGATTTGTTATCGCTAGTCTCTGATAACATCGCATTTATAGATGAAGCAGCACTGCAAAAAACCACTAAAGTCGCTGAAGAAGTTATGGCATTGGGCTGGACGGGTGGAAACGCAGTGCGGATGGCAAATGCACAAACAGAAGCATTGGAAAAACCACCTGGGCTATTTTCGTTAATGAGTTCTCTAAATGATCCAGATGTTCGCCGCGCATTGCATTTTTTTATCGGGACTATGCGGATTATTGGTCGGCAGATGAAAAATGATTGATAGTTAATGAAAAACCAGAGGATGGTTAAAGGTATTATTCCTTTTGACTGTTCTCTGGTTTGTTATTATACAAGGTAAGTCAATATGTTGATGTTTGAATACAAAGATATTAGCTGGTGGTATTGGCTGGTAACAGCAATACTGCTTACGGGTGGCGTGTTGGGAAATGGTGGGGGCTTTATGCTGGCAATCGGCCTGACCTCTTTCCAACTCGTCCACTATATTTTTCGGGCAGGAAACTTAAAAGATTTTCCTGTTCAAGTGCGTTTCTGGTATCTCATGCTTTTATTAGTTTCATTGCCAGAATCGATGCAGTGGTTATATTGGGTTCCATATATTGGCACTTGGGCGCAGATAATTTTTGGTTATTGTGCCATGGCACGTATGGTTTCACTTTGGCCATGGAATCGAGAGGAAGCCTTTTCATTCAGTCTTTTAAATAAAACATTTTTATCACGCCCAGTTAGAGGCAGTGTTCAACAGGGATTTTCTGGGTATAAAGAAGACTAAAGCCTCTAATCTTCTATAAATAACTGGTCCAGCTGTTTTTACGTTTAAAAGGTCGATCAAAAAAAGCAAGCTGGCAACATATACAGCACTGCCAGCCTTAGAAGGGCTGGCTGTCGGATTATTGAAGACTCCCTAACTCAACTACTCAACTACTCAACTACTCAACTACTCAATAAAAGTTTCGCTGAAATCAGCAAAGTCACCAACTCAAAAGCTCGCTTAATCCAACGATTACCATGCTTAATTGCCAAATGCGTTCCCCAATAACCACCCAGTAAAGAACCAAGCAACAAAGCTGGGAGCCAACTCCAACGTATCGCACCATACAAACCTAAAGTCACCGCGCCCGAGCCATTCCAAAACAAACCAACCAGAATCAAAGTGTAGGCAATCGCTCTCTGATAATCCATACCAAACCAACCGACTAACCATAGAGTAACAAATAACCCTGTTCCTGAGGTTAAAGAGCCATTTAAAATTCCCAAAAAAAACAACACTAATCCACCGATCATATAACCTCGATAATCTCGGTTTTTACTGCGATAATTCTGTCCTAAATCAGGTTTTAATATAGAGTAAACGCCTAAACCGCCAGTCAAAATACCCAAAGCAATCATAGCAATACGGTCAGGCACAAAAAGAATCACGCGTGCTCCAATAATAACTCCCGGCACACCCGCTCCCAGAATCAAAAGAACAAAATAACGTTCCAATGGACTACTTTTTAAATAACGTAAAGCCGCACCTACTCCCAGTGCGACACTGGCGATTTTATGTGTTGCTAGAGCCACTGAAAAACTTAACCCTAAAAAAATCAAAGCAGGAAATTGAATAAGTCCCGCTCCGCCACCACTAAATGAGGAAAAGGTATTGGCTAACAAAGAGATGCTAAAAAGTATTAGCTGTTCAATAAAATCCAAAAGAGGCACCTGCTATTAATTAATATATTATTCGGTATTCTACCCAGCGATTTACACACCGACCAATAATTTACCTAGAATTTATTATATTCATCTACTTTTGACTAATTTCTTGACACCAGCAAGTGGCTGTGCAAATGTTATAACTTCACAATGTAAACAAGGAACCTCCATGACTATTTCTATAGGCGATCATTTACCCGCAGGCCAACTGACTGAATGCACTGAATTCGATAGCTCAACAGCCTGCCCAACTAATCCACAAACACTAGATGTCATAGAGCAATCGCAAGGTAAAAAAATTATCATTTTTGGTGTACCTGGCGCCTTTACACCACTTTGTTCTGCACAACATTTACCCGGTTATATTAAATATGCCGAACAACTTAAAGCAAAAGGGGTCGATGAGGTCTGGTGTTTATCAGTCAATGATGCCTTTGTTATGGCTGCTTGGGGTAAAGAACAAAATGCTACAGGGAAAGTACGCATGATGGCTGATGGGAGTGCAATCTATACTCGAGCTCTGGGTTTAGAGCGTGATTTAACTAAGGGTGGCATGGGTATTCGTTGCTTCCGCTTTGCTATGCTTGTGGATAGTGGTGAAGTTAAATACTTAGGCGTGGAAGGATCTGGAGAATTTGAGAGGTCTAAAGCAGAAACTCTGCTTAAATTACTGTAATTTTTCAGGGAAAGGTGATACCTATATAAATATATACTGGCTATGGCAGCCTTAAAAGGCAAGCGCATTAGATACTGCGATATTAAGCAATATCTGAGCTTTTACAAAGCAGTCAATTATTATCTGCTATTATGCTAAAATTAACTGTCTTCGAATGGACCATGACTATATGCGAATTTTTCAGGCAGTATTAATAGCTTACACAAGGAAAATACTAGTACACTATTTTGCCATAGCCCTAGTCTTATTAGGCTTTTTTTCTATTAATTCTGTTTTCGCCTCCGTAAAAGCTAGCAATAAACTCGTAAAAATAGGTGTTTTGGCTTACCGTCCAAAAGCAGAAACCTTAGCTCACTGGAAACCTTTAGAAAATTACTTCAAAAAAACAATACCTCAGCGTAATTTTATTATTGAGGCTTTCACTGTCCTTGAGCTTGATAATGCTATAGCCACACGAAAAATTGATTTCGTCCTCACTAATCCAGGGAGTTATATTCAACTCAAAGAACGATATAACTTATCTTCGCCCCTGGCAAGTCTGGTCAAACAAACAGATCAACATACATTAACTGCGTTTGCAGGCGTTATTTTTACTTTAGCAACACGTGCCGATATTAACCAACTTAAAGACCTACAAAACCAGCATATTGCAGTAACTAACACGTATTCACTCGGTGGCTATCAAATGCAAAGTTTTGCTTTATTTCAAGCGGGTCTTCCATTACCCAAACCAGAACAGCTGCTTATCACCGGAATGCCACATGATAATGTAGTTGATGCTGTGCTCAACAAACAAGCCGATATTGGCTTTGTACGTACCGGTGTATTAGAGGCTTTACAACAAGAGCATAGCTTAGATTTATCGCACCTAAAAATTATTAATAAGCAAAATATTCCTAATTTCCCTTATCTGTTATCAACTCGTTTATACCCAGAGTGGCCTATTGCTGCACTATCCCATATTGACTCAGACCTTGCTAATCAATTTACTGCTGCCTTATTACTATTCCGTAATAGTTCCGAGAAAGTGAGTGGCGTGATAGGCTTTAACATACCGATGAACTATTCACCGGTAGAAGATATTTTACGTGCCCTACGCGCCCCTCCTTTTGACTCAGTCCCTCATTTTACTCTATTGGATATCTGGAAACGCTATCCATTCCAAATTATCATTGCCACCATCGCACTATTGCTGATCTTAGTGCTTGGCCTGTATTTATTAATTTTTAACCGGCGTATTATTCAGCAGCGCCTGCAAATAATAGAAAAAGTTGAGCAACATAGCACGTTACTCAATGCGTTAGCTGAAGGTGTTTACGGGCTCGATAATCAAGGCCGTTGTACTTTTATCAACCCTTCTGCACTAAAACTACTGGGTTACACTGAAGTTGAAGTATTAGGCAATCATGTACCAACGTTATTTCATAGCTATCATGTCCATGAATGCCCAGTAATACAAACTTTACTTGATGGAAAAACACGTAGGGCAGAAGAAAAATTTGTGTGTAAAGACGGTCATTTAATTACCGTAGCCTTTAATGTAGCGGCTATACATTTACCTAATACAAGCTTAGGTGCCGTCGTCGCTTTTAGAGATATTACTCAAGAAAAACAAATTACTGACCGTAACAAAATGCTAGTGACCGCATTAGAAGCATCGCAAACAAGTGTAATGATTACTGATACATACGGTAATATAGAATGGGTTAACCCGGCTTTCGAAAAATTAACGGGGTATCATGCTACCGAAGCGATAGGACATAGACCGTCCGAATTAATTAAATCGGGACAACAGGATAGCCGTTTCTATAAAGCTTTGTGGAGAACCATTCGGAGCGGCAAGCCTTGGCAAGGTGAAATCATCAATCGTCGTAAAGATGGTAGCTTATATGATGAAGAATTAAATATCTCGCCCGTCGTTGATGAGACAGGGAAGATCCAACATTTTATTGCCGCCAAAAATGATATTTCCAAACGCAAACAGATCGAAAGGCGCATCAAACATTTAGCAGAACATGATCCCTTAACAGGCTTACCTAATCGCACCCTGCTCAGTGACCGTTTAGAACAAGCTTTACATGCCGCCAAACGAAATAAAAAGCACTTAGCACTCATTTTTCTGGATTTGGATAAGTTTAAACCCGTCAATGATGAGTATGGCCATGCGGTTGGTGATTTATTATTAAAAGATGTCGCAACACGTATTATGAGCTATCTACGTGAGTCGGATACAGTGGCGCGTGTCGGTGGAGATGAATTTATTATTTTATTACCTACTATTGAAAGCCAGAATGATGCGTTTATAGTTGCCGAAAAAATTCGCCATGCGCTTAACCAACCCTTTATTTGCCAAGAACACGTATTATCTATAGCCGCTAGCTTAGGAATTGCCAGCTATCCTGAGCATGGCCAAGATGAAGTTAGTCTAGCAAAAAGCGCTGATATTGCCATGTATTATGCTAAAGAATCTGGCCGCAATAATGTCCAAATCTTTACCCAAAAAATGCGCGAAGACCTAACTAAGTCAGCTATAGTAACAACCCAATAAAATTTAAAGGATGATCCCAGGCTTATGCTCTTCTCACAAAAAAAATTAACGCTACCCAATGCAGCTGAGGCATTAACTGGCCGAAATACGCCACTATGCACGCCTGAACCACACTTTGTTACAGGCAAACCTATCGCACCACCTTTCCCTGCAGCACTGCAAACAGCCATTTTTTCCTTGGGCTGTTTTTGGGGAGCAGAACGTTTTTTTTGGCAACAAGCAGGTGTATTTAGTACAGCAGTGGGCTATTCCGGAGGTATCACCCCAAACCCTACTTATAAAGAGCTTTGTACGGGTTTAACTGGGCATACTGAAGTCGTAAAAATACTCTTTGACCCAAAGCAAATAAGCTACCAAGATTTACTGATTTTATTTTGGCAAGCACACAACCCCACACAAGGTATGCGTCAAGGAAATGATATAGGTACACAGTACCGCTCAGCCATTTACGCCACAACGGATGAGCAACTTAATACAGCTCTAAGTTCCAAGCAACACTACCAACAACGCCTTACTCAAGCCGGACTCGACAAAATTAGCACTGAAATTTTACCCGCCCCCCAATTTTATTATGCGGAAAATGAACATCAACAATATTTAGCTAAACACCCCGAAGGCTATTGCGCTCTAAGTGGCATAGGCGTATCTTTCAATCATTAGTAGAGCGGACTTCAGCCCGCTTGTATTGAGAGATACTGCCAATTAAAGTGAAGATTAAGCTATAGTGATGTAGCCCTGTGTGAAGCTTGCGGAATACAGGGAAATCAGCGCATTTACTTCCTAATATTTCGTATAATTTAAGATCTAGTTAAAAACTGAACCCTCAGCGGATTAAAGTCCGCCCTACGAATAATCGACTTTACTTTATATCAACCCCAAGGAAGCCACTATGGGACAAGAAATAAACATCAGTGCATTTAACCCAAGTGACTTTACTCAGTTTTATCAAAAATTAAACCAAGAAACTGAGTGCTTAAAAGATTTAATCAAGCAAGGGCATTGCTCACAAAAAGCACCTATTGCTGGTTTTGAAATAGAGGCCTGGCTTATTGACGATACCATGCAAGCTAGCCCTAATAATGCCTCTTTTCTAGCCACCCTAAATGACCCTTTAGCCTTTCCCGAATTAGCTAAATTCAATATTGAACTAAATAGCATCCCCGAAAAACTAATAGGCACAGTCTTCAGCAATCTACACAAGAATCTAAGTCAAACTTGGAATAAAGCCTGTACACACAGCAATTCTCAATTTAGGATTTCTCATATTTCTGGTATCGGAATTTCTAGCCCTCTCAGCATAAATTCCAGTAATGATTGCCAGCTATCAAAGTGCATGTAACGAGTAAGCGCCCTTATATCATCA